>NZ_JAXOJN010000009.1:0-141308 GCF_036663715.1 Sphingomonas arabinosi
GAGTCTTTCCCGCGCCCCCGGGGCGCGGGTGGGGGTTTTGCGCCGCGCCCCCGCCGGGGCCAAACACCCCCCCCCCCCCCTGGGGGGTGGGGGGGGGGGGGCGGCCCCGCCAAGCAGGACGCCGCCTGGAACTGCCCCTCACCCCAGCCCTCTCCCCAGAGGGGAGAGGGAGCCTAGAATGCCCGACCATGCCGTTTCTTCGTCACCCGCGGTACAAGCTCAGCTCGACCGACTGACTGCGCTGTCGCCCGGCGCCGACATCCTTGGCCTCGAGCGCATCACTGCGCTGTTGCGCCGCCTCGGCGATCCGCATCTGAACCTCCCCCCGGTTTTCCACGTCGCCGGCACCAACGGCAAGGGCTCGACCTGCGCGTTCCTGCGCGCTGCGATCGAGGCCGCGGGGCATAGCGTCCACGTCTATTCCTCGCCGCACCTCGTCCGCTTCAACGAACGCATTCGCCTCGCGGGATCGCTGATCGAGGACGCCCTGCTCGCAACCTTGCTGAAAGAAGTGCTCGACCAAGCCGCCGCCCTGCAGGCGAGCTTCTTCGAGGTCACCACCGCCGTCGCGTTCCTGGCGTTTGCACGCACGCCGGCGGCAGCGACGATCGTCGAAGTGGGTCTCGGCGGGCGGCTCGACGCGACCAACGTTATTCCGAATCCGATCGTCACCGGCATCGCCGCGCTCGGTATCGACCACCAGTCTTTCCTCGGTGACACGCTGCTGGAGATCGCCGGCGAGAAGGCGGGCATCGCAAAGTCGGGCGTACCGCTCGTCACGATGGACTATCGCAAGGCCCTTCGCGCGAAGATCGCAGCCGTCGCCGATGCAGCGGGCGCGCCTGTGTTCGCCCGCGGCGCCGCCTGGACCAGCGAGACCGCGCGCTCGACCGTTCGGTACGAGGATCAAGGCTTTTCGGTCGTCACCAACCGCCCCCGCCTCGTCGGCGCGCACCAGTCGCGCAACCTCGCGCTCGCGATCGCCATGCTGCAACACCAGGGCGCGTTGCATATCCCCGAAGCCGCGATGCGCGCCGCGGCCGACTGGGCGCACTGGCCTGCGCGCATGCAGCGATTGTCGGATGGACCGTTGCTTGCGACATTGCCTGGCGGAAGCGAGTTGTGGCTCGATGGCGCGCACAATCCAAACGCCGCGCAACCCGTCGCGCGGGCGCTCAGGACGCTTGCAAAGGGCCGCCCGGCGACGCTGGTCTTGGGCATGCTCGCGAACAAGGATGCCGAGGCGGTAGTCCGCATCCTGTCACCGTCGGTCGGACATGTCGTCGCCATCCCGGTCCCAGGCCACGCACATCACGCGCCCGAAGCGCTCGCGACGCTCGCGCGATCGTTCGGAAAGACCGTAGCGGTCGCGGCTACGCCAGGCGAGGCACTGGCGTCGATCGCAGCTCATACCGATCAGCCGCAACTCGTACTGATCGCCGGTTCGCTCTACCTTGCCGGTGAAGTGCTCGCGGCGAACGACCAGCCACCGGAGTGAGTTCTTATTGCTATTGACTATCAATAACCAACACGCGACGTTGTGGGCACCACCACGGAGTCGCGTGAATGACCGATACCCGCCCTAATTCGACGCAGAGCATCGCCAGTGCGACCTCGTTGCTGCCGCATGCCCTACCGCTTTGTGAAAATGCGCGAATCGCCTTGTTCGCGATGCGGCGGATGGGCGCGCACGGCCTGGCCGACGCCCGCGCTTCGCACACGATGTTCACCGCGTTTGGGCAGGGCTTCCGCCGTCCGCTCGTTCTACTTAGGGCTTTGATGGCGGACCTTGCCGGCACCTCGGCCGGCACGATCGCGATCGCCCCCTGCTGCTGCGCGCGGATGACGCCGGCGGAGTCGGCGATGCTGTCGGTGCTCGCGCGCGTCGAGACCGCCCCCGAAACCGCGCGCTACCTGATGGCCGACCTGCTCGGCGTCCGCCGCATCGACGGCGTCCTCACCAGTGCCGCGGCGGTCGCAGCCGCCTTTGCCGACGAGGGCCGCCCGATCACGCTCTAGACCAGATCACCAGCGCGGGCGTCACCTTCACCCTCCACGCCCGCGCTGCCGATCGAACGATCGATCATCCCCGACCGGCTCATCCACCAGAACAGGACGACGCCCGGCAGCGCCAGGACGGTGGTCAGCAGGTAGAAGTCGACATAGCCGATCGCCTCGATCAACGCGCCTGCGGTCGTACCCGTGACGATCCGCCCCAGGATGCTCGCCGCGGCCGAGATCAGCGCGAACTGCGCGGCGGTGAAGCGAAGGTCGCACAAGGCCGAAAAATACGCGATCACGACCACGCCGCCAAAGCCACTCGCGGCATTCTCGAAGCCGATTGCAGCGGCCATGCCGAGGTTCGAATGCCCCGCCGCCGCAAGTGCCGCGAATGACAGGTTCGATACGCCCATGAGGACGAGCGACAGCAAGACGGATCGCTTCATTCCCATGCGCGCATACAGGATGCCGCCGATGAAGATGCCGACCAGATACGCGATGAAGCCGATCCCGACGTCGTAGAACGCGATCTCGTCGCCGGTGAAGCCGAGGTCGTCGAACAGCAACCGCAGCGTCAGATTGGCGAGCGTGTCACCAACCTTGAAGATAAGAATGAAGGCCAGGACGACGAACGCCCCTTCGCGCGAAAAGAACTGGACGAACGGGCCCCAGATCGCCCGCAGTCCTTCAGTAAGGCCGCGGCGTTCGATCGGCGGACGGCGGCGTTCGGGCTCACCCAACACTAATCCCGCCAATACCGCGGGCAACGCAAATACGACGCACGCGAGATAGGCTGCGTTCCAGCCGGCGCGCTCGGCCACGACAAGCGCCAACGCGCCTGACCCCGCCGAACCGATCCGCCAGCCATATTGGCTCATGCCCGAACCGACGCCCAATTGGCGCGGCTCGAGCGTCTCGATCCGGAATGCGTCGATAACCACGTCGAACGTCGCGCCCGCCGCACCGACCAGGATCGCCGCGGTCGCCGTCGCCGCAATGCTTGCCGCGGGATCGATCAAGGCGAGATGGATTACCGCCGCGGCGACGAGCGCGGCCGTCACGATCAGCCAGGACACGCGCTGCCCCAGTCTCCCGATGACCGGCAAGCGGACGCCATCGACTACCCAAGCCCACAGGAATTTCAGGTTGTAGACGAGGAAAGCAAGACTGAACGCCGTCACCGTCTTCTTGTCGATCCCGCTGGCCGCCAGCCGCGTCGTCAGCGTCGCCCCGATCATCGCATACGGAAAGCCGGACGATATCCCAAGCGCCAGCGCTGCCAGCGGCGCTTTCTCGACATAAGGTCGGAAGCCGTCGCTCCAGCGCTTGCCTTCGGTTCCGTCCATCGTACTCGCGCTCCCAATTGCTCGGGAGGACCCTAACGGCAAATCGGCGATGCGCTACCCGTCAGGCGATGGACTGGGGACGGTGTCACGCCGCCTGCGGAAACAGCGTGAAGCCCGACGGGACGCGCTTCGGCTCGTTGCCACCGAGCATCGCCTCGATCGCCTCGATCGCGGCGATCAGGTCGCGCGGCATATATGGCTTGGCCATGCAGCCGGCGGCGAGCGTGGTCGCTTCGACGGGGCAACTGCCCGTCACGAACATCACCGGCACGCCGCGAGCATGCGCGGCGCGCGCGACGTCTATGCCCGAGCCGTCCGCAAGGTTGACGTCGACCAGCACCAGGTCGATCTCCGTCTCGCTCGCGAGGATCGACAGCCCGTCCGCAACCCGGTCGATCGTGGCGACGATCGTGAACTTCGCGTCGGTGAGGAAATATTCGGTGTCGAACGCAACCAGCGGTTCGTCCTCGACCACGAGGAGCCGGACGATCTGCCGCTTTTTCTTCCCGAACAACATCGCCGAAAGGCCCCCGAGTGCGCTCACATCGTCGTTACGCTTGCGTGTCCTAACGCGCCTACCGGCGAACGGTCGCAAATATTTTCGCGCTGGACGCCGATCCATAGTATCAGCCGCGCCATGACGACTTCAAAAGACGATAACCCGACTGCCAGCCCGTCGAACGACGCGCCTGCAACCTCCCCCGAAGCCAGTGCTTCACCGATCAAGGGCGACCGTATCGCCAAGCTGCTCGCCCGCGCCGGGATCGCTTCGCGCCGCGATATCGAGCGGATGATCACCGAGGGGCGCGTTGCGCTCAACGGCAGCATTCTCGACACACCCGCGACGATTCTCCGCAATCTCAACGGCGTCACGGTCGATGGCGATCCGGTCGAGGCGCCGAGCGCCGCGCGGCTGTTTCTGTATCACAAGCCGACCGGGCTGCTCGTCACCGAGCGCGATCCGGCCGGGCGTACGACGATCTACGATCGCCTGCCGCGCGAATTGCCGCGGCTGGTCCCGGTCGGCCGCCTCGATCTCAACACCGAGGGGCTGTTGCTGATGACCACCGACGGTGGGCTCAAGCGCCAGCTAGAACTGCCCGCGACGGGTGTCGAGCGTGCCTATCGCGCGCGCGCCTACGGTAACATCACGCAGCCGCAGCTCGAGGAACTGATCGAGGGGATCGAGATCGAGGGCGTCCGCTACGGGTCGATCAACGCCAATATCGAGCGGCGTACCGGCGCGAACGTGTGGATCGAGATGATCCTGACCGAGGGCAAGAACCGAGAAGTCCGCCGGGTTCTGGAGCATCTCGGGCTCCAGGTCTCGCGGCTGATCCGGACGCGCTATGGTCCGTTCGTGCTCGGCGATCTTGCGCCGGGGCAGATCGGCGAGGTGCTGCAGCACGACGTCGTCGCGTTCCAGAAGGAGCTAGCGAAGGGCAAGCCCGAAGGTCCGGGCGCGCGCGCGAATATCGGTATCAGCGCAAGTGCGGGTGCCGGGGCCGGGATCGGCGCACGGTCGAGTCAGCGGGGCAGCAATGCGCCGCGACCCGCTCTCACGTCGCGTCCGGTGCCGGGTGCGCGTCCGGTTTCAGGTGCGCGGCCTGCTGCCGGTGGTGCGCGCAGTCCGGTTCGCAGTCCGTATGCGGCGCCGGCGAACTCGGGCTTTTCGAGTGGTGCGGCACCGACCGATCGGCCTTCGCGGCCGGCTCGACCGGAGCGGATCCGGCCGACGGCCGCCATGCAGCGCGGCGACGTGAACGATCCCTGGGCGCGGCCGGATGCACGCAATGCCGCTCGGCCGACGGGGACGCATCATGCCCGGCCCACGAGTGGCGAGACGTCCAAGCCCTATGTGCGGCAGGAGCGTGCGGATCGCGGTGAGGAACTGAGCACGAGCCCGAAGATCAAGCACTTCCGTGCTGCCAAGCCGCCGCGGGAACGCGCTACGCCGTCTCGCGTCGGTGCGGGCGGTACCGTGCAACGTCAGGAGCAACCGCGGGGCTTCCGTCCGCAGGCGGATGATTCGCGGGGACGCGGTTCGCTCGACAAGCGGGCCGCTCGCAGTGCCGCCGGGCGTCCGGGGGCCGAGCCGCGGCCCGTGCGCGAGGCGCCTGCCCGCCCCGAACGTGGCAGTCGTCCGACCGCACCCGGCAAGGGTCCGTCGGGAGGGCGCGGTCATCCGCCCCGTGCACCACGTGGAGGAAAGCGCTGATGCGTATCATCGCAGGCCAATGGCGCGGTCGCCCGATCGTCGCACCCAAGGGTGACTCCACCCGTCCCACGGCGGACCGGATGCGCGAGACATTGTTCTCGATGCTGACGAGCCGGGTCGGGAGTTTCGAGGGGTTGGCGGTCGCCGATCTGTTCGCAGGCTCCGGGGCGCTCGGGATCGAGGCGCTGTCGCGCGGGGCGGCGACGTGCATGTTCGTCGAATCGGACAAGCTGGCGGTCGATGCGCTGAAGGCCAACCTCGCCAAGCTGGAGATCCGCGGCGACGTCCGCGCCACCTCGGTGATGGCGCTCGGACCCGCACCGGCGCCGCTCGACGTGATCCTGATGGATCCGCCGTACAACACCGGTGCTGGGCTGGTTGCGCTCGACAAGCTGTCGCGGCTGGGTTGGTTCGGGCCGGCGACGTGGATCAGCCTGGAGACGGCAAAGGCGGAGGTCGTCGAGCTGGCGGGCTTCGAGGTCGACGCCACGCGCGTCCACGGCAAGGCGCGGCTCACGCTGCTTCGACCCGCCTAAAATGTTCTCCCGCGCAGGCGGGAGAACATACTATCGTTTGGCGGTGGCGGTGCGGCCTAGAATCAGCAGGCCACCCAAACTCAGCACCCCCGCCGCCATCAGATACCCGCCGACCAGCCACAACCCGCGCGGCGCCAGCGCCTCCGCCACGATTGGCGCGAGCGCACCGCCGAGCACACCGCCAAGATTGAACGTCATCGACACGCCGGTGTAGCGCACCCCCGCCGGAAACAGGCTCGGCAGCCATCCGCCGAGCGGGCCGTAGGCGAACCCCATCACGAACAGCGCGCCCGACAGCCACAGCCACACCGTGAACAGAGATCCCGAGCCCAGCATCGGCCCCATCAGCGCGCCGACGCCAATACACCCGGCAAACCCGATCGCGAGCATCCGCGCGGCGGAATGCCGGTCCGCCAGCACGCTGGCCACGATCACGCCACCCGCGAGAAACCAGATCGCGACGAGTTCGACCGACAGGAATGCCTCGCGCGAATAGCCGAGCGTCTTGGTGCCGTAGCCGAGCGCGAATGCGGTCGCGAGGTAGAACAGCGCAAAGCATGCGATGACGCCGAACGTGCCTGCCAGCGTCGCGCGCAGATGCTTCGTAAGGAGCGTTGCGATCGGCACCTTGGGCAGCGCCTCGGTCGCTTCGGCTTCGAGAAAGGCGGGCGTCTCGGTCAGCTTAAGCCGTACCCATAGACCGAGCCCCACCAGGATCGCGCTCAGCAGGAACGGAATCCGCCAGCCCCAGGCAAGGAACTGCGCATCGTCGAGCACGAGCCCGATGATCAGGAACAGCCCGTTGGCGGCGAGGAAGCCCACTGGCGCCCCGAGCGGCGGGAACATCCCCCAGGTGTTCTTGCGGTGCGGCGGCGCGTTCTCGACCGCGAGCAATGCCGCCCCGCCCCATTCGCCGCCGAGGCCCAGCCCCTGCCCCAGCCGCATCAGGCACAGCAACGCCGGCGCGATCCAGCCGACTTGTGCGTAGGTCGGCAAGAACGCGATCCCGACGGTCGATCCTCCCATCAGCAACAGCGACGCAACCAAGGTGGACTTCCGCCCGACGCGGTCGCCGAAGTGTCCGAACACGACCGCGCCGACTGGCCGCGCGACGAAGGCTAGCCCGAATGTCGCGTAGCTGAGGAGTAATTGCGCCGAGTCGGATTGCCCGGCGAAGAACAGCGGGCCGAACACGAGCGCGGCGGCGGTCGCGTAGATGTAGAAATCGTAGAACTCGACCGCGGTGCCGACCAGGCTGGCGGCGAGGATACGGCGGTTGGAGGCGAGTGTCGTCATGTGCACGGCATCGCCGCGGAGGCCGTTGGGGTCAACCGATTGCCGCAGACGATCCTCCCCCGCCAAGGGGAGGTGGTACGAAGCGACAGAAGGGGGGACATGGAGCCGACGTTACCCAATCCTTCCCCTCCGTCTGGCAAGCGCCAGCCACCTCCCCCTTGCGGGGGAGGATCAGATTGGCAGCACTACGCGCGCGATCAGGCCGGGGGCGTTGTCGGCGAGTTCGAAACGGCCGTCGTGAAGGCGCGCGACGGCTTCGATGAGCGCCATACCAAGGCCTGCACCGGGCGTGGAGCGGGCACTGTCGAGGCGGCCGAAGCGCTTCAGCGCCTGTGCACGATCAGCGGCAGCGATGCCGGGGCCGCGGTCCTCGACCTGGATCGCGACGCCGTCGGTCTGATGGACGATCCGCAGCGTAACCTCACCCCCGCCGGCACCGTGGCGGAGCGCGTTGTCGATCAAATTCGTGATCGCCTGGCTGATCAGTTCGCGGTGAAGCTTCATGGGCGGCGGCCGATCGTCGATCGCAATCGTGAAGACGAGCCCGGCGTCCTCCGCGACGGGCGCGTAAAGCTCGCCGATCTCCTCCAGCAGGTTCGCTGGCGACACCTCGATGAAGCGATCCCGCGAGACCGAGCCCGAGCGGCTGATCTCGATCACCATCGTCAGCATCCGCATGACGAGATCGGTTTCGACCAGCAAGCCCCCGAGAGCGGCCTCGCGCGCATCGGGATCGGCGATCAATACCGCCTGCTCGGTCTTGGTCCGAAGGCGGGCGAGCGGCGAGCGAAGATCATGCGCGAGGCTGTCGGTAACGATCCGCAGCTCCGCCATCACACCTTCGAGCTTGCCGAGCATGACGTTCAGGCGAGCCGCCAACCGATCAAACGCATCGCCGCCCCCAGCGATCATGTCGACGCGGCGTGACAGATCGCCCTCGCCGGCTGCCTCGATCGCCTTGGCGATACCGTCGAGCCGGCGGCCGACATACCGCGTCAGGACGAGGCCGCCGAGCACGCCCAACGCCAGCGAAAGAAAAACCGCAACCGCGAGGGCTCGCTCAATCGCGCGTTCCTCCGCGGCGATCAGGTCGAGGTTGCGGCCGGTGAGAAGCCAGTAGGTGCCGAGCGGGTGCAGTGCGTACCCGGTCTCGCGCGCCGACCAGAGTTCGTCCGCGCCGAGTCGTGCGATACGGAACTGCGTGACGCGGAGAGGCACCGCCAGGCGTTCGGGGGCGATGCCGACCACCGCCCTGCCCTTCGGATCGACTACCGCGAGAACGAGCGAGACGTCGCCGGGGACTACCGCGCTGCCGATCGCCTGGCGGATTGCGGGGAGGCCACCGCTGCGCCAGACCGCGCGCAAGGCTTCCGATTGCTCAGTCGTTTCGCGGCGGATCGCATCGATCGCATCGGCGCTCGTGGTCTTCCAGACGAATCCGACCAGCGCGAGGTTGGACACAAGCGCCAGCGCGATCGACAGAAGCGCAATCCGCGCGGTTACCGAAAGGCGGATCGCCACCCCCGATCAGCCTTCGACGGCGAGCCGGTATCCTGCCCCGCGCACGGTGTGCAGGATCGGCGTGGGGAAGCCGTCCTCGAGCTTGCGGCGGAGGCGGCCGATATGGACGTCGACCACGTTCGAACCCGGATCGAAATGATAGTTCCAGATCTTCTCGAGCATCATCGTGCGAGTCACGACCTGGCCGGCGTGGCGGGCGAGGAATTCGAGCAGGTTGAATTCGCGCGCGCCGAGCGGGATCGAGCGGCCGGCCCGCGAGACGGCGCGGGCGAGAAGATCGATTTCGAGGTCGCCAACCGAAAGCTTGGTCTTTTGCGGTTCGGTGGCAGCGCGGTCGGAGCGCCGGACCAGCGCCTCGATTCGCGCGGACAGCTCGGCGAACGAGAAGGGTTTGCAGAGATAGTCGTCGGCGCCGGCCCTGAGACCATCGACGCGGTCGTCGACCGCCGCGAGCGCCGACAGGATCAACACCGGGGTGGCGATGCCGGCGGCGCGGATCGCGCTGACCATCGACAAACCATCCAGCCCGGGCAGCATGCGATCGGCTATGATAAGGTCGAAAATGCCTTCGCTCGCCAGGAACAGGCCATCGCGGCCGTCCGCACAGGCTTCGATCGCATGGCCGGCTTCCGCTAGACCCTTGACAAGATAGGCGGAGGTCGACGCATCGTCCTCGACGATCAAAATCTTGCGGCTCAACGCGGTATCACCTTCCCTGCCACCGAATTCGGTCACTGTCGCCGACCCTCATAAACGGAAAGGCCGGCGGAAAGAAGTCTTCCCACCGGCCCCCACGGTACCCCCGGGAGTGACGGGCACCGATCTCTGGAAACTCGCGCGGCCGTTGCTGGCACGGGTCGGTTCTAGGATCGGGAGGGGGTCAGCGCGATGACTGACGGGTGACAATTTCGTCATGTTGATGGGGGGGGGCGAGATGCTCGCTGGGAAGCATGCATCACGAGTCGGCTCCCGATGATTGAGCGAGCTATCACGATGAAAAAAAGTGGGCCCATCCCCCTTTCCGTCATCCCGGCGAACGCCGGGACCCATGGTTGGGGAGTTGGTGGTGGTCGTACGCTATCGCCCGGTCCGCCGTATCCGTGGGTCCCGGCGTTCGCCGGGATGACGGAGGGTGGGGGGGGGAACTGAGAGACGTAATGTCGTCGCAGTCCCCATCTTGTTCTCCCGCGAAGGCGGGAGCCCAGACTGGGCTCCCGCCTTCGCGGGAGAACATACTTACCTACGATTATCTAAGCTTACTTACCGTCGAGGATCGCCGAGATCGCGGCACCAACGTGTGCGATATCCGCCATGCCATCGACGCGGTGGACCAGGCCGCGTGCATCGTAAATCGGCAGGATCGGGGCGGTCTTCGCGCGGTATTCGGCCATGCGGTTGTGGACTGTCTCTGCGTTGTCGTCAGGACGGCGCTTGAACTCGGTCGAGCCGCAGACGTCGCAGACGCCCGCCACGACCGGCTTCTTGTAGCGATCGTGATACCCTGTGCCGCACTTGGCACAGGTATAGCGCCCAACGACGCGGTCGATCAGCGCGGCCTCGTCTACGCCGAGTTCGATCACGTAATCGAGCGTCCTACCACGATCGGCGAGCAAGCCGTCGAGCGCCTCGGCTTGAGCGGCCGTACGCGGATAGCCATCGAAGATGACGCCGTTCGCGGTGTCCGGCTGGTCGAGACGCTCGCCGATGATGCCAGACACGATCTCGTCAGACACGAGACCGCCCGATTCCATCACCGACTTCGCCTGAAGGCCGACCGGCGTTCCGACGGCGACCGCTGCACGCAGCATGTCGCCGGTCGAAAGCTGCACCATGCCGCGCTCGCTGACGAGCGTGGCGGCTTGCGTGCCCTTGCCCGCGCCAGGCGGTCCAAGAAGGATGATATTCACGAAACGCACTCCCCTCGTTCGTGCAGGATTTTTACCGCGTTAGACGCGCGGCTTAGCGAAGTCGATTGCCCTTGAGCTTCGCCTTCTTGATCAGGTCGCCATACTGGTGCGCCAGCAGATGCGACTGGATCTGCGTCACCGTGTCCATCGTCACGTTGACGACGATCAGCAGGCTGGTGCCACCGAGGTAGAACGGGATCTGCAACGCGGTCACCAGATATTCGGGCAACAGGCAGATGATCGTCAGATACGCCGCACCGATGACGGTGATGCGCGTCAGCACGTAATCGAAGTAGTTCTCGGTGTTCTTGCCCGGGCGGATGCCGGGGATGAACCCGCCATTGCGCTTCAGGTTGTCAGCGGTTTCTTCGGGGTTGAAGACGACCGCGGTGTAGAAGAACGAGAAGAAGATGATGCCGGCGCCGTACAGCAACATGTACACAGGCGAGCCGTGCTGCAGATACTGGTTGAGCGTGATGATGAAATCACCCCACTTGGACTCACCAGCGACGCGCTGGCCGGCGAACTGCGAGATCGTCAGCGGCATCAGCAGCAGCGACGACGCGAAGATCGGCGGGATCACGCCCGCGGTGTTGATCTTCAGCGGCAGATGGCTGCGATCGGCCTGCATGCCGCGCTGCGTCTGGCGCTTGGGATACTGGATCAGGATGCGGCGCTGCGCGCGCTCCATGAAGCAGATGAAGAGAATCAGAACGACCACCGCGACGACGATACCGATCAGCTTGATCGGATCGAGCGAGCCCGAACGGCCGCCTTCGAGCAGGTTGACGAGCGTGACGGGGAGATGCGCGACGATGCCGGCCATGATGATCAGCGAGACGCCGTTGCCGATGCCGCGGCTGGTGATCTGCTCGCCGAGCCACATCAGGAACATCGTACCGCCGATCAGCGAGATGACCGCAGCGACGCGGAACATCATGCCGGGCTCGATGACTGCCTGGATGCCCTGTGCCGCGCCGAGCGTCTCAAGGCCGACGGCGATGAAATAGCCCTGCACCGCGGTCAGGCCAACGGTGCCGTAGCGCGTGTACTGGTTGAGACGCTTGCGGCCCGATTCGCCGTCCTTCTTGATTGCGGCGAGCGTCGGCGACAGCGAGGTCGCGAGCTGCACCACGATCGAGGCGGTGATGTAGGGCATCACGCCGAGCGCGATCAGCGACATGCGGCTGAGCGAACCACCCGAGAAGGTGTTGAAGAAATCGAGCACGCCACCCTGCGTCTGCTGCGAGAGCAGGCCGAGCGCGGTCGGGTCGACACCCGGCAGCGGAACATAGCTGAGCAGGCGGAAAATGATCAGCGCACCGATCGTGAACCACAACCGCTTCTTGAGGTCGGTCGCCTTCGCGAATTTCGAAAGGCTGATGCTTTGCGCCATCTGGTCGGCTGCGGATGCCATGCGTGTGATCGTCCTGGAAACAAAGAAGGCGGGATGCGTTGTGACCGCCCCCGCCGCTCATATAGGCGCAGGAGCGCGCTTGTCTAATGCCTAGACGAATTCCGGTCGCCCCCTGTCCCGTTCGTCCTGAGCGAAGTCGAAGGACATTGCCCCAAGTGAGGCACCCTTCTACTTCGCTCAGGGCGAACGGAGGAAGAGAGGTCCCTGATAGGGATCGACAGGAAGTCGGCGGCGAGAAGACGCTAAGTCAGGCAAATAAAAAGGGGGCCGGCGCATCTGCACCCGCCCCCTTCCGTTCGGCTTAAGCCTTGAACGACGCCTTATGCGCCGCACGCTCCTTGTACTTCACACCCTTCTTGGCGGCAGCCTTCTCGGCTGCTGGCACGAAGTGGATCACCTCGACCTTGCCGCCGATCTTCTCGACCGCTTCGATCGCGCCCTTCGACGCGCCGTCGACGGTGAACGAGAGGACCGTGGTCAGCTCGCCCTTGGCGAGGAGGCGGACGCCGTCCTTGCCGCCGCGTGCCAGGCCAGCGGCCTTCAGCGCGTCGTGGTCGAGCGTGGCGTTAGCCTCGATCTTGCCGGCGTCGACCGCGAGCTGGATCGCGCCGAGGTTGACCTCTGCGAAGTCCTTGCGGAAGATGTTGTTGAAGCCGCGCTTAGGCAGACGCATGTGGAGTGGCATCTGGCCGCCTTCGAAGCCGGCGATGGACACGCCCTCGCGGCTCTTCTGACCCTTCTGGCCGCGGCCGCCGGTCTTGCCCTTGCCCGAGCCGATGCCGCGTCCGACGCGCATCTTGGACTTACGGGCACCCTGGTTATCGCGGAGTTCGTTGAGCTTCATGGTAATGCACTCGCTTTCGCTTGTTACGCGCTGGTTGGATTAGAATCTGTAATAAGAAAGGGGGCCGTTAGCCCCCTTCCCCGTATTTGTCACGTGGGTCGTGAAGGCTCAGCCTTCGACCGAGACCATGTGCTGCACCTTGCGGATCATGCCGCGGACCTCTGGGCTGTCTTCCAGCTCGCGGGTCTTGTGCATCTTGTTCAGGCCGAGACCGATCAGCGTTGCGCGCTGGTCCTTCTCGCGGCGGATCGGCGAACCGGTCTGCGTGATCTTGATGGTTGCCATGATCGCTTACTCCGTGATCGCAGCTGCATCGGCCTCGGCGGTCTTGGAACCACCATGGCCGAGCAGGTCGGCGATCTTCTTGCCGCGACGTTGTGCGACGGCCTTGGGCGAGGTCTGCTCGCCAAGGGCCTCGAACGTGGCGCGGATCATGTTGTAGGGGTTCGACGTGCCGACCGACTTGGTCACAACGTCCGCAACGCCCAGCGATTCGAAGACGGCGCGCATCGGGCCACCGGCGATGATGCCCGTACCCTGAGGCGCCGACCGCAGCGTGACCTTGCCGGCACCGAAGTGGCCGTTGCCGTCATGATGCAGCGTGCGACCGTCCTTCAACGGAACGCGAACCATCTTCTTCTTGGCAGCAGCCGTCGCCTTCGAGATGGCTTCCGGCACTTCGCGTGCCTTGCCATGACCGAAGCCTGCACGACCCTTGCCGTCGCCGACCACGACGAGCGCTGCGAAGCCGAAGCGCTTACCGCCCTTGACCGTCTTCGAGACGCGGTTGATGTGCACCAGCTTCTCGATCAGCTCTTCGCCGCCATCGTCCGCACCCGGACGACCGCCACGATTGTCGCGACCGCGACCGCCGTCACGACCACCGCGGTTGCCGCCTGGGCCACCGCTGCGGTTGCCACCGGGGCCACCACGACCACCGCCGCCGCCGCCGCCGCCGCGACCGCGACCGCCACCGTTGCTGCCCTGGTAGCCAGTGCTCTGCGGGACATTCTGAGCCGTGACGTCCTGTGCGGTCGTCTCGGGAGCGATTACTGCTGCCGGCGTGTTGTTTTCGTCAGCCATGTCTTAGAACTCCAATCCGGCTTCGCGCGCGGCATCGGCAAGAGCCTTCACGCGACCGTGGTAGAGGAAGCCGCCGCGATCGAACACGACCTGGGTCACGCCCGCTGCCTTGGCAGCCTCGGCGACGCGCTTGCCGACCGAAGTCGCCGCGTCGATGTTGGCGCCGGACGTGCCGCGCACGTCCTTCTCCAGCGTCGAGGCCGATGCGACCGTCGTGCCAGCGGCATCGTCGATCACCTGGGCATAGATGTGCTTGCCCGAGCGATGCACCGACAACCGCGGACGGGTGCCTGCACGTGCGCGGAGCGCGGTACGGTTGCGGCGACGCCGCTTGGCGAAAAGAGAAAGTCCCTTGGTCATTACTTCTTCTTCCCTTCCTTGCGGAAGATGAACTCGCCGTCGTACTTGATACCCTTGCCCTTGTAAGGCTCGGGCTTGCGCCACTGACGAATTTCCGCGGCCAGCTGACCGACCATCTGCTTGTCCGAACCCGAGATCTCGATCGTCGTGTTGTCGGGAGTCTTGACTTCGATCCCCTCCGGCACGTCGATGTTGACGTCATGGCTGTAGCCGAGCTGCAGCTTAAGGTTGCGACCCTGCGCTGCGGCACGATAGCCGACGCCGGTGATCAGCAGCTTCTTGGTGAAGCCTTCCGACACGCCGGTGACCAGGTTCTGCACCATGGTCCGCTGCATGCCCCAGAACGCGCGCGCGCGCTTGGTGTCGTTGGCCGGCTGCACCGAAATGCCGCCGTCTTCGATCGTGTAGCTGATCTCGTCGCGAAGCGGCATCTTGAGGGTACCCTTGGGGCCCTTCATCGTCAGCTGCTTGTTCTCGATGGTCGGCGTGATGCCCGCCGGTACGGTGACCGGCTTCTTACCAATGCGGCTCATCAGAACACCTCCGCGAGGACTTCGCCGCCGACGTTCTGCTCACGTGCTTCGGAATCCGAAAGCACGCCGCGGGGCGTCGAGACGATGGTGATGCCGAGGCCATTACGGACGCGCGGGAGTTCCTGCGAGCCCGAATAGACGCGACGGCCGGGCTTCGAGACGCGCGCGACATGCTTGATCGCAGGCTGGCCCTCGAAATACTTCAGCTCGATGCGAAGGCCGGCCGCGGGGCCCATCTGCTCTTCGCTATAGCCACGGATATAGCCTTCGCGCTGCAGAACGTCGAGCACGCGGACGCGCAGCTTCGACGCCGGCGTGAGGACGGAGTCCTTCTTCGCGCGCTGGCCATTACGGATACGGGTGAGCAAATCACCCAGGGGATCGGTCACTGCCATGATTTAGTCCTTACCAGCTCGACTTCGTGACGCCGGGGATGAGGCCCTTGTTGGCCAGATCGCGCAGCTGAATACGGCAGAGCCGGAACTTGCGGTAATAGGCGCGCGGGCGACCGGTCAGCTCGCACCGGTTACGGATGCGGGTCGGGTTCGCGTTGCGCGGCAGTGCCGCCATCTTGAGGCGAGCGATCAGACGCTCACCGTCATCGAGCGTCTTGTCCGCTGCGATCGCCTTCAGTGCCGCGTACTTCGGGGCATACTGCTTGACCATGCGCTTGCGGCGCTCGTTCTTGTTGACTGAACTCAGTTTCGCCATCGACTTAAGTTCTTTCTTTCTTCTGCCCCCTCGCCCCTCCGGGGAGAGGGTCGGGGTGAGGGGCAGCCCAGCAGGACCGCGCCTCCAGTTTTCGGGCGGGGTGAGGGAGACTCACTCCCCCTCACCCCAACCCTCTCCCCGAGGGGAGAGGGAATCTCTTACGCTGCCTTCTTCTCGTCGGCAGCGTCGTCTTCGATCGGGAACGGAAAACCGAACAGACGAAGAAGCTCGCGAGCCTCGTCGTCGGTCTTTGCGGTCGTCGTCACGATCACATCCATGCCGCGGACCTTGTCGACCCGGTCATAGCTGATTTCTGGGAACACGATCTGCTCCTTGATACCGCAGGCATAGTTGCCACGGCCATCGAAGCTCTTCGGGTTGAGCCCGCGGAAATCGCGGACGCGAGGAAGAGCGATCGTGATGAAACGGTCGAGAAACTCGTACATGCGCTCGCGGCGAAGGGTGACCTTCACGCCGATCGGCATGCCTTCACGCAGCTTGAACTGCGCGATCGACTTCTTGGCCTTCGTCACGACAGGCTTCTGGCCGGCGATCAGCTCCATTTCGGAAGCAGCCTGGTCGACCTTCTTCTTGTCCTGCGTGGCTTCGCCGACGCCCATGTTCAGCACGATCTTGTCGAGCCGCGGGATCTCCATGACGTTCTTGTAACCGAACTTCTCGGTCATCGCCTTGATGATCGTCTCGTCGTACAGCTTGCGCATCCGCGCAACGTAGACGGCCTCGGTGCCGGCCTGCTCGCCAGTGTTCTGATCAACCATTGATCTTCTCCCCGGTCTTGACGGCGACCCGGACCTTCTTGCCGTCCTGCTCCTCGAAGCGGACGCGGGTCGGCTTGCCGTCGGCGGTCACGTGCGCGACCTTCGAAACGTGCATCGGTGCTTCCTTGCGGATCAGGCCACCCTGCGGGTCACCCTGAGTCGGCTTGGTGTGGCGCACGGCGATGTTGACGCCCGACACGACGACCTTGTCGGTCTTCGGCATGGAGACGGTGACTTCACCGGTCTTGCCCTTGTCCTTGCCGGACAGGACGATGACCTTGTCACCCTTCTTGATACGCTGCGACGCCATTACAGCACCTCCGGCGCGAGGCTGATGATCTTCATGTGCTTCTTGCCGCGCAGCTCGCGAACGACTGGGCCGAAGATACGGGTGCCGATCGGCTCCTCGTTCTTGTTGACCAGCACCGCGGCGTTGCCGTCGAAGCGGATGACCGTACCGTCTGCACGGCGGATATCCTTGGCGGTACGCACGATCACCGCGCGGTGAACGTCGCCCTTCTTCACACGGCCACGTGGCTGCGCTTCCTTGATGCTGACGACGATGATGTCGCCAACGCCTGCAACACGACGCTTGGAACCCCCAAGCACCTTGATGCACTGCACCCGCTTCGCGCCGCTGTTGTCAGCGACGTCGAGATTGGACTGCATCTGGATCATGGATCCGTATCCCTTCTCTGTCTCTGGGGTCGATACCGACCGAACCCCGCCTAAAAAATCACCCCGCCACGGACGAACCGCAACGGGGAGGAGCGGCCGCTTAGCCGTTCCGTCGATGGAACACAAGGTTCCAATGTAAACCGTCATCCCAGCGAAAGCTGGGATCCAGAGTTATGAAGCGTCACGCTCCTGGCTCTGGATCCTGACTTTCGACAGGATGACGGGAACCGGTTCGAGCCGATCGCCCCTTACCACGAGATCCCAGCGTTTGCTGGGATGACGGGGTTTGGAGCGTACCAGTTCAGCCCTCGGCCGAAGCCCGCTCCGGCGTCGCGTGGGTGTTGACCCGCTCGATCACCTTCCAGGTCTTCAGCTTGGAGATCGGTGCGGTCTCTTCGATCCGCACGGTCTCGCCCTGCTTGAACTCGTTGCTCTCGTCATGAGCATGATACTTCTTCGAGCGACGGATGATCTTCCCGTAGAGCGGGTGCTTCACCTTACGCTCGACGTTCACGACCACCGTCTTGTCGCCCTTGTCGGACACGACCAGACCGGTCAGCACGCGCTTCGGCATGATACGTTCCTTACTTCGCGGCTTCAGCGCTGGTGCGCTGAGCCTGCAGGGTCTTGATGCGAGCGATGTCGCGGCGGACCTCACGAACGCGGCTCGGCTTTTCGAGCTGGTTCGTGGCGGCCTGGAAGCGCAGGTTGAACTGCTCGCGCTTCAGTTCGCCGAGCGACTCCGACAGCTGGTCGTCGCTCTTGGTCTTCATGTCGTCGATACGAGCCATGATCTTACTCGCCTCCCAGATGCGAGGTGTCGCCCAGGCGGGCAACGACCTTTACCTTGATCGGCAGCTTCATGGCCGCCCGCTCGAACGCCTCGGCGGCGATCTTGCCGTCGACGCCGTCGAGCTCGAACAGGATCCGACCCGGCTTGACGCGAGCGGCCCAGTATTCCGGCGCGCCCTTGCCCTTACCCATGCGGACTTCTGCTGGCTTTCCCGAGACCGGGAGGTCTGGGAAGATGCGGATCCACAAACGCCCCTGGCGCTTCATGTGACGCGTGATCGCGCGGCGGGCCGCCTCGATCTGGCGTGCGGTGATCCGGTCGGGTTCCATCGCCTTGAGGCCGTAGGAGCCGAAATTGAGCGAGAAGCCACTCTTGGCATCGCCCGAAATCTTGCCCTTGAAGGCCTTCCGGAACTTGGTCTTTTTTGGTTGCAGCATGTCTGTTCCTGCCCCTTAGCGACGATCGTCGCGCTGCGGCCGCACGCCGGAGGTCTGAGCCTCCATCATGATGCGGTCGTACGACGTCGGATCGTTGCCGAGAATCTCGCCCTTGAAGACCCAGACCTTCACGCCGCAAACGCCGTAGGACGTGTGCGCCGTAGCCTCGGCATAATCGATGTTCGCGCGCAGCGTGTGCAACGGAACCCGACCCTCACGATAGCTCTCCGACCGTGCGATCTCGGCACCGCCAAGACGGCCACCGCAGTTCACCCGGATGCCCTCGGCACCGAGACGCATCGCCGACTGGACCGCACGCTTCATGGCGCGACGGAAGGCGATACGACGCTCGAGCTGATCGGCGATGCCCTGCGCGACGAGACGCGCATCGACTTCCGGCTTGCGGATCTCGACGATGTTCAGCGACACGGTCGACGACGTCATCTTGCCGATCGTCGAACGCAGCTTCTCGATGTCCGCACCCTTCTTGCCGATGATCACGCCGGGGCGTGCAGCGAAGATGGAGATACGGGCCAGCTTGGCCGGACGCTCGATGACCACCTTGGAGATCGCGGCCTGCGGCAGCGTCTTCATGATGAATGCACGGATCTTGAGATCCTCGAGCAAGAGCCGACCATAGTCGGCGCCTTCGGCGTACCAGCGGCTATCCCAGGTACGGTTGATCTGCAGACGCAGACCGATGGGGTTGCTCTTCTGACCCATTATGCTTCTTCCTGCTCGCGCACGACGATGCGCAGACGGCTGAATGGCTTGAGGATGCGGGTCGACTTGCCGCGGCCGCGGGTGGCGAAGCGCTTCATCGTGATCGACTTGCCGACCGAAGCCTCGGCGACGACGAGTGCGTCGACGTCGAGGTTATGGTTGTTCTCGGCGTTGGCGATGGCCGAGGCCAGCACCTTGCGCGCTTCGATCGCCATGCCCTTGGTCGAGAAGGCGAGGATGTTCATCGCATCGCCGACCTTCTTGCCACGGATCAGCGCAGCCACGAGGCCGAGCTTCTGCGCGGACCCACGGATCTGCGTACCGACCGAAAGCGCCTCGTTGTCCGCGACCTTGCGCGGGCTGACTTGCTTAGACATCAGCGCTTGCCCTTCTTGTCGGCGGAGTGGCCAGGGAAGTAGCGCGTGGGCGCGAACTCACCGAGCTTCATGCCGACCATGTCTTCGTTGACCGAGACGGGCACGAACTTGCGGCCGTTATAGACGTTGAACGTGAGGCCCACGAACGACGGCAGGATCGTCGAGCGACGCGACCAAGTCTTGATCGGCGAACGCGCGTTGGTGTCCTGGGCGGTTTCTGCCTTCTTGAGCAGATGAAGGTCCACGAAGGGGCCCTTCCAGACTGAACGAGCCATGTTAGCCCTTCCTCTTCGTCGAATGACGCGACCGGATGATCATCTTGTCGGTCGACTTGTTATGACGCGTGCGCGCACCCTTCGTCGGCTTGCCCCAAGGCGTAACCGGATGACGGCCACCCGAGGTACGGCCTTCACCACCGCCGTGCGGATGGTCGACCGGGTTCTTGGCGACGCCGCGTGTCAGAGGACGGATACCCATCCAGCGCGAACGGCCTGCCTTGCCCAGGTTCTGGTTCTGGTTGTCGGGGTTCGAAACCGCGCCAACCGTCGCCATGCAATCGCTGCGGATGTAGCGCTGCTCGCCCGAGTTCAGGCGGACCATCACCATGCCCTTGTCGCGACCGACGACCTGCACGTACGTGCCGGCCGAACGGGCGATCTGGCCACCCTTCATCGGCTTCATCTCCACGTTGTGGACGATGGTGCCGACCGGCATCTGACCGAGTTCCATGGCATTGCCTGGCTTCACGTCGGTCTTCTTGGCCGCGAGAACCTTGTCGCCGACGGCCAGACGCTGCGGCGCCAGGATGTAGGCGAGTTCCTCGTCCGGGTACTTGACCAGGGCGATGAACGCGGTGCGGTTGGGATCATACTCGATCCGCTCGACGGTGCCTTCGACGTCCCACTTGCGACGCTTGAAGTCGATGTAGCGGTACTTCTGCTTGTGACCGCCGGCGATGCCGCGCGAGGTCACATGGCCCTTGTTGTTACGACCGCCGGTCTTGTGCTTACCTTCGGTCAGCGCCTTGACGGGGCGGCCCTTCCATAGCGACGACTTGTCGACCAGGATGAGACCGCGGCGTGCCGGCGATGTCGGATTATAATGCTTGAGTGCCATGGCCTCAGATCCCCGTCGTCACGTCGATGGACTGACCGTCCTTCAACGTCACGATTGCCTTTTTCATGTCGGAGCGCGAGTAGTTCGTGCCCTTCCACTTCTTGGTCTTGCCCTTCTGGACGAGCGTGTTCACGCCGACGACGTTCACGTCGAACAGCGCCTCGACGGCCGCCTTGATCTCGGGCTTCGTGGCATCGTTCGATACCTTGAACACAACCGCGTTGAACTCCGACAGAGTCGTCGTCTTCTCGGTGATGTGCGGGGCCAGGATAACGTCGTAATGACGATTATCGATGCCCGCCTTCTGCTTCTTAGCCATGGAAGCGCGCCTCCAGCTTTTCGACAGCGGCGCGCGTCAGCACCAGCGTGTCATGCTTCAGGATGTCGTAAACGTTCGCGCCGGCAGCCGGCATCACGTTCACTTCGTACAGGTTGCCCGCGGCGAATGCGAAGCTGGTGTCGACCATGTCGCCGTCGATGACGAGCGCACGCTTGCCGAAGCCGAGCTTTGCCAGATCGCCCTGCAGCGTCTTGGTCTTGCCACCCTCGACAGCCAGGCTGTCCATGATGACCAGCGAGCCCGCCTTGGCGTGGCTGCTAAGAGCCATCCGCAGGCCGAGCGAGCGAACCTTCTTGTTCAGCGACGGGTTGAAGTCACGAACGCGTGCGCCGTGTGCCTTACCACCACCGATGAACACCGGTGCGCGACGATCGCCGTGACGAGCCGTACCGCCGCCCTTCTGGCGACCGAACTTCTTGCCGGTGCGTGCGACGTCTGCGCGCTCACGGGTGCCACGAGCCGTCTCGCGACGCTTCTCGAGCTGCCAGGTGACGACACGGTGCAGGATGTCGGCGCGCGGATCGAGGCCGAAGACCTCGTCGTTGAGCTCGATGTCCGCTGCGTCAGTGCCGGCGAAAGATGAAACCTTGATCTTCACGCTCAGCCCTCCTGGCCGTCGGCTGCAGGTGCGTCGGTCGTTTCGGCCGGCGTGTCTGCTGCGGTGTTGCTGTTTGCGGTCTTGAGACCGGCGGGGAACGGTGCGTCGGCGTGGCGCGCGACCTTCACCGAGTCCTTGACGAAGAGCCAGCCGCCCTTGGAGCCAGGAACCGAACCCTTGACGAACAGGAGACCACGCTCGACGTCCGTCGATACGATCTCGAGGTTCTGCTGGGTGCGATACTTGTCACCCATGTGGCCAGCCATCTTCTTGTTCTTGAAGACCTTGCCCGGATCCTGGCGCTGACCGGTCGAACCGAGCGAACGGTGCGAGACCGACACGCCGTGGGTTGCCCGCAGACCGCCGAAGCCCCAACGCTTCATGCCGCCCTGGAAGCCCTTACCCTGGGTCTTGCCCTGGATATCGACGATCTGGCCTGCGACGTAGTGGTCGGCCGAGATCTCGGCGCCGACGTCGAGCAGGCCGTCTGCGTTCACGCGGAACTCATGGACGACAGCCTTTGGCTCCACTTCGGCCTTGCCGAAATGGCCGCGCTGCGGCTTTGCGACATTCTTCGACTTGGCGACACCTGCACCAAGCTGGACGGCGGTGTAGCCGTCACGATCCATTTCGCGAACGGAAACGACCTGATTGCCTTCGAGTGCCAGAACAGTGACCGGCACGTGCCGACCATCTTCCTGGAACAGGCGGGTCATCCCCATCTTCTTCGCGATCACGCCAGTACGCATGATCTTGTCCCTTCCTAGACAGAGGCCCCGTCGGACTATTCCTCGGGGGCTTGCGGACCATTTCCGGAGCGAGCTCCATGATGCGTCCACCTGACCCCATCCCCGGCAAAGGCCCTGAATGGAGTCGGTTCAACCCGGTAAATACGAAACGTGCCCCCGTCCCGGGCTGGTGCTCCTGCAAATGCGGAAGCGTAACGGGGGACGCTGCCCCGTCGGTTTTCACCGACGGCGGTATCCCAATGTCGAACGACGCGGGACCGTTACCGGTCGACCGCGCCGCGCCAGCCCTTAGGCGAGCTTGATCTCGACGTCAACGCCAGCGGCGAGGTCCAGCTTCATGAGCGCATCGACCGTCTGCGGCGTCGGCTGGACGATATCCAGCATACGCTTGTACGTGCGCACCTCGAACTGCTCGCGCGACTTCTTGTCGATGTGCGGGCCGCGGTTCACGGTGAACTTTTCGATGCGCGTCGGAAGGGGAATCGGACCGCGGATGAGCGCGCCGGTGCGGCGTGCGGTGTCGGCGATGTCGCCAGTGGCCTGATCGAGCACACGGTGATCGAACGCCTTCAGACGAATGCGGATATTGCTGTCCATAGTCCCTACCGATGCGAAAGAGCGGGCCCGTTTCCGGGCTCTTGCTGGTTGATGTTTAAACCGAAGGCGGGCCATTACGGGAGAGTCGGTTGAAATGCAACCGGGGGTTGCGGGTTTTCAGGCGAGGCCACTATCGAAGGACGCCCTGCCCTCCCCCTCCGTCACCTTCGGTGCCACCTCCCCCTAGCGGGGGAGGATTGTAGATGTCGACGCTTCGCCGCTAAGATCGCCCCGCTACTTGATCCTCCCCCGCCAGGGGAGGTGGCACGCGAAGCGTGACGGAGGGGGAGGCAAGCGATGCGGCTCGAAGGATCCCTACCCGGCCGCAACAACGCCAAGCGCTTGCGAAAACAAATGACTCCTCCTGAGATAGCCTCTGCCTGGCGTTCCGAGGCAACGAAGAGGGCCTACGATTCCGAAAGCAACACGCCGCAGACCCCTACGTCCTGGACTTCTACTGCGCTACAGCCCGACTCGCGATCGAAGTGGACGGCGAAGCCCACAACCACAGCAACCGCCTCGAACAAGACGCAGCGCAAGACGCATGGCTAACAGCCCAAAACATCCAGGTCCTCCGGTACCCAGCCCGCGAAATGCTAGCCAAACTCGACGACGCCGTCCGCCAGATCACGTCCGTCGCACTCCAACGCCGAACCACCATCGAAAGCTAATCGCCCCCACCCCCTTCGACGCCTCCGGCGCCACCTCCCCCTAGCGGGGGAGGATTTGCGGGCTTTCCAATACTCTCCCTGATTGCACCACAAATGCCGGTTTTGCCCGGCCAGCTGCCGTCAAGAATTCTGCAAGAGCTGTTCGGTATCCGTGATGGTCAAGCCGTTCAATTGTACCAGGTATAGAATACCACCCAAATCTTTGTAGCTGAACTGGCCTGGCCAGCTAAGACGTACACTAGCTACTTTACCAGACCTCTCGACCGGGCCCGCGCTCCATGAATGCGGCTGAGATGTAAGTTGCTTCAGCACGTTGGATAACGTCGCTATTGGTCCGGACAACGTGAGCGCTTGCCTGGATTCGGGCAAGGCAGCTTCAGCTAATAGCGCTTCGGGCGGCCAAGACTCAGTCAATCCCACACCCGTTGGGGTCGGTAGAGCAGCTAGCATCGCGAGAGTTATGCTCTTCATTACGAAAGTCTGCACCTAGGTGCGGATGTTTGCAATTGGGCAAGGGCAGATGCCACGAGTAAGCACTTGGCAGCCCGCGTTGCCTGATCGCGTACAACGCGACGCTTGAGCGAAGTCGTGGCTGCATCGCTTCGTGCGCCGCGGACTTCCCCCACGCGTTTATCTGCCTACCCCACACCGCTCCCACATCCAGCACACTTAAACACAAAAAAGCCCGGCCTCTCTTGCGAGAAGCCGGGCTCTTCGATCAACTCCCGAAGGAGAGGATGGTTACTTGTCGATCTGGCTGACGACGCCTGCACCGACGGTACGGCCGCCCTCGCGGATCGTGAAGCGCTGGCCCACGTCCATGGCGATCGGTGCGATCAGCTTGATGCCGAGCGACACGTTGTCGCCTGGCATGACCATCTCGGTGCCCTCAGGCAGCTCAACGGTGCCGGTCACGTCTGTCGTACGGAAGTAGAACTGCGGGCGGTAGTTGGCGAAGAAAGGCGTGTGACGGCCACCCTCTTCCTTCGACAGCACGTACACTTCCGAGTTGAAGTCGGTGTGCGGCTTGATCGTGCCTGGCTTGCAGAGCACCTGGCCACGCTCGACTTCGTCGCGTGCAACGCCGCGGATCAGCGCGCCGACGTTATCGCCAGCCTGGCCCTGGTCGAGCAGCTTGCGGAACATCTCGACGCCCGTGACCGTGGTCTTGCGAACGGTCGGGTGGATACCGACGATCTCGACTTCCTCGCCAACCTTGACGATGCCGGTCTCGACGCGGCCGGTGACGACCGTACCACGACCCGAGATCGAGAACACGTCCTCGATCGGCATCATGAACGGCTTGTCGAGCGGACGCTCTGGCTGCGGAATGTAGTCGTCGACAGCCTGCATCAGCTCGGTGACGGCGTCAGCGCCAAGCTTCTGGTTCGAACCCGACAGTGCGCAGGTAGCCGAACCCTTGATGACGGGGATGTCGTCGCCCGGGAAGTCGTACGAGCTGAGCAGCTCGCGGATTTCCATCTCGACCAGCTCGAGGATTTCCTCGTCGTCGACCAGATCGACCTTGTTCATGAACACGACCATTGCGGGCACGCCGACCTGGCGTGCGAGCAGGATGTGCTCGCGGGTCTGTGGCATCGGGCCATCGGTCGCCGAAACGACGAGGATCGCGCCGTCCATCTGGGCTGCACCGGTGATCATGTTCTTCACATAATCGGCGTGGCCCGGGCAATCGACGTGCGCGTAGTGACGGTTGGCCGTCTCGTACTCGACGTGTGCGGTCGAGATCGTGATGCCGCGCTCGCGCTCCTCGGGAGCCTTGTCGATGTTGGCGAAGTCGACGGCGGTACCGCCGGTCGTCTCTGCCAGAACCTTCGTGATCGCAGCGGTGAGCGACGTCTTGCCATGATCGACGTGACCGATGGTGCCGATGTTGAGATGCGGCTTGTTCCGCTCAAATTTTGCCTTGGCCATTGTTTCCTACCTTCTGATTCGTATTCCGGTGCCACCCCGGGAACCGCGCGAACGCGGCCCAATAGCGGCTGTTAAAGCGTTGCGCCAGCCCCTGCCTTGCGAAGGGGACCGACACGGAAGTGAATTCCGTGTCGTCGGACCTCGAGCAAGCCCGAGGCCGGCCGGCCTTGCGGCGTCTCGGAGCTAGGTTGCCCTAGCTCCGTGCGCCTTCGGCTTACGCCAGCTTAGCCTTCACCTCGTCAGCAACGTTCTGCGGCACTTCGTCATAGTGCGAGAACTGCATCGAGTAGTTCGCGCGACCCTGCGTGAACGAACGGAGCGAGTTCACGTAGCCGAACATGTTGGCCAGCGGGACCATCGCCTCAACCGTCTGTGCGTTGCCGCGGCTGTCGGTGCCCTGGATCTGGCCACGACGGCTGTTCATGTCGCCGATGACGTCGCCCAGATAATCCTCCGGGGTGACGACTTCGACCTTCATGACCGGCTCGAGCAGCGTGATGCCCGACTTCTGTGCGACTTCGCGCATCGCGCCACGGGCACAGATTTCGAACGCCAGCGCCGACGAGTCGACGTCGTGATACGCGCCGTCATACAGCACGATCTCGAAATCGATGATCGGGAAGCCGACCAGCGAACCCGACGCAGCGGTTTCGCGGAAGCCCTTCTCGATCGCCGGCAGATATTCCTTCGGAATGTTGCCGCCCTTGATCTCATCCTTGAACGTGATGCCCGAACCGCGCTCGCCCGGCGTGACCTTGACCTTCACGCGACCGAACTGGCCGGTACCACCCGACTGCTTCTTGTGCGTGTAGTCGACGTCGACCGGCTTCTTCAGATACTCGCGATACGCGACCTGAGGAGCGCCGACGTTCGCCTCGACCTTGAACTCACGCTTCATGCGATCGACCAGAATCTCGAGATGGAGCTCGCCCATTCCCTTGATGATGGTCTGACCCGACTCGGGGTCCGACGAAACGCGGAACGAAGGATCCTCGCGTGCGAGACGATTGAGCGCGACGCCCATCTTCTCCTGGTCGGCCTTGGTCTTCGGCTCCACCGACAGCTCGATCACGGGCTCGGGGAATTCCATCCGCTCGAGGATGATCGGTGCGTTCATCGCGCAGAGCGTGTCACCGGTCGTGGTGTCCTTGAGACCCGCGAGAGCGACGATGTCGCCAGCGAAAGCCTCCTGGATATCCTCACGGCTGTTCGCATGCATAAGCAGCATGCGACCGACCTTTTCCTTCTTGTCCTTGACCGAGTTGGTGACCTGCGATGCGGTCTCCAGCTTGCCCGAATAGATGCGGGCGAAGGTCAGCGTACCGACGAACGGATCGTTCATGATCTTGAACGCCAGTGCCGAGAACGGAACCTCGTCCGACGAAGGACGCTCGTCCGGCGTCACGCCGTCGAGCTTCAGACCCTGGATCGCGGGAACGTCGAGCGGCGAAGGCAGATAGTCGACCACGGCGTCGAGCAGGGGCTGGACGCCCTTGTTCTTGAACGCCGAACCGCAAACGACCGGCACGAACGCCATGCTCAGCGTACCCTTGCGGATCAGCGCCTTGAGATCGGCAACGCTAGGCTCGTTGCCTTCGAGATACGCCTCCATGAGGGCATCGTCCTGCTCGACGGCCATTTCGATCAGCTCGCTGCGATACTTCGCGGCCTTGTCGGCCAGATCCGCGGGGATCTCGGCATATTCGAACTTCGCGCCGAGCGACTCTTCGAGCCAGATAATCGCGCGGTTCTCGACGAGATCGACGAGGCCCTTGAAGCCGCCTTCCATGCCGATCGGGAGATACAGCACGGCCGGGCGCGCGCCGAGGCGCTCGATGATCGAATTGACGCAGAAGTAGAAATCGGCGCCGGTCCGGTCGAGCTTGTTGATGAAGCACATGCGCGGCACGCCGTACTTGTCGGCCTGGCGCCACACGGTCTCGGACTGCGGCTCGACGCCGGCAACGCCGTCGAAGCATGCCACGGCACCGTCGAGCACGCGGAGCGAACGCTCGACTTCGATCGTGAAGTCGACGTGCCCAGGCGTATCGATGATGTTGATAAGGTGCTCTTCGCCCTTACCTTCTTCGGCGCGCCACTTGCAGGTGGTCGCAGCCGACGTGATCGTGATCCCGCGCTCCTGCTCCTGCTCCATCCAATCCATCGTCGCGGTGCCTTCGTGCACTTCGCCAATCTTGTAGGACTTGCCGGTGTAATAGAGGATGCGCTCGGTCGTCGTCGTCTTGCCGGCGTCGATGTGCGCCATGATGCCGATGTTACGGTAACGGTCGAGCGGATGGCTGCGGGCCATGATCGTGCTTCCTTAAGGATATGGGGAGCCGAACGTGCCGGCTCCCCAATATATAGGTGTTTGCGTTACAGGCGAAAGACCGCCCGTGACGCGGTTACCAATGCTAGTCTTCGAAGCCCGCTTTTACCAGCGGTAGTGCGAGAATGCACGGTTGGCTTCCGCCATCCGGTGCGTATCTTCACGCTTCTTCACCGCGTTGCCACGGTTGTTGGCGGCGTCCATCAGCTCGCCCGACAGCCGTGCGGCCATCGTGTTCTCGCTGCGCGAACGCGCCGCACCGATCAGCCAGCGGATCGCCAGCGCCTGTGCACGCTCGGGACGCACTTCGACGGGAACCTGGTAGGTTGCACCACCGACGCGACGCGAACGAACTTCGATGCCCGGCTTCACGTTGTTGAGCGCATCATGGAAAACGCCGATCGGATCGCGCTTGGCGCGCTGCTCGACGGTTTCGAACGCACCGTACACGATCAGCTCTGCGACGGACTTCTTGCCGTCCAGCATGACGCTGTTCATGAACTTCGACAGAACCTCATCCCCGAACTTGGGATCAGGCAGGATGACCCGCTTTTCGGGACGACGACGACGTGCCATTTTGTATTCCTTCTAAACTTCAGCCGTAGTGATCAGATACCTGACCGGCTTACTTCGGACGCTTAGCGCCGTACTTGGAACGCGACTGACGCCGGTCCTTCACACCCTGTGTATCGAGCACGCCGCGCAGGACGTGATAGCGAACACCGGGAAGATCGCGGACACGACCGCCACGGATCAGGACAACCGAATGCTCCTGAAGATTGTGGCCCTCGCCCGGGATGTAGCTGATGACTTCGCGCTGGTTGGTCAGGCGAACCTTGGCCACCTTGCGCAGAGCCGAGTTCGGCTTCTTCGGGGTCGTCGTGTAGACGCGCGTGCAAACGCCACGCTTCTGCGGATTTGCTTCCATCGCAGGGACCTTCGACTTGGCCTTCTGCGGATCGCGGCCCTTGCGGACCAGCTGGTTGATCGTCGGCATTGAAGCCTTCACCTTTCAAGTGGTTACTTTGCTGGAGCCATGAGGCGCCTGAGAATACAAAAAGGACCCTATGAAGTGAAAACGCTCCTCAGGCCCTGGAATGCATCCAGCAATGTTCAAGCATGCCCGGCGGGAAAGACTCCCGAAGAACAGGGCGCGCCTATAGGTCAGGACGGGGTCGGGGTCAACGGGGCGGAATCAGCTTGGGTGGCAGGCAGAGGATTGGTTTCAGGGGGATACGAACGCCCATGCAACTCCGTCGACCACCCTTTCTAATCCTCCCCCGCAAGGGGGAGGTGGCATCGAAGGTGACGGAGGGGGAGAAACACGCAACGGCTGTAACCCGTCCCTTCCCCTCCGTCCGGCAAGCGCCACCCACCCCCCTGGCGGGGGAGGATCGCGCGGCTCCCCCTACCGCGACCGCGTCCCGAGCACGGCGAGCAACGTCTTCTCGAATCGCGCAGGATCCTCGACCTGTGGCGAGTGGCCCAGCCCTTCCAGCATCACCAGATTCGCATTCGGCATCTGCTTCACAGCGCGCGGCGCGACCGCCGGAATCGCTTCCAGGGACTTGCGCAGATTCGCCGGCGCCTGCGCACGGCCGAAGGCGGTCCTGTCGAGCGTGCCGATGATGAGCGTGGTCGGCGGGGTGATCCGGTAGAGTTCGTGCGCGACCGGCTGCGTCTTGATCATCTCGCTGGTCTTAGCCTGGGCGAGCGCAACGGTGTCGCGGCCAGCCCCCTGGTACATGCCGGCCTGCATCCAGACCCAGCGGTCGTAGGACGGCTTCCATACGCCGTGATAGTAGTTCTCGAGCTGGTACGCCTTGATCGACGCGTAGCTCGTCTTCTTCTCGCCCGCCCAGAGCGTATCGACATCGGTATAGGGCACCCCCTCTTCGCCGCGATCCTTGAGACCGAGCGGATTGACGAGCACCAGCTTCTCGACCGACGCCGGGTAAAGAATCGCGTACCGTATCGCGAGCATGCCACCCATCGAATGCCCGACGATCGTCGCCCGCGTGATCCCGCGCGATTCGAGCAGCCGCTTGGTGAACGTCGCCAACATTTCGAAACTATACTGCGCCGCGCGTGGCTTGGACGATTTGCAGAAGCCGATCTGGTCGGGAACTATCACCCGGTAGCCGACCTTGCTCAGCGCCCGTACGGTGCTGCCCCAGGTCGCACCGCAGAAATTCTTGCCGTGCAGCAGGACGACCGTGCGGCCGTTGGGACGCTGCGGCGCAATATCCATGAAGGCCATCTGCGCAGGCGCGCCGACGATATCGACGTCCATCGTCTGAACCGGCCACGGATAGGCGAAGCGTTCGAGCTGCGGCCCGAGGTCCGGCGCCTGCGGTACCGGGCCCGCCCCCATGAGCAGCGCCGCGACCGGCAGCGCCAGCGTCATCAATCCCGCCTTCATACGATTACGCTTTCATACATCCAATGAGACGGCTCCGGGGTTAGCGAGCAAACAGCGGATCGTCCAACGCGTGATCGTCGCGATCATGGTTCCCGAACGAATTGCACGCGAGACGCTTGCCCTTCCCGAAAACGCTGGGTAAGGGGCGCGTCCGTGTAGGAGTGTAGCTCAGTTGGTTAGAGCGTCGGTCTCCAAAACCGAAGGCCCTCGGTTCGAATCCGAGCACTCCTGCCACCCCCTTTAAATTTCGGTCAACATTGCGGTATTCGCGCTCGCCGTTTTCCTGCGTCCATTGCGATTGCAGAAATTGCATTCCTTGATGCATATTGCGCACTTGAGAAATCATCTGCTGCGATGCACAACACTCAAGCCTTTCAGGCATCCTCTCCTAAAAACTTTTACGGCCGGTCTTGTACCGGCCTTTTTTTTCGTCCGCGTTCGGCGTACAGGCTGTGTGCCGTCGTCAAGCCGAACGATAAATAGAAACCGTGGGAGCGGAGCCGCCGGTCAAACCGGCACCGGCAAGACGATCGTGCGGGGGATCGAGTGACCCAAGCGCTCTCCCCCGCCACTTCTTTGCCCATGCGCCACTTCTCTGGCCCTCGCCTGCCATCTACGGGCATGCTCGCTCCCCCCTCCTGCCGCGCACTTGCTTTCACCACGAGCGGAAGCTATCTGCCGCGCTTCCGACAGCGAGGACGGACCTGCCGCCGCACCCCTTCACAGGGAGCGGCTAGTGGGTCTATGCCTCGCATCTCAGTTTCTCAATCAGCGGGTTCGAAGAACATCGTGGCGAAGACGTCCCCCCTCGAATTCATCCAGCAGGTCCGCAACGAGACCGCGAAGGTCACCTGGCCGACGCGTCGCGAGACGGTCATGACCGGCGTGATGGTGGTGATCATGACGACGATCCTCGCGCTGTTCTTCCTGGGCGTCGACTCGATCCTGCAAGCGATCGTCTCCGCCCTCCTCAAACTCGCTCAGTAAGCAAGGTTCCGTCATGGCGCGCTGGTACATCATTCACGCCTATTCGGGCTTCGAGGGCAAGGTCCGCGACTCGATCATGGCCGAGGCGACCCGGATGGGTCTCGAACAGCTCGTCGAGCAGATCGAAGTCCCGACCGAAACCACCACCGAGGCCCGCCGCGGCAAGAAGATCGCGGTCGAGCGCAAGTTCATGCCGGGCTATGTGCTTGCCAAGCTGAACATGAACGACGACGTGTATCACCTCGTGAAGAACACGCCGAAGGTCACCGGCTTCCTCGGCAGCATGGGCAAGCCGCAGGCGATCAGCGAGGCGGAAGCCACGCGGATGCTGAACAGCAAGGAAGAAGCCGCCGCTGCGCCCAAGCAGAAGGTCAAGGTCGACTACGAGATCGGCGATCAGGTCAAGGTCCTCGACGGCCCGTTCGCGACCTTCAACGGCCTGGTGGAGGAACTCGACTTCGACCGCAGCCGCGTCAAGGTTTCGGTGTCGATCTTCGGGCGTGCCACGCCTGTGGAGCTGGAATTCGAGCAGGTCGAACGCAGCAAGTAAGGCCAAGCCGGACGCGATTAGCCAAGGGCTAATCGCGTGACGGCGCCAGCCCGGCCGGCGGGCCACCGGCCCGACCGACGACGCGCGATTTACTCCCGCGTCGCGCTTTGGGGGGCGCTAAACACATCCCCGCTCTGCTACGTCATCCTGACGAAAGTCAGGATCCAGAGTTACGGAACGCGGAACTGCTTTGCCCTGGGTCCTGACTTTCGTCAGGATGACGGGTCGGGGCAGACGCCCCGACCCCAGGAATGCCGTTAGCGAGGCGACGCCCAGCCAACAGACCCGCGCGCCTCAAAACCGAACGCTATCTGCAACGACCTGAGCCGCCGCAACGCTACGGTCGTAATAATACAAGCTCGGCGCCTCGTACGTCACCAGATACAGCTTCCCGCCGACCACCGCACCGCGTGCTTCGCCGCGGCGCTGCAGCGTCTCGTTCTGTTTCGAAAACGTGTACGTAAATCGTACGCCCTTGTTACCGGCGAACTGTATCGGCGCGATCGTGTCGATCGCCATCGACGACGCGTCGCGCGCGATCCGGTAGCTGTTCTCGAGCAGCACCGGGATATCGGTGATCAGCATCGTCGCCGAGACCTTCGGCAACGGCTTGTTCTTCCTGTCGATCTCGCGGAAAAGCGGCCTGCCAGACTCGATGCCACCATAGAAGCTCAGGTCGTTCAGGTCGTCGCCGTCCTGCGTCCAGGTTTCGGCGTTGCGACCGGGCCGTTCGGACAGCTTGTTCCACTCCGCGCCCGGCTGCACGGTCATCGTCGACTTGGCGACGGCGATGCGTTCGCCGGCGAAAATTAGCTTGTTGCCAGCCGCAACGGGGGCCGAGAGCGAGAGCGTTGCGACCGCGGCAAGCATTGCGAGGGTCTTGGACATGGTCATCCTTCTTACGAGATCAGCGTGGCGATTAGTGCGGCGTCGGTCGCGGCCGGCTTGAGGCGGAGATAGTTGGCGAGCGCAGCCTGACCCTCGGCAACGCGCTGGCTGCGGAGCAACGCCAGGCCCAGGCCGCGATATGCCTCAGGTGGCGCGTCGCCCTTGCCGACCGCCTCCTGGTAAAACTGCGCGGCGCTGACGAGATCGCGGGGATTGCCGCGCTCGCGGTACAGGTCGCCGCGGGCGCACAGCAGCGGCGTCGTCCAACCGGTACCGTCCGCCAAAGTGGCGAGCAGATACTCGCTGCCGCCGAAATCGTTGAGCTTGATCTGGTCGTTAAGGAATATCGGCAGCCACTTCGCCATCGCCGTCCGATGCGTGTCGACGACTGCGGGCTTGACGTCATGCGCCTCGATCGACGCGGCGCGGAGATAGGTGGCACGCGCGAGATCGGTCGGATGAGTGGCGAAGACACCGGCGACGTATTTGTGTTGCGCCCTGCCCCTGCGGCCGATCGCGGTCGCATCGGCCTCGCCCATGACGTGCTCCCAGACATCCGCGGCGGCCGACGACGGATATTGCGAGCGCGCGAGATACTGGAAGCCCGTCATGTCGGCCTCGCGTTCCTGATCGCGGCTGAAGGCATACATCTGGCCGATCATGGCATATCGGATGTTACCGCTGTTGCGGACGAGGATCGAAGCCCACGCCATCAGGTCGGTGCCAGTGCGGTGGCTCTTGAAGTCCTTAAGCGAATGCCGGAGTTCGAAATGCCCGAACTCGTGGCCGAGGATCGCGCCGAGTTCCGCTTCGTTGCGGACACGAAGCAGCAGTCCGGTCCACACCACCATTGCGCCGTTGGGCGTCATGAACGCGTTGAACGCCGGCACCTCGTCGATATAGAGCCGAACCGATCGGCACCGGTCCTCCCCGACGGTCCGGCACAGCACGCCGCGGACATAGGCGTTGAGCGCCGGATCTTTGACCAGCGACCGGGAGTCGCGCTGCACCCGCTCGCGCTCGTCCGCCTCCATCCATATTCCGCGCTCATCGACCGTCGTCGGGGTATAGGCTTGCGTGTAGGTCGGTAGCGGCGGGCGCTTGTCGGCAGCGAGCGCAGACGTACCGATCGCGGTCGCGAGCAGAAGCCCGACCATCGGGATCCGCATGTCAGTGCGCCGAAGCGATGGGGGGAGCGGCTGCAACGGCAGTGACCGCCACCGTAGCTTCAACCGGCTTACCCGGGAAACCCTCCAGCAACTGCCGCACGCGCTTGTCGGCGCCCTCCGCGTCGCGGACATCGCCACCCATCTGCATGTCGGCGTTCAGCCAGACCAGTTCTCCCGTACGCAGATCGACCAGCCCGGCGAATCCCTTGTGGACCCCCGCGGTGACGCCGACCCGCGCCATCGCCGCGAACACCTGCAGCACCTTCCGCCCGGTCGAACCGAAATGATCCTCCGTCGTAATGAATAGCGCGTAATCGGCCATTTCGAGACCGGGGAGTGTTCGAACGTCGGGGCCGAGCCCCCATTCGAACTGGTCTTTGCGCTTCTTGGTCGGCAGGCGGTTACCCTTGAAGAACTGATACTCAATCACCGACGACGCGACCGCCCCGAACAATTCCTGATACTCCGCGACCTTGGCCGAACTCGCGCCGACCGGCTCGACATACCCGACGACGCTGTTGCCGAGACCAGCCTGCGCCTTGGCAAGCGCCGCGCCGATGTTTTCCTTCGCCTGATCGGTCCAGTCGGCGTTCGGCTCGTACATCCCGCCGGTCGACTGCGCGCCGACCCGGATCGAAGGTCGCATCAATACGATCCGCGCAGTTCCCGGCTGCAGTACGAAACCAGGCTTTATTCCCGTTTTCTCCTGCGCGTGCGCAGGCGCGGTCGCCGCAATCACGACCATCAGCGCGACAAGCATCGCGCGGCACAAAGCGATCATACCCACCCCTGTTCTGGATGCCCCCATCCGGTTTCCGGCAATACTATAAGTCTCGCCCGCCGCCTGCCGATAGCTATTCGGTTCAAAACGACTGCTATCGCGCTTCGTCGCCGGCCTCGCGTTTAGCGGCCGCGTCTCAAACACCATAATTAAGCGTTTTGGCCAACTCCGTTATCAAACGGAGAAACTGGGCCAGATATAGGCAGACAACACATCAACACGCCTACTTGGATCTCGGACCCACCCAGATGTAAAAATATATTTCAGATCGGCCCTACTACGAGCCGGCTTTTCGCGGTCGTAGATTTGTTAATTATCATCGGGTTGGCGCAGGCATGCCAATTTGCCCCGAACACCGTGGACTACTTTCACATCAAATTAACCATCATCGGTCATACTACGCTAACATTTGTAAGACAGTCCGCGTACAAGACGTCGGGTAGTTAACAATACGCGCCCCGAATATGACGTCCCGCGTATCCGGCAAACTCTATCTAGCTTAACGCGCATGCAACCGTATTCAGCGATCCGCCTACAGGAAATGACTGATGCCCTTGACGAACACGGCCCTTAAAACATCGCACATCCACAGCGATCACTTGCGCTCGGGCAATGTAGGGGCTCGCCCTTCTCCGGATGCGATCGAAGTCGGGCATCGCATCTTGTTTCTTGATATCGAGAACGCGGCGGCTAATGGCATTCATCGTCAACTCGAAGAGATGGGCCACAAAACCGCATGGATCGGCCTGCCCAGCGAAGAACGTGCAGGGCTCGCGTTTCAGCCTGACCTGATCGTGATGAACCCGGACGCTTCGATCGGCAATCGTCACGCGTTCATTGCCTTGTTGGACAAAGAACAGTTTTCCGGGACGTTGACGCTGTTGCGCCCAAGCGTGCATTTTCGGGATGCCATCGCCTTGGCGGAACAGTCCGGCATCGATCATGTCGACTGGTTGAACGCGCCCTTTACCGCGCAGGACATTGCCGACCGGCTGCCAGACATTGCCCGGCAACCACATGACGGCGACATCGGCGACCGTCATTTCCTGTCGTGGCTGATCCAGCAAGGCCGCCTGCTGCCCAATCTCACGCACGAATTCCATGAGAAACGCAGCCTGCACGACGACAGCATCGCCGGCTACGAAACGTTGACGCGGTTGCGCAATCGGCCGTCGCTCAACCCCGAGCACATCTTCGCGCCCTCGACGATCCTCTCCCTGGCGATCGCGGCGACGTTGCTTGCCGTAGAAGCCGCAGCGCGCCTACTTGCGGCGTTGGAAGCCGAAGGCAGGCCGGTGCCGGTCGCGGTGAATTGCAGCGCCGCGGTGCTAGCGCATCCGGATTTCATCGCCGCGCTGCCGATCCTGCTACGTCGCCATAACGTCGCTCCCGGTATGCTGGGGATCGAACTTACCGAAATCAGCTATTCGGGGCTTGATGGCCGCTTGCTGGAAAACATGCACGAGCTTGGAACGATGGGCATACCGGTCTCGCTCGACGACTTCGGCAAGGGCGCGACCAACTTCGACCGCATCTCCGACCTGCCTGTTTCCGAGGTCAAGATCGACAGGAAGATCTTCCAGAAGTGCCTGAAGGGCGAGTTTCCCGCATCGCTACTGAAGGAGATCATCGATTACTGCCGAAGCCGGATGATCGGAACCGTGATCGAGGGCATCGAGACCGTGGACGATCTGGCCCTGGCAAAATCCCTCGGCGCAGACTGTGGGCAAGGTTTCTACTGGGGAAAGCCCGTGCCGCTTGAAACGATCGTACCCCGTCATGGCGCCTGACAACAGGTTCGGCCGCTTTATCGGCCAGACACTCGACGAGGCGGAGCCCGTTGCTGCGAGCCCGGTCGAAGACGAGCGGTCATCGATGCGACTGGAAATCCGTGAGGTCGACGGGCTCGACCTTGCGCCACCGCTCGTCCTGACAGGTACGTGGGCGTGGCTGCTGTTCCACGACGCGGGCGAACTGATCAGCTATTCCGACGGCTACGCCACGCGGTCGGCGTGTTACGCCGCGGCCAAGCAGATCGCTTGGCCTGTCGACGTCTTCGAATAGCGCGGCACGTCGGCGCGGAGTATTGCCTCCAAGGCACCGCGAACGCTAGTTGCCGCCTCGCGCGTTTTGGTCTATGCGCGCCAGCTTCCACCGTAATTGCTGGAAATCTGCGGGAGGTCGCCGAGAGGTGGCCGTCATCACCGCTAGACTCACCGGGTGGCTCGCTCACGCGTTCGCCGCCCTCATAAAGAGAGTGACATGGCTAAAAAGATTACCGGATACATCAAGCTGCAGGTCCCTGCAGGCGAGGCAAAGCCTGCGCCGCCGATCGGGCCTGCGTTGGGTCAGCGCGGCGTGAACATCATGGAATTCTGCAAGGCGTTCAACGCCGGCACGAGCGAACTGAAGAAGGGCATGCCGATTCCGACCGTCATCACGGTCTATGCGGATCGCTCGTTCTCGTTCGAGACCAAGACCCCGCCTGCCTCGTACCTGATCAAGGAGGCCGCTGGTCTCAAGTCGGGTTCGAAGGAGCCGGGCAAGGTCGTCGCCGGCAAGATCAAGCGCTCGCAGCTCAGCGAGATCGCCACGACGAAGATGAAGGACCTCAACGCCAACGATATCGACGCTGCGACGAAGATCATCGAAGGCAGCGCCCGCGCAATGGGCCTCGAAGTGGTGGAGGGCTGAGATCATGGCTAAGCTGAGCAAGAAGCAGAAGGCCGTCACGGTCGACCTCGTCAAGCTGCACGGCATCGACGAGGCCATCGGTCTCGCACGGTCGGGCGCCACGTCGAAGTTTGACGAGACGATCGAAATCGCGCTGAACCTGGGCGTCGATCCGCGTCACGCTGACCAGATGGTCCGCGGCGTGGTGACGCTGCCCAAGGGCACCGGCAAGACCGTCCGCGTCGGCGTGTTCGCCCGCGGCGCGAAGGCTGAAGAGGCTCTCGCAGCCGGCGCGGACGTCGTCGGCGCCGAAGACCTGATGGAAATCATCCAGGGTGGCACGATCGATTTCGATCGCTGCATCGCGACCCCGGACATGATGGGCATCGTCGGTCGCCTCGGTAAGGTGTTGGGTCCGAAGGGCCTGATGCCGAACCCGAAGCTCGGCACGGTGACGATGAACGTCGCCGCCGCGGTTCAGGCAGCCAAGGGCGGCCAGATCGAATACCGCGTCGAGAAGGCCGGCATCATCCATTCGGGCATCGGCAAGGCGTCGTTCCCAGCGGAAGACCTGCGCGCGAACTTCGACGCACTGGTCGACGCGGTGGTCAAGGCCAAGCCGACCGGCGCCAAGGGCAAGTACGTCCAGAAGGTCGCGATCTCGTCGACCATGGGTGCGGGTATCAAGGTCGATACGGCTGAGGTTGCAGGCGCGTAAGCCCGAGCCGCACGGGGTTAGCGCGAGCTAATTCCGAGACGGCGACAGGCCGGCGGGCGCGGTTCTACCGCGACCGACGAGGACGGGATTTAATCCCGTCCTGCCGCTAAGAGACAGAAAAGGGCCGGGAGCGATCCCGGCCCTTTTTGCGTCCGCGCTACTTTGGCCATTCACCAAGGATCACTCACCCACCCACTCCCGTCATCCTGACGAAAGTCAGGACCCAGGGTTACGGACGGTGCCCCATGTGGCTCTGGGTCCTGACTTTCGTCAGGATGACGCGGGTAGCGCGTAGTCGGCGCCAACGACTCCAAGGCTTGTATCCCGACAAAGGCTTGTTTCCCCGCGAAGGCGGGGACCCAGACTGGGCTCCCGCCTTCGCGGGAGAACAAGGAAGCGCGCGTGCGTTCGAGATCACACGCGCCAACGATCACGCGCGCCACCCCGACCACACAAACTTGACTCCCCCGCCAATTCCGCTAAGGCGCACCTTCGTTCGGCGGGCTTGCTCGTCGAACTCCGTCCGAGACAGTGGGTGCACAGGGTTTGCCAGTGCTTAATCTCCCACCTAGACGGGGAATGAGATTTTGTCGGCCCATCTGCGTGCTGCCCTCTCCCATGCCCCATCGACGAGACACCCCGGAAGCGCGGGTTTGTCTGCGCCTCCGGTTAGTAACCGGGTCCACTACCTAAGCGGTGAACTCGTAAAACGTGGAGAATGGCATGGATCGTGATCAAAAGACCGCGGCCGTAGCCGAGCTGAACCGCACCTTTTCCGAGGTCGGCGTCGTCGTTGTCACGCGCAACCTCGGCCTGACCGTCGCACAGTCCACTGTGCTGCGGAACAAGATGCGCGACGCCGGCGCGACCTACAAGGTCTCGAAGAACAAGCTTGCCAAGATCGCAATGGACGGCACCGACTACAGCTCGCTGGGCGACATGCTCACGGGTCCGGTCGGTCTGGCCAGCTCCATCGATCCCGTCGCGGCCGCCAAGGTGGTCGTGGAATTCGCGAAGACGAACGACAAGTTCGAAATCGTGGGTGGGGCGATGGGCGCGACGACCCTCGACGTCGACGGTGTGAAGGCGCTCGCAACGCTGCCCTCGCTGGACGAACTGCGTGCCAAGATCGTTGGCCTCATCGTGGCACCCGCCACGAAGCTGGCAACGATCACGCAGGCTCCGGCAGCGCAGCTCGCGCGCGTGCTTTCCGCCTACGCGGAGAAGGAAGCCGCCTGATCTTGCAGGCCTTTCGTTACCTTTTTGAACTGATGGGGCATGAGCCCCGAGATGGAGATTTATCATGGCAGACCTGAACGCGCTCGTTGAGAGCCTGAGCGAACTGACCGTTCTCGAAGCAGCTGAGCTTTCGAAGCTGCTCGAAGAGAAGTGGGGCGTTTCGGCCGCAGCAGCGGTCGCAGCACCGGCAGCAGGCGGCGGCGCAGCCGCTCCTGCAGCAGAAGAGCAGACCGAATTCGACGTCATCCTGACCGGCGACGGTGGCAAGAAGATCAACGTCATCAAGGAAGTCCGTGCGATCACCGCGCTCGGCCTGACCGAAGCCAAGACGCTGGTCGAGTCGGCTCCCAAGGCCGTCAAGGAAGGCGTGTCGAAGGACGAGGCCGCCAAGATCAAGGCGCAGCTCGAAGCAGCCGGCGCGACCGTCGAGGTTAAGTAAGCCGCAGCGAGAAAGACGATTTAGCTTAGGCTAAATCGCACTTCCGCAAGGCCGGCCGGCGGTGCCTGCACCGACCGACGAAGCAGGGGCTTTGCCCCTGCTGGCCGCAGCTAAGAAAAAGGGCGGCCCCAGCGATGGGGTCGCCCTTTTTCGTATGCGGGAAGATCACTCCGTACACCCCACCCCGGCGAAGGCTGGGGCCCAGTTGAGAAACGGGGGTAGCGAAACGCTGCACGCTATCACGCTGGCTTTCCCGCCTGGGCCCCGGCCTTTAGCCGGGGTAGCACCGTGAGGATCAGACTGTCCGAGCTTCAAACTGTGCCGCGTCGAGCGTCCGCTTACTCACCACACCCAGATCGCGAGGCCGCACGGTCCAGCCCTGCCAGGTCAGCCCGGTTCTCGACCCGACGAACAACGCAGACCCGACCAGGCCTGCGAAGAGCCCGACCCACAGCGCATCGAAGATCATCAGCGCCCAGACGATCGGCAGCGGCTGACCCAGGGCCAGTTTGTGGTTCACCATGTGCAGCAACTGCGACGGCGCAAAGGCGATGGCCGCGAGGACGCAGAGCAGGATCGCGGCGGGCAGGAGCGAGGTCATCGCCCGCTTTGCCGTCACCGATCGGTCTTCCAGCAACGCGCCGACGACGTAGATCAGAATACCCGCCTGAATGACCGCCGAGACGATCTTGAACGGAATGCCGATCGCAAGCGACAGACCTTGCTTGCCCAGCCATTCGAACGGCAGCGCCAGTGCGTAGCCGAGCAGCAAGCCACCCACGACCTTGACCAGAACAAGCGGCGGCGCGAGCAGCGTGCGGCGGACGGACCCGACCGACCAGAATCGCGCGGTGGCGAGAATGGCGATGATGAACCCAGCCACCTTCACATAACCAAAGCTCCAGCGCAGCGGATCGTTGGCGAGCGCGCGGAACCGGTCGACTGAGTCGAACATCCCCAGATGGATCTCGCCGATATGTTGCAGGAATTCCGGCACGACGGCGATCGCCAGTATGAGCGGCGCCATGACGACCATATGTCCGCCATGCCGATAGGTCTCGACCATCGCTCGCCCGACGCTGCGGAGCGCACCAAGGATTCCCACGTCCGTCCGGCGTGTGTTGTCACCCTCGGTCATGCTTCTTCCCCCTCTTGCGTGAAACTCAGGATCTCGCCCGGCTGGCAGTCGAGCACGCGGCAGAGCGCCTCGAGCGTCGAGAAACGGATCGCTTTCGCCTTGCCGGTTTTCAGGATCGACAGGTTCGCCATCGTGATGTCGACGGTCTGCGACAGCTCGGTCAACGTCATGCCGCGAGCGGCGAGCACGGCGTCGAGCGTGACGATGACGGGCATCAGACGGTCATCGCCAGATCGTCGCGCATCGCCGCGCCGAGCCGGAACACGCGGGCGAGCACGAAGATCATCACCACGCCGATCCATCCGGTGAAGCCCGGAACCCACGTCGCATGTTCGACGCCGATGCGGTCGAGCATCAGCACGATTGCGCCGAAGACGAGGTCCAGCACCTGGATAGCGCACAACGCCCAACCGATCCTCTGAAGCCGGTCGGCATTGGCGACGACGAACGGATCACCAGCGCGCACGGTCTCGACGATCGCCAGCAGGCGACTGAAAAGCTGGTAGACGGCAGCGCAGACAGCGATGCTTATTACCGCAACGATGCGGAGGTACGCGATCGTCTCGGCGACGTGCTGGCCGTGATATTTGGTGGAAATCTGGGTTGTGAGCGCGTCGCCGAACACGAACGACAAGATGATCGCGATTACGAAACCGATAGCGACCACCAAGTTCAACCAGTGCGCAAACCGTACAAGTCCGCTTGCGATGCCTAGAAATCGATCCTGCATGCCACCCTCCGCTTATCGAAAAACGATATGTATCGTTTATCGATAAACGTCAAGCGTGCGGTTTCTGCTGTCCGGTGCCCTTAGCGTTCGAACTCGGCACCGTGGGGGCGAGCGGCGACGGTCGTGAACATGCGCGCGGGCGCGTCCAGCCAGAACGGGGCGAGCTTGGCGGAGTCGACGCGTTCGATGCCGACGACCCAGGCGCGGGCCGTCTGTGCGTCGTCGCCGGCGGTGGCGTAGAGGATGTTGGTGGCGACGACGGGGACGAACATCGGGCGGTTGGCGGCGGTCATCGTCTGGATCGCGTCGCGCGCGATCGCCACGACGGTGCGGATGGTGCGCGATTCGCCGGGTGCCAGCGCGAAGGGCGGCGTGGCCGGGCGACCGATCGGGGCGGCATTGAACCGGGCGAGATCGGTGTCCCGGCCTGCGTGCGCGGTCAGGAGGGCGACGCCAGTGCGGACCGCCTCGGCTGGCGCAGTGCCGGCGTTGGTGACGACGAGTTCGCACTCGACGGTGGCGCTAAGGAGGTTGAGGCCGGCGCGCAAGGGGCGGAGATCGCAGGTGACGCGGGCTCGGGGGGCCGCTGGCGGCGGCGGGGGTGTTTTTGCACGGGGTTCGAGGAATTTCGGCGCAGCGATCGCGGTCGTGGGGACTGCTGCGACGGCAGGTGCTGCTGGCGTGGCTTTTGGCTCCACGGGGGTGGCGGCGGCGGTGGCGGCGGCAGCGGCTGGACGCGCAACGGGTTCGGGTGCCGCGGGCTCCGGTGTTGGCTCGGCGAGGGTTTCGGGCTCCATCTGATCCTGACGACGGCCACGAGGTTTGCGGCGGAGTACCCACAGTGCGGCGAGCACCACGACGATGACGGCGAGCGAGAGCCAGAGCGGCATCGCCCTGCTCGTCTCCGGCGCGGCGATCGTCGGTTGCGAGGTCGGCGCGGGCGTCGCATCGGGTACGGTTTGCGGCGCGGGCTGCGGGGCTGCATCGGTAACCTGTGCCTCGGTCGGCGGCGGGGCCACCGTTGGCTCGGGTGCAGGTGTCGCTACCGGGGCAGGCTCGGCCGAGGTCGACGACCGCGCAGTGTCCATGGCGCTGCGGGTCGATGTTTCCGGTTCGTTGCGCGCGGCGGGACGGTCGGCGGCGGTCTTTGCCGCATTGGTCTTTGCCGCATTGGTCTTGTCGGTGGCAGACTTATCCGTAGGGCGCGGGCTCGGCGAGCGCTGGGGCGTCGGCGTCTCGGTGGGCAGGACGATCTTCGGCGCGTCGGGGATCGGGACGGTCGCGTTGGTCTGCGGCGCGGGGTTCGCCAGCCCTTCCAGTCCGCGAACGGGCGCGGTCTGCTCGGTCTGCGCCAGCGCCGGGCTCGCCGATGCGAGCATCGTCATGGTGGCGAGCAGGGCAGCCAAGGCCCCGCGGTCGGTCGTCATCGTCGAAAATCCCCTGCGCGCGGTCGTCGCGTCGTTGTGGGCGGGGGAGGCTGAACACGGCCCTACGGCAACCCGCGATGCGACGAGGCGCGCCTGGGTAGCGGTGAGACGTGGCTGGGGTTGTGGTGGGGGTGGCCGATCGGGGGCGGTGTGGAGCTAGTCGATGTGTTGCTTTTGGCGCGCCGTGGGCGCCGAAGTAGCGGACACACAGCTGCGGTTTCGCGTGCCTCCCCCTCCGTCTGGCAAGGGCCAGCCACCTCCCCCTGGCGGGGGAGGATCGACCAGCCACCCCTTCTGGCGGGGGAGGATCGAAAGGTGCCGCGGGGTTGCCCTATTCTCGACACCGGTACAGGCCATCGGGGATGCTTCCGACGATGAGATCGCCCGTGATGATGCTTCGATTTCTTCCGTTCTGCGCGCTGGCCGCGGCCCTCGTGCCCGTGGCTGCGCAGGCCGACCCTGCGCCGTTCGACCTGACCGGGCCGACCCTGCGCGTCGCCGTGACGCATGGGACGACGACGCTGCCGATCGCGCGGGTGCCCAAGCTCGCGACCGGCGACCGCGTGTCGATCGCGGCGGATCTGGCGGTTGGCAAGAAGGACGATGGCGCGCGCTATCTGCTGGTCGCGGCGTTCCTGCGCGGTGCGACCGAGCCACCGCCCAAGTCATGGTTCTTCAAGGCCGAGACGTGGAAAGAGAAGAAGAACGCGCTCGCGTTGAAGGTGCCGGAGGGCGCGCGGCAGTTGGTCGTGTTCCTGGTGCCGGAGAGCGGCGGGTTCGATGCGGTCGTGTCGGCGGTGCGCAAGCAGCCGGGGGCGTTCGTACGCGCGGTGCAGGATCTCGACCAGGCGTCGCTCGATCGCGCGCGGCTCGATGCGTTTCTCGACGGGATCCATGCGCTGGAGCGGACGCGGCCCGAGCGGATCGAGGCGGTGTCGCCGTTGCTGTCGCGCAGTCTGGCGATCAAGTTGAAGGCGGAGTGCCTCGATCTGGCCGCCGATCTGCAAGCGTCGTGCCTGACGCAAAGCCGCGATTCTCTGGTGCTGGCGGATGGGCAGAGCTCGACGCTGGCGGATACGCTTGTGGGTGCGCCGACCGACCTGGCGCTGCAACTGAGCGCGACGCCGGAGGGCGGGCTCGGCTATTACAGCCCGTATATCGGCGTGGTGCGCGATCTGGCGAAGATCTTCGGCGCGTTCCAGTCGACGCAGTTCCGATATATTCCAGCGCTGGCGCGGGCGCACGACGATCGGTTGGCGCTGCTGCTGAACGCGGCGCCGTCGTTTGCGAGCCCGAAATCGGTGATGGTGGTCGCGATGCCGGTGATCGAGACAGGCGCGCCGCAGACTCCGACGATGCGGCGGGCGGAGGCGGACCGACTGGTCTGTGCGGCCCGGCCCGATCTGGTGCTGCCGGTCGAGGGCGCGCCGCTGATCTATGCGACGAAGTTCGCGCACGACATGATGCTGCGCGTGACGACGCCGCAGGGTGGCGTGGTCGAGCTGCCGGTGCAGGCGGATGCCGAGCGTGGCGGGTATGTGCTCGATCAGGTCGGCATGCGGACCGCCGGGCTTGGGAGCGTGACCGACGCGACGTTGCATGGGCGCTGGGGGTTCACGCCGTTCGACGGGCCGCGGTTTCGGTTGCAGGTGCCGCGCGCCGGCGGATGGACGATGGTCGATACCGATCCCGAGAGTCTGGTCGTGGGTCGCGACAATGCGGTGGCGCTGGCCGGGCCGACGCCGAGTTGCGTCGAGGCGGTGACGCTGGTGAGCGATGCGGGTCAGGTGCCGCTCGCCTGGACGACGACGGGGGATCGGATCGGGCTGACCCTCCCGCTGGCGAAGACCGCACCGGGGAAACTGTCACTGCTGGTGAAGCAATATGGCGTCGAGGCGCCGGACAAAATCGCGCTGACCGCGCTCGCCGAAGCGGGGCGGATCGATGGGCTTACGCTGTATGCCGGCGATGCTGCGGGGACGCTGGCGGGGACGCGGCTGGATCTGGTGGCGTCGATGACCGTCGACGGCGTGGCGTTCAAGCCGGGCGAGGTCGTGCGGGCGGACAAGGTGGATCGGCTGGGATTGGTCGCGGATACGGCGCCGGCGTTTGCGGCGGGTCAGGCGAAGACGGCGCTCGTCACGCTGACGGATGGGCGAAAGCGGTCGGTGAAGTTCGTCGTCGCGGTCGCGCGGCCAAAGGCGACGCTGATCGCCAAGAGCGTAGTGGGGCCGCCCTCGCCCGGGCTTCCGGTCGTGTTGACGGGGGATACGGCGATTTCCCAGGATGCCCGGCTGACGTTTTCACTGCTCGCCGAGGGTACGCGGTTTTCCGCTGGCGATAGCGTCGAGATCGCGACGGCGGACGGGAAGACGACCACGAGCGTTGCGTCGGGGCGCGGGTTGACCGTGCAGGACGATCGGATCGCGGTGGCGACGGTCGAGCCGGGCAAGGCGCTCGGGGTTTCGGCGCATGGGCCGCTCAAGTGGCGACTGGTGCAGAATGGGGTCGCGGGCGACTGGGTGCCGTTGACGACCCTGGTGCGGGTGCCGGGTGTTACCGGGGTGACCTGTGCGGAGACTTGCATGCTGGCGGGGACGGATCTGTTCTTGATCGAGTCCGTGGCGGCAAATGCGGGGTTTGCGGAGGCGGCTCTGGTGCCGGAGGGGTTTACCGGGGGCTCGTTTGCGGTGCCGAAGCCGGTTGGGGGGATGCTGTACCTGCGGCTGCGGGACGATCCGGGGGTTACGGCTACGGTGGCGGTGAAACCGTAAACCTTCGGCCCCCGTCCGTCATCCCCGCGCAGGCGGGGATCCATACCCTCGCACGATCGTGATCGATCGCACGGTTAGCCAGTATGGGTTCCCGCCTCCGCGGGAATGACGGAAGAGAGGGGAAAGACTTACGGGATCAGCCGGTCCGCGCGGAGTTGTTCGAACAGGTCGAAGAACGCGTCGTCGGTCGGCTGGTATTCCTTGAACCCGAGCCGGCGGCTCTTGCCCATGTCCGTCACCACCTCGATCGGGCGGCCGAGATCGGCGTCGGTGTGCCAGGGGGACGCGAGGCGGGACAGATCGGCCTCCGCGAGGCCTTCGCGGGCGGCGATCTCGCGCCAGATGCCGGCGTCATCCTTCATCTGTTCTTCGAGGGTGAGGATCGTGCCGTCGAACGGGGCGGCCTCGATCCCGAACCAGTCTGCGATGCGGCCCCACATCCAGCTCCAGCGGAAGACGTCGCCGTTGACGACGTTGAACGCCTCGTTGCGCGCGGCTGGCGTGGTCGCGGCCCACAACAGGTGATCGGCGAGCAGGCTGGCGCTGGTCATGTCGGTGAGGCCGTTCCACTGCGCGGCCGAGCCGGGGAAGCGGAACGGGCGGCCGGTCTCGCGGCACAGCGTCGCATAGACCGCGAGCGTGGTGCCCATGTTCATCGCGTTGCCGACCGCCTTGCCGATGATCGTGTGCGGGCGATGGACGCTCCAGCCGAAGCCGTCGCGCCCCGCCGCCTCGAACACCGCGTCTTCCTGCGCATAGTAGAAATTTTCGACGTCGAGGCGCCCTTGTTCCTCGCGGAACGGGGTCTGCGGGAGAACGCCCTTCCCGTACGCCTCGAACGGTCCGAGATAATGTTTGAGCCCGGTGACGAGCGCGACGTGACGCACGCTGCCGCCGGGGCTGAGCGCGCCGAGCAGGTTGCGGACCATGCCGCCGTTGACGCGGATGTTCTCCGCCTCGCTGTCCTGGCGCGACCAGGTTGCGATGAATACCGCATCGGGCCTGATGCCGGTCAGGGCCGCCTCCAGGCTGCTTGGGTCCTGCAAGTCGGCGGCGACCGGCTGCACGCCGTCCTGTTCGGTCGGCCGCCGCGCGAGGCCGTATACCGCCCAGCCCGCCTTCACCAACGCCGCTGCGGTCGCGCTGCCGACGATCCCGCTCGTACCCACTACCAATGCCGTTCCGGCCATGTGCAATTCCCGTATCTGGTGATGATCTCGTCGAAGTCCCAAACGCGCCGAATTTTGGAAGGGGTCCACGGCGTCCCGTTTGCGGTGGCGGCGGGTGCGCGGTTGTGGCTATGGGGCGCGGATGACCGCATCGGATCTCCAGAGCCTGTTCGTCACCAACCTCGTCCGGTACAACAGCGGCGATCGGCGGCGGTGGCGGCTGATCGTCGGCGACGTGAAGGTCTATAGCCTCGCGACGCACGCGCATTGCAACTGGGCGGTGACGCCGTCGGGCAGCGCGAGCGAGGTCGACGCGGTCGAGCGGCTGGCGGACGGCATCTCATCTTACGCAGGAGCGACACATGGCGAAGCAATATTGGGCGCAGATCATCGAACTCGACGAGGAGATGACGGCCGCGACGATCCCGGGCGCGACGGATCACGAGGATGCGGCGGATTCGCTGGTAGCGGATTTCGTCGGCGCAATGGGTGGCGAGATCACCTCGGGCGCGGTCCGCGTCTGGGTGCAGGGCGGCGTCGAGAAGGTCTATGACTGGAAGGCCGACTTCACGATGCCCGACATGAACGAGATGGGCGACGAGGACGAGATGGAGGTCGAGGGCGAGATCGAGCTGACCGAGCGGGTTTGATCGACTTGCTCCCCTCCCTGAAAGGGAGGGGTTAGGGGTGGGTCGGCGAGTTGGCGGACGTTTTCCTTCCCAAGCGGCCTACCCACCCCCGGCCCCTCCCTTTCAGGGAGGGGTGAAAGTCAGGGGACGGTTTGGCCTGCGGGCGCGAGTTCGTGCCATTCGTGGCCGTCGTGCGCCAACAGTGTGTCCGCCGCCGCCGGGCCAAGCGTGCCGGCCTCGTACGGCTCCGGAATGCTCTGGTCTGTCGCCCATAGATCGAGGAACGGCTGCACCGCGGCCCAGCCGGCCTCGATCGCATCGGCGCGCTGGAACAGCGTCTGGTCGCCGGCGAACAGGTCGTAGATCAGCGACTCGTAGCCGGTCAGGTGGCCGATATCGAACGCGTCGGCGTAGCGGAAATCGAGCGCGATCGGGGCGGTCGCGACTTCGAGGCCGGGGCGCTTGATGTTGATGTCCATGCTCAGCCCCTCGTCCGGCTGAATCTGGATGATCAGGCGATTGGGCGGGAGCATGTCCGCCGCGGCACCCGGGAACGACGCGAACGGCACGGGCTTGAAGGTAATCACGATCTCGGTGTCGCGGCAGGTCATCGCCTTGCCGGTGCGCAGGTAGAACGGCACCCCCGCCCAGCGCCAGGTGTCGACCATCAGCTTCAGCGCGACATAGGTCTCGGTATGGCTGTCCGGCGCGACATCCGCGGTGGCGGTGTAGTCGGGGACGTCATGGTCCTGCACCTTGCCCGCCGTATAGGCGCCGCGGACGCCGTTGCGCTTGGCCTGCGCTGGCGAATAGGCGCGGACCGCCTTGAGCACCTTGCCCTTTTCGTTGCGGATCGCCTCCGCGTCGAAGTTCGCGGGCGGCTCCATCGCGACCATCGCGAGCAGCTGGAACAGATGGTTCGGCACCATGTCGCGCAATGCGCCGGTCGCATCGTAGAATTTGCCACGGGTGCCGACATCGACGGTTTCGGCCGCGGTGATCTGGACGTGCGCGATGCAGTCCGAATTCCAGACCCGCTCGATCATCATGTTCGCGAACCGCGCGGTCATGATGTTCTGCACGGTTTCCTTGCCGAGGAAATGATCGATCCGGTAGACCTGCGCCTCCGAGACCTTGTCGAGAATGCGCGCATTGAGATCGCGCGCGGAGGCGAGGTCGTGGCCGAACGGCTTCTCGATCGCGATCCGACGGAAGGCGTGCGGAGTTTCGGCCATCAGGCCGTGCTTCGCGAGTTTGTCGACGATATCGCCGAAGAACTTGGCCGGGACCGCGAAGTAGAATGCGACGTTGCCGCTTACCCGCGCCTTGAGCCTCTCGTAGACTTCGTCATGCGTGAAATCGCCTTTGAGATAGCCCACACGATCCTTGAGCCTTGCCCAGGCGTCACCCTTCTCGCTGGCCCCCTCGCCGCCCTTCGCGTCGAAATTGCCGAGTGCCTCGCGCAGCGACTGATCGTCTCCTTCGTCGATGCCGACGCCGAGCACGTGGAAATCGTCGCCGACCAGCCCAAGCCGAGTCATGTTGATCAGCGCGGGCATCAGCAGGCGGCGGGTCAGATCACCGAATGCGCCGAAGATCACGAGCGTCGTCGGCGGGGCGGGCTTGACGGAGTTGCTCACGAAGACGCCTCGGACATGGATCGACCCTTTCTACGGTGGTTCCTTCAAACTGCGTAGCGCGTGCCGATGTTCCCCGCACGCCTTCAGGTCGCCGTGAGGATATTGTCTCCGAACGCGCGCGCGTCGACCTCCGCCCAGTCGAGCTCCTCCTGAAGGCGGCGATAGACGTCCTCCGCCACCTCACCCTTGTCGCGCATCTCATGGAGCACGACGCGTTGGCAGGCGATCATCTCGAGGTGGAGTTCGTCGAATTCGGAGGTCGCCTGCGGATCGTCGGCCTCGGCGGTGACCTTGCCCGCCGCGCCGTAACGGAAGCGCAGGGCGTCCGCCGCCTTGCCTTCGCGCGCCGGCAGGACCGCGAGACCTACGTCGATAAGCCGCTTGCGGGCGGGCGCGATCTCGTCGGCCAGCCCGGTATCCGCGCCGAGATTGAGACGGCGGATCAGAGGCCCGAGTGTGAGCCCTTGCAGCACGAGCGTACCGATCACGACGCCGAACGCCGCTAGCACGATCAGGTCGCGGCCTGGCACCGAACGCGGCAGCGCGAACGCGGTCGCCAGCGTCAGGAGGCCGCGCATGCCCGACCAGGAGAGGATCATCGACGCGTTCCACGGCGGCGGCTTGGGCAACCAGGACGGCGCGTAGCGATCGGCGATCACGCCCTCCACGAACCGCACGAAGAACACCCACGCGACGCGCGTGACCAGCACGGTTGCAAGGACCGCGCCAGCGAACCCGATCGCCGGCCAGCGCTGTGCGGCGGGCAGGCCAACCAGCACGTCGCGCGATTGCAGCCCCATCAACGCAAACGCGATGATGTTGAGGACAAGCACCGCCGCAGACCAGACTGCCGCGCTTTGCAATCGGTCACGCGCGGGTTGGCCTATCGGGCGACGCTGCGACACGATCATCCCGAACGTGACGACCGCAAGCACCGGCGAGATATGCAGCCGCTCGGCCAGCAGCCAGATCCCGAACGTCACCGCGAAATCGGCCAGACTTGCGCCCAGCGTGCCTGCGAACAGCGGCACAACGCGCAGGTAGAGCCACGACGCCAAGGCTCCGAACACGATCCCGCCAGGCACCGCAGCCGCCAACGCAAGGGGTGTCACCGGCGTGTCGGAATGCGTCGCGAACGCGACCGCGAGCCCGAACAACAAAAGTGCAGTGGCGTCGTTGAGGAGGCTCTCACCCTGGAGCAGCAAGAGGCCGCGACGCGGAATGCCGACCTCGCCGAGCACCGCTTCCGATGCGGCAGCGTCCGGGGGCGCGACGATCGCTCCAAGCGCGAACGCAGCGGCGAGCGGTAGTCCGCCCAGCGTCACGCCGACAAACGCAACCGTGCCAGCGGTGACGAGGACGGCGAACACGGCAAGGGACAGTAGCGGGAACCAGTGGCGTCGAAGTGCGCGCGGACTGGTGTGATACGCGGCATGGAGCAGTGCCGGGGCGATGAACAGCGCCAGTGCGAGATGCGGCTCCACCGTGATCTTGGGCGCGAACGGCAGGATCGCAAAACCGAGACCGGCCGCCGCCAGCAAGGTCGGATACGGTACGTTCAACTTGCGCGCGAGGACCAGCAGGACCAGCGCGGCGAGCAGGATCGCGTCGAGGCTTTCGAATAATTCCACGGGCACGCAACGGGTGGGAAGAGCGGACGGGCCCGCCCCACCGCGCAGGTCAAAAAAAACCACCCCGTGCGTGTCGCACGGAGTGGCCTAGGTTCAGGGAGGAGGTACGCTAGAAGCGTACCGTACGGCGCCGCGAAAGGGGGGGACACGATGCCGTACAGAACCTAAATGGGTGAGCGCCGTTTTGGTTCAACCCTTGCTGCATCGCACACCAAATATATTTGCGGCCGTGCGGGGTCGATCGTATCACCGACGGTCAAGCACCGGCGCAATCCGGGTCAGAACGGTATCGCGAAGCAGCAGGTGATGGCGCAGCGCGGCGGCGATGTGCAGCACGACCAGAGCGAGCATTACCCAGCCGAGCACGCCATGCGCGCTGTGACCAAGCTGCCCGGTCGCCTTCGACACCGGCAGATACGGAACGTCGAACAGGCCGAAGATGCTTACACCGCCCGGCTTGCCGCCCGATACCATCATCCAGCCCGTCAACGGCATGGCGAGCATCAGGACGTACAGCATTGTGTGCGAGCCATGCGCGAGCGAGCGCTCCCATACCGGGGTACGCGCGGGAAGCGGCGGCGGCCGGTGTGCCAGCCGCCACGCTATCCGTGCCAGGGTCAGCGCCAGTATCGCGAGGCCTAGCGCCTTGTGCGCACCCATCCAGCTGCGCAGCGCCGGCACCGAATCGTGCAGCAACCCGACCGCGAGGTTGAGGATGACCAGCAGCGCGATCGTCCAGTGAAACCAGATCGCTACCCTCGAATAGCGATCCGACGAGTAGCGATCCGGACGATCCTGCGCTGCCATGCTTACTTCCTCACATTACAGGCGGACGATGATCAGACGTTGAACTGCGCCGGGGCCGGCATCTGCTGCTGCGGGGTCATGCCGAGCTGCGCCTGACGCGCGAAGATGTCGCGCATCAGCGACAGCGAGAACAGGTGGGCGTAGAGCAAAGGCAGCATGCCCGACTTGCTCATCTTGCGCAGTGCATCGCCGCGCAGATCGATCAGCTTCTCTTCGTTGATCATCTGGAAGCCGCGATAGACGAACGGCTGGTCGGCGCCGTCGGGCTGGATCGTGACTTCGCCGTCCATCAGCAGCTCGAGTTCGCGCAGCTCGTTCATGAAGTTCTGCGTGCGCGCGCCGGCCTGTTCGAACGATTCGTTGAAGCCGAGGATGTTCTTGGTCAGCTCGGTCGGCTGGCCGTTCTCGAACAGCGCATCGCCCTCCTCGAATTCGCCAAGCGCCTGCGACGTGGGGTCGAAGCAAAGCGACAGCTCCTGTGCGTCGGGGTGGAGGCGCGCGAGCATGTACGGGTAACGGCGAACGTAGGCCGGGACGTAGAAGGTGTTCTCGGTCAACCTGCCGTCCTCGCCGACGAACACGTTGACGCCCTCGTTCAGGCCCATCAGCGCGAGCGGGATGGCGTCGTCACCGACGGAGAAGACGATCGGCATATGGCGCTGCACCAGCGGAAATTCGTCGACGGTGATCGGGATCGCATGCTGGCCGACCAGGAACGGCGCGCTGTCCTGCGGGCGGACCTTGTAGTTCGCGTGCGTGTCGCTCGAAAGCGGCTCGAGGCCATTATAGAAAAGCGGAAGCTGGGCGGTGCTGGCCATTTTACTCTCCGGATCGGTCGGTCGAAATGCCGGTGGCTCATGCCACCGATTGGGGCGAGGCTCTATGGCGCGCCGGGCGGGCGTGCAAGTGTGACGAGCTTTCCGGGGTTGAGGATGCCGAGTGGATCCATCGCGGACTTGATCGCCCGGAGCGCAGTCATGCGGGCGGGAGACGACAGGCGTTCGAGTTCGTCGCGCTTCATCTGGCCGATGCCGTGCTCCGCCGAGATCGAACCACCGGCCGCCGTGACGAGATCGCCGACGAAGCGGGTGACGACCGGCGCGTCCTCGGCATACCAGCGGGCGGGATCGGTGCCGGGCGCGGCGCGGACGTGGAAATGGACGTTGCCGTCGCCGAGATGACCAAAACCGCTCGCGTGCGTGCCGGGGAAACGCGCGTCGCACGCCGCCGCCGCCTCGATCATGAAGCGCGGCATCGTCTCGACCGGGATCGAGATGTCGTGCTGCGTTGCGGGGCCGAGTGCGCGTTCGGCGGCGGAGAGCGAGTCTCGGAGGAGCCAGAACGCGGTGGACTGGGCTTCGCTGGTGGCGATCGTTGCGTCTTCTATCGCGTCGTCTTCAAGAGCTTTGCCGAGCAGGCGTTCGAGGAGCGCGCTGGGGGAGTCGCCGTCGGGGGTGGCCGAGGTCGCCTCGATCAGGAGGTGCCAGGGGTGGCGGCCGGCGAGCGGCGCGCGGGCGTTCGGGAGATGCGCGATGGCGGCGTCCAGCGATTCGGCGGGGAGGATCTCGAAGCTTTCGATCGCGTCGGTCTGCGCCTGGATCGCGCGCAGCAGTTTGAGTGCAGCCTGAGGGGACGCGATGCCGACCCAAGCCGTGCCGCGTGCGGCAATTGCGGGAGCGAGACGGAGAGTGGCGGCGGTGACGATCGCCAGGGTGCCCTCCGCGCCGATGAAGAGCTGATCGAGGTCGTAGCCGCGGTTGTCTTTCTTGAGCGCGGACAGGCCGTCGTGGATGGTGCCGTCTGCGAGCACCGCCTCGACGCCTGCAACGAGGCCGCGCATCGTGCCGAACTTGAGCACCTGTGTGCCGCCGGCGTTGGTCGAGACGAGCCCGCCGATCGTCGCTGTGCCGCGCGCGCCTAGCGTCAGGGGGAAGCGCCACCCCTGCCCTTGCGCGGTGCCGTCGAGGTCGGCGAGGATCACGCCGGCCTCGGCGATCGCGAACCCGGCTTCGGTGTCGAGGCTGCGGATAGTGTTCATGCGGCGGAGCGACAGGATCAGCGCGCTACCGTCCGCGGGGGCGGTCGCGCCGCCGACCATCGAGGTGTTGCCGCCTTGCGCTACCAGCGGCACGCGGTGCTCGGCGGCGGCCTTGACGATCAGCGCGACTTCCGCGGTCGAGGTCGGCGCAAGCAACGCGGGCGCGGCGCCGTGGAACCGGCCGCGCCAGTCATGCAGCCAGGGATCGATATCGGCGGGGTCGGTCACGATCGCCTTGGCGTCGAGATGCGGCGCGAGCGCGGTTAATATCGCGGCTTGCGAAGGCGTCAGGGTTGCTGTCTGAATTTCGGGCACGAACGAAGCGCTAGACAAAATTCATCGCGCGTTCAACGATTGGCCCTAACGGTTACGTCAGCATGATCCAGCCAGCATGATTCACCCCGCGATTCCCGCCACCCTGCTCGCGCTCGCGGGCCCGTTCGCTGCGGGTGCCTTTGCTGCAGACGCCTTTGCTGCAGGCCCCTTTGCTGCAGATGGGCGCGACGTGCCGTCGCCGGGGTTCAAGCTCGACGGTCTGCAAGTCGCGCAGGTCTCCATCCACGAACGCATCATCATCCGCGTACCCCGGATGAGCCGGGCTCCCGTCCGCACCTATGCGCCGCCACGCGAATGGAAGGAGCACAAGGGCCCCAAATGCATCGCGGTCGACGAGATCGCCGGCGCGATGCTCAACAAGGACGGCGCGGTCGACCTGGTGATGGACGACACCACGCGACTGCGCGCGCGGCTGGACGGCGATTGCAAGCCGCTCGATTATTATTCGGGTTTCTATCTGCGACCTGGCGCGGACGGGATGATCTGCAAGGACCGCGATGCGATCCGGATGCGATCGGGTGCGCGCTGCGAGATCGATGGGTTCAAGAGCTTGCGCGTGAAGAAGTAGCGGGGCTGGCCGGTCGCGTGTGGCGAACCCATTCTTACCTGCTTCGTCATCCTGACGAAGGTCCTAGTCCAGAGTAACGAACGGTGCGGTGCTTGGCTCTGGATCCCGACTTTCGTCAGGATGACGGGTTTTTTTGCGGAAATACACCTCCCGCCGCCGCCTGCGCCCTCCATTCACCGCGTTTCCTTGACATTTGTCGCTAAATCGGCGAGCGCCGGAACGCTTGAGGGCAGTGCATTTCACCCTCTATTTACCGGACATTTGCATGAGTTTTGCCGATCTCGGCCTCTCCGACGAACTGCTCAAGGCAGTCACCGACTCCGGCTATACCGAGCCGACCCCGATCCAGGCCGGCGCGATCCCGTCCGTGCTGATGATGCGCGACATCATCGGCATCGCCCAGACGGGCACCGGCAAGACCGCGTCGTTCGTGCTGCCGATGATCGACATTCTCGCGCATGGCCGCAGCCGCGCGCGGATGCCGCGCTCGCTGATCCTCGAACCGACGCGCGAACTCGCCGCGCAGGTGGCGGAGAATTTCGAGAAATACGGGGTGAACTCGAACCTCTCGATGGCGCTGCTGATCGGTGGCGTGTCGATGGGCGACCAGCTCGCCGCGCTGGAGAAGGGCGTCGACGTCCTGATCGCGACGCCGGGCCGGCTGATGGACCTGTTCGGGCGCGGCAAGATCATGCTCAACGGCTGTTCGCTACTGGTGATCGACGAGGCGGACCGGATGCTCGACATGGGTTTCATCCCCGACATCGAGGAAATCTGCACCAAGCTGCCGAAACAGCGCCAGACGCTGTTGTTCTCGGCGACGATGCCGCCGCCGATCAAGAAGCTGGCGGACAAGTTCCTGACCAATCCCAAGACGATCGAGGTGTCGCGCCCGGCGTCGACCAACCTCAACATTAAGCAGTATCTGGTGCCGGTACCGAGCCAGACCGCCAAGCGCGACACGCTGCGCCGAATTCTCGCGCAGGAGGAGGTGACCAACGCGATCATCTTCTGCAACCGCAAGACGACGGTGCGCGACCTGAACAAGGTGCTGAAGCAGGCGGGCTACAAGTCGGGCGAGATCCACGGTGATATGGAACAGCCGCAACGGCTGGCCGAGCTCGAGCTGTTCAAGTCCGGCGCGGTGACGATCCTGGTCGCGTCGGACGTCGCGGCGCGTGGGCTCGACATCAAGGGAGTGTCGACGGTGTTCAACTATGACGCGCCTTGGCATCCGGACGACTATGTGCACCGGATCGGGCGGACGGGTCGCGCCGGGGCGACGGGGACGGCGTACACGTTCGTCGCGCCGGATGATGCCGAGAATATCGTCAATATCGAGAAGCTTACCGGGCAGACGATCGAGCGGCTGAAGGGTGCCGAGCCGAAGACGGCGGCCGTTACTGCTGCGACCGAAGACGAGGGCACGGCGCGGCGCGCGCGGCCGCGGCGCGGGGTGCGGTCCGAGACGTTTACGCCGGTGCCGGTTGCCGGGGAGTCGGATGGGCCCCGTACGCGGCGGGTGCCGCGGGCGGATACGGTCGCGCCGGCGATCGTCGCCGAAGTGCTGGCTGCGGCCGAACCGGTTACGGCGGCCAAGCGTCCACGCTGGGAGCGTACGCCGATCGACGAGCCCGTGCCCGCGGTGAAACCGCGTGTTGCCGAGCCGGCACGGATCGAGCCGGTGCAGGTCGAACCGGCGTATGTGGAACCTGTTCGCGCCGCGCCGGTGCGTTCGGAGCCGGTTCGCTCGCAAGCTGTTCGTTCGGAAGTGGCGAAGGTCGAGCCGCCGCGGACGGAGCGCATTCCTGCGGATCCAACCGGTGGTCGCCGCCAACCGGTCGCCGATACGCCGGCGGATGGCTGGAACGGACCATTCCCGAGCTTCCTGAATGCCGTGATCGGAGGATATGAATGATGTCGATGCGCCGTATCGCCGCGCTTGCCTTGCTCGCCACCGCAGTGGCCGCCCCCGCTGCGAAGGTGGTGGCGCCGCATGTGAATACGACGAGCTTCGACAAGCTGCCCCAGCCCTTGCCGCTGCCGTATAATGAGTCGGCCAACGCCAACGCACAGGTTGCGGCAGCGCGTGCGCGGGCACTGAAGACGCACAAGCGGTTGCTGATCGATCTCGGCGGCAACTGGTGCCTCGACTGCCGTCTGCTCGCGGGGACGATCGACCTGCCGGAGATGAAGCGCTTTGTGGACAGCAAGTTCGTGGTGGTGACGGTCGACATCGGCCGCTTCGACAAGAACGGGCAGATCGCTGCGGGCTACGGCATCAAGGGGCGGCTGAAGGGCGTGCCGGCGGTGCTGGTAGTCGACCCGCGGAGCAACCGGTTGCTGAATGCGGGGCATGAAACCGAGTTGGCGGATGCGCGGTCGATGGGGCCTCAGGCGTTGGCGAACTGGCTGGCGAAGTGGGCGGCCTGATCCGGGATTTTGAGACACGTTAGCGCTTTTTTGTTGCGGACTGAGGCGAGTGATGGGGTTCGCCTGCTCCATTACGTCGCCCCGTTTGGCTTGCCCTCACCTATCGCCGCCTTCGGCGTCTCTCCCTCTCCCCGATGGGAGAGGGAATGGGTTCGAGGCACCTGTCGTGCGGCATGAACCGGCTCTCTAGGAAACCGGTCCATGCCGCTCGGTTCGTTCCAACATATGCCGTCATCCTGACGAAAATCAGGCCCCAGAGCCACGAGCGTTAGCTCCTGAGATCCTAGGTCCTGACTTTCGTCAGGATGACGGGTTTGGTTGGCGGGCCGCTCGCTCTTACGCAGCGACCGGGATCAGCGCATCGTCCAGCGCGCCGGCGCGCACATAGGCCGGGCGTGCCTTCAACCGATCGGCATAGCCGGCGAACGCCGGGCGGTCGGGGAGCGAGCCGAATTGCAGTCCCCAGATGACCTGCGATCCGACATAGACGTCGGCGGCGGTGAAGCGGTTTCCGGCGATATGGTCATGCGCGGCCACCGCTTTCTCCAGCACGTCGACGGCGGTGTCGTAGCTGCCATAGCCGATCATGCGCTGCTGGCTGTCGGTGGGCACGACGCCGAGCGAGCGGTTGGTGATTGCGGCCTCAAGCGGGCCGGCGGCGTAGAACAGCCAGCGGTAATAGGCGGCGCGTTCGTCGGGGTGCGGTGCGAGATCGGCGTCGGGGAACGCCTCGGCCAGATACGCGCAGATCGCGGCGCATTCGGTGACGGTCTGGCCGTTGTGGACGATCGTCGGGACCTTGCCCATCGGGTTGATCGACAGGAACGGCTCGGCCTTCATCGTCGAGGCGTAGTCGAGGACGACGGTGTCATACTCGGCGCCGACCTCTTCGAGCATCCACCGCGCGATACGGCCTCGCGACATCGGGTTGGTGTAGAGCGTTAGAGTCATGCGGGCCTCCTGAGAACGGATCGTGAACGAGGGTCTCATGGCCTAGGGTCGCGGTCAAGCGGCGCTGGCGAAGTAAGCTTGTTCTCCCGCGAAGGCGGGAGCCCAGGCTGGGCTCCCGCCTTCGCGGGAGGACAAGGACGTGGAGGGCTGGGCTCGGTTACGGGCCCCTCACCCTTCCCCCGTTACACAAGCGCCTTATCGAACAGCGCGAGCATGCGGGCCCAGGCCTTATCCGCCTGGGCTGCGTTGTAGACCTTCGAGTCGGGCGGGCACCAGCCGTGCATCGTACCTTCGTACACCTCGATTTCGGCTGGCAATTTCGCAGCGGCGAAGGCGGTGCGGAGCGTGTCCTTTTCGGTGGGCGAGCGGGCATCGTCGTTGGCGGCGATCGCGATGAGGTATCGGCCCTTCATCTGCGGAATCAGGAGATGGGGGCTGTCGGGCTTGTCGGTGACGAAGCCGCCGCCGTGGAAGGTCGCGCCGGCGCGGATGCGGCTCGGCACGGCCGCGGCGGTGCGCAGGACCATCGGGCCGCCCATGCAATAGCCGGTGCTGGCCAGCCCACGCTTGCGGTCGGTCTGCGGCTGCGCGTCGATGAACGCGGCAAAGGCCTTTGCGTCGCGGACGGTGCCCTCGGCGGTGAGCGCTTCGCGGAAGGGTGCGATGCGGGCGCGGACGGCGGGCTGGTCATAGGACTCGCCGGGGGCGAGGAACGGTGCCTTGGTCGAGCGGTAGAACTGGTTGACGACGAGCACCGCGTACCCCGATTGCGCGAGGCGGTCGGCCATCTGGCGGAAGGCGGGGCGCAGGCCCATGATGTCGGGCCAGATCAGCACGCCGGGATGCTTGCCGGTGGCGGGCGCGACGAAATAGGCGTCGGCCTTGCCGTCGGGCGTGGTGATCGCGACGTCGCGGCCCTTGATGACGGCGGCGTTGGCGGGGGCGGGTAGCAGCATCGTCAGGCCCATCGCGCCGGTCATCACGCCGAACTGGCGGCGCGAAACGCCGGCCAGATACGCTTCGTTATCGTCTGCGGTATGCTCGTCGCACATGGGCCTATCCTCTTGAATTTGGCCGCATGCTAACTCAGGCTCCGCGCCACCACCATACGCCATCGTGCGTTTCGCGGGTCGCTCGGCCTTCGACTTCGAGGCGGCGGAGGTGGGCGAGCGCTTCGCCGGTTGCCATGCCGAGCACGTCCGGGCCGATCGCGCGGCGGAACAGGCGACCGAAACAGTCGATCGCGCGACGGGGTTCGGCGAAGAAGATGGCGAGTTCGTCGAGTCGCTCGCGGTGTTCGCGGTCCATCGCGTCTAGTCGCGTGTGGAGGCCGGTGAACGGGTCGCCGTGGCCGGGGAGGACGAGCAGGTCGGCGGGCAGCGTCTTGAGCTTGGCGATCGAGGCGAACCATTCGCCCAGGGGATCGGCGTTCGGTTCGGTGACGCCTAGCGAGACGTTGGGGCTGATGCGGGGCAAGACCTGATCGCCGGCGATGAGGATGCCGCTGGCTTCGTCGTACAGGCACGCGTGTTCGGGGCAGTGGCCGGAGCCGGTGACGATCCGCCAGTCGCGCGCGCCGATCGTGAGGGTGTCGCCGTCTTCGATGCGGGTGTAGCTAAGCGGGAGCGGCGTGATGATCTTGCGGAACCCCGCCCAGCCCTTGGCGGTGGCGTGGTCGATCTGTTCCGGGCTCCAGCCTGCGCCGCGCCAGAAGGCGAGCATTTCGTGCGGGACGGAGTCGCGGGCGTCGGCGGCGAGCATGCGTGCGGTCAGCCACTCGGCTCGGGTCATGATCAGGGGGGCGGAATGGTGGTCGCACATCCAGCCGGCGAGGCCGATATGGTCGGGGTGGAAGTGAGTGCCGATCATCTTCGTGATGCGGGTGTTGGCTTTGGGACCGCTGAAGATGGCTTTCCATGCGTCTCGAGCCTCGGCCGTGTTCATGCCGGTGTCGACCAGCGCGTCGCCGTCGGTGTCAGCGAGTAGCCAGCAGTTTACGTGTTTCAGCGGGCCGGGGATTTTCAGGCGGACCCAGTCTATGCCGGGGGCGACCTCGTAGACGTCACCGGCTGCCGGCTCTGCGCCGCCGAAGGGGTAGGTCAGGCCCTTGTGGCTGGTCGGCGTGAAGTCTGTGTCGGGTGCGGTTGCCATCCGTTGCGGTTAGCAACTGGATGTGGCGGGAGATAGTGCCGGCGGGCGTTGCGCGCTCCCCGTCATCCTGACGAAAGTCAGGATCCAGAGTAACGTAGGGCGGCATTTTTTGGCTCTGGGTCATGACTTTCGTCAGGATGACGGAGGAGGGGTTTGCGCTTCTCCATCTGCGCGGCGCGTGGGCCTTACCGCGCTCACTCGGCGTATCGTTTGGGGGGGAGCGCATGCCCACCCCCTGCCCCCTCCCGCTTGCGGGAGGGGAAGTAAGGTCAGCGCTTGAAGGGGTCGTCGAATAGCGGCTTGACGGGCAACACGCCGCCGTCTGCCACGAACTGTGCGTCCGCGGCCGCCTGGGTGCGCTCGGCGCGGAGCTGCTGGAGGAGCACTTCGCGGTCGCCTTCGAGGCGGGTATCGGTGGGGGCTTCCATGCCGGCTGCCTTGGCCGCCTTCGCCACTGCTGCGTCCAACTCGCGCTGCGAGGTGAGACCCAGCGTGACCGGATCCTTCGGGGTGATGTTGGCGATATTCCAGTGGCTGCGATCACGGATTGCGGCGATCGTCGTACGCGTGGTGCCGATCAGCAGTGAGATCGCACCATCGGTGATCTCCGGGTGGTTGCGGATGATCCACGAGATGCCGTCGGGCTTGTCCTGGCGCTTCGAGACCGGCGTGTATCGCGGGCCCTTGGTGCGGCGGACCTGCTCGGGGCCCTTGATCATCTTGAGCTGGTAATCGGGATCGGCGGCGCCCTTGTCGATCTCTTCCTGCGTGACTTCGTGCGCGCGGACGGGATCGCGACCGGTGAGCTTAGTCGAGGTGGTGTCGTCGGCGATCGCCTGGATCTCGAGGATATGTAGGCCGCAGAAGTCCGCGATCTGCTCGAAACTGAGCGCGGTATTATCGACCATCCAGGCGGCGGTCGCGTGGGGCATGAGCGGCTGGGCCACGGCGGAAACTCCGTAAAAATAGAAAGGGCCGCCCCTTTCGGAGCGGCCTGACATGAGAGAGACTTAGTGCGCGCGGGGGCAACAGGCAAGCGAACAAGCTCAGGCGGCCAACAGCTTCCTTTCCAGCGGGACGAGCGCGTGGAGGAACTGGCGGGCGCTGGCCGGCCAGCTGTAGCGCGCGGCATAGGCGGCGCAGGTGACGCGGTCGCGGGTCAGCGCAGTGGCGATCGCGACGTCGAGGTCATCGTGCATCGCGCCGACGCGGGTGTCGAGGACGTCGATCGGGCCGGTTACCGGGTAGGCCGCGACGGGGGTTCCGCAGGCTAAGGCTTCGATCATGACAAGGCCGAAGGTGTCGGTGCGGCTGGGGAAGACGAGGACGTCGGCGGTGCGGTACGCTGCGGCGAGGTCTAGGCCGGAGCGCTGGCCGAGGAAGACCGCGTCCGGGAACCGGCGGGCGAGCGCGGCGCGGGCGGGGCCTTCGCCGACCACGACCTTGGTGCCGGGATGCGCGGAGGAGAGGAACGCCTCGATGTTCTTCTCGACTGCGACCCGGCCGACGTAGAGTTGGATCGGGCCGGGGAGCGCCGCCATCTCGGGATCGCGGGCGCCGTCGAGGCCGAACTGGGCGAAGTCGACGCCCCTGCCCCATTCGCGGACCTGGTGCAGGCCGTGCTCCGCGAGCGTCTTCGCGACGGACGGCGTGGAGACGAGGATCGACTGCGCGGGGCGATGGAACCAGCGGATGTAGCGCCAGATCCAGTCGGGGTTCGCGCCGGTGCGGGCGGCAACGTAATCGGGGAATTGCGTGTGATAGGCGCTGGTGAACGGGAGCGCGCGGGCGAGGCACCACGAGCGGGCGGCGAGGCAAACCGGGCCTTCGGTGGCGAGGTGGATCGCGTCCGGCCCGAACGCGGCGAGCATGCGACCGACCGCGCCGGAGCGGGCGAAGGCGAGGCGGATCTCGGGGTAAGTCGGGCATGGCATCGAGGCGAAGCGCTCGGGCGAGACGACCAAAACCTGATGGCCGATCGATTCGAGTTCGCGCTGAACGGCTTGCAGGGTGCGGACGACGCCGTTGACTTGCGGGCTCCAGGCGTCCGTGACGATTGCGATACGCATCGTATTTTCTCCGTTCTAACCCCTCTCCCCCGAAGGGAGAGGGAGGGGCCCGCCGCGCTTGCGGTGGGAGGGTGAGGGCACGCTTCTTCGTTGATGCGGCGGACTTGCCCTCACCCTCGCCGCTTCGCGTCTTTCCCTCTCCCCGCTGGGGAGAGGGTTTTGGGTCAGGCGGCTAGGGTGACAACTTTGTCGCGCTCGCGGGCGGCAATTTCATCGCCCCAGTGGAGCAACTCCATGCGGCCGTCGAAATGCTCGACCAGCGCGGTGCAGCCTTCGACCCAGTCGCCGTCGTTGTAATAGGCGATGCCGGCGATCTCGCGCATTTCGGCGGTGTGGATGTGGCCGCAGACGACCCCGTCGACGCCCCGCGCATCGGCGGCATGCGCAACGACCTCTTCGAAGTGGGAAATGAAGGCGACCGCGTTCTTGACCTTGGCCTTGGCGTGCTTCGACAGCGACCAATAGGGCATGCCCATGCGGCGGCGCGCGCCGTTGACCCAGCGGTTGAGCCCCATCAGCATCGTGTACGCGGCGTCGCCGATATGCGCGACCCAGCGGTGTGCGAGCGTGATCGCGTCGAACTCGTCGCCGTGAAGGACGAGCAGGCGACGCCCGTCGGCCGTCTCGTGGATCGCCTTGCGCCGGATCGAGATGCCGCCGAAGTCGAGCCCGGAATATTGGCGAAACACTTCGTCGTGATTGCCGGGGATGTAGACGACGCGCGTGCCACGCTTGGCGCGCTTGAGCAGCCGCCAGAGGACGTCGTTATGCGCGGCGGGCCAGTAGAACTTCTTTTTCAGCCGCCAGCCGTCGATCATGTCGCCGACGAGGTACATCGTCTCGCTGTCGACGTGATCGAGGAAGTCGTTGAGCATCCCCGCGTTGCAGCCGCGTGTGCCGAGATGGACGTCGGAGATCCAGATCGTCCGGTATTGGCGGCGCTCGACGATCGGCTCGGGCGCGGCGGGCCGGGAATGGATGAAGTCGGCGATATCGGTGATGTCGGCGCCCAAGACGCTAGATGGCGGAAACGTCGTAACGGCGTTCATGAGCCTGTCCCCCGGCAAGGTATCCCTCACCGCGAGTATTAGCCGAGTATTGTGACAGGGTAGCCGCAGTCCGGTGACTGTTCGAAGTCAGTGAAAAACGTTGCTGCAACTGCGCGCAAACGCGTTGACGAATCGGGGCGAAGCTGAACCTATGCGGCGATCTTACAGGGAGAAAATATCGTGAAGTCTGGTTTCAAGAATGTTGCGGTGGCGGTTGCGGGCGTGGCGATGATGGTCGCACCGACGATGGCGTCGGCGGCGAATTCCGCATCGTCGCTGTCGGTGGCGCAGGCGCGTGCGGGGACGACGACATCGGGCAAGAGCAAGATCGCCGAGGGTCCGACCGCGACCTATATCAACATCGGCATCCTGGCTGCGCTCGTGGTCGGCGTGCTGCTCGCGACCAGCGGTGGGGATGATGATGGGGGTTCGGACAGCAACTAAGGGGTAGGCGCGGGAGTGAGGTAGCCTTGCTGCAATCCTCCCCCCGCCAGGGGGGAGGTGGCGCCGTAAGGCGACGGAGGGGAGGACGCGGAACGGTAGTTACCCTGCCCTCCCCCTCCGTCTGGCAAGTGCCGGCCACCTCCCCCTGGCGGGGGAAGATTGGGCCGTTTGATTTGCGAAGGCAGCTTGAGTCCCGCGAAGGCGGGAATCCAGACTGGGTTCTCGCCTTCCCGGGTGAACAGGGTTTGGTTTGGAACGGCGTTCGCTCTGATCCCCGATTTGCCACCCCGGCGGGGGCCAGGGCCCAGTTGGCGAGGTCGTGGTAACGAGGCGCACCGCGCCCTTACTCGGGTTTCCCAACTGGGCCCCGGCCTTCGCCGGGGTGGTGGTGGAGCTTGGTGTGCATCTCGTATCAGACGAGGATACCCCAGCTTTCGCTGGGGTGACGAGGGAAGGCTCGGGTGACAAGAGAAGAATGGGGTGACGAGGGATGACGGGGGCGGATGCGAGCGCCCTTGGCGCCCTTGGCCCCCTTCGCACGCCCTTCGCCGGTTCACTCCATCGTCAGGACGATCTTGCCGACGTGGTCGCCGGCTTCCATGCGGGTATGCGCGGCCGGGGCATTGGCGAAGGCGAAGACGCGGTCGATGACCGGTTTCAGCTTGCCGGCCTCAACGTGTGGCCAGACGGTGCGAGCGAGTTCGTCGGCGACCAGCGACTTGAACGCCGTGTCGCGGGGGCGGAGCGTCGAGCCGGTCAGCGTCAGGCGGCGGCGCATGATCTCGAACAGGGGGACAGTCGCCATCATGCCGCCCTGGACCGCGATCGACACGTGGCGGCCGTCCTCCGCGAGGCATTGCAGATTGCGCGGGACGTAATCGCCGCCGACCATGTCGAGCACCGCCGCGACGCCCTTGCCGCCGGTGATCTGCTTCACGCGCTCGACGAAATCCTCGGTCTTGTAGTCGATCGCGTGGGTGGCGCCGAGGCTTAGCGCCGCTTCGCACTTGGCCTTCGAGCCGGCCGTCACGATGATGTCGATGCCGAATACGCTGCACAGGCCGATCGCCATCGTGCCGATGCCGCTGGTGCCGCCGTGGACCAGGACGGTGTCGCCCTCCATCGCGTAGGCGCGCTCGAACAAATTGGTCCAGACGGTGAAGAGCGTCTCGGGCATCGCCGCCGCTTCGACCATCGTCAGCGCTTCGGGGACGGGTAGGCACTGGCCGAACGGCGCGACTGCGTATTCGGCATAGGCGCCGCCGGAGATCAGCGCGCAGACGGACTGGCCGATCTGTTCGTCGCCGACGTCGTCGCCGACCGCGACGATCGTGCCGGAGATCTCCATGCCAAGGATCGACGGCGCACCCGGCGGGGGCGGGTATTTGCCTTGGCGCTGCATCACCTCGGGACGATTGACGCCCGCCGCCGCGACCTTGACGAGAACCTCCCCCTGCCCCGGTTTCGGTACGGGGCGCTCGACCAGCACCAAGACTTCGGGACCGCCGGGCTGTTCGGGATCGATCGCCTTCATGACGTCGGGTATGGTATCGGTTGTCATCAGCGCGGACGCCCCATTTGATTTCAGCGCCTTATTGACATCACTCGGGTGCGGGTCAACGTTGCAGGCACGATGGACCTGGAAGACGCCCCCTCCCGTCCCGACGATCTGCTTGACGCACTGGTGCGGCAGGACCTCGATCCTTTGTCGGTCGCTGAGCTCGATGCGCGGATCACCGTGCTGCAGGGCGAAATCGCGCGCTGCCAACTGAAGAAGGATCGCGCGGTCAGTCACCGCGCCATCGCCGATGACCTGTTCAGGCGGTGACTGTCGCGACGGTGCCTGTGTTCGCTGCCACGGCATCGACCGGTACCTTCGTCTCGGCCAACGTGACACGACCTCACCGCTTCGTCATCCCAGCGCACGCTCGGATTCAGCGCCAAAAGCGTGGGCGGTCCTGGCTCTGGATCCTGGGTCCAGCCCAGTATGACGGAGTAAGTGAAGCGATCGTGGCACCTCGTTCTTCAAGTGCTTCGATTTTCGGACAGCGCAGGAACGGATGGGGCCGGGTTCAAGTGCTTGATGCGACCGATATCAGTTCCGACATAGTGGCAAAGGGCTCGCGTTCTCGCGGCCCGACAGGAGTATTGTAAATGCCATCATTTGCACCCGCCCTCGAGACCACGCTGCACAAGGCGCTCGAGGCGGCGTCGTCCCGGCGCCACGAATATGCGACGCTGGAGCATCTGCTGCTCGCACTGATCGACGACGAACATGCGTCGAAGGTCATGACCGCGTGCAACGTCGAGATCGGCGAACTGAAGAATACCGTCGCGCATTACCTCGACAGCGAACTCGATGCGCTGAAGGTCGATGCGGCGACCGACCCGTCGCCCACCAGCGGGTTCCAGCGGGTTGTCCAGCGCGCAATTCTCCACGTCCAGTCCTCGGGCCGCGACGAAGTGACGGGTGCCAACGTGCTTGTCGCCCTGTTCAGCGAGCGGGAGAGCTATGCCGTCTATTTCTTGCAACAGCAGGACATGAGCCGCCTCGATGCGGTCAGCTTTATCAGTCACGGTGTCGGCAAGGGTGGCCAGCAGGCGACCGAAGCCTCGACGCCGAAGGGTGCCGACGACGAGAAGCCGACCAAGGGACAGGAGAAGAAGACGGAAAGCGCACTCAAGCAATTCACCGTCGACCTCAACGAGAAGGCGAAGGCCGGCAAGGTCGATCCGCTGATCGGGCGCGGCCTGGAGGTGGATCGCACGATCCAGATCCTGTGCCGCCGGTCGAAGAACAACCCGCTCTATGTCGGTGATCCCGGCGTCGGCAAGACCGCGATCGCAGAAGGCCTGGCGCGGAAGATCGTCGAGGGCGACGTGCCCGACGTGCTGTTGCCCGCGGTGATCTACTCGCTCGACATGGGCGCGCTGCTGGCGGGAACGCGGTATCGTGGCGACTTCGAGGAGCGCTTGAAGGCGGTTGTCAACGAACTCGAGAAGCTGCCCGACGCAGTGCTATTCATCGACGAGATCCACACCGTGATCGGTGCGGGTGCGACGAGTGGCGGCGCTATGGATGCGTCCAACCTGCTCAAGCCGGCTTTGTCGGGCGGCACCATTCGTTGCATCGGCTCAACGACGTACAAGGAGTTCCGTAACCACTTCGAGAAGGACCGCGCGTTGCTGCGGCGCTTCCAGAAGATCGACGTGAACGAGCCGACCATCGAGGATACGATCAAGATCCTCGCTGGCTTGCGTTCGGCGTTCGAGGATCACCACAACGTCAAGTACACGCCGGATGCGATCAAGTCGGCGGTCGAGCTGTCGGCGCGGTACATCAACGACCGCAAGCTGCCCGACAAGGCGATCGACGTGATCGACGAGGTCGGCGCGATGCAGATGCTGGTACCGCCGAACAAGCGAAAGAAGACGATCACCCCGAAGGAGATCGAGCAGGTCATCGCGACGATGGCACGCATTCCGCCGAAGTCGGTTTCGACCGACGACAAGTTGGCACTTGCCACGCTCGAGACGGATCTGAAGCGCGTGGTGTTCGGGCAGAATGCGGCGATCGAGAAGCTGTCTTCGGCGATCAAGCTGGCGCGGGCAGGTCTGCGCGAGCCGGAGAAGCCGATCGGCAACTATCTGTTCACGGGGCCTACGGGTGTCGGCAAGACCGAGGTTGCAAAGCAGCTGTCGACGATCCTCGGCATTCCGCTCCAGCGGTTCGACATGTCCGAATATATGGAGCGGCACTCGGTCAGCCGTCTGATCGGTGCGCCTCCGGGCTATGTCGGGTTCGACCAGGGCGGTCTCCTGACCGATGCGATCGACCAGAACCCGCACTGCGTGCTGTTGCTCGACGAGATCGAGAAGGCGCATCCGGACCTGTTCAACATCCTGTTGCAGGTGATGGATAATGGGCGGCTGACCGACCAGCACGGCAAGTCGGTCGATTTCCGCAACGTCATTTTGATCATGACGACCAATGCAGGTGCCAGCGACATGGCGCGCGAGACGGTCGGTTTCGGGAACCTCACCCGCGAGGGCGAGGACGAGGTGGCGGTGACGAAGATGTTCACGCCGGAATTCCGCAACCGTCTCGATGCGGTGGTGCCGTTCGGGTATTTGCCGACCGAAGTGGTGGCGCGGGTGGTCGATAAGTTCATCCTCCAGCTCGAACTGCAGCTGGCGGACCGCGGCGTGCACATCGTCCTCGACGACGAGTCGAAGGCGTGGCTCACGACCAAGGGCTATGACAAGCTGTACGGTGCACGGCCGATGGGTCGCCTGATCCAAGAGAAGATCAAGCAGCCGCTCGCCGAGGAACTGCTGTTCGGCAAGCTGGTCCATGGCGGCGAGGTGACGGTGAAGATGAAGGACGGCGTACTGTCGTTTGCGATCGAGCCTGCAGCACCAAAGAAGCCGAAAAAGAAGGGCAAGACCGAGACGGTCGACGCCGAGTAAGCGACCTTAGACCCGGCCGGGATATTCCAGGCCGGGTCTTTTTGCATGTGGCACCTTCGATGGCGGTGCAGGCCGAATGGCGCGATGCCGTTCGCGCCGAGCCAACTTGTTGCGATCGCGTATCGAACAGCTCGCGTGCCTTCGCATTGTACCTCGATACGCGTTCTCGATTGCGCTCAACCTCTACTCGGCACGGACGGGATGGGAGGAGGATCGCGCAGGCTGGGTCGCCGGAAGCCTCAGCGACCGGTAAAAGGGAGAGGCGCATCCGGCCTCCTTCCCCATCGAAGTCCTGCCTTGAACGACGCCTTGTGCACCGCACGCTCCTTGTACTTCAGGCCTTCTCGGTTGCGAGGGTGAAGTCCCATGCGAGCTTGGCGATCGGTCGTCGTAGACTGTCCTGCGCGCGTGATCGCGACAGTGGCGGCCTGCACGGACGGCCACGGAGGGCCACCGGTAGCACCGGCATACACCCGTTTCGACTGTACCCCGATCGTCCGCCATCAATTTCATGGTCGCCAGCGGATCGTCGTTTGCCCCATAGTTCCGTAGTTTACGGGCCGACAAAACGCGTAGATCGAGCCGATTTGAACTGAATTGCGATGAACGCCGCGTGACGGGGCCAGTCTTTACCTTTAATTGGTGAAGGGTACTTAACGGTGTTCTGCATGACGTTGGGGTTTCGTATCACTTGGCTCATCGGCATCGTTGCGATGACGCTGACGATGTTCTGGGAGGCGCCCGCCGAAGCCATGACCGGTCGGCCGCTGGCCGTGTGTATCACGCCGTCGACCCCCGACCTTACCGCGCCCGTGCTGTTCAGGACCCCGTCGCGGTTCGACTGCGCGACACCACAGTGGCATTTCGGATCCGGAGATTTCTGGGTACTGTCGCAGATCTTGCCGACGGACCTGACAGGCGCTCTCGAACTGCATGCGAGGACTGCGAGCGTCTGGCAGTATCGCGTGACGTTGTACGTGCTGTATGCGGACGGTGCGATTCGCCGCACCGGCTTCACCAATCGTACCGCGGGCCGTCATCTGAGGATCGGTGCGTCCTTGTCGTTGACGCTGCCGCCGCACGCCGCGCGCCCGGTAAGATTGCTCTGGCATGTCGAGGGGGCGGCCAACCTGCGCGGCGTCGTGCTCGGGGCGTCGCTCGCGACACCGCTGGAGGCTGCGGAAAGCGAGAAATGGCTGTCGGCGCTCTATGCAAGCTTTGCCGGGATGGCGATCGCTCTGATCGTCTACAATCTGGCGTTGTGGGGTGCGTTGCGGCAGTCGTTCCAGCCGGTCTATTGCCTGCTCGTGCTGTGCCTGCTCGGCTATGCGTTCTCGTCTTCGGCGGCGCTTGGCCAACTGTTTCCGTGGCTCGACAACAATATACGCCTGCGCGTCAACGTCTTCTTGCTCGCCGTCTCTGCGAGCATGGTGATGATCTTCGCGCGCGCGTTCTTCGAGCGCGGCGTGTTCGAGGGGTGGACGCGCCGTGCAAGCAACGTGGCGCTTGCTGCGCTTGCGACGACCAGCGTTGCCTTCATGATATTTGCGCCGTGGCAAATCTATTGGCTCGATCGCCTGCTGACGTTCAGTTATCTTCCGTTGATCGCGATGGTGCCGCCGATCCTGTATCGAGCCTGGCGGGTCCGCAGCAATTACCTGTGGATGTTCGCGCTGGCATGGGGCGTGCCGATCGTGTTCGCGGGCCTGCGGATCGCCGGTGCGCTTGGCCTGCTGCCCTGGAGCTTCTGGATAGACAATTCGACGATGATCTCGATGATGCTGGAGGCGCTGCTCTCCAGTCTCGCGATCGCGTACCGGATCCGTTTACTGAGCGTCGAGCGCGACGAGGCGCGCGAACAGGAGATCGCGGCGCGGTTGCTCGCGGATACCGAGCCGCTGACCGGATTGCTCAATCGCCGTGCATTCCTGGACCGGGCGATCGGACGGCCGGGCGACCAGATGCTGCTGATCGCGGACGTCGATCATTTCAAGCACGTCAACGAGACGATCGGCCATGACGGCGGCGACGAGGTGCTGAGGGTCGTCGCGCGGGTCCTGCGCAATGCGGTCCCGCTCGATGCGCTGGTGGCACGGATCGGGGGCGAGGAGTTTGCGATCCTGGTGGATGCGGCGACGCCGGTCCTGGCCGAGACGATCCTCGAACGGTTGCGGAGCCAGCGGATGCCGTTCGACATGGCGATAACCGCGAGCATCGGCAGTTGTACCGGGCCATTGTTACGCGAGGCGGACTGGAAGGCGTTGTATCGCAGCGCCGACCGGGCGTTGTTCGCGGCGAAGGGCGCCGGACGCGATCGGTCGCGCGATGCCGGGATGCTGCCGATCGCGGCTTGAGGTCGGTGGGCCAGCCGGCTTGCGATACGCATGCGACTGCGCCATGATGAGCGCTTGCAGGAGATGGACGATGCGCGATCGTAGAGTTGTGCTGGCGGTTGCGGGGCTCGCGCTGGTTGCGCTCGCCGCGCGCCATCCGACGGCCGACTTCCGGCTGATCACGCATGAGGCGAGCGATCCGGCACCACACAGGATGCAGGCTGCGGTGGATTTTGGGCTGGTCGGTGTCTCGGTGCTCTATACCTGGACCGTGAACCGGCTGCGCTGAAACGGACTACGATCCTCAGCGCACATCCTTGACCCCTGTCGCGTGCCTGCGCCATAGCGGCGGGCATGGACACGCCGATCGAAGACCTCGCGTTCGAGGATGCATTGAAGGAACTCGAGCTTATCGTCGGGAAGCTGGAAAGTGGCGATACGCCGCTCCAGCAGGCGATCGAGCTGTACGAGCGCGGCAACAAGCTGCGCCAGCGTTGCGCCGATCGGCTCGACGCGGCGCAGGCACGGATCGAGGCGATCCGGCTCGACGGCGACGGCAAGCCTGCGGGCGTCCGCCCGTTTGCGGCGGGCTGACGGGGTGAGTTCCGTCACGCTTGAGACAGCACTGGCCGAGGTCTCGGTAGAGATCGACCGGCAGTTCGACCAGCTGCTGACGATTCCGGATGATCCACGTGGCGACCTGTATCGGGCGATGCGGCATGCGGCGATCGGCGGGGGCAAGCGGCTGCGGCCGTTGCTGGTGTTCGCGACCGCCAATTTGTTCGACGTCGCGCGCGAATGCTCGGCACGGGCGGCGACGGCGCTGGAAGCGATCCACGTCTATTCGCTGATCCATGACGATTTGCCGGCGATGGACGACGACGACATGCGTCGTGGCAAGCCGACCGTGCACAAGGTCTTTGACGAGGCGACGGCGATCCTTGCGGGCGATTGCCTGCATGCGCTGGCGTTCGAGATTTTGGCGGATCCTGCGACGCACGCCGACCCGTTCGTGCGGATCGAACTGGTCATGGACCTGGCGCGGGCTGCTGGCCCTAACGGCATGGCCGGTGGACAGAAGATGGATATCGAGGCGGAGAACACGCGCTTCGATCTGAATACCGTGACGCGGTTACAGCAGATGAAGACGGGTGCGTTGATTTCGGCTTCGGTCGAGGCCGGGGCAATCCTGGGGCGGTTGCCGCCGGAAGGTCGCGTAGGGCTGCGTGGCTATGCGCATGACCTGGGGCTCGCGTTCCAGATCGCCGACGATTTGCTCGATGCCGAAGGCGACGAGGCGGTGGTCGGTAAGTCGCTGCGCAAGGACGAGGTTGCGGGCAAGGAAACGTTCCTGTCGCTGCTCGGGCCCAAGCGCGCGCGCGAACAGGCGCGGATGCTGGTCGACCAGGCGATCGCGCATTTGCATAGCTACGGCGAGGAAGCCGATCTGCTGCGGGATATCGCCCGCTTCGTGCTCGAACGCGACCGCTGATTTCAGCACCTGGGAGATCAACATGACCGCACGGATTGGCGTTTACCCGGGGACCTTCGATCCCGTCACCCTGGGTCATATGGACATCATCCGGCGCGGCGCGAAGCTGGTCGACCGGTTGGTGATCGGGGTGACGACCAACCCGTCCAAGTCGCCGATGTTCACGATCGAGGAGCGGATGGCGACGGTCAGGCGCGAGGTGGCGGACGTCGATGGCGACATCGACGTGGTCGCGTTCGATTCGCTGCTGATGGACTTTGCCGAGCGGCAGGGGGCGAAGGTGATCGTCCGCGGGCTGCGTGCGGTCGCCGATTTCGAATATGAATATCAGATGGCGGGGATGAACCAGCAGATCAACCCGCGCGTCGAGACGGTATTCCTGATGGCCGACGTCGCGTTGCAGCCGATCGCGAGCCGGCTGGTGAAGGAAATCGCGCTGTATGGCGGCAATATCGCGAAGTTCGTGCCGGAGTCGGTGCGTGACGAGGTGGTTGCGCGGGTCGAGAAGATCGGGCGCAAGGGGAGTTGAGCGGCAATTCCCCCTCCCTGGAAGGGAGGGGTCGGGGGTGGGTCGGGTTCCGCTTGGTCGAACGGTTCTGACTAAAGCTGGCCTACCCACCCCCAGCCCCTCCCTTCCAGGGAGGGGAGCAATTCGGCGTACTCTGCCCGCGCACGTTCAGATTGGCGCAAGCGGGGATTTGCTCTAAGTGGCGGCAGCCTGGTTGCGCCGGGCGTATTGCGAGTGGGAATTTGATGCGCTTTTTCGTCGGAATGTTCGCGTTGCTCGGGTGCCTTGTCACGGTGCCGGCGAGTGCGCAGAAGAATGAGGCCGCGGCACCTGCCGTTCGCGGGACCCCGCCCCTGACCACGGATACGCAGAACCTGCTGCTGCTCGACCTGTCGACCGGTGGGCGCGTGACGATCTGGCTGCGGCCCGACGTCGCGCCGTTGATGGTCGAGCGGATCAAGACGCTGACCCGCCAGCATTTCTATGACGGCCTCGCGTTCCACCGCGTGATCGACGGCTTCATGGCGCAGGGCGGCGATCCCAAGGGCGACGGCACCGGCGGCTCGCCGCTGCCCGACGTGAAGGCCGAGTTCAATTACCTGCCGCACGTTCGCGGCGCGGTGTCGGCGGCCCGATCGGACAAGGAGGACAGCGCGAACAGCCAGTTCTTCATCGTCTTCCAGCCGCGCCTGAGCCTCGACAAGAAATACACCGTGTTCGGTCGCGTGATCGACGGGATGCAGTATGTCGACGCGATCGAGCGCGGCGAACCGCCGGCGAACCCGTCGCGGATCGTCCATGCGTATATCGCCGCGGACAATCCTCCGGCGTATGTCGCCGGTCCCCCGGCCCCTGCACTCGGTGCACCGGTGACGTTGCCGGGTACGGCTACGGGCTCGAACGCGGCCAAGCCACAGCTCGCGCCGGCCGCTCGCAAGGCACCGGTAAAGAAGGCTCCTGCAAAGAAGTGACCTCGCGTTGAACGTCGACCTTTTCGACTTCGACCTGCCGACGGACAACATCGCGCTCCGCCCTGCGGCCCCGCGCGATGCTGCGCGGATGCTGGTGCTCGAAGGTGATCGCACGCTGGATGCACGCGTTTCGGACCTGCCGTTGCTGTTGCGACGCGGCGACATGCTCGTGTTCAACGATACGCGGGTGATTCCGGCGCAGCTCGATGGACGGCGTGGTGATGCGAAGATCGGCGCAACGTTGCACAAGCGCGAAGGACCGCGGCGGTGGCGCGCGTTCATCCGCAACGCGCGGCGGCTGCGCGATGGCGACGTGATCGAGTTCGGCAACGGCGTCAATGCGGCGGCGGTCGATCGCGAGGACGACGGCAGCTACGCGCTGGTGTTCGCGGGCGACGAACCGGTCGAATTGCTGCTCGAACGCGCGGGTCACATGCCCCTGCCCCCGTATATCGCCGGCAAGCGCCCGACCGACGAACGCGATGCGGACGATTACCAGACGATGTTCGCGTCCGAGCCGGGTGCGGTCGCAGCTCCGACGGCGGCGCTGCATTTCACGCCGAAGCTGATGGCGGCGCTCGATGCCGCGGGTATAGAACATGCCACACTGACGCTGCATGTCGGTGCGGGGACGTTCCTGCCCGTGAAGGCGACCGACACGACCGAGCACAAGATGCACGCGGAATGGGGTCGGATCGATGCCGCCACCGCCGACCGGCTGAACGCCGTGCGCGCTGGGGGTGGTCGTGTGATCGCGGTGGGAACGACGTCGCTGCGATTGATCGAGAGCGCGACCGGCGAGGACGACGTGATCCGTCCATTCGATGGCGACACCGCGATCTTCATCACGCCGGGATACCGGTTCCGCGGCATCGATGGGTTGATGACCAATTTCCATCTGCCGCGCTCGACGTTGTTCATGCTGGTGTCGGCGTTGATGGGGCGTGAGCGGATGCAGGCGGCGTATGCGCATGCGATCGCTGAAAAGTATCGCTTCTACAGCTATGGCGACGCCTCGCTTCTGCTGCCATGACGGGCGGCATGCTGCTCGCTTTCGCTCTACTCCAAGCCATTACCGCCGCGCCGCCGCCCGCGGGGACGCCACAGCCGCCTGCAACGATCTTCGCCGAGCCCGCCGCCATGTTCATCGCCGCCTGCGATGCGAATGGCGATGGCCGGGTGACGCAGGCAGAGCTTACCGCGGGGGTCGCGCGGAGCTATGCCACCGCCGAAGGCGCGGCGACGGGATCGATCGGGTACATCGCCTATGCCGATTGGGCGCAGGCGTGGCTCGGCGATCGCAACGCGTTGCCGAGCCCGTTCGAGGTCGATCGCGACGGCGACAATCGGATCACGCTCGCCGAATTGCAGACGCGGTTCGTGCAGTTCTTCGTGCGGTTCGACCGTGACAAGGACGGCGTGCTGACCCGCCCCGAACTCATCACCATCCGCGGCGCGCCGGTCGGCGATCGCTACGGCATCCGCAAGAAAAAGTAATATGACCACCCGTCCCCGCTTCGACTTCACCATATCCGCCACCGACGGCAAGGCGCGCACCGGCGTCATCGCGATGCAGCGCGGCGATATCCGCACGCCCGCCTTCATGCCGGTCGGCACCGCGGCGACGGTCAAGGGGATGAAGCCCGCAGACGTGGTCGGCGCGGGCGCGGACATCATCCTCGGCAACACCTATCACCTGATGCTGCGACCGGGCGCGGAGCGGGTCGCGCGGCTGGGCGGGCTGCACGCGTTCTCGGGCTGGTCGAAGCCGATCCTGACCGACTCCGGTGGCTATCAGGTGATGAGCCTCGCCGACCTGACGAAGCGCTCAGAGGAGGGCGTGTCGTTCAAGTCGCATCTCGACGGTACGCGGCATCTGCTCAGCCCGGAGCGGTCCATTGAGATTCAGCGGCTGCTCGGCTCGAACATCGTGATGGCGTTCGACGAGCTGGTGCCGACGACCTCGACGCGCGAGGTGCAGGCGGCGGCTATGGAGCGATCGATGCGCTGGGCGAAGCGGTCGCGCGCGGCGTTCGATTCAGGCGAGACGCATGCCGAGAACAACGCGATCTTCGGCATCCAGCAAGGTGCGTTGAACGAGGAATTCCGCAGGTCGTCGGCGGATGCGCTGATCAATATCGGCTTTGACGGCTATGCGGTTGGCGGGCTGGCGGTCGGCGAGGGCCAGGAGGCGATGTTCGGCTGCCTCGACTTCGCGCCGGACCAGTTGCCGGTCGACAAGCCGCGCTATCTGATGGGGGTCGGCAAGCCGGACGACATCATCGGTGCGGTCGAGCGCGGGATCGACATGTTCGATTGCGTGATGCCGACCCGCTCGGGGCGGACCGGCCAGGCGTTCACGCGGACCGGGCCGATCAACATCCGCAACGCGAAATTCGCCGAGGATATGGGGCCGCTCGATCCTGCCTGCCCCTGCCCCGTCTGCGCGACCTGGGGCCGGGCGTATCTGCATCACCTCGTCCGGTCGGGCGAAATGCTTGGCGCAATGCTTATGACGGAGCATAACATCTGGTTCTACGAAACGCTGATGGCGGATCTGCGGGCGGCGATCGCCTCGGGAACGTTGACGCAGTTCGCGAATGATTTCCGCGCGGTGTATGCCCGGAAGAGTGAAGGAGAGCCCAAGTGACCATCAAGATCGATAGCGATACCCCGAACGAGATCCTCGCCGCCGCGAAGGAGGCGAAGTTGCAGGCCGAAGTCGCCGCGCACAACGCCGCGCAGAAGGCGAAGAGCTGGCCGCTCGCGAAGATCGGCCTTGGCGTCGGCATCGGCTCGGCGGCGATCGCGGGCGCGGTGCTGTTCGCGAACCGCAACAAGTAAGGATCTCAATGCGCCTCCTCCGCTCCGCTTTGCTGCTCACCGCGGCATGTCTTCCCGTAGCGGTGGTGGCGCAGACCACACCGACCCAGGTATCGGTCAAGCCGATCGCCTATACCGAGCGCACATTGCCCAATGGCCTGCGCGTGTATGCGATCCGCGATACGGGCACGCCAAATGTGTCGGTGCAGGTCTGGTACGACGTCGGCTCGAAGGACGACCCGAAGGGCAAGTCCGGGTTCGCGCACATGTTCGAACATCTCATGTTCAAGTCGACGCGCAACCTCGTGTCGGAGCAGATGGACCGGCTGACCGAGGATGTCGGCGGCTACAACAATGCGTCGACCAACGACGACTACACCAATTATTACGAGGTGATCCCCGCCAACCACCTCCAGCGACTGCTGTTCGCGGAGGCCGACCGGATGGCGAGCCTCGTCGTCGAGCCCAAGAGTTTCGGCTCGGAGCGCGACGTGGTGAAGGAGGAACTCCGCCAGAGCACGCTCGCACGGCCGTACGGCAAGCTGTTCTCGCTATATTATCCGGCGCTCGCTTACACGGCACACCCCTATGCGCGCGGGACGATCGGCAGCCTGGAGAATCTCGAGGCGGCCGGGATCGACGACGTTCGTGCGTTCCATGCGACCTATTACCGGCCGGACAATGCCATCCTGGTGGTGTCGGGGAATTTCGATCCCGCGCAGTTGAACGGCTGGGTCGACCAGTATTTCGCCAGGATCAAGAAGCCGGCGGCGGCGATTCCGCGCGTGACGGTGGCCGAGCCGGCGCGGACCAAGGCGGTGACGCGCACCGTGTACGAGCCGAACACGCCGCTGCCAGCCGTGCTGGTGAGCTATCATGTCCCCGCGGACCGCGATGCGGATAGCGCGGCGTTGACCGTGCTGAACGCTGTGCTGGCGACGGGCGAGAGCTCGCGGCTGTACGAAAACGTGGTCTACCGCGACCAGCTCGCGCAATCGGCGGAGGCATTCCTCGATACCAAGCAGTCGACCGGCAATCTGGTGGTCTATGCGATCCTGGCGGGTGGCAAGACGGCCGAGGCGGGCGAGGCCGCCTTGAAGCGCGAGATCGCGCGGTTCCGCGATGCGCCGGTGACGGCCGCCGAACTGGCCGAGGCCAAGAACGAGATCCTCACCCAGTCGATCCAGTCGCGCGAAACCGCCGAGGGCAAGGCGAGCACGCTGGCCGCCGCGGTGTTGATCGATGGCGATCCGCAGGCGGCGGACAAGCAGCTTGCGGTGATCGCGCGGGTGACTGCGGCGGATATCCAGCGGGTAGCGCGGAAATATCTGGGCGAGAACCAGTCGGCGACGATCCGGTACCTGCCGATCGCCAACAAGCCCGCGACCGGCGTTGCCAATACGATCGCGGTGGCGCCGACCGTGCAGGTCGCGGACCTGGAGGCGCCTGCGGATATCGAGATCGTGACGCCTGCGCCGGATGGCCAGCGCCAGCAGCCGCCGGCACCGAGCGCGCCGGTGTCGCCGACGATCCCGCAGCCGGTCGAGGTGCGCCTCGCCAACGGCATGCGGCTGGTCACGGTGGAGCGGCACGACCTGCCGATCGTCACCGCCTATCTGGTGACCGCGGGTGGTGCGGCGACCGATCCGGCGAACCGCGCGGGCGTGAGCAGCCTGGCCGCGGAACTGCTGACCAAGGGGACCAGGACGCGCTCGGCAACGCAGATCGCGCGGGCGATCGAGGGGCTTGGCGGCGCGATCGGCAGCGCGGCGGGCAGCGATGGCGCGTCGGTCGACGTGACGGTGAAGTCGGACCAGCTTGCGCCGGCAATGGCGATCCTAGCGGACGTGGCGGTGAACCCTGCCTTTGCCCCCGAGGAGATCGAGCGCGCACGCACGCAGCAGGTCGATGCCGTCACGCTGGCGCTCAAGAACCCCGCGCAGGTCGCCGGGCTCGTCGCGGACCGTGCGGTGCTCGGCGGATCGCCTTATGGGGCACCGATCGGGGGGACGCCCTTGTCTTTGAAGGCCATCACCCGGCCCGACATCGCTGCGGCCTATGCACGGAGTTTCCAGCCGGGTCAGGCGACGCTGATCATGGTCGGCGATGTCACCGCGACGCGTGCGAAGGCGTTGGCAGAGGCGCAGTTCGGGCGCTGGCAATCGGCTGGCGCGGCGCCGGCGAAGGCGCCTGAGGTCGTGTATCCCAAGCCTCGCGTGATCGTCGTCGACATGCCCGAGGCTGGTCAGGCCGGCGTGGTCGTCGCGCGGCCGGCGATTGCCCGGAACGATGCGCGCTATTACCCGCTGGCGGTCGGCAACACCGTGCTGGGCGGCGGCTTCTCGTCGCGGCTGAACCAGGAAATCCGGATCAAGCGCGGGCTTGCCTATGGCGCGAGCAGTGGGCTGGATGCGGGCAAGACACAGGGGACGGTCGCCGCGCGGACGCAGACCAAGAATCCGACCGCAGCGGAGGTCGTCACGCTGATCGCGGCGGAGATGGCCCGGCTGGGGTCGGCGCCCGTGCCCGCCGCCGAACTCGACACGCGCAAGGCCGTGCTGGTCGGTAATTTCGGGCGCGGGATCGAAACGACGTCGGGGGTTGCCGGGATCCTCGGCGCGTATGTCCAGAACGGCGTGCGGCTGGGCGAGTTGCAGCGGTACACCGGCGCGGTTGGTGCGGTCGATCCGGCGGCGGTGCAGGCGGCGGCGGTCGCGCTGCTCGATCCGAAGGCGGCGAGCATCGTCGTGGTCGGCGACGCCAAGCAATTCATCGAACCACTTCGCAAAGCCTATCCGAACGTCGAGGTCATTCCCGAGGCCGTGCTTAAGCTCGACACCGCAACTTTACGGTAAGCCCTTGTTGCCAGGATGAGGCTTCGTCTGTGGTGGGACGGCCGAAATCCGCTGCGTGGTCGGTTCGGCCTGATCAGCTACGGCGCGCGTTGGTGGCGCTCGTCATGGGCAGGCGGAGTAAGCGATTGCGCGTTCGGGTGCAGACGGTTCGGTTGATGAAGCGTGTATGGCCGACGTCGCTTGCCACGGTGTTGATCATCGCCGCCGGGATCTCGGCGCACGCTGCACTTCGGGCGTTGTCGGAGCGCAACGCCGCGAACGACCAGGCTGTGGCCGCGTCGCCGGTACGCGTCCCCGGCACGACGGAGCTGTCGTCCTCGGAACGAGAGACCGGCGCTCTTGCGACCGGCGTCACCGGCACTGTCGACCTGCCCGACTTGCCAATACCGACGGGTGCGATGGTCGACGTCGGCGTCGTTGCGGCTCAACCGTTCTCGATGGCCGGGCATCGTTAGTCGACCGCGACCGGGCGATGCAGTGTCTCACCGTCGCGATTTATTATGAAGCTGCATCGGAGCCGGACGAGGGGCAGCAGGCATGGTGTTGGCGAGGCCGCATGTGTCGGTTGCGACGGTCGTGCCGCCTACTCCGCAGATGTTCGCTGCCGCTATGGTTGGTGCGGTTCCTGGTACGGGATTGGCTCGGGCTAGGCCCGTCGTTCCAGTACTGCTGGAAACGGTCGTGTCCGACAGGCTGCCGCCGGAGTCGCAGATTCTCGAGCGGTGGAAGGATTCGGGTAAGCCGTTGAAATAGATCGCTGCCGGCGATTGCGCGGCACCGAGTCGGTGGCTGTCTCATTACGCCAAGAAACCCAAGCACATCGCTGCACCTGGGTCTCCTTCAAATCACTCAGAACTCGAAGGGCGAGCCTATTCGGCGGGGGCCATCGAGGGGGTGCCGATCATCATGCGTTCGCCACCGGGGGGGGCGGCTTCGCGGGCGGCGCGGAGGATCTGGGTGCGTTCGGCGCGCGATGCCATGTCGTCCCAGGCCTTTTCGGCGCGGCGGCAGCGATCGCGGACGTTGTCGAGGAGGGCGGCATCACCGTTGCGACGCTCTTCATCAGCGCGGGCCCGGTAAAATTCTGGATTATCGGCCATGCTGGTGCGCTCCTGCGGAAAATTTCAAAGGGGTGATGCGGCGACCATCATGGCCGCCGCATCGCAGCCAAGATCGGGTTGGCGGACCGAAATCCGCCAGCGAGATCAATCGGCTGGCTGGAGGTTCACGGCCGACTGCTTGCCACGCTTGTCGGGCTCGAGCTCGTAGGTAACGCGCTGGTTCTGGTTCAGCGTAGGCATGCCGGCGCGCTCAACCGCGGTGATGTGCACGAATGCATCGTTGCCGCCGCCGTCCGGCGCGATGAAGCCATAGCCCTTGTCGGCGTTGAAAAACTTTACGGTTCCGGTGATAGCCATGAGATGGCTCCTTCTTAAGATAGACCGCCCGAGAGCCGGGCGACCGCGTGCCGCGGAGCAGGGAAAGAAGGAGAAAGGTGCCGCAAAGCGCCAAGAACCGTCGATGTGCGACTGTAGCAGATTTCTAGATAGGCCAAGACGGCTGGAATTGCAAATCTTGCGACCACATCGGGTCGAGAATTACACCGATTTGCACCGATAATATTTTGTCCCCCGCCGCCCGGACCAGGGATTATCTAAAACGACCGGCGCCGATATTTCGACGCCGGTCGAGGTATTTAACGGCAGCGGGCATCGTTGCTCGAGCGATCGACTGCACGCCCTGCAAGCGCACCGCCGGCCGCACCGAGGAGGGAGCCGAGCAGACCCGAACCACCCGGCGCGATGACGTTGCCGAGCACGCCGCCCGCGACTCCGCCGACGATCAGCCCCGTGGTGCCGTCGTTGCGGCGGCAGTAATAGCGACCGTCATTACCGCGGTAGACGCGGTCGTTGCGCGACAGGCGGCGCTCACGGTAGCGACGGTCGTCGCGGTAATAGCGGCCGGCGTCATAGCTGCCATAGGCAGGGTCCGGCCGGTTGTAATCGTAGGAACGATAGCGCGGGTCGACGCCGTAGCGGTCACCTCCGCCGCCGACGCAGCCGGCGACCAGGGTGGAGGCGGCCAGCAGGCCCAGCATCGCAACGCGCATTTCGTGTCCTTTCAGTCGGTTGATACTGAAACGTAATGATCGGCGCCGGGGTTTGGTTGCCGACGCCGACCTAACATCAGTCCTTGAGACCGGCCGGCACGGTGCCGCCGTTCTTCGCCAGCTCGCGCATCACGGCCTTGTGCAGCCAGATGTTCATCTCCGCACTGCCGTCCTTCGCGCCGGTGTAGCCCAGCTCGGTGGCGAGTTCCTTGCGGTTGTCGAGGCTCGAATCGAGGTCGAGCAGCTTCATCAGGTCGACGATCGACGACCGCCAGTTGAGGTCGGAATTCCTGCGCGAGGCGATGCCCGAGAGGACGGCCTCGACATCGACCGACTGCGGCGCGGGCGCGGTTACCGGCGTGGCGGCAGGCGCGGCTTGCGGAGTCGGTGCGGCCTGGGGCTGGGCGGCGGTCGTCTGGGCGGCGGTCGTCTGGGGTGCGGGCGCGGGTGCGGCGGGCTTGGGCGTGCCGAAATGGCCGCTGCCCAGCGGGCCCTTCTCACCAAAGATAGCGGACTTGATCTTGCTGAAGATGCTCATGCGGGTTCCCGTCGATTAAAAGTCTGACGGCGGGAGAACGCCCGATGTTGGATTTGGGTGCAGGACACGCGAGCGCTGACGACGGAACGTCCGTGGGCTGCGACTGGACGGGGCCGAGCGGGGGTTGAACACACAGGCCGGTTGAGGGCGGACGAGGCGCAGGCCCGGACGTGGATGCGGTTGCCGGCTTGGGTTCGAGCTTGGGTTCGAGCTTGGGCGGGCGATGCGGATCGAATCTCCAGGCGAGTGCGACGAGGCGGGCTTTGTCGGTGGCGCCCGCGGCCTCGGCGCCGGCCTCGTCGACCAGGCCGCCGTCGACCGCATAGCCGACGAACCACGTGTCGCGGTCCGCGCCTTCGACGGCCGCGCGTTCGGCAATCTCCCGGTCATGGGGAACGTCGAGGATGATCGCCTCGTCGTCCGAGCATTCGCGGTGATACTCCTCATCGCCGAAGTCGCCATATTCGGTGCCGAAAAAGGGCTGTGACGGCGGGAAACTGGTGCGCCAGCCTTCGGCGATCGGATCGTACCAGACCGGGCTGTCCCCCACGCGACCGTCGTGGCGAACCGAGTGAAGTATAGGAAGTATAGACGCTGGCGTGGTTTCGGCGGGAGCGGGTTTGGTAGAGGGCGCGGGTGCGCGCACGGGTTCGGGGGCGAGGCGGAGGAGGCCGGCGGCTTCGGCGCGGGACCATTGATCGGCGGTCCAGTCGGCGCGGGCGGCGGGATCGAGATCGGCGACCATGATCCCCGACGCGACACCTGCGGCGCTGCGCAACCAGCGATCCGCGCGGGCGAGCGTGAGGATCGGGGCCATCGCCGCCTCCCCTGCCGTGTCGGCTTCGAGACGCTCGCCGAGGAACAGGCCGGCGCGGGCGGGGCCGGCGTCCAGCGCGATGATGTCGAGGAAGGCTTCGAATTCGGCGGCGACCATGCGGGTGGCGGCGTTGGCCGTCTCGGAGGCGTCGGCGTGGCGATCGAGCCGGTTGAGCAAGGACATGGCGAGGCGGTTGTCGTAGCGGTGGCGCTCGATCACTTCGCCGTCGGGACGCGTGACGCGCTCGGTCTGGCCGGCGATCGCGCGGAGAAACAGGGTTTCGGCGACGATCGGCCGCGCGACCAGCTTGGCGGCGTCCCAGCCGAGCGCGAATGCCGCACCGGATGCGCGGCGACGCAGGGAGTAGGCGGCAGCGGGCGAGAGGCCGACGCTGGCGCTTGCCTCGTCGACGGTGGCGCCCTCCGCGATGCGTTCGAGGAAGGCGCGCTGGCGATCCGGGGTCCAGCCGTCGCTGCGCTGGGTGTAGCGGGCGGGCGTTGCGGGGGCGTAGGGCGCGTTTTCGGTGTGGGGCTGGTTGGTGGGATCGGCGGGCTGGGGCGAGACGTGGTCGGTCGTGGCCTCCGGCGCGGATTCCAGCGTGTGCCGGGGTTGGGGGGCGATCATCGATTCCGGCGGGAGGGCGGTCACTTGCGCATGCTCCGGGCGAGCGCGGTCCAGCGGTCGCGGTTGGCGGCGATCTCCGGCGATGCCGGGATGAGGGTGCCAATCCGGCCGGCGTCGACATGGGCTTGCCAAGCCATGACGTGGCGGACCGCGTCGGGGAGATGATCGGGGATCGGGGGTTCGTAGCGCGGCCTGGGTGCGGGCGCGGCGCGCGTTGCGATGCATGGGTGCGGGTCGGCCGGGGTGGGTGCGTTCGCCATGATCGATCCTCGTTACGGAGAGGACCGATCAGGTATGCCGGATCGGGGTGTGTAGGACAGCGGTTTCGGGGGGTAGCGGGATGGCTCGGCGGCTTGAACTGCGGTCTTGTTCCCCCGCGAAAGCGGGGGCCCAGGAGCCACGATCGCTGTCCTGCTTGATCCTGGGCTCCTGCCTTCGCAGGAGAACAAGGATGGAGGTTACGCCCTTCCTCCGTCAGCCACCTCCCCCTGGCGGGGGAGGATCAGCGGAAGCGAGCGCTCAGCCCCCGCTCGCCTCAGCCGAGCGTCGAACCGCGATCCGCGGCGAACGAAGGCGCGGGGCCGGTGGCGGGGCGGAGCGACTCGCGCTCGGCCTTGGTGGGGACCGCGGTAGGATCGGGGCGGAAGGCCTCCGGCGCGCGATCGTCCGCACCGGGGCGGGGCTTGTCGAGCGCGAGATCGGGCGCGGCATGCTCGGCGGGGTTGCTCTTCGAGCGCAGGAACACCGCCAGCAACGCACCCCCGAGACCGATCGCCGCGGCGCCGATCGACAACGCGTTGATGCCGAACGTCTTGGGCTTGGCGGGCTTGTGCGGTTGGGGCTTGGTCATGGGGTTCGTCCGATTGTTGGTTCGCTGGTTCAACGAGCAGCGGCGTTGGCGTGTTCCGCCGATCGGCTTGACGACGGCACCCGTGCGCTGCACGTTCATACCCATGACGGTCGCAGGCTTTCCCCGCGTAACGATCGCTCCCGACGTGTGCGGCGGAACACCCGTCGTAACCGGTACACGTATGCGTATCGTCGACGTTCTCGGGATGCTTCTCGGCGGCGCGAGCGCGGAAGAAATCGTCGAGGATTTTCCGTACCTGACCGACCCCGACATCAGCGAAGCACTCGCCTACGCCACCGCGACCAACCATCCGGTCTTGACCGGCACCCCTTGGCTTGATCCCTCGGACGATGCGCCGGAGTGGACCGACGAGATGTTCGAACATGCCGAGTTCGCGATCGGCGGGAAAGTGATCCGTCCGGCAACGGGCTATCTGGGGCCAAACGGCGTCGTGAAGGGCCACCCTCCCCTGCGCGACCGGGCCAAGCAGCAGGTGACGTTGCGGCTTGACCGCGATGTGCTGGCGAAGTTTCGCGAGGGCGGGCCGGGGTGGCAAGGGAGGATCAATGCGGCGTTGCGGGTGGCGGTGGGGTTTGCAAAACAGTAGCGACGTTTATTGTTGGCTTAAACGATGCTAATCAGGCTGTATTGACTATGTTCTCATTCTGTTCCACAGATCTTTTATGAACGTAGCTCGGCGCATCCTAACGATGATCGTCCTCATGCTTACCGGCGCAGCATTATTATATGTCTTGCAGGCTGGCTCCGGCTTGACTCCAAGTCCAAATGATAAAATATCTTCGGCAGATTTTATAAGCATAATTCTTACTGCACTCGGCGTAATATTGGCAGCGCTGGCGTTATTTCTAGGCGGCTTGGCCATAATAGGGTGGAGCGCGTTTGAGTCACGGGTCAAACAAAGCTCTGATGAATTTCTGGAACGTCGGTTCAGCACGACCGACATCAGATATGTCGAATTAGTTCAGGAGATAAAAGAGGACGTTCGCAGAGAAATTCAAGTAGCCAGAGGACGAAAGCCTCAAATCGAAAATGATAGCACATTCGACGAAGACGCAGTATGATCATTCCAGAAAAATACAAAGCCACTCTAGACGAGTATCTTCAAGAAACCCCAGTTAGACTCGGCGCCTTAGCAGATGCTCTTGGCCTTGAGGTTTTCAAATCCACACTTCGCCCTGAAGAATCTGGCTTGATTGAGCCTTCCGATACAGCTGCGAGTGGCTACCGGATTAAGATAAACCGTCACGAGATGGTAGAAAGGCAGCGCTTCACGCTAGCGCATGAGATTGCCCATTTTCTGCTCCATCGTCAGGATATTGGAGGCGGCCTTTTTGACGACGTCCTCTACAGATCAAGCCTTAGCGATCGCAAGGAAGTAGAAGCCAATAAGCTTGCTTCTCTCATAATTATGCCAGATGCCTCTGTTCGAAAAGCGAGACCAAAAGTGGCCCACCTGCCAGTCGACGAACAGATTGCCGAGTTGAGCAAACTGTTTCGAGTTTCGCAGCAGGCAATGCGAATTAAGTTAGGGGTATAGTATGCTTGAAGGGCGAACGTATGCACCCCTGCTTCATGCACGCTTGGCAGAAATGCGCGCCCTACGCGAACTTCCTACAAATACGAAGAACGCTATCTTCCCTGTCATTAAGATCCGCCCATGGCTTAACGCAAGAACTTTGGCAAAAGTGTTCGATGTCATACAGGAAGCGGTCGGCGACCGAGCATATGGCCTCGATCTAGATGATTCCCGAAATATTGCGAACGCCCAAAGGCAGGCATACCAAGAGTTTTCTCGACTTTTCGATTCCTCGGATGGCTACTCTCAGTATTACGAATGCGTTGCAAGATCAAACAATATAGTTCCCGTATTACGCCTTTCTCCGCTGGACCTTCAACTAGAGCGCCAGATAGATCACATAGAGAACTTAGATCGCGGCGTTGTCATTCGTGTTACCACTCAAGAGCCGGGGCAATTTTTAGAGATTGCAAGTTACTGCCTATATCGCAACATTCGAAACGTTTTATTCGTCTTCGATTGCGGATGGCGGACCGATGTTCTAACACAATCGGCAACGTGCGCCGGCTTACTAGAATCGCTGATGGACGTATCTGAACATTTTGAGGTCGTTGTTGCGGGAAGTAGCTTCCCACAGTCATTCTCGGGGCTCGGTGAGCGGTTTGACATCCCCGTTGCGGAAAGACTTCTATTTCAAGAGGTTCGAAGAAGCGTAAACCGTGGATCTCTGACATACGGCGACTGGGGAAGCACTCGTCCCCCCACTGCCCCAGTTCCTATGAGAAACATACCCAGGATCGATATCGCGCGCGGATTAAACTGGACCTCTTGGCGGAGTGTTGACGGCGAAACATACGCAGATGTTGCAGAGCGAGTTATTGAAGACGCCGAATGGGATGGGAATATTGGAGTCTGGGGAGAATATATGATTCAAAGTACTGCAGAGGGCCTCGATCCCGCAGTCCGCTCACCAGCGATGGCAGCTGCAGTTCGCGTTAACCTTCACATGCATATTCAAGCCAATTACGACAACCCACAGGGGCTCGCGGTGCAAGACGAGCCTGTGGGAGATGACCTCTAAGGCTCAACCTGCTCACTCCGCAACCACCCGCTTCTCCAACAACGGCGCCAGATACTTCCCCGTAAAGCTACCCTTGGCCTTCGCCACCTTCTCCGGCGTCCCCTCCGCGACGATCTCGCCGCCCTTGACGCCGCCTTCCGGACCCAGGTCGAGGACCCAGTCGGCGGTCTTGATGACGTCGAGATTGTGTTCGATTACCACCACCGTATTGCCTTGCTCGACCAGCGCGTGGAGGACTTCCAACAACTTGCGCACATCCTCGAAGTGGAGCCCGGTGGTGGGTTCGTCGAGGATGTAGAGCGTGTTGCCGGTGGCGCGGCGCGAGAGTTCCTTGGCGAGCTTGACGCGTTGCGCTTCGCCGCCCGAGAGCGTCGTCGCCTGCTGGCCGACCTTGACGTAGCCGAGGCCGACCTCGACCAGCATCGCCATCTTGTCGCGGATCGGGGGGACCGCCTTGAAGAACTCGGCGGCGTCCTCGACCGTCATGTCGAGCACGTCGGCGATCGAATGGCCCTTGAACTTCACCTCGAGCGTCTCGCGATTGTAGCGCGCGCCGTGGCAGACGTCGCAGGTGACGTAGACGTCGGGGAGGAAGTGCATCTCGATCTTGAGCACGCCGTCGCCCTGGCACGCCTCGCAGCGGCCGCCCTTGACGTTGAAGCTGAAGCGGCCGGGCTTGTAGCCGCGCGCCTGCGATTCCGGCAGGCCGGCGAACCAGTCGCGGATCTGCGTGAAGCTGCCGGTGTAGGTGGCAGGGTTGCTGCGCGGGGTGCGGCCGATCGGCGACTGGTCGATGTCGATGACCTTGTCGAGATACTGGAGGCCGGTGATCTTGTCGTGCTTGCCCTGGACGATGCGCGCGCCGTTCAACTCGCGCGCGGCGGCGGCGTAGAGCGTGTCGATCGTGAAGCTCGACTTGCCCGAGCCGGAGACGCCGGTGATGCAGGTGAAGGTACCGAGCGGCAGGCTGGCGGTGACGCCGCGCAGGTTGTTGGCGACGGCGTTGTGGACGGTGAGCTTCTTGCCGTTGCCCTTCCGGCGCGTGGTCGGGACCGGGACTTCGCGCGTGCCGTTGAGATAGTCGGCGGTGATGCTGCCCTTCGACTTGAGGATCTGCTTGAGAGTGCCTTGGGCGACGACCTGGCCGCCGCGGACGCCGGCGCCGGGGCCCATGTCGATGATGTAGTCGGCGGTGCGGATCGCGTCCTCGTCATGCTCGACGACGAGCACGGTGTTGCCGAGATCGCGCAGACGGCGGAGCGTCTTGAGGAGCATGTCGTTGTCGCGCTGGTGCAGGCCGATCGAGGGCTCGTCGAGGACGTAGAGCACGCCGGACAGGCCGCTGCCGATCTGCGACGCGAGGCGGATGCGCTGGCTTTCGCCGCCGCTTAGCGTGCCGGAGGTGCGGTCGAGGTTTAGGTAGTCCAGGCCGACATTGTTGAGGAAGCCCAGCCGCTCGACGATCTCCTTGAGGATGCGTTCGGCGATCGCGTTCTGCTGGTCGCCGAGATGCTGCGGCATGTCGGTGAAGAACTGGAGCGCGTCGACCACCGAGAGATGCGTGGCGTAGGAGATGTCCTTCATCGCGATCTTGACCGCGAGCGCTTCGGGTTTCAGGCGCGCGCCGCCGCAGACTTCGCAGGGGGCGGCGGACTGGTACTTGCTGAGTTCCTCGCGCATCCAGGCGGAGTCGGTCTGGAGCATGCGGCGGTTGAGGTTGCCGATGACGCCCTCGAACGGCTTCGAGACGTCGTATTTCTTCTTGCCGTCGATGAAGGTGAGCGTGACGGGCTTGCCCTTCGAGCCGTGCAGGATGGTGCTCTGGACCTCCGGCGGGAGGTCGGACCAGGGGGTCTCGATGTCGAACTTGAATTCGCGCGCGAGGCTGCCGAGGACCTGCATGTAATAGGGCGACGGCGGGTTTGATTTCGCCCAGGGGACGACCGCGCCCTTCTTGATGCTGAGCATGTGGTTGGGGACGACGAGGTCTTCGTCGAACAGCAGCTTCTCGCCGAGGCCGTCGCAGGCCGGGCATGCGCCTTGCGGGGCGTTGAACGAGAACAGGCGCGGCTCGATCTCGGAGATGGTGAAGCCGCTGACCGGGCAGGCGAATTTCTCTGAGAAGACGATGCGACCATCGGGGGCGTTGTTGCCGAGGATTTCCGACTTGGGGGTGTGCGGCTCGACCGGATCGGCGGGGTCGACATAGGCTAGGCCGTCGGCGAGTTTCAGCGCGGTTTCGAAGCTCTCAGCCAGACGCGTGGCTATTTCGCCACCGACGACCAAGCGGTCGACGACGACTTCGATGTCGTGCTTGTACTTCTTGTCGAGCGCGGGGGCTTCGTCGATGTCGTAAATCTCGCCGTCGATGCGGACGCGCGCGAAGCCGGCCTTCTGCCACTCGGCGAGCTCCTTGCGGTACTCTCCCTTGCGGCCGCGGACGACGGGGGCGAGCAGGTACAGGCGCGTGCCTTCGGGGAGCGCCATGACGCGGTCGACCATCTGCGACACGGTCTGCGCGGCAATGGGCTCGCCGGTGGCGGGGGAGTACGGGATGCCGACGCGCGCCCAGAGCAGGCGCATATAGTCGTAGATCTCCGTGACGGTGGCGACGGTCGAGCGCGGGTTGCGGCTGGTCGTCTTCTGCTCGATTGAGATCGCGGGCGAGAGGCCTTCGATGTGGTCGACGTCGGGCTTCTGCATCAGTTCGAGGAACTGGCGGGCATAGGCGGAGAGCGATTCGACGTAGCGGCGCTGGCCCTCGGCGTAGATCGTGTCGAACGCGAGTGAGGACTTGCCTGACCCGGAGAGCCCGGTGATCACCGTGAGCGTGTCGCGGGGGATGTCGATGTCGACGTCCTTGAGGTTGTGCTCGCGCGCGCCGCGTACGGAAATCTTGGTCAGCATGAGGCGGTGTGTTCCATATTTGTTCGGGTGCGGCAAGCCTTGTGCGGCGCCGTCAGGTCGGTTGCAGAGATGGGTAACGCGGGTGCCGAACGAAAGGGGGCATTGTGGCGCGGGCCGGCGATACTTACATGGTGTATTGGATAGACAATACAGTTCTGGAGCGTGACATGGGCAAAAAGAAGGACGAGCGGAAGCGCCGCGAGCGCGAGGCTGAGCGGGCCGCCAGCGGTGGGTGTGGGCATGAGCATGGCGGCAAGCATGACGGCCGGAAGCATGATGGCGCCAAGCATGGCCGGAAGCATGATGGCGCGACGCCTTTTGCGGGGATCGCTGCGGCGGTCACCCGGCAGTTGGGGACGCCGGCCGGGCGGCAGGTGGTCGCGGCTGGATTGATGATGGCTGCGGCTGCGATCACGAAGCAGGATGCGAAGACCGCCGGGCGTGCTGGGCACCCTGCCCCGCCTGAACCGCCGGTGACGCCGGAGACGTCGGCAGCCCCTGAGGCTGGCGCGAAGCCTTCGTCGGACGAGCCTGCGGCCAATCCCTATGCCGGGGCTGCGCCGAAGCCGCCGCGTGGGGAGGCGCCACCGTTGCCGCCTGAAATGGCCAAGGTGATCGGCACGGTTACGGCGGGACTGGAGACGCTGTTCGCCGGGTTCGGCAAGCCGCGGAATGGTCCGCCTAAGGTTTGATTTTTGGTGTGCCCGGGGGGGGCAGTTTCGCTGGAGCGATGATGTAGTGCAACGCGCCGTTCGTCGCACGACCTAGACTGATATCCTCCCGGCGATACACGTCATGGGGGCACCACTCCGGCGGAGGCCGGGGCCCAATTGGGAAACGGCGATGACGTAGGGCGGCGCGCCGTTACTGCGGCCTTTCCAATTGGGCCCCGGCCTTCGCCGGGGTGGTGCTTTTGGTAGGATGGGTCTGTGGCCAATCCCTGTGCGGGGGCCGCCTCGGAACCGGCGCGTTGTGACGCACCACCCTTGCCGCCTGAAGCGGAATGGTGCGCCTGAGGTTTGACGATGGTGTGCTGGGCGGCGGCGGCCGTTTCGTTGGCGCGATGGCTGTAGGGAACGCGTTGGTCGTCGCACGCTCTGGGCTGGTTTCCTCCTGGCAATACATTTCAGATTGGCACCACCCCGGCGGAGGCCGGGGCCCAATTGGGGAACGGCGATGATGTAGGGCTACGCGCCGTTACTGCAGCCTTTCCAATTGGGCCCCGGCCTTCGCCGGGGTGGTGCTTTTGGTTCTGGTTGGATGGGTGGCCTTGAGAGAGGCTGCTAGCGAGGACCTGATCGGTGGTCTCTCTTGGCCTCCCCCTCCTAGGATCGCTTGGGCTTGGCATCCGGCAGCCGTACTCGGGGCTGGTCGGTCCGCTCGGGCGTGAGGGGGTTAAGCAGAGCGGAGTGCACGAGGCACGGGGCACCAGGCACTAGGTCGCCCTACACCTTTGACTGCGCGCCCTCATATCGTCCTTCCCCCGTCATCCCGACGGACGCCGGGACCCATGGTTGCGGACCGGGTAACGGTGGCGCGGTATCGCCGGGTCCGTCGTAACCGTGGGTCCCGGCGTTCGCCGGGGTGGCGGGTGGGGATCATGATCCTCTTGCGGTTCGCGTTACACCTTAAACCACGCGCCCTCATGATCACCCTTCCCCCCGTCATCCCGGCGGACGCCGGGACCCATGGTTGCGGACCGGGTAATGGTGGCGCGTGATCGCCGGGTCCGCCGTAACCGTGGGTCCCGGCGTTCGCCGGGATGACGGATGGGGGCGCCGGGTGGGGTTTTGGAATGGTGCGAGGCTTGAAGCTGACTGTGGTTACATCTGCTTCCTACCTTCGCCCCGCCGCACCGCTCACCGCTCACCCTTCACCCTTCACCCTTCACCCTTCACCCTTCACCCTTCACCCTTCACCCTTCACCCTTCACCCTTCACCCTTCACCCTTCACCCTTCACCCTTCACCCTTCACCCCTCGCTCCGCACCCGCGCCGTTCGCCGTTCGCCGTTCGCCGTTCGCCGTTCGCCGTTCGCCGTTCGCCGTGCAAACGCAGAGAGGGCGCCGGTGGATTACCACCGACGCCCTCCAGAAATTCAGCTTAGCCGTGGCTTGGCCGGACAGGGGCAAAGCCCCCGTCGTCGGACGCGGCTTTCGGCCGCGCCGGCCGGTCCGACCGCTGATTGCTCGGCCGTAGCTGCGCTACGGCCTTTGCGCGGTCGTACCGTGGCTTGGCCGGACAGGGGCAAAGCCCCTGTCGTCGGACGCGGCTTTTGGCCGCGCCGGCCGGTCCGACCGCTGGGTGCTCGGCCGTAGCTTGCGCTACGGCCTTTGCGCGGTCGTACTAGATATGAATCGGCTTGCCCTGTACCGCCATAGCCGCTTCCTTGATCGCCTCGGCATGCGTTGGATGCGCGTGGCACGTGTAGGCGATGTCTTCGCTGGTCGCGCCGAATTCCATTGCGATGGCGGCTTCGGCGATCAGCGTGCCGGCGAGGCTCGAGACGATCCAGACGCCGAGGACGCGGTCGGTCTTGGCGTCGGCGATGATCTTCACGAAGCCGTCGGTGTCGCGGTTGGTCTTGGCGCGGCTGTTGGCGGCGAACGGGAACTTGCCGACCTTGATGCCGCCCGATTCTGCGGTCTTTTCCTTGGCAGCCTCTTCGGTGAGGCCGACGCCGGCGATCTCGGGCATCGTGTAGACGACGCTCGGGATGATGTCCTCGTTGACGATGCCGGTCTGGCCGGCGATGTTTTCCGCCACCGCGACGCCCTCGTCCTCGGCCTTGTGCGCGAGCATCAGGCCGGGGATGCAGTCGCCGATCGCCCAGACGCCGTCGACCTTCGTGCGGAACGAGTGGTCGGTTTCGATCTGGCCGCGCTTGTTGAGTTCGAGGCCGATGGCTTCGAGGTTGAGGCCGTCGACGTTGGCCTTACGGCCGATCGAGACGAGCACCGCGTCGGCTGTCAGCGTCTCGGACGCGCCACCGGCGGCGGGCTCGACGGTGACGGTCGCGACGCCGTCGGCGACGGTTACGCCGGTGACCTTGGTCGAGAGCTTCAGCTCCATACCCTGCTTCTTGAAGAGCTTGGCAGTCTCGCGGCGGACTTCGCCGTCAAAGCCGGGGAGGATCTGGTCGACGAACTCGACGACCGTGACCTTGGCGCCGAGACGACGCCAGACGCTGCCGAGCTCGAGGCCGATCACGCCGCCGCCGATGACGACCATGTGCTCGGGGACCTTCGGGATCTCTAGAGCGCCGGTGCTGTCGACGACGGTCTTCTGGTCGACCTCGACGCCGGGGAGCGGCATGACGCTGGAGCCGGTGGCGATGACGATGTTCTTCGCGGTGACCTTCTGGCCGTTCACGTCGACGGTGTGCGCGTCCTGGAACGCGGCCTTGCCCTTGAGCCAGGTTACCTTGTTCTTCTTGAACAGGAATTCGACGCCGCCGGTCAGTTCCTTGACGGCCTTGGCCTTCTCGGCGTGCATCTGGTCGAGGTTCAGGGTGACGCCCTGGAAATCGATGCCGAACTTGGTGAGGTGGCCGCCCTTGGCCTCCTCGTAGATCTCGGACGCGTGGAGCAACGCCTTGGACGGAATGCAGCCGACGTTGAGGCAGGTGCCGCCGAGCGTCTCGCGGGACTCGGCACAGGCGGTGCGCAGGCCGAGCTGCGCGGCGCGGATCGCCGCGACGTAACCGCCGGGGCCCGCACCGATCACGAGGACGTCATAGTCGTAGTCAGCCATTGTCTTTGCTCTTCGCTGGGAGGGGAACAGCGCGGTCACGCTTCGTCCCGATGACAGTCATATGGCCATTGCACGCCTCGAATTCGAGGAGCGGCAACAACCGCGGAAGGATGTGTTCGACGTGGTCCGGCTCGAACCGGACATAGATGATGCCGGGCGGTGCGGGCGCTCGCTTCAGAAAGACGAGTTCGCCAAAATCGCGGTCGCACGTAATGAGAAAGCGATCGTCGGCGACCGCATACGCGAGAATGATTTCGTCTTTCTCGTCGGGCAAAACAACGGATGCACGTACGACATCGTGTCCGGCCGTACTCAGAACGCGAGCGATGCGGCTACCGATGTTCGCATCGCACATCAGCTTCAAGCCGCGCGTGCCCGACCGATCGCGACATAGCTTTCGTCGTGCATGAGATCTGCGGCAAACAGGGCGGCGGCGCGGAGGTGCTCGGAAAGCACCCCCGGATATTCTTCCGCGATCTGGTCATAGGACCAACCCGCGCCGACCAGCTTCAGGACGCGTTCCACGGTATAGCGCGTACCCCGAAAAACAGGCTTGCCGCCCATGATGCCGGGGTCCGAGTGAATGTGGTCGCGCCAGTCCATTGCTACCTCACAGGTCGATAAGAATCCGCGTCGGATCCTCGATAGCATTTTTAAGCGCCACCAGGAACGTCACGGCTTCGCGGCCGTCGATCAGGCGGTGATCGTAGCTGAGTGCCAAGTACATCATCGGGCGGATGACGATCTGGCCGTTGACGACGACCGGGCGCTCCTCGATGCGGTGTAGGCCCAGCACGGCGGACTGCGGCGGGTTGATGATCGGGGTCGACATCAGCGAGCCGAACACGCCGCCGTTCGAGATCGTGAAGGTACCGCCCTTCATCTCGTCCATCTTGAGCGCGCCTTCCTTGGCGCGCTTGCCGAAGTCGCCGATCGTCTTCTCGATCGTCGCGACCGACATCTGGTCGGCATCGCGGATCACGGGGACGACGAGGCCGCCCGGCGACGAGACCGCGACCGAGATGTCGGCATAGTCGTGGTAGACGATGTCGTCGCCGTCGATCGACGCGTTGACCGAGGGAATATCGCGCAGCGCCATGGTGGCGGCCTTCACGAAGAAGCCCATGAAGCCGAGGCGGACGCCGTGCTTCTTCTCGAACAGGTCCTTGTACTTGGCGCGCGCCTCGATCACCGCGGTCATGTCGACGTCGTTGAACGTCGTCAGCATCGCGGCGGTGTTCTGCGCTTCCTTGAGGCGCTTGGCGATCGTCTGGCGGAGGCGCGTCATGCGCACGCGTTCTTCGCCGCGACCCGATGCGGCGGGCGCTGCGGCCGGTGCGGGGGCTGCGGCGGGGGCCGGTGCAGGCTTGCTCGACGCGGCGGCGGTCACGTCTTCCTTGGTGATGCGACCGTCGCGGCCGGTGCCCTTTACGGTGCCGGGGTCGACGCCGTGCTCGAGCACCGCGCGGCGGACCGACGGGGAGAGCGCGGCGGGCGAGTCGCTGGTGCCGGCGCCGGGCTGGTCGCCGTAACCCGCGCCGGACTCGTCCTTGGCGGCGGGAGCAGCGGCTGGCGTTGCGGTCGCGGCGGGTGCGGGCGCAGGGGCCGACGCGGCGGCGCCATCACCGGCGTCGATCGTGGCGAGCATCGCGCCGACCTGCACGGTGTCGCCGACGGCGACCGCGTGCTGGCCCATAACGCCGGCGACCGGCGACGGGACCTCGACCGAGACCTTGTCGGTCTCGAGGCTGGCGATGGGCTCGTCGACGGCGACGGGGTCGCCGGGCTGCTTCAGCCACTCGCCGAGGGTGGCTTCGGTGATCGATTCACCCAGGACGGGGACGGTGACTTCGGTTGCCATGTTTGCTTCTACCTCTTCAATCCCCGCACGGGCGGAGATGCAGGAATTGGAGTTATGCGCCAGCCTTGCCGGCAGAGCGTTCGTCTTCGGTCTTGCGCGCGCGGCGGATTTCGTCGCGGACGTTGTGGCCGAGCGCGTCGGCGACGAGCGCGCCCTGCTCGGCCTGGTGACGCTTCATCAGGCCGGTCGCGGGCGACGCCGAGGCGTTGCGGCCGGCGTAGCGCGCGCGCTTCACGGGCGAGTTCACCGTTGCCAGCGCCTCCTCGATCAGCGGCTCGACGAAGAACCAATAGCCGTTGTTCTTCGGCTCTTCCTGCGCCCAGACGATCTCTTCGAGGTTCGGCATCCGCGCGACGCGCTCGGCGATCGGCTCGCCCGGGAAAGGATAGAGCTGCTCGACGCGGACGATCTGCGTGTCCGTGTCGCCGTGGGCATCGCGCGCCTCGATCAGGTCGTAGGCGACCTTGCCGGTGCAGAGCACGAGCCGCTTCGTATCGACGTCCGCCGCACCGTTGGTGTCGGACAGGAGACGGCGGAAGTGGCTGTCGCCCTGGAAATCCTCGGCGTTCGAGACCGCGAGCTTGTGACGGAGCAACGACTTCGGCGTCATCACGATCAGGGGCTTGCGGAAGTTGCGATGCATCTGCCGGCGAAGCAGGTGGAAATAGTTCGCCGGGCTGGTGCAGTTCGCGACCTGGATATTGTCGTCGGCGCACGACTGAAGGAAGCGCTCGGGACGCGCCGAGCTGTGCTCTGGCCCCTGCCCTTCATAGCCGTGCGGGAGCAGCATCACGAGGCCGTTGGCGCGGAGCCACTTCGACTCGCCGGACGTGATGAACTGATCGATCATGATCTGCGCGCCGTTGACGAAATCGCCGAACTGCGCCTCCCAGAGGACCAAGGTCTTCGGGTCGGCGAGCGCGTAGCCATACTCGAACCCGAGCACGCCGTACTCGCTGAGCGGGCTGTCGAGTACCTCGAAGCGACCGTGTTCGATCTCCTGCAACGGCACGTACTTGTGCTCGTCGGTCTGGTCGACCCAGACCGCATGGCGCTGCGAGAAGGTGCCGCGGCCCGAGTCCTGGCCGGACAGACGGACGCCATAGCCTTCCGAGAGCAGGCCGCCGAACGCGAGCGCTTCGCCGGTCGCCCAGTCGAAGCCCTTGCCCGACTTGAACATCTCGCGCTTGGCGTCGATCACGCGGTTGAGCGTCTTGTGGATCTTCACGCTATCCGGGATCGTGGTCAGCGTGCGGCCGAGCGAGTCGAACAGCTTCTGGCTGAGGCCGGTCTCGACGTTGCGACGCGCGGAACCGCCGTCGGTCGGCGCGCTGAGGCCGGTCCAGCGACCGCCGAACCAGTCGGCCTTGTTGGGCTTGTACGACGCGCCCGCTTCGAACTCGCCTTCGAGACGGAGCGTGAACTGCTTCACGTTCTCGTCGATCCAGGGCTGGTCGATCACGCCTTCCTTGATCAGGCGATCGCCGTACACCGACGAGACGCCGGGGTGCTTGCGGATGATGTCGTACATCAGCGGCTGCGTGAAGGACGGCTCGTCGCCCTCGTTGTGGCCGAAGCGGCGATAGCACCACATGTCGATGACGATGTCGCGGTGGAATTTCTGGCGGAATTCCATCGCCATCTTGGTGGCGAAGGTGACCGCCTCGGGATCGTCGCCGTTGACGTGGAAGACCGGCGCCTGGACGCCCTTGGCGACGTCCGACGGGTAGGGCGACGAGCGCGCGAACTGCGGCGAGGTCGTGAAGCCGACCTGGTTGTTGATGATGAAGTGGACGCAGCCGCCGGTGTTGTAGCCGCGGATACCCGAGAAGCCGAGGCACTCCCAGACGATCCCCTGCCCCGCGAACGCCGCGTCGCCGTGGATCAGCACGGGCAAGCTGGCGACGTGGTCCTTGAGGTCGTTGTTGAGCGTCTGAATCGCGCGCGTCTTGCCGAGCACGACCGGATCGGCGGCTTCGAGATGCGACGGGTTGGCGACCAGGCTCATGTGAACCTTGTGGCCGTCGAACTCGCGATCGGTGCTGGTGCCGAGGTGATACTTCACGTCGCCCGAGCCGCCGATGTCGTCGGGGTTGGCCGAACCGCCGGCGAATTCATGGAAGATCACGCGCAACGGCTTGGCCATCACGTTGGCGAGCACGTTGAGGCGACCGCGATGCGCCATGCCGATGACGAGCTCGCGCACGCCCATCTGGCCGCCGTACTTGATGACGCTTTCCAGCGCGGGGATCATCGATTCACCGCCGTCGAGCCCGAAGCGCTTCGTGCCGACGTATTTCTTGCCGAGGAACTTCTCCCACTGCTCGGCTTCGATGACCTTGGTGAGGATCGCCTTCTTGCCGTCGGTGGAGAATTCGATCGCCTTGTCCTGGCCCTCCATGCGCTCCTGGAGGAAGCGGCGCTCCTCGACGTCGGAGATGTGCATGTATTCGAGGCCGACATTGCCGCAGTAATTCTTGCGCAAGGTGTCGACGAGCTCGCGGATCGAGACCCATTCGAAACCCATCGTGCCGCCGAGATAGACCTTCCGGTCGATGTCGGCATCGGAGAAGCCGTGATATTCGGTCTTCAGATCCTCGGGCATCTCGCGCTTCGACAGGCCGAGCGGATCGAGGTTGGCGGCGAGATGACCACGGACGCGGTAGGTGCGGACGAGCAACTGTGCGCGGATCGCGTCGGCGGCGGCCTTGGCGATGTCTTCCTTCGAGACGGGAGCGGGTGCCGCTGCGGCGGGGGCTGGCTTGCCGCCCTTCGAAGGCTTGGGCGCGGGCTCCATCTGGGTCGGATCGAGCGCTGCGGTCAGGTCGTCCGTAGTGGTGAGCGGCCAGCGGGCGCTCTCCCAGCTCGGGCCCTGTGCGGAGCCTTCGAGACCCTCGAAGAACGCGCGCCAACCGGATTCGACCGAGGCCGGGTCCGCGTTGAACTTGGCGTAGAGCGTCTCCACGAACGCCGGGCTGACGCCGGCTGCGATATCGCTGAAATCCTGGCCTTCGTAGCCCATCGTTCTCGTCCTCAGTGTCCTTCTCCCCTTGTGGGAGAGGGAGGGGCCCAAGCTGCAAGCCTGGGAGGGTGAGGGGGACACCGTTGCGGCCCCCACTCCCCCTCATCCGACACCCTGACGGGTGCCACCTTCTCCCCAAGGGGAGAAGGATTTGTTAGCCCTTCAACACGCTCAGCAGCGTCTCGCCGAGCAGGCTGGGGCTTTCCGAAACGCGGATCCCGGCAGCTTCCATCGCCGCGATCTTGCTCTCTGCGTCGCCCTTGCCGCCCGACACGATCGCGCCGGCATGACCCATGCGGCGGCCCGGAGGTGCCGTACGGCCGGCGATGAAACCTGCCATCGGCTTCGACCGACCGCGCTTGGCTTCGTCGCGTAGGAACTGTGCCGCCTGCTCTTCTGCGTCGCCGCCGATTTCGCCGATCATGATGATCGACTGAGTCTCGTCGTCGGCGAGGAACAGCTCAAGCACGTCGATGAAGTTCGTGCCGTTGACCGGATCGCCACCGATGCCGACCGCGGTCGTCTGACCGAGGCCTGCGTTCGACGTCTGGAACACCGCCTCATAGGTGAGCGTGCCTGAACGGCTGACAACGCCGACCGAGCCCTTCTTGAAGATCGAGCCTGGCATAATGCCGATCTTGCACTCGCCGGGGGTCAGCACGCCGGGGCAGTTCGGGCCGATGAGGCGCGACTTGGAGCCCGACAGCGCGCGCTTGACCTTGACCATGTCGAGCACGGGAATGCCCTCGGTGATCGCGACGATCAGCTCGATCTCGGCGTCGATCGCCTCAAGGATCGAATCGGCGGCGAAGGGGGGCGGCACGTAGATGACCGACGCGGTCGCGCCGGTCATCGCCTTGGCTTCGGCGACGGTGTTGTAGACGGGGAGGTCGAGGTGGGTCGTGCCGCCCTTGCCGGGTGTGACGCCGCCAACCATCTGCGTGCCGTATTCCAGCGCCATCTTGGTGTGGAAGCTGCCGGTTTCGCCGGTCATGCCCTGAGTGATGACCTTGGTGTTCTTGTCGACGAGGATGCTCATCTAATTTTCTCTCTCTTGTTCCCCGGCGGAGGCCGGGGCCCAGTTGGGAAGGCGGATCAGTTTGGCGTCAGCGTATCGAACAGATCATCCCAGTTCGGGTTCATCCCTTCGATCTCCTTCACCTTCCAGTCCCGTTTCCATTCCTTCATCCGCAGCTCGCGCTGCCGGGCGGCGTCCAGATCGTCATAAACTTCGTACCAGACGAGCAGATGACAACCGTATTTCTTCGTGAACCCTGCGACAACACCGTTGCGATGCTCCCAAACACGCTTGGGAAGATTGCTCGTGACGCCGAGGTAGATCGTACCGTTCCGCATGCTGGCCATGATGTAGACGCAGAAGGCGGTATCCATCTCGGGAGTTCTCCCAACTGGACCCCGGCCTTCGCCGGGGAACAGCAGATCGGTTTAGCTCACGTCTTCAAATCAATTCAGCGAACCATCGATACCCTTGCAGGCGACGATCAGTTCCTTGACCGCGTCGACCGAGACCTGGAGGTTGCCCTTGGCTTCGTCGTCGAGCTTGATCTCGACGATCTTCTCGACGCCGCCGGCCCCGATCACCACCGGCACGCCGACGTACAGATCGGTCAGGCCATACTCGCCCGACACATACGCCGCCGCCGGCAGCACGCGCTTCTGGTCGTACAGATACGCCTCGGCCATCGCGATGCCGCTGGTCGCCGGCGCGTAATACGCCGAACCGGTCTTCAGCAGGGCGACGATCTCGCCGCCGCCGCCGCGCGTGCGCTTGACGATCGCGTCGATCTTTTCCTGGCTCGACATGCCCATCGCGATGAGATCCGGCACCGGGATGCCCGACACGGTCGAGTAGCTGATGACCGGGACCATCGTGTCGCCGTGGCCGCCGAGCACGAAGCTGGTGACGTCCTTGACCGAGACCTTGAACTCGTCGGCGAGGAAGTGGCTGAAGCGCGACGAGTCGAGCACGCCGGCCATGCCGACGACCATGTGGTGCGGAAGGCCGGAGAACTCACGCAACGCCCAAACCATAGCGTCGAGCGGGTTGGTGATGCAGATGACGAATGCGTCGGGGGCGTTGGCCTTGATGCCCTCGCCGACGGCCTTCATGACCTTGAGGTTGATGCCGAGCAGGTCGTCGCGGCTCATGCCGGGCTTCCGCGCGACACCGGCCGTCACGATGATGACGTCCGCGCCGGCGATGTCGGCGTAATCGTTCGAGCCGGTGATCGTCGAGTCGAAGCCTTCGACGGGGCCGCACTGCGACAGGTCGAGCGCCTTGCCCTGGGGGATGCCCTCGGCCACGTCGAACAGGACGATATCGCCAAGGCCCTTGAGTGCTGCGAGGTGCGCGAGCGTACCGCCGATGTTACCGGCGCCGATCAGCGCGATCTTCTTGCGAGCCATTCCAATCCGTCTCCGTCTGATGTGCGGGGTGATTGGTGACGCCGGTTACGCGCATTATGGCGCTACGGCAACCGTTAAAGCGGAAAAGTGATGGCGTTATTGCGAGTTGTTCGCATGTGCAATAAGCTTTGCCGACTTAAACCGAATCACTTCGGCGGAGGCCGGGGCCCAATTGGGGAACGTTGCTAACGGGGCACCGCGCGCTGTTACTGCGACCTTTCCAATTGGGCCCCGGCCTTCGCCGGGGTGGTATTTGGGGTGCGTCAGAGGTGGCCTTCCGCCAAATATTCCTCGGAGCGCATCTCTTCCAAACGGCTGATCGTGCGGTCGAACTCGAACCTCCCGTCGCCCTTCTCGTAAAGGTCCCCCGGCTGCGCATCCGCCGCGGCGAGCAGCTTCACCTTGTGCTCGTACAGCGCGTCGATCAGCGCCACGAAGCGCGCGGCCTCGTTGCGGTTCTCGGGGCCGAGCTTGGGGATGCCGACCAGGATGACGGTGTGGAACTTCCGCGCGATGGCGAGGTAGTCGGCCACGCCCCTCGCCTCTCCGCACAGCTTCTTGAAGCTGAACACCGCGACGCCCTTAAGCGACTTCGGCACACGGAGCGTGCGACCCTGAACGATGAGATCTTCGGCGGGGACGTGCTCGCTGTCGTCGGTCGAGAAGTCGGTGAGGCGGAAGAACGCGGCGGAGAGTTGCGCGGTCGCCTCGGGGCCGTTGGGGACGAGCCAGGTGTCTTGGCTGCCGAGGCGATCGCGGCGGTAATCGACCGGGCCGTTGAGCGGCAGCACGTCGAGGCGTTGCTCGATGGTCGCGATGAAGGGCAGGAAATGCTCGCGATTGAGGCCGTTCTTGTAGAGGTCGGCGGGCGGGCGGTTGGACGTAGTGACGATCGTCACGCCGGAATCGAGCAGCGACGTCACCAAGCGTGACAGGATCATCGCGTCGGGGCTGTTGGTGACCATCATCTCGTCGAATGCGAGCAGGCGGGTCTCGTCTGCGATCGCGGTGGCGACGGGGACGATCGGGTCGCCGACTTCCTTGCGGCGCTCGGCGGCAATGCGCGCGTGGACCTCGAGCATGAACTCGCCAAAATGCACGCGGCGTTTTTTGTCGACTGGGGCGTTGGCGAAGAAGAGGTCCATCAGCATGGATTTGCCGCGACCGACACCGCCCCAGAGATAGACGCCTCGGGGGTCTGGTTTCTTCGAGAAGCGGGCGAAGAAGCCGGTGGACTTGGGGGCGGCGAGTTCGTTGGCGAGCGTGTTGAGGCGGGCGGCGGCGGCGGCTTGTTCGGGGTCTGGGCGGAGTTCGCCTGAGGCTACGAGCGCTTCGTAGGCTTTGAGGACGGTCACTGCCCCACCTCTTTACCACCCCGGCGGAGGCCGGGGCCCAATTGGAAAGGTTTCGATAACGGAGCGGGGCGCTTCAACAATGATCGTGTCCCAATTGGGCCCCGGCCTTCGCCGGGGTGGTGTCAGGTGGCGGTGTCAGCCTTTGGAGGCTTGCCGGACGGCTTGCGGATCGTGGCCGAGAAGGCGGCGATCTTGGTTTCGTCGTCGCCTTGCACCACGAGGCCCCGCAGGAACAAGAGGCGGCCGGTTTCCTTGAGCACCTCGACCTGCGCCTCGATCGGCGCGCCGATCTTTCCGCCGCCGATGAACTGCGTGTTGAGATCGAGCGTTACCGCGGTGCCGGCGGTGATCAGGCCGAAGCCTCTTGCGGCGGCGAACAGCGCGACGTCGATGAACGCGAGGAGCGCGCCGCCGTGGACGTTGTTCTGGAGGTTGGAGTGGCGATGCTCGGGGGTGATGCGGACGCGGACGATGTGGCCGTCGACGCGGTAGAGCATGGGGCCGAGCAGCGTGTTGAAGCGGGTTGGGTCGGAGAGCGACCAGCTGCGCCAACCTGGGTTGGCTGGGTCTTCGGCTTCGACGAAATGGGGTTGGGTCAAAGATGTTTCCTTGAAACCCTTTCCCCGTTCGTCCTGAGCGAAGTCAAAGGATCTTGGGAATGTCCTCCCCCGCCCCGAGCGCGCGCTTCGACTTCGCTCAGCATGAACGGGAGGGGGGAGCGGGACGGGAGAGCGGGACCGGAGGGGAAATAGGATTGGGGCGGGGAACAGGGAGTGAAACACGCCCCCTCCCCGATCAATCGGATCAAACGACCCTTTCGGCTTCCATCTTCTTGATCTCGGCGATCGCCTTGGCGGGGTTGAGGCCCTTGGGGCAGGCGTTCGCGCAGTTCATGATGGTGTGGCAGCGGTACAGGCGGAACGGATCCTCGAGTTCGTCGAGGCGCTCGCCGGTCATCTCGTCGCGACTGTCGGCGAGCCAGCGATAGGCCTGCAACAGGATCGCCGGGCCGAGGAACTTGTCCGCGTTCCACCAATAGCTCGGGCACGAGGTCGAGCAGCACGCGCACAGGATGCACTCGTACAGGCCGTCGAGCTTCGAGCGGTCTTCCGGCGACTGGAGGCGCTCCTTGCCCGAGGGCGGCGGGGTGACGGTCTGCAGCCACGGCTTGATCGACGAATATTGCGCGTAGAAATGCGTGAAGTCGGGGACCAGATCCTTGATCACGTCCATGTGCGGCAGCGGCGTGATCTGGACCTCGCCCTTGCAATCCTCGATCGCCGTCGTGCAGGCGAGGCCGTTCTTGCCGTTGATGTTCATCGAGCACGAGCCGCAGATGCCCTCGCGGCACGAGCGGCGGAAGGTGAGCGAGGAGTCATGCTCGCTCTTCATCTTGATCAGCGCGTCGAGCACCATCGGGCCGGTGTCGTCTAGGTCGAGCGCAAACGTATCGTAGCGCGGGTTTTCGCCCGAATCCGGATCGTAGCGATAGACCTTGAACGATTTCAGACGCTTGCTGTCCCCCGAACCCTGGCTCGTAGAGGCGTGCTTGACGCCCTTCTTGACGACGCTGTTTTTCGGGAGCGAGAATTCGGCCATTGCGAGCGGTCCGTCCGTGGTGTGATTATAGGTTATGGGAGCCGATACATGACACGGGGCCCGCTCGCAAACGCTTAGCTTCGCGGGTGCAACATGGGTCACCCGCCGCGCCGCGCCGCCATTCGTGGTTCGCTCAGATGATATCGAGGATGAGACCGAGGTCGCGGGCCTCTTCGGCCTCGATGTACCAGTTGGAGGGGGCCTTCTTCTTCAAGTCCTCGAGCGATACCTTCGAGCCTTCGACGATCGCGCGGAAGCCTTCCTCCTGGATGTTGATCGAATCCTCGATCTCGTGGAGCTTGGCCTTGAGCGCGTAGGACAGCGTGTTGAGCGGGCCGTTGAGCTCGATTGTGCTCTGCATCTGGCGCTCGTGGATCATGATGCGGCTGCCGCGCGTCAGGAAGCGGCTGTCGACCGGGAAGGCGGACATGAAGGTCGCGCCGGCGGAATAGACCGCGACCTTGCCGAGGAAGAGCGTCTCGCGATCGGTGTATTCGCGGAGCAGGCGGATGTTGTCGCCCATCGCGCGCGCGACTTCGGGATCGCCGCCAAGCGTGGTGATCGAGACGACCAGCGGGCCTTCGGTTGGGGCGGCGACCAGTTGCGACTTGAACGTGTCGTACATCGCGTCGTCGACGGGGCCGTGGAGGTGGACGTGGGGGGCGGCCAGCAGCGGGTAGTTGCGGGCGTTCGAGGCGGGGGATGTGTCGGTCATGCCGCGGCTAACTTTTGCGGGGGGAGTGGGTTCCGGTTGGGTTGCGGCATATCAGCATATTCGGGATATCGTTATAACTTTGTAAGCACGCGCTGCTGATGGTATCGGTGCGGGCGAAGGGAATTTACGATGCGGACGTCATTGCGGAAGATGGGTAATTCAACCGGGATGATCGTGCCGCGGTCGATCCTGGGGGCGATCGGCGTCACTACCGGCGCGGCGATGGATCTGCGCGTCGAGGACGGCAAGCTGATCGCGACACCGGCCGAGCGGGTCGCGCGGGACGGTTGGGCCGAGGCTGCGGCCGAGCTTGCTGCGACCGGCGAAGAGCAGGAATGGCTCGGCGTCGGCGTTGCCGACGACGCGACACTGACGTGGTGAGCGGCGCGTGAAGCGGGGTGAGATCTGGCTGGCGGCGCTCGATCCTACCGTCGGGAGCGAGATCCAGAAGACGCGGCCGTGCCTTGTCGTTTCGCCCAACGAGATGAACGATCATCTGCGGACGGCGATCGTCGCGCCGTTGACGACGGGGAGCCACCCGGCGCCGTTTCGGGTGGCGGTGACGTTCAAGGGGACGAGCGGGTTGGTGCTGCCGGATCAGATGCGGACGATCGATCGCGGGCGGCTGATCAAGCGGTTGGGGCGGATCGACGCGCAGACGCTCCGCGCGGTGCTGGGTGTGCTTGGGGAGATGTTCGCGGTTTAGGCGCTGCGGTCGGGGATCGCGGAACCCTCTTCGCCCCTCCCTGGAAGGGAGGGGTTGGGGGTGGGTCGGGTTCCTCTTGACGCTGTCGGGGTGACTCGAGCTGGCCGACCCACCCCCGGCCCCTCCCTTTCAGGGAGGGGGGTCCCGTGGGGTTGGGTGGCTTTACGCTTCCCGGTTTGTGCGCTTGTGCTGGAGGATCCAGCCTACGAGGCCGCCGGGGACTCCGCCTACGAGCGAGAATAGCGCGTAGAAGGTTATTGCTATCTTTTGGGGTTCTTCGCCGAGGGCGCGGACTTCTATTCCGTAGACGTAGATCGCGGTCAGCAGTGCGACGACCGCTGGCCATAGGAAGCCGGCGATCATCGGTTGGAAGCGCGTCAGGAGCCCCACCGCGACGGGCACCAGGAACCCGATCGCGATGATGGCCCAGATCATTAGTATACCCGCTTCTTGGGCTTGATGTAGTCGATGTCGTCGGTGAGCGTGTAGTCGTGGACCGGGCGGAAATCGATCTTGGTCTCGCCGCCCTTGCCGCCCCAGCCGTCGAAGGTGGTGATGGTGTGCTTCATCCAGTTCGCGTCGTCGCGCTCGGGGAAATCCTCGTGCATGTGCGCGCCGCGCGACTCGGTGCGGTTGGCGGCCGAGTTCATCGTGACGACCGCCTGGCCGATCAGATTGTCGAGCTCCATCGTCTCGACCAGATCGGTGTTCCAGATCATGCTGCGATCCTTCACGGCGACGTCCGTCATCCGGTTGTAGATCCCGGCCATCTTTTCGACGCCCTGGTTCAGCAGTTCGGTGTCGCGGAACACGGCGCAATGCTTCTGCATGGTCTGCTGCATGTCGAGACGAATCTGCGCGGTCGGCGACCCGCCGCTCGCGTTGCGGAAATGGTCGAGACGCGTGAGCGCCAGATCTTCCGAACCCTTGGGCAGCGGCGCGTGCGCGGTGCCGGGCTTCAGGGTGTCGCGAATGCGCAGGCCGGTCGCGCGGCCGAACACCACGAGATCGATCAGGCTGTTCGAGCCCAGGCGGTTGGCGCCGTGGACCGACACGCAGGCCGCTTCGCCGACCGCGAACAGGCCGGGGACGACCGCGTCGGGGTTGCCGTCGACGAGGTTGACGACCTCGCCGTGGAAGTTGGTCGGAATGCCGCCCATGTTGTAATGCACCGTCGGCGTGACCGGCAGCGGCTGGCGCGTGAGGTCGACGCCGGCGAAGACCTTGCCCGTCTCGGTGATGCCCGGAAGGCGCTCGGCGAGCACCTTGGGATCGATGTGATCGAGGTGCAGGAAGATATGGTCGCCGTTCTTGCCGACGCCGCGGCCTTCGCGCATTTCGAGCGCCATCGAGCGGCTGACGACGTCGCGCGAGGCGAGGTCCTTCGCCGACGGGGCATAGCGCTCCATGAAGCGCTCGCCCTCGGAGTTCGTCAGGTAACCGCCCTCACCGCGTGCGCCCTCGGTGATGAGCACGCCGGCGCCGTAGATGCCGGTCGGGTGGAACTGGACGAACTCCATGTCCTGGAGCGGCAGGCCGGCGCGGAGCACCATCGCGTTGCCGTCACCGGTGCAGGTGTGCGCCGAGGTCGCCGAGAAATATACGCGGCCGTAACCGCCGGTAGCGAGCACGGTCTGGTGGCTGCGGAAGCGGTGGATCGAGCCGTCTTCCATGCACAGCGCGATGACGCCGCGGCAGACACCGTTTTCCATGATCAGGTCGAGCGCGAAATACTCGACGAAGAAGTCCGTGTTGTACTTGAGGCTCTGCTGATACAGCGCGTGGAGCATCGCGTGGCCGGTGCGGTCGGCGGCGGCGGCGGTGCGCTGGACCGGAGGCCCCTCGCCCATGTTCTGCATGTGGCCGCCGAACGGACGCTGATAGATCGTGCCGTTCTCGTTACGGCTGAACGGCATGCCGGCATGTTCCAGCTCGTAGACCGCCTGCGGGGCTTCGCGACAGAGATACTCGATCGCGTCCTGGTCGCCGAGCCAGTCGGACCCCTTGACGGTGTCGAACATGTGCCAGGTCCAGTGATCCGGCGAGTTGTTGCCGAGCGACGCGGCGATGCCACCCTGCGCGGCGACGGTGTGCGAGCGGGTCGGGAAGACCTTGGTGATGCACGCGGTCTTCAGTCCGCTTTCGGCGATGCCCATCGTGGCGCGCAGGCCGGAGCCGCCGGCACCGACGACGACCGCATCATAGGTATGATCGATGATCTTGTAGGCTGCAGACATTACGCAGGGGCTCCGGAGAAGGCGACCTTCAGGATCGCGAACAGGGCGATGCCGCCCAGCGTGAAGGTGAACAGGTTCAGCACGATCATTGCGACGACGCGGCTCTCACCATGCTGGTAATCCTCGATCACGACCTGGAGACCGAGACGGAAATGATAGAACACAGACGCGATCAGCAGTGCCATCGGCACGGCGGCCCAGGCGGATTGCAGCCACATATGGACCGCGGCGTAGTCGTAGCCGGGCATCCGCGCGACCGAGATCATCAGCCAGAGCATCAGGAACAGGTTCGAACCCGCGGTCAGCCGCTGCCGCCACCAATGAAGCGTGCCGTGTTTCGCGCTGCCGAGGCCGCGGACGCGACCGATTGCCGTACCCGAACCCATTACTTGATCCCCATGTAGAGCCAGAACACGATCGTCAGCGCCACCGATGCGACCATCGTCGCGAGCGCGCCCATCTTGTTCCGCTTCAGTTCGTAGCCGGCGCCGATATCGAGCACCATGTGGCGGATGCCGGTCATCATGTGCTGGAACAGCGACAGCGTCAGGCCAACGGCGACGATGTAGCCGAGGATGTTGAGGCCACCGGTGTCGGTGGTGAACACGTCGACGAAGGTCGCATAGGCCTGATCGCCCGCGGCGATCGCGGCGAGCCACCAGACGAGCAGCAGGCTGCCGACGGTCGCCATCCCGCTGCCGGTCGCGCGGTGCAGGATCGAGACCAGCATGTGCGGGCCCCATTTATAGACCTGCAGATGGGGAGAGAGCGGGCGTGCCGGGTTGCGCGATGCCAAGGGCGGAGTCCTCGAACCAGAAGATGACGAACCAAAATTATCTTGGTTCACAATATATAGATCGGGCGACCTATTAGCCACCGCGTGCTGCGATGCAACCCATTGGGGGCGGTCCGATAACCCATGACAATCTCGGAGAAGGGCAATGAGAGGGTCGCGACCGGGATCGACGGGGTGGGTCGCGGGTTCGACGTGCTCGATGGGCGGCTCAGCAACTTCAAGAACAGCGCGGGCGATTTCGTGGCGAAGGTTGCGGCCTGGTTGCGGCCTGGTTGCGGGCTGTCTTCCGCGGGTTCGGGGTGACGGGACTGTTCGGCGCGCGCTAAAGGCTTCGGCATGACCATTCTTCTTACAGGTTCGAGCCGGGGCATCGGCGCGGCCATTCATGCGGCGCTGACCGACGCGGGCGCTTCCGTCATCGGGCATGGGACCCGTAGCGGTATCCCGGCCGACTTCGCCGATCCTGCGGCGCCGACTGCGTTGTGGAACGCGGCGCTGGAGCAGGCTGGCGGGGCGATCGACGTGCTGATCAACAATGCGGGGGTGTTCGAGGCATCGCCGCTCGCGGACGACGACTGGACCGCGCAGTGGGAGCGGACGATGCGGGTCAACCTGACCGCGTCCGCCGAGCTGTGCCGGTTGGCGGTGCTGCACTGGCAGGCGCGCGGTGTCGGTGGGCGAATCGTCAACATCGCGAGTCGGGCGGCGTATCGCGGGGATTCGCCGGCGCATTGGCATTATGCCGCGTCGAAGGCGGGGATGGTCGCGATGACCAAGACGATCGCTCGGGGGTACGCGCGGGAGGGTATCCTTGCGTTTGCCGTGTGCCCCGGGTTCACGATGACCGGGATGGCGGAGGATTATCTTTCGAGCCGCGGCGGCGATGCGTTGCTGGCGGATATTCCGCTCGGCAAGGTTGCCGATCCGGCGGAGGTCGCGTCGGTCGCACGCTATTGCGCGCTGGAGGCGCCGGCGTCGATGACGGGGTCGGTGATCGACGTGAATGGGGCGAGCTATGTCCGATAGTTGGAAGCTCACCCTCCCCTGCACGCGGGCGGAGGCTGAGGCGATCGATGCGAGCGACGACCTGGGTGACGCGATTCCGGGCGACGCCGTGCTGATGACGACCGAGGAGATCGAGGACGACGTCGAGTCGTGGCGGCTCGATGCGTATTTCGAGCATGAGCCGGCGGCGGACACGGTTGCTGCGGTGCGCGCGCTGGTGCCGAGTGCGGCGGGGGCGGCGATCGCGGTTGAGCGGTTGGACGATGCGGACTGGGTGACGATGAGCCAGGCCGGGCTGGAGCCTTTGTCGGTCGGGCGGTTCTTCGTGCATACCGGGGCGCATGCGGGCGCGGTGCCGGCGGACAAGCGGGCTTTTCTGATCGAGGCTAGCCGGGCGTTCGGGACGGGGCATCATGAGACGACCAGCGGGTGTCTGGCTATGCTCGACGGGTTGGCGGATGCGTCGTTTGCGAACGTGATCGACATCGGGACCGGGACGGGCTTGCTGGCGTTTGCGGCGGCGCATCTTTGGCCGGGGGCCAAGGTGATGGGGACGGATATCGATCCGGTTTCGATCGACGTTACGCGCGAGAATGCTGGGTTGAACGGGGTCGAGGGGATCGATCTGGTGGTTGCGGACGGGACGCTGGACGATGCGATCGTGGCTCGGGCGCCGTATGATATGGTGATTGCTAATATTCTGGCGGGGCCGCTGGTGTCGATGGCGCCGGAGATTGCTTCGATTTCGGATGTGGGGGCGACGGTTGTTCTTGCCGGGTTGCTGGAGACTCAGCGGGCTGGGGTTGTCGCGGCGTATGAGGCTTGCGGGTGTTCGCTCGAGGCGGTCGACCGGCGGGGGGATTGGAGTGTGCTTCGGTTGAAGGCTGGGGTTGAGCGGTTCGTGGCGGAGGGGCCGTTCGATCCTAAGGGGCGTGATGGGTGGGCTTTGGATATCTAGTGTAGAAGGTTGTTCCCCCGCGAAGGCGGGGGGCCAGTCTGGGCCCCCGCCTTCGCGGGGGAACAAGTTGGGAAGGGTTACCCTCACCCCACTTCCGGCACCACCCCGGCGGAGGCCGGGGCCCAATTGGGATGGCGGCGCGCCTCTATTTCGGAGGTTCGCCCAATTGGGCCCCGGCCTTCGCCGGGGTGGTGGCCTTAGAGGGGGATGCTTATGCGGTTTCGGCGGCCACTTTCGCGTTCGCGTAGTCCTGCGTCCCCTCGGTGATCACCACGTCACCCGGCTCGATCCGCGCCACCGGGATATCCGGGAGCGCTTTCAGTTCCTCGTACAGTGGCGCGAAGTCGGTCTCTACCGTGAGCCGGAGCAGTTCATCGAAGCTGGGGATGACGAAATAGTTCTGCTGGAAATCGTCGATCCGGTATTCGGTCCGCATCACCCTAGCGAGGTCTAGCGCGATACGGTTGGGGCTTGGGTCGTCGAGGGCGAAGCGGGTTTCGGCGAAGCTGGAGACGATGCCGGAGCCGTAGATGCGCAGGCCTTCGGGTTCGGCGATGAGGCCGAACTCGACCGTGTACCAGTAGAGCCTTCCCAGGTATTTCAGCGCGTCCAAACCCAAAGCGCGCTGGCCGCCGCGGCCGTAGGCGGCGAGGTAGTCGGCGAAGACCGGGTCGGCGAGCATCGGCACGTGGCCGAACACGTCGTGGAAGACGTCGGGCTCCTGCAGATAATCGAGCTGGTCGGGGCGGCGGATGAAGTTGCCGGCGACGAAGCGGCGGTTTGCCATATGGTCGAAGAACACGTCGTCGGGGACGAGGCCGGGCACCGCGACGACCGACCAGCCGGTGAGCTTCGTCAGGCGTTCGGACAGCTCCTCGAAATCGGGAATGCCGGGCTTCGACAGCTTCAGCACGTCGAGCCCGCGCAGCCACGCGTTCGACGCGCGGCCGGGGAGCAGTTTCGACTGGCGGGCGAACAGCGTGTCCCAGGTCGCATGGTCCTCCGCGGTATAGGCCGACCAGTTCTGCGGGATCGTCCAGTCGGGGGCGCCTTCGGGCGGGGTGCTCAGTACGTGCGTGTCATTGGCCATGCGGCTGGTCTAGCATGACGGAATGAAGACGGAAACGCGCTGGGTTAAGACGATTTTATGGATGGTCGCGACGGTTTTGGGGCTGGTCGCGAGCTATGCGGTGGCGGGGCTGATCGGCGGGTCGATCCCGAGCAACCGCGACTGGGTCGCACCTGCCGAGGGCGTGCATATCTTCGTCGAAAGCAACGGCGTGCATACCGGGATCATCGTGCCGAAGGTGGCGGCGGGGGTGGACTGGCGCGGGGTAGCTCGGGCGGAGGATTTGCGTGGCCCTCGCTATGGGGCGTTCGATCATGTGTCGTTCGGGTGGGGGGAAAAGGCGTTCTACCTGGAGACGCCGACCTGGGCGGACGTGAAGCTGCGGACGGTGGTTGTTTCGGCGGTCGGGAGTGATCGGACACTGATGCATGTCGATCATCTGCCGAGGCCGCGTCCGGGGGATGGGGCTCGGGAGATCGTCGTGACGCCCGCGCAGTATCGGCGGTTGGCGGCGTATATCCGGGCGAGCTTTCGCGACGGGGGTGCGCGGTACCGGGGGTATGCGGGGTATGATGCGTTTTACGAGGCTAACGGGCGGTATGACGCGGTTCGGACGTGTAATGCGTGGACGGGGGATGCGCTGCGGTTTGCGGGGGTGAAGGTTGGGTGGTGGACGCCGTTTCCGGTTACTGTGATGGGGTGGTTTTGAGCTGTCCTCGCAAGAGAACAAGGAGGGGGCGGAGCAGTTGTTCGGGCTACCACCCCGGCGAAGGCCGGGGCCCAATTGGGAAACAGCGGTAACGGCGCGCAGTCCGTCGTTAGCAACGTCCCCCAATTGGGCCCCGGCCTTCGCCGGGGTGGTGTTGGAGGGGGAACGGGGTGGTATTGGAGGGGGGACGGGGTGGTAAGTGCGGGAGGACGGCGCGCCGAACCGTTCAGTTCCCCGCGCGGTAGCCTTGGTATTGGCCGCATTCGGGGCGCTGGGGGTCCTTCTTGCAGCGCTTGGCGAGTTCCTTGCGCTGTTTGCCCTCTTCGGCTTCCTGCTTGCGCATCTTCTTGCCGTAGTTGCGGTCCGATTCTTCCTGGCTTGTCGTAGTCCAGTCGACCGCCTTGCCGGCGACCTGGAACGGGGCCTTCACGATCGAGGTTGCGGTGCTGATGCAGCCACTTACGAGGAACGGCAGTACCGCGAGTACGGGAAGGACCTTACGCATTTACTTCACTCCTGCGCGTGCGGTTCCCTGATCTCGGTCGCGCGCTTGGGCACCGTATAGCGGAAAATCGGTGAAGAAACCGTCGATACCTTGGGCAAGTCCTGCGTCGATCTCTGCGGCGATGTCGCCGTGCGCTGCCGGGTCGCTGCCGCGGCGGAAGCGGGTCGGTTCGAAGTAGTTTTCCGCGCGGTAGGTCCAGGGGTGGACGCGCAGGCCGGCGGCGTGCGCGTCGGCAACCAGCGTTGTTGGGGTCGCGTCGGTCCAGAGCATGCCCTTGTCGGGGCCGATCCCGTACGCATAGGCCGCGACCGCCTTGAGCCCGGCCGACGTTATCATCGCAGCGTAGCTCGGCTGCGCGCCATCGGCAGGGGCGCCCTCCCCGGCCATCAGCTGGATAAGGCGGACCTTCGTCATCTTATGGAGGCGCTGGAGGTTGGCGACCTCGAACGACTGGATGAAGACCGGCGCTTTGGCCGAATCCCAGCCGGCCTCGCGCAATTCGGCGACGAGTTTCGCGTCGGTCGGGTGGCCGATCTTGGCGAAATAGGTCGGATGCTTGGTCTCGGGATAGATGCCGATCGTCCGGCCCGTCTCGATCGTGCGGCGCTTGGCGAGCGCGATGATCTCGGCGAGCGTCGGGATCTGGAACTGGCCGTCATAAGCGGTGTTTGCGGGGCGGAGCTTGGGCAGGCGTTCCTTCGCGCGCAGCGTCTTCAGTTCGGCGAGCGTGAAATCCTCGACGAACCAGCCGGTCATCGTCTGGCCGTCGATCGTCTTCGTGGTCTTGCGGTCGGCGAACTCCTGGTAATCAGCGACGTCGGTCGTTTCCGCGATATTGTTCTCGTGCCGCGCGACGAGGACGTCGTCCTTGGTCGGCACCAGATCGGGCTCGATGAAGTCCGCGCCCTGGTCGATCGCGAGCGAATAGGCCGCCAGCGTATGCTCGGGCCGGAGCCCGCTCGCGCCGCGGTGCGCGATCACGATGAGGGGCGATAATCGGGGCGAAGCTGGCGTCATCGCGGCAGCTTGCCCGCTCGCCGCGACAAGCGCCAGCGCACCAATGTGTGAGAGCCAATCGCAATAGGAAACCATCGGGCGCATCGGCGTTCAGTCCTCGTATCCGTAAAATCCCAGCGCATTCAACGAGGGGCGACCTCATGCATTTCACGATCAATGGTCAATCATATGACGCCGAGCCCGATATTCGTACGTCGGTGCTCGATCTGTGCCGCGAGCATCTCGGACTGACGGGGTCGAAGAAGGGATGCGACCATGGTCAGTGCGGGGCCTGCACGGTGCTGATCAACGGCCGACGGGTCAATTCCTGCCTCACGCTCGCCGTGATGCATCAGGATGACGAGATCGTGACGATCGAGGGCCTCGGCCAGCCGGGCAACCTGCACCCGTTGCAGGACGCGTTCGTGCGGCATGACGGGTATCAGTGTGGCTATTGCACGCCGGGGCAGATCTGTTCGGCGGTGGGCATGCTCGACGAGGTCAAGAAGGGCTGGGCCAGCCATGCATCGGGCGACCTGACCGATCCGAAGTTCGACGATGCCGAAATCTCCGAGCGGATGAGCGGCAATATCTGCCGGTGTGCGGCGTATCCGAACATCGTCGATGCGATCCGCGAAGTCGCAGGCGCCGAGCCCGAGGGCCGGACCGCGGACGAGAAGGACGCGGCGATGGAAGCCAACCGTCGCGGGGAGCTGGTGGCATGAAGACCTTCACCTATGAGAAGGCCGCGACGCCTGAGGCTGCGATAAAAGACATCGACACGATCGGTGCGAAGTTCATTGCTGGCGGCACCAACCTGCTCGACCTGATGAAGCTGCAGGTCGAGACACCGGACAAGCTCGTCGATATCTCGGGGCTGGATCTCGCGAAGATCGAGGAGCGCGAGGATGGCGGGCTGACGATCGGCGCGCTGGTGCCGAACAGCGATCTCGCCGCCGACGCGCGAGTCGTCGAGAAGTACGAGGTGCTGAGCCGCGCTTTGCTCGCCGGTGCGTCGGGGCAGTTGCGGAACAAGGCGTCGACGGGGGGCAATCTGCTCCAGCGGACGCGGTGTTATTATTTCTACGACACGGCCGCCGCGTGCAACAAGCGGGAGCCGGGCAGCGGGTGCTCTGCGATCGGCGGCTTCAACCGCATCCTGGCCGTGCTGGGGACGAGCGAGCACTGCATCGCGACGCATCCGAGCGACATGGCGGTGGCGATGCGTGCGCTCGACGCGACGATCGTGACGCTGAAGGCGGACGGCGATCGTCGGCGGATCTCGATCCACGATTTCTATCGCCTGCCGGGCGATACCCCGCAGATCGAGACGGTGCTCGAAGCGGGTGAGTTGATCACGCATATCGAATTGCCGGCGCCGGCGAAGGGCAAGCAGGCGTATCGCAAGGTGCGCGATCGTGCGTCCTATGCCTTCGCGCTCGTGTCGGTTGCGGCGATCGTCGACGTGCAGGACGGCGTGATTGCGTCGGCCTCGCTCGCGTTCGGCGGGCTCGGGCCGATGCCGTGGCGCAATCCGGCGGTCGAGGCCGCTTTGGTCGGCAAGGCCCCTACCGACGAGGCGTTCGAGGCTGCGGCGACTGCGCTGCTGGCCGATGCCAAGGGTTATGGCTCGAACGACTTCAAGATCCCCCTCGCCCGTCGCACGCTGATCGCGACGCTGCGCACCGTAACGGGAGCATGAGCATGTTCGGTTTAGGCACCACCAACAGCATGACGATGGACAAGCCGCATCCGGACAGTCTTCTGGATACGGGCGTTCAGGGCGTCATCGGCAAGCCGCTCGACCGGGTCGACGGGCCGCTCAAGGTCACCGGTACTGCGACCTATGCGGCGGAATACGAGTTCGCCAACATGGCGTTCGGCGTGCTGGTCGGGACGAAGATTTCGTCGGGCAAGGTCGTGTCGATCGACGTCGATGCGGTGAAGAGCATTCCCGGCGTGATCGACGTCGTTACCGACTTCGACCGGTTTATCCGCGTTGCGGCGCAGGGTGGTGCTACCGACGCGCCGACGCAGGGCGTGAAGGATATCGCATTCTTCGGTCAGATCGTCGCGATCGTGCTCGCCGAGAGCTTCGAAGTCGCACGCGATGCGGCGGCGCGGTTGCCGATCGAGTATCAGGCGAGCGAGGGCCAGTACGACTTCGCCGCGCACCGCGACGAGACCCGCAAGCCCGCCGACGACGCGACGCAGGCGCATTTCGCGCAGGGCGACGTCGACAAGGCGATGGACGACGCACCGGTGACGATCGACGCCACCTATGTCACGCCGAGTCAGAATTCGGCGGCGATGGAGCCGCATGCCTCGATTGCGGTGTGGGACGAGGATGGCGCGCTGGCGCTGTACGGTGCGTACCAGATGCCGACCTCGGACGCGCAGCAGCTGGCGAAGTCGCTCGGGGTGTCCGAGAAGAAGGTGCGGATCATCGCGCGCTATATCGGCGGCGGGTTCGGGTCGAAGCTCGGCATCGCGCCTGAGAGCGTTGCGGCGGCGATCGCGGCGAAGCAGCTTGGCCGACCGGTCAAGGCGGTGATGTCGCGGCCGCAGGTGTTCGAGGCGACCGTGCGGCGGTCGAACACCGAGCAGCATATCCGCCTGGCGGCGGGCACCGATGGCAAGCTGACGGCAATCGGGCACGAGACGTTGGTGTCGAACCAGTCGACCGAGGATTATTTCGAGCCGGCCGGGATCGGCACGCACATGCTGTACGGCGGTGAGAACCGGATAATCACGCACGACATCGTCGACGTGAACCTGGTCATGTCGGGCTCGATGCGCGCGCCGGGCGAGGCGGTCGGCATGATGGCGCTGGAAAGCGCGATGGACGAGCTGGCGGAAAAGCTCGGCATCGATCCGATCGAGCTGCGCCGGATCAACGACGTGACGATCGATCCGGAAAAGGACGTGCCGTTCACGTCGCGCAACCTGACACGCGCGCTGGATGAGGGTGCGGCGAAGTTCGGCTGGGACAAGCGCCAGAAGGCCGGCACGTGGCGCGAGGGCGAGTGGCTGATCGGGACTGGCGTCGCGGCGGCCGTGCGCGGCAACATGATGCAGGAATCGTCCGCCAAGGTGGAGATCCATCCCGACGGCTCGGCGACGGTATCGTCGGCGATGACCGACATCGGTACGGGCAGCTACACGATCCTGGCGCAGATCGCGTCGGAGATCCTGGGCATTCCGGTTGCCAACATCACGATGGCGCTGGGCGATACCAATGATCCTCCCGCCGCTGGTTCGGGTGGCTCATGGGGCGCGACCTCGTCCGGGACCGCGGTGTACCTCGCTTGCGAGATGCTGCGCGGGAAGCTGGCCAAGGCGATGGGTGTCGACGAGGACAATCTGACGCTGAAGGACGGTACCGCGATCGGCGACAACCGCTCGACGCCGATCGGCGAGCTGGTCGGCAAGGGTCTGGAGGCTACCGGGCACATCAAGCCGGGCAAGCAGGAAAAGGACCATACGCAGGCCTCGTTCGGCGCGCATTTCGCCGAGGTCGCGGTGAACGCGGTCACCGGCGAAGTGCGGGTGCGGCGGATGCTGGGGTCGTTCGCGGCCGGGCGTGTGCTGAACGCCAAGACGGCGCGGTCGCAGTGCCTTGGCGGGATGACCTTCGGGATCGGCGCGGCGTTGACCGAGGATCTGATCCACGACCTGCGCACCGGCAAGCTGGTGAACCACGATCTCGCGGAATATCACGTGCCGTCGAACGCCGACATTCCGCAGATGGAGGTGCATTTCGTCGACGAGCGCGACATCCATGCGAACCCGATTCACGCGAAGGGGATCGGCGAGCTGGGGATCTCGGGCGCGGGTGCTGCGGTGGCCAACGCGGTGTATAATGCGACGGGAATCCGGGTGCGCGAGTTCCCGATTACGCTGGATAAGCTGCTGGATCAGTTGCCGGCTGTTTGAGGGGGAGGCTGAGTAAAGCTTACCTCGTGTAACAGTACCCCCCCGGCGGAGGCCGGGGCCCAATTGGGAAGGCTTTGATAACGGAGGATTGTCCTCCGTTACTCTCGTTCCCCAATTGGGCCCCGGCCTTCGCCGGGGTGGTGTTGGGGGGATGCGTAGCGCTCTCGTCAAACGCACCCGCCCTCCCCATATCTTCCCCTCCACCCCGAGGACCCCAGAATGAACGAACACGTGATGGATGCGGCGTTTCGGCCGGGTGGTCTCGACCGCGCGAAACAGGGCGTTCTGGGGCTTGGGCTCGATCGGATCGAGGGGCCGGCGAAGGTCACCGGCGTGGCGGACTATGCGTACGAGGGCACGCCCGACGGCATCGCCTATGCCGTGATCGTCGGCACGCCGGTCGGCAGCGGGCGGATCCTTGGGGTCGACGTGAGCGCCGCTGAGGCGTTGCCGGGTGTCATTGCGGTCATCCACGACGACCCGCGCATGCCGGCTGGCGAGTCCAATTCGCGGGCGATGCCGAAGTTCGATACCGACGTCATTCTCCATCTCGGCCAGCCGGTCGCGATCGTCGTCGCGGAGGATCAGGCGATCGCGCGCGATGCCGCGGCGCTGGTCGTGGTTCGCACCGAGGCGGGCGGGGATCGGTTCGACGTCGAGGCGCAGCCGGTCGATACCAAGCCCGAGATCGGCTTCCTGCCGCCGGTCGACAACGGCGATCTCGACGCGGTGATGGCGGGTGCGCCGGTGACGTTGGACCGGACCTACACGACGCCCGTGCATTTCCCCGCCGCGCTGGAGCCGCATGCGACCACCGCGTGGTGGGAGGGCGACAAGCTCACCGTTCGCACCAGCAACCAGGTGATCGGCGGCGCGCGTAAGACGATCGCCAAGGCGCTCAAGATCGATGCGGACAAGGTGCGTGCGCTTGCGCCGTATGTCGGCGGCGGGTTCGGCGGAAAGACGGGCGTCGGCGCGGAGGCGATCTTGGCGGCGATCGCGGCGGAGGTCGTCGGGCGGCCGGTGAAGGTCGCCCTGCCGCGCCGCCAGACCGCGTATATGGTGCATCACCGCTCGCACACGATTCAGCGGATTCGGATCGCCGCCGACAAGGACGGCGTGATCCTGGGGATGGGGCATGAGAGCGTCGTCGCGCAGAACGACGATGGCGAGTTTCTGGAGCCGGTGCCGTTCGGGACGCTGCCGCTGTACCGGGGCGATGCGCGGCGGTTCAAGACCGACCTCGTGCGCGTCGACCTGCCCGCGAGCGGGGCTGTCCGCGCGCCGGGCGAGGCTGTGGGCACGTTCGGGGTCGAGTGTGCGATGGACGAACTGGCCGAACAGCTCGGGATGGATCCGATCGAACTGCGGCGGCGCAACGAGCCCGAAACCGATCCGGTGAGCGGCAAGCCGTTCTCCACACGGCGGATGCTCGATTGCTATACGCAGGGTGCCGAGCGGTTCGGGTGGCCTGCGAGGGTGCCGGCGCCGGGTTCGGTGCGTGAGGGGGAGTGGCTGGTCGGGATCGGCATGGCGGCGAGCCTGCGGGGCAACTTCACGGTCGAGGCGCAGGCGCGTGTGCGGCTCGAGGCGGATGGCCGTGCGACGGTCGAGTGCGACATGACCGATATCGGTACCGGGACGTACACCATCCTTGCGCAGACCGCGGGTGAGATGTTGGGGCTGCCGGTGGCGGACGTGACCGTGCGGCTCGGCGACAGCGACCTGCCGGCGAGCGCTGGGTCGGGCGGATCGTTCGGCGCTGGCAGCGCATGTTCGGCGGTGGTGCTGGCGTGCGAGGATATCCTTGGCGAACTGGCGCTCAGGATGAACGCCGCGCCTGAGGATTTGAGCCTGCACGACGGGTGCGTGAGCGCTGGCGGGCGGTCGGTGACGCTGGCCGATCTCGTGCGCGGCGAGGCGATCGTGGCGATGGGCAAGACCGGGCCGGGTGCCGAGAGCAAGCGCACCAGCCAGGCGAGCCACGGCGCGCACTTCGTCGAGGTCGCGGTGAACGCGGTGACGGGTGAGACGCGGGTCCGGCGGATGCTGGGTGTGTTCGACGTCGGGCGGGTGCTCAATCGCAAGACTGCGACGAGCCAGATCACTGGCGGGATGGCTTGGGGGATTGCCTATGCGCTGAGCGAAGAGGGGATCGTCGACACGCGGACGGGGGCGTTCGTGAACCCCGATTTCGGGGAGTATCATGTCGCGGTGAACGCCGACATTCCGCAGCTCGAGGTGCATTTCATCGAGGAGGTCGACACGTCGGCGAACCCGGTGGGGGCGAAGGGCGTTGGGGAGCTTGGGATTTCCGGCGCGGGGGCTGCGGTGGCGAATGCTATCTACAATGCGACGGGTGTGAGAGTTCGGGACTTTCCGGTGACGCTCGACAAGCTGCTCGAAGGTTTGCCGGCCGTCTGATCCTCCCCGGCACGGGGAGGGGGACCGCGCCTCTTGGCGTGGTGGAGGGGGTTTCCCCCAAAGCGTAACGTTTGCGGCTGGCCCCCTCCACCAGCTGCGCTGGTCCCCCTCCCCGTTCCGGGGAGGATTTGAAAGACGAGAGACATGGCCGAAAACGATAGCGTGATTGCCGCCGCGAAGAGCTGGAAGGGCGAACCGATGGCGATCGCCACGGTCGTCTCGACCTGGGGATCCGCGCCGCGGCCCAAGGGGAGCCATATGCTCGTCCATGCCGATGGGCGGTTCGAGGGATCCGTCTCCGGCGGGTGCGTCGAGAGCGATATCCTCGCCACCGCCGCCGAGGTGATCGCGGGCGCGCCGTTCCAGGTGCGCAACTACGGCGTGGCGGATGCGGCGGCGTGGGAGGTCGGCTTGCCGTGCGGCGGCGAGATCGCGGTGATGGTGCAGCCGGTGTCGGCCGAAGGGTTCGATCCCGAGCTGTTCGACCGGATCGCCGATGCGCGCGACCAGGGCGATGCACTGACCGTGACGACCGATCTCAAGACAGGGCACAGTGATGCGCGGCCGCTGGAGACGGGCGAGGTGTTCGTCAATCGCTACGATCCACCACGCCGACTGCTGATCGTCGGGGCGGTGCAGATCGCGCAGGCGCTCGCAGGCCTCGCACGCGAACTCGGGATCGAGACGGTGGTGATCGATCCGCGCGCGCGCTTCCTGACGGAGGAGCGGTTTCCGGGCGTGACGCTCGACGATCGTTGGCCGGACGAGGCGATTGCCGCCTATCGCCCGGGCCCGTCGACCGCAGTCGTGACGCTGAGCCATGACATCAAGATCGACGATCCCGCGCTGATCGCCGCACTCGCGTCCGATGCCGCCTATGTCGGGGCGCTCGGCAGCCGCAAGAGTCACGCGGCGCGGCGCGAGCGGCTTGTCGCGGAAGGCGTTACGGCCGAGAACATCGACCGGATCGATGCGCCGGTCGGACTGGACATCGGCGCGATCGGCCCTTCGGAGATTGCGCTGTCGGTCGCGGCGGCGATGATAGGAGCGTTCAATGATCGCCGCTGAAGACGTCTTCCTCATCCTGCTCGCCGCGGGCCGCTCCGAGCGTTTCGGGCTTCCGAACAAGCTGGAAGTACCGTTCCTCAACAAGCCGCTCGGGATGCACGTCGTCACCGCGTTCGAGAACATTCCGTTCAAGCGGCGGCTGGTGGTCACCGACGGCTGCAAGCTCGACTTCCTCAGCCATCATTTCGAGGTGGTGCATAACGAAGACCCGTCGTCGGGCATGTCGCAGTCGGTGAAGTTGGGCGTGCAGCGCGCGAAGGACGAGGGGGCACAGGCGGTGCTGATCGCGCTCGCCGACATGCCGCGCGTGACTGCGGCGCATATCTACCGGATGCTGGATGCGGCCGACAGTGCCGATGCCGTCGTCGCGTCGAGCGATGGCGAAAAGCCCAGCCCCCCTGCCCTGTTCGGGCGCGATCGGTTCGATTTCCTGCTGACGCTGGACGGCGATGCGGGTGCGCGCGACCTGGTGAAGGCGGGGCGGCACGTCGTGACCGCGCCCGCCGAGTTGATCGATATTGACACGCCCGAGGATCTGGACCGGCTGCAGGCGCTGGTCCACGATCCCAAGGCGGCGATCACTCGTGCCTTAACGCGTCGATAGGGTTCATCGCGGCGGCGCGGCGTGCGGGGAAATAGCCGAACACCACGCCGATCACCGCCGAAATGACGAACGCGAAGATGTTGATCTCGGGCACGAATATCCACTGAACCTTGATCAGCGGGGCGATGATCGCGATCGCCAGCTGCGCGATGACGAGGCCGATGACGCCGCCGAGGCACGACAGCGCGATCGCCTCGACGAGGAACTGCATCAGCACCTCGCGCGCGACCGCGCCGATAGCTAAGCGGATGCCGATCTCACGCGTGCGCTCGGTCACCGACACCAGCATGATGTTCATGATGCCGATCCCGCCGACGACCAGGCTGATCCCGGCGACCGCGGCGACGATTCCGGTGAGCAACGTCGTGGTGCCGGTCAGCGTGTCCGAAATCTGCTTCGTATCGAAGATGTTGAAGTCGTCTTCCTTGCCCGACGTGATCGTGCGGCGTTCGCGGAGCAGGTCGGTGATCGAGGCCTGGACGGTCGCGGTCGAGAATTTCTGGTCGACGCCGACGAGCATCAGGCGGATGTCGCGGCTGCCGGTGAAGCGGCGCTGGACCGCCTTGATCGGCATGATGACGACGTCGTCCTGATCGCCGCCGAACCCGGCCTGGCCGCGGGCGGAGAGTATTCCGACCACATCGCAGCTGATCGCGCCGATCCGCATCCGCAGGCCGACCGCATCGCCGCCGCGGAAGAGGTTGGTGCGGACCGTGTTGCCGATGATGCAGACGGCCTTGCCCGCGGCTTCCTCGACCGGCGAGAAGATGCGGCCCGCGGCTAGTGGCCAGGGTTGGACCTGGAAATAGGCGGAGGTGGTGCCGTTGATCGTGGTCGACCAGTTCGCGCCCTCGTAGATCGCGGTGGCGGTGGCCTGTGCCTGCGGGGCGACTGCGGTGACGCCGGCGGTCTGCTTGGCGATGGCTTCGACATCCTCGGGTTTGAAGTCGGGCGGACGTGGCCCGCCGCCGCCGCGGCCGAAGCCCTGGCCGGGGCGGATCTGAAGAATGTTGGTGCCGAGTGCGGAGATCGATTGCTGGACCGCTGCCGTCGTTGCCTTGCCGAGGGTGACCATCGTCACGACTGCTCCGACACCGATGACGATGCCGAGGATGGTGAGGAACGACCGCAGGAGGTGGCGGCGGATCGAGCGGAGCGCGAGGGATAGGGTGGTGCCGAACATTAGACTGGTTCCCCGCGCGAGGCGTCTGCTCCCCCGCCCGCTTGCGGGAGGGGGCTGGGGGGTGGGCTCGCGGGTGCGGCGGATACTGCCGTCGATGTTCGCGCTGGAACTACGGCTCGCGGTGCGCTCGGCGTGAGCGCGTGCCCACCCCCGGCCCCTCCCGCTTCCGGGAGGGGAGAAGATGGCGCCCCTCCCGCTTGCGGAAGGGGGGAAGAAGTGGCGGCGCTCACGACTGTACGCTTTCGCCCTGGCGGTGCTGGCTTTCGATACGCTCCACCAGACCGTCCTTGAAGTGGACCACCGTCCGCGCGAACGCGGCCATGTCGGGTTCGTGCGTGACCATCAGCACCGTGATGTTCTTCTCCGCATTCAGCCGCGTGAGCAATTGCATGATCTCGACCGAGCGTTCGCTGTCGAGGTTGCCGGTCGGCTCATCCGCGAGCAACACGTCGGGGCTAGTCACCAGTGCGCGGGCGATCGCGACGCGCTGTTGCTGGCCGCCGGACAGTTCCGCCGGGGTGTGATCCCACCAGTCCGCCAGGCCTACCGTGTCGAGGCTTGCCATCGCCGCGTCCCGCCGCGTCCGCTTCTCGTCGCCGCGGTAGAGCAGCGGCAGTTCGACATTCTCCAGCGCGGACGTGCGCGAGAGCAGGTTGAAGCCCTGGAATACGAAGCCGAGATACTTCCGACGGAGCAGCGCGCGCTGGTCGCGGTCTAGCGTTTCCACATGATGCCCGCGAAACAGGAAAGTGCCGTCGGTCGGCACGTCGAGGCAGCCGAGGATGTTCATCGTCGTAGACTTGCCCGACCCCGATGGCCCCATCACCGCGACGAAATCGCCCGCTGCGATGTCGAGGTCGACGCCCTTGAGCGCCTGGAACATCGTCGCGCCCTGCCCGTACGTCTTGGTGACGCCGCGCAGACTGATCAGCGGGGGCGGATTACTGGCCACCGCCCCCACCCTTGCTCGCGCCGCCCGAACGGCGTGCGCCGCCGCCGCTGCGCTTGGTGTCGTCCGACCCGCTCGCCAGCTGCCCGGTGATGACCTGCGCGCCGGGCTGGAGGTTGCCCGACAGCACCTCGGTCATCGTGCCGTTGGTGTCGCCGGTGGTGATCTGCACGGCTTGCGGCGTGCCGTCCGCGCCCTTGACGTAGATCGTCTGCTGCGCGCCGCGGCCGAGCGTCGCGGTCCGCTCCGCACCGCCGCCGCCACGACGGGGCCGGAAGGTCAGCGAGCCGGCGATGCCGCCGCCCGCGTCGCCCGTCGCCGCGGTCGGCTTGAAGCGCAGCGCGGCGTTGGGGACGAGCATCACGTTGCGCTTGTCCGAGGTGACGATGTCCGCGGTCGCGGTCATGCCCGGGCGCAGCGTCAGCGACGGGTTCGCCACCGTGAGGTCGGCGGCGTAGGACACGACCTGGCCGGTGGTCGACGTCGTGGTCGTGGTGCTCGACGAGGTCGCCGAGCTGACCGTCAGGTTCGAGCCGAGGTCGACGCGGCTGATCGTCGCGGGGAAGGTCTGGCCGGGGAACGCGTCGACCGTGAAGCTGGCCTTCTGGCCGATCTTGACCTCGCCGACGTCCGCCTCGTCGATCGCAACCTCGAGCTTCATCTTGGTGAGATCTTCGGCGATCACGAACAACGTCGGCGTGTTGAACGACGAGGCGACGGTCTGGCCGGGGTCGATCTGGCGCGCGAGCACGACGCCGGTGACGGGCGAGCGGATGATCGCACGGGCGCGCTGCGTCTGGTTCTGCGCGAGGAGCGCGCGGCTGGCGGCGACGTTGGCTTCGGCGACCTTCTGCGCCGCGAGGGCGCGCGCGTAGTCGGCGCGGCCGGTCTGGAGCTCGGTCTTCGACGGAACGCGGCCACCCGAGAGGCGTGAGACCTCTTCGAGGCGGTTCAACTGCGCGCGAGCTTCGGCAACGGTGGCCTGCGCCTGCGCGACCTGCGCCTGGTTCGCTGCGAGCTGGGCGCTGGTCTGGCGGATCTGGTCGTCGAGCTGTTCGGGATCGATCAGCGCGAGCGGCTGGCCGGCGACGACGCGGTCGTTGACGTCGGCGACGACCTGCGTGACGAGACCCGACAGCTGCGAGCCGACCGTGACCTGCGTCGTCGGCGCGAGCTTGCCGGTGGCCGAGACCGTGACGGTCAGGTTGCCGCGCTGGGCGGCCTGCGTCGAATATTGCGTCTGCTCCTTCGCGCCGAAGCACTTGGCGAGCAGCAGGCAAAGCAGGACCACGCCGACCGCGATCACGACCCACTTTATGTAGCGTTTCCAGGGGGCCTGCGGCTTTACGCCGAGGAAGTCGTCGATCGATGCGTCGGCCATCAGCGTGCCTCTGGATTGGATTGGGGCGCTTCAGGGATCACGGTGGAGTCCCAGCCGCCGCCGAGTGCGGCATAGAGTGCGATCAACGCGGTCGCGGCATCGGCGCGCGCTTGCGTCGCACCGTTGCGGGCGGACAGGAGCGCGGTTTCCTGCTGGTTGAGCGTGGTGAAATCGGTGAGGCCGGTGCGATACTGGCTGCGGCTGAGGATCGCGGAATTGTTCGACGCGTCGAGCGCGATGGCGAACTGGCGCTCGCGTTCCTGCGCAGTCTGAAGCGCGACGACGGCGTTCTCGACGTCCTCCAGCGCGGTGAGGATGGTGGACTTGTAGAGCGCGAACGCACCGTCGGCGGCGGCTTCGCTGGTGCGGACCTGGCTTCGCAGACGCCCGCCGTTGAAGATCGCCTGCGTCAGGCCGGCGAACAGGCTGCCGGTGATCGCGTCGCCGATGTTGCCGATCGAGGTCGCGTTGGTGTTGAGGTTACCGGTGATCGCGAGCGCGGGATAGAGCTGCGCCTTGGCGACGCCGATCCGCGCGGTGGCGGCGGCGAGCGCGCGCTCGGCGGAACGAATGTCGGGGCGCTGGCGCAGCGTGTCGCCGGGAATGCCGACGCCGACTGCGGCGGGACCGGTCGGGATCGCCTTCGCGGGCGCCATCATCGTGCGGAGCGTGCCGGGGGCTTGGCCGGTCAGCACGCCGATCCGCGCGACGGACGCGGCATATTGCTGGTCGAGGCTGGGGATCGTCGCGGCAGTCTGCGCGCGTTGGGCGCGGGCCTGTTCGGCGTCGACGCTGGAAACGAGTCCAGCCTGGACGCGGAAGCCGGCGATTTCGAGATTGTCGTCCTGGATCGCGAGCGAGGCGCGGGCGTTGGCCAGCTGCTGCTGATAGAGCCGCGCGAGGACGTAGTTGCGTGCGACCTCGCTTTCGACCGAGATCAGGACGGTGGCGTAGTCGTAGCCCGACGCGGCGTACTCTGCGCGGCTCGCTTCGATGGTGCGACGGATCTCGCCGAAGACGCCGACCTGGTAGCTGGCGCTGGCCCCGAGCGTGAAGCTGTTGGCGCCGCCGCCGCCGGTATCGACGACGGTGCCGTCGGGCAGCGTGAACGACCGCCCGCCGCCGCGGACATTCTCGTTGCGCTGGTAGCCGACCGAGCCGTTGGCCGTGGGGAGAAGCGACGCGCGGTTCTGGAGGAGGCTTTCGCGGGCCTGGCGGAGGCGCGCGACGGACTGTGCGATGTCGAGGTTGGCGGCGGCGGCCTGCTCGACGAGCTGCCCGAGGACGGGGTCGTCGAACTTCTGCCACCAGCGAGTGAGGTCTTCGGGCCTGGTTTCCGGGGTGACCGAATAGGCGTCGGGGACGCCGAGTTCGGCGGCCGCCTTTGGGTGGTAGTCCGGGCCGACGGTGCAGCCGGCTAGCAGCACGCCTGCCGATAGGACGGGTGCGATGAAGAGGGCGCTGACGCGGGACATGGGCGGAGGAATGGCCGCCGTCCCTGCCCTAGTCCAGCGGTTTTGTGTCGCGAGGTGTCGCAAGCGTGGTGGATTGGAGGGGGTGTGGGGCGCCAAGCGATGCGTCGGCGTCGTTGAATACTATCCTATCGCTGGGGCCGGAAGACGGGATCGGGGGAAGACGAGGCCTGTCTTTCTCCCTTCCCTGGAAGGGAGGGGCTGGGGGTGGGTCGGTTCGCTCGTGCCACTTGCGTCGCGTGATGCGGAAGCCGACCCCCCCCTACCCCTCCCTTCCAGGGAAGGGAGAAGATCCCCGAAGGTGGGCCGGCGCCGGATTTCGCTCCGCCCCAGTCACGGCGGCCTTCGCCGGGATGACTGGGAGCGGCGGAACTTTTTCCCGTGTTCTCCGCGAAAGCCGGGGGGCTTGAATCATGAGCGGTGCGCTGTTGGGTCCTGGGCTCCTGCGTTCGCAGGAGAACATGACGGGAGTGCTGGCTGCGCCCCATCTTCAATAATCGAACCGCACCCGTTCCAATTTTGCAGTGCAGCGGAACGTAGCGGCGGCGCTATGGGTTCAGGGATGATGCTAGCCGAACGCCAGCCCGCGACTGATGTCCTCGCGCCGCCCCTTGCCGTGCCCGACGCAGTGAGCCTGTTCTTCGATTTCGACGGGACGCTCGTCGACCTTGCGGCGACGCCGGATGCGGTCGTGGTGGACCGGATTCTGCTAGATACCCTCGATACGCTCGCCGAGCGGTTCCCCGGTCGCATTGCTATCATCAGCGGGCGATCGATCGCGCAGCTCGATGCGATGCTCGGGCGGCACGCGCACCTGTTCGCGGTCGCGGGCAGCCACGGGGCAGAAACCCGAACGCCGGACGACGGCCACATCGCCGCCGAACGCCCTGCCTCGCTCGAAGCCGCGGCCGACGCATTGCGCGCATTTGCCGATGCCAACGGCCTCGTCTACGAAGCCAAGAGCCTCGGCGCGGGGCTGCACTACCGGATGGCCCCGCACTTCGAACCTGCCGCCGTCCGCCTCGCCGAAGACCTTGCCCTCACCCACGGGCTCACACTCCAGCGCGGCAAGATGATGGTCGAACTGCGCACCCCCGGCGACAAGGGCGCGGCACTCCGCGCACTGATCGCGGCGCCGACGATGGCGGGCAGCCTGCCGTATTTCTTCGGCGACGACGTCACCGATGAGGACGGGTTCGAGGCCGCGCGTGACCTTGGTGGGGCGGGCATACTGATCGGCGAGGAACGGCCTACCGCCGCTACCTACCGCCTCAACGACGTTGCTGCACTTCGCGACTGGATTGCTGCCATATTGGAAACACGATGACCGCACCTACTCAAAAAGCCGACATGAACCTCTGGCCGATCGGCAATTGCCAGGTCTCCGCGCTGATCGACAAGACCGGCACGTTCGTCTGGGGCTGCGTCCCCCGCGTCGATGGCGACCCCGCGTTCTGCGCGCTGCTCGGGGGCGATGCGCCCAAGACCGGGTTCTGGGCGATCGAACTGGAAGGCGGCGCAAAAACGACGCAGAGCTATATCCGCAACACGCCGATCCTGGTGACCCGTCATGAGGACGAGGCAGGCAACGCGGTCGAGGTGATCGATTTCTGCCCGCGCTTCGTCCGCGAAGGCCGGACCTATCGCCCGACCAGCTTCGTGCGGATCGTCAAGCCGGTCGCCGGCTCGCCGCGCATCCGTATCCGCATGCGCGTCGCGACGAACTGGGGCAAGCCGACCGAGCACACGCAGGGGTCGAACCACATTCGCTTCCTGATGGACGACCAAACGCTGAGACTGACAACCGATGCGCCGGTTGGGCATATCGTCGGCGAGAACTGGTTCCGGCTCGAGCGCCAGATGCACCTGTTCCTCGGGCCGGACGAGAGTTTCGCGGGCGTGTTGCATGAGGCGGCAGAGGCGATGCTGTCGCGGACCAAGGACGAGTGGCGGCACTGGGTGCGTGGGCTGGCGACGCCGGTCGAGTGGCAGGACGTCGTCATCCGCGCGGCGATTACGCTGAAGCTGTGCCAGCACGAGGAAACCGGCGCGATCGTCGCCGCGCTCACCACCTCAATCCCCGAGCATGAGGGGTCGGAGCGCAACTGGGACTATCGCTACTGCTGGATCCGCGACGCCTATTATACGGTGCAGGCGCTGAACCGACTGGGTGCGCTCGACGTGCTGGAGGGGTATCTCGAATATCTGCGCAACATCGTCGATGCGTCGAAGGGGGGCCATGTCCAGCCGCTCTACGGCGTCGGCGGCGAGTCGACGCTGATCGAGCGGATCGAGGCGGATCTGCCCGGCTATCGCGGGATGGGTCCGGTCCGTGCCGGCAACCAGGCGTACGAGCAGATCCAGCACGATGCGTACGGCCAGATCATCCTGTCTGACGTACAGGCGTTCTTCGATCGCCGGCTGTTCCGGATGTCGAGCGTCGAAGATTTCAAGAGCCTCGAACTGGTCGGCGACCGCGCGTGGGAGACGTACGACAAGCCCGACGCAGGGCTGTGGGAGCTGCGCACCAAGGCGCACGTCCACACCTATTCGGCGGCGATGTGCTGGGCGGCGTGCGATCGGTTGGCCAATGCGGCCGGGGTGCTCGGGCTGGAGGATCGCCGGACGTTCTGGAATGCACGTGCGGACACGATCCGCACGACGATCGAGCAGTCGGCGTGGCGCGAGGACACGCAGCGTATCTCGGCGACGTTCGGCGGGGACGATCTCGACGCGAGCCTGATCCAGCTGCTCGACCTGCGCTTCTTCGCGCCCGACGATCCGCGCTTCCAGTCGACGCTGAAGGCGGTCGAGGAAGGGCTGCGTCGTGGCAGCCACATGCTGCGCTATGCGACCGAGGATGATTTCGGCCTGCCGCACACCGCGTTCAACGTCTGCACCTTCTGGCTGATCGAGGCGCTGCATGCGACCGGGCGGACCGCCGACGCGCGTGAGTTGTTCGACGAGATGGTCGCGCGGCGCACGCCGGCCGGCCTGCTGTCGGAGGATATCGATCCGAACACCGGCGAGCTGTGGGGGAATTACCCGCAGACCTATTCGCTGGTCGGGCTGATCAACTGCGCGGTCCTGCTCAGCAAGCCGTGGAGTGCCATCCGATGAGCCGCCTCGTCGTCATCTCGAACCGCGTCCAGTCGGTCGATGCGCCCTCGGGCAACCAGGGCGGCCTCGCCGTCGCGCTGCTCGCTGCGCTCCGCGAAAAGGGCGGCGTGTGGTTCGGCTGGTCGGGCGAGACCACCGAGACCTTCACCGGTCACATCAATTTCCAGCAGGGCAAGGGCGTCACCACCGCGACGATCGACCTCGAAGAGCAGGATTTCGACGAATATTATAACGGCTATGCGAACCGGACGCTGTGGCCGCTGTTCCATTACCGGATCGACCTGACCGAGTTCGAACGCGATTTCTCCAGCGGCTACGCTCGCGTCAACAAGCGGTTTGCGGAGACGGTGCTGCCGCTGATCGAGCCCGACGATCTGGTGTGGGTCCACGATTACCACCACGTCCCGCTCGGTCGCGAACTGCGCAAGCTGGGCGTCGAGAACAAGATCGGGTTCTTCCTGCACATTCCGTGGCCGCCGATGGCGATGCTGCTGTCGCTGCCGAGCCACCGCGCGCTGGTCGAATCGATGTTCGCGTACGACGTGGTCGGCTTCCAGACGCAGGACTGGCTCGACAGCTTCCTGCATTACGTCACCAGTCAGCTCGACGGCGTGGTCGGCGAGGATGGCTGGGTGACGGTCGGCGACCGCACGATCAAGGCGATCACGACGCCGATCGGGATCGAGACCGCGGACTTCGAGAAGTCGGCGAACAGCGATGCGGCGCGGCATTCGAAGGAGCGGATGTATATGTCCGCGACCGGCCGCAGCCTGATCGTCGGGGTCGACCGGCTCGATTATTCGAAGGGTCTGGCCGAGCGGTTCGCGGGCTATGAGCGGTTCCTGGGCTCGCATCCGGACCATCGCGGTTTGGTCTACATGCTCCAGATCGCCCCGCCTTCGCGGGAGAAGGTCGATACGTACCAGGAGATCCGGGCCAACCTCGATTCGATGTCGGGGCGGATCAACGGCGAGTATTCGGACATCGACTGGACGCCGATCCGATACGTCAACCAGGGGTTCCCGCGGGACGTGTTGGCGGGGATTTACCGCGCCGCTCGTGTCGGGTTGGTGACGCCTTTGCGCGACGGGATGAACCTAGTCGCGAAGGAATATGTCGCGGCGCAAGATCCCGAGGATCCGGGCGTGCTGATCCTGTCGCAGTTTGCCGGCGCGGCGGCGCAGTTGCCGGATGCTGTGCTGGTCAATCCGTACAGCCCGGAGGAGATGTCCGACGCGATCGCGCGGGCGCTGAAGATGCCGCTGGCGGAGCGCAAGGCGCGCTGGGAGAAGCTGATCGATAACGTCCGCAAGGAGGACGTCATGTGGTGGTGTGAGTTGTTCATCACTGCGCTTGAGGCTGTGCCGGAGCACGTCGAGGCCTGACTTCTTACGGGCTTCTTGCCCCCCTCCCTGGAAGGGAGGGGTTGGGGGTGGGTCGGTCTGGAATTGCCGGTTCGCCCGACAAGCGGCCTACCCACCCCCGGCCCCTCCCTTTCAGGGAGGGGGGAAGTTAGGGGTGGGTTACCGGATCGGGGGCCATTAGCAGGCGGTTTCTCGGGATGGCTTCGGGCATGTCCTCGCGGATATATTTCAGCAAGGCTTCCCGTACGTCGCAGCGCAGATCGAACGCGATCGCGGCATCCTTTGCGGTCATCAGGCCGCGCAGTTCGATGCAGTCGGTCTTCACGTCGGTCACCTGGAGGTTGAAGAACCTCTTGTCCCAGCGCGGGTTCGCGGTGACGATCTCGCCCAGTTTCTCGCGGAGGCGCGGCACGTCGGTCGCCGGGTCCACGTACCAGAACACCGAACCCATCAGTTGGCTGGTCTCGCGGGTCCAATTCTGGAAGCTCTGTTCCAGGAACTTCGAGACTGGCACGACGAGGCGGCGTTCGTCCCAGATCTTGATGACCACGAAGGTCAGGTTGATCTGCTCGACGCGGCCCCATTCGCCGTCGACGATCAGCACGTCGTCGATCCGGATCGGCTCGGTGAAGGCCATCTGCACGCCGGCGATCAGGTTCTTCAGTGCAGGCTGCGCGGCGGCACCGACGACGAGGCCGGCGATACCCGCCGACGCCATCAACGTGACGCCAATCGATCGGATGCCGGGGACGCTCAGCAGCATCAGGCAGACGCTGATGAAGATGATGAAGAACGTCCCGATCCGCCCGAGGATCGCGGCGCGCGTCCGTTTGCGGCGGGCGCGGAGGTTGTCCTCGACCGAAATGTCGGCGCGGATCTCGATGACGTCCTGGAACGCGCGGAGAGCCGCCACCGCCAGCCAGCCGAGCAACCCGGGGACGAGGAAGCCGAGCAATTGTTTCCACAAGTCCTCGATATCGTTGTCCATCGGCAGGATCCGCGAGACGAACGCGACGGAAACCGAGACGAACACCGCACGCAATGGCCGGCGGACACGGGCGAGGACAAGGCCGTCCGTCTTGGCGGTCGAGCGGCGCTGGGCATGGCCAGCGATCCGCATCGTCAGCCAATGCGCGACCAGCGCGACGAGGACGGCGGCCGAGACGACCGCGACACTCTCCAGCCAAACCCACTCGGGGGGTATGTGGAGCGATCTGAACATGCGCATCGAAGCGCAACGGTGGAACGCCCGAAGATGTTCCGCTGCAGTGCAGCATAGCCGTGCGGTACGTAACAGCTTTTTTCCTGCCACACTTCGTGCGTAAGTCCCCGCCCATGAAGGCCATCATCCTTGCCGCCGGCCACGGGTCGCGCCTGCTGCCGTTGACGCTGACGACGCCGAAATGCCTCGTGCAGGTCGGGGGCCGGGCGATCCTCGATCACCAGCTCGATGCCGTCGCGGACGCAGGGTTCGAGGGGGCGGTGATCGTCGGCGGATACCGGGTCGACCAGATCGCCGCGCATCTGGCAGCGCGCGAGTGCGGGTTGCCGACGGAACTCGTCTTCAACCCGTTCTGGTCCGTCGCCAACAGTATCGGCAGCGTATGGGCGGCGCGCACGCACCTCGGATCGCCGTTCGCGTTGATGAACGGCGACACGCTGTTCGATGCCGCGATCCTGCGCGCGGCGCTCTCCAATCGGGACGCGCAGGCCGGATCGGGCGTGACGCTGGTCATCGAGCCGCTGGTGACGCCGGGGCTCGACGACATGCTGGTCGAGGCGCACGGCGACCACGTGGTCGCGGTCGGTAAGCACCTGGTCGGGCACGAGGCCACCGATCGCTCGCTCGGGTTGATCGTCTCGACCGGCGGCAGTGCGTATCTCGAGGCGTTGCGCGCGGTGATCGGCGAGGACGAGGGCATCCACGCCTATCACCACGCCGTTATCCGCCGTGTCGCGGAGACCGTGGGCGTCCGCGCGGTGCGGATCGCGGCGGATGCCCGCTGGCAGGAGATCGACCGGCCGGAGGATATCGCGCTATGGCAGGACGACCATGACGTGCCCGCGGACGGCCCTCCGCGATCATGACGCAGAAGGTCGCGTTCCTGTTTCTCGGCGAGACGCTGCTGATCCCGCATCTCTATCCGATCGTCGAGGCGTTGGTTGCGATCGCGCCGGACCTGCCGGTCGACCTGTGGGTGAGCACCTCGATGCACGAGACGTTGCTGAGCGCGTGGGTTCGCGACGCGGGCATGACGACGGTCCGCATCCGGCGGGCGCCCGGCTTTCGCAGCCTGGCAGGCTATGCCGACGGGCGCAATCCGCCCCTGCCCGCCAAGCTGCCGATGCTGTTCCGCCTGGCGCCGTATCTCGCGCGGACCGCGGTGGTCGTTTGTGCGGAACAGACGAGCCTTTGGCTGCCGGCGACGCTGCCGTTGCGGACCCGGTTCATCGACACCTTCCACGGGGCGGGATCGATGATGGCGCGCGGGCATTGGCGGCGGCGCGCGGGATGGCGGACGCTGGTCGCCGCCGAACGCGATCGCGGTGCGTTGATCGCAGGCGGTGACGACCCCGCGCGGATCGTGACGACGGGGTACGTGAAGGCGGCCTTTCGCCAACGCACCCCGCCTGCCCGATTGTTCGCGGATGCCAAGCCGGTGATCTTCTACAACCCGCACTGGCAGGCGCACCGGTCGTCCTGGTGGCGCTGGGGTCCCGAGACGGTCGAGCGTATCCTGGCGGATGGCCGCTTCAACCTGATCTTCGCGCCGCACCAGCGACTCGTGGAGCGTGCGCCGGCGTTGCGCGCGTTCGTTGCCGGGCTGGCCGGGCGTGACGGTATCCACTGCGATCTCGACAGCTTCGCGATGGTCGACGGCAGCTATACCGCCGCCGCCGACCTGTATCTCGGCGATACGTCGAGCCAGGTCGTCGAATATCTGACGCGACCGCGACCGTGCGTATTCCTGAACGCACTCGACGCCGACTGGAGGAACGACGGCTCCTACGCGATGTGGGAAGCGGGCGTGGTCGTCGACACGCTTTCCGCCCTGATTCCTGCGATCGAGCAGGCGTCGACCGTGCATCACGAATACACCGCGTTTCAGCAGCGGTTCGCCGATGAGGCGCTCGGTGACGTGTCCGGGCTGGCCCCCGATCGTGCCGCGCGAGAGGTGATCGCAGCGCTGCGGCGTTGATCCGGGCACGCCGGCGTTCGCAATTCGCCCACGATCGGCTATCGACACCCGATGCACGACACGCCAGCTATCGTTCCGGTGGGCAACAATGCCACCTTGTTATGGGGCATGACCAATGCCGAACGCGTCCGCCGGATCGGCCTGGCGCAGGGCCTGCCCCCCGCACCGGACACGAGCGGATCGCCCGCTATCGCAGTGGGGCCGGTCATCCTGGCCAACATGGCGTTCGCGTTCGACCCGGTCTGGATCGCCCATCTGAAGACCCGCCCCGGCACGATCGTCACGCGCGCAGGGGTTCCGGTGCTGGCGCATGTCCGCGATGCCGCCGAGCGCAGCGCGGTGTCCCACGCGATGATCGACGACGTACCGCTGGTACCCGGTGCCGGGCTGACCGTGATCGCGGCCGAAGCGGAGGACGGCATTCTCAACGAAGCGCTCCGCAAACGGGAAAAGCCGTTCGCCGAGTTGCTCACCCCCGCCGCCGTCCCGGCGATCGAGCGCGCCAGCTATGTCGGTGCCTACAAGGGCGTCACCGACCTGCTGACCAAATATCTGTGGCCGGAATGGGCGCTGGCGATCACGCGGGTCTGCGCGCGCGCCGGGATCACGCCCAATCAGGTGACGGCGCTGGGATCGGTACTGTGCATCGTCGCGACGATCGCGTTCTGGCATGGCTGGTTCTGGACCGGCCTCGCGACCGGGCTGTTCTTCATGGTTCTGGACACCGTGGACGGGAAGCTCGCGCGGTGCACGATTACGGCGTCGAAGCTCGGCAACGCATGGGATCACGGGGTCGACCTGATCCATCCGCCGTTCTGGTGGTGGGCCTGGGCGGCGGGATGTGCGCCGTACGGGCGACCGCTGGAAGACGGCATGTTCTGGGCGGTGATCGGAACGATGCTGTTCGGCTATGTCGCGCAACGCCTGATCGAGGGGGCGTTCATCGTTCGGTTCGGGATGCATATCCATGTGTGGGAGAGGTTCGACAGCTGGTTCCGCCTCATCACCGCGCGGCGCAATCCGAACATGGTGATCCTGTTCGCCGGATTGCTGGTCACGCGCCCGGATTGGGGAATCATCGGCGTTGCGGCCTGGACCGCGATTTCGCTCGTCGTCCACATGGTGCGGCTGGTGCAGGCGATGGCGCGGAAGGCTCGCGGAGAGACGCTGACGAGCTGGCTGGCGTAACCGGCGGCGGGTTTCCGCGCTGCATCTCGCGAAGTCGTTTGCGCGGTCGGGGGTGCAATTGGCGGTTCCCTATGCCGACGTAGCGGTCGATCGGCAGAGCGCGGTGCACGCGCGACGGACGCCTCGTTCGCGTCGCAAATGTCATCTGCGCGCCGCTCTCCGGCCATCTTCTTCGCGCTAACGTCCGATCATGAAGACTGTAGTTTCCTCGATCCTCGGCGCAGCGGTGCTGCTCATCCCGATGCAGGCACATGCGGCCGAGGCGTGCGAAGGCATGCCCGGTAACGGCAACGCCAAGCTGACCGTCGAGGCGACGACGATGCACAACGCCGTCGGTGAGGTCGCCTTCACGGTCTATCCCGATGACAAAAGACGGTTTCTGGCGAAGGGTGGAAAGCTGGCGCGAGCCCGTGTGCCGGCCACCAGTCCCCGCGCATGCTTCTGGCTGAAGCCCGGGCATTACGCGATCGCGCAGTATCACGACGAGAACAGCGATCATGATTTCAATCGGACATTGTTCGCCCCGAAGGAAGGCTTCGGCTTTTCCAACGATGCGCCGACCTCGATCGGGCTCCCGTCGTTCGATGCAGCGCGGACGGCATTGGCACCATCCGGAACGACCGTGCGTATGAAGATGCGGTATCGGCGTTGAGCCGGACCGCCGGTCGCAGCGGAACGGAAATCTTCCTGACACAAATTTGTAGCGGTTATGCGCCGCGACGGGTATCTTATATCGTGGCCGATGTTGTTTCGAACTTTCACGCCTTTGGCGGGCACCCCCTTTCGCCGCCGGCTCCTCCGGCATGGCTGCCCGAGGGCATGATCGATTCGGCTGGCCCCGAAAAGACCGGGGTAAGTGCGCGTGATGCCGCGGCGAAGATCCGTACCGGCATCATCTGCAACCCGAAAAGCCACCGGAACCGCAGCAGCGTCGAGGCGACCAAGCCGTTCCTGTCGGGCACCGTGCTGGCCGTGACTCCGCGTACGCAGGCCGAGCTGGCCGAAGTGCTGACGGATTTTGCGCGCCACGGCATCGAGTTGCTGGTGATCGACGGCGGTGACGGGACGATTCGCGACGTGATGACCGCTGCCGCGCGCGTCTGGACCGGGGCCGCGCCGCGCGTGGCGATCGTGCCCTCGGGCAAGACGAATGCGCTCGCACTCGATCTTGGCATCCCCGACGACTGGACGCTCGACCAGGCCCTTACCGCGGCGCGGGGCGGCAACGTGAAGATCCGTCACCCGATCGAAGTCGTCCGGAGGGATAGCGGTACGCGCCTGCACGGCTTCCTGTTGGGAGCGGGCGCGTTCGTCGATGCGACGGCCTTGGCGCAGCGCACCCACCGCGCGGGGGCCTTCAACGGCGTGGCGGTCGGCCTCGCGCTGTGCTGGGCGATCCTCCAGACCTTGTTCGGCGGCGCGAACAGTTCTTGGCGCGCGGGAAACCGGATGCGTATCCGGTTCGACTCGCGTGGCGACGAAGGCGTTCACGCGGCGGGGGCGAACACCGATACGGATCGCGCACGCTATATCTTGCTCGCCTCGACGCTGAAGCGGATGCCGATCGGCATCCGCCCCTTCGGCGTGCCGCGCGCCGGATTGAAGACCCTGCTGGTCGACGCGCCGCCCCGCTGGCTGGCCGCCGCGACGCCGTTGATCGTCGCCGGCTCGCCTGCCGCGTGGCTCGATCGCGCGGGGTATCATCGAATCGACTCGCCGAGTTTCGACCTGTCGATGGACTCCGGCTTCATCCTCGACGGCGAAGTCTATCCGGGCGGCGACCTGACCATCCGCGAAGCGCGCGCGCTGCGGTTCGTGGTCCCGTGATCACGCTCGGCGACGTCGTCCGCCGCCAGCTGCACGTTCCGACCATCCCAGCAGTCCGCGACGTCGCAGGACTGCTCGCGGAGGGTGCCGGCGAGACGCTGGCCGTGCTGTTCTATGGCTCGAACCTGCGCACCGGGGCGACCGAAGGGGTGCTCGATTTCTACGTGCTCACCGCCGGGCCGCCCGAGCGTGGCCTGTGGCCGACGGTCAGCTACCGCGAGTTCGACCTGCACGGCGAGACGTTGCGCGCGAAGATCGCGACGATGCGACTGGCCACCTTCGCCAGGGCGGCCGCCGCGCAGACGCTCGACACGACGATCTGGACGCGCTTCGTCCAGCCCTCCGCGCTCGTCTGGGTGCGTGATCCGGCGGCGGCGACGCGCGTAGCGACAGCGATCGCCGATGCGGCAAAGTCCGCCGCACGCTTTGCCGCCGCGCTTGGCCCGGAGATGGGTACCGCCAACGATTATTGGCGGGCGCTGTTCCGCCAGACCTATGCCGCCGAACTCCGCGTCGAGCGCAAGGGCCGCGAGGGCCAGATCCTGGGCTTCGATCCCGGCCGCTATGCCGAACTCCTGCCGCTTGCCTGGACTGCGGACGGGATCGCCTATCGTGACGAGGCGGGCATGCTGAAGCCCGATCTGTCGGCGGCGCAACGCCGCGCGGTGCTGCGTGCGTGGGGCCGTCGTCGTCGCGCCGGCAAGCCGCTGAACGTGGCGCGACTGGTCCGGGCCGCGTTCACCTTCGAAGGGGCCGCGCGCTACGGCGTCTGGAAGGTCGAGCGGCACACCGGGGTCGCGGTGCCGTTGACCCCGTGGCGCGAAAAGCATCCGATCCTCGCTGCGCCGGGCGTATTCTGGCGCGTCTGGCGCGCGCGGGCGCAAACCGGGGCGAAGACCGTATGAGTGCGGATGTTCAGGGCTTCAACGCTCTGATCCTCGCGGGCTCGCGTGGCGGTGTCGATCCGGTCGCCGCCTATGCGGGCGTGTCGCACAAGGCGCTGATCCTGCTCGATGGCCAGACGTTGCTGGCGCGCGTCGCGCAGGCGTTGCGGGAGGCAGGCGCCCGCACGATCGCCGTATCGGTGTCCGACGACGCAGTGCGAGCCGCGGCGACCGCGCTGGGCCTCCTCGTGCTCGACGCAGCATCAGGTCCAAGTCGCAGCGTTCGAGACGGAATCGAAGCGCTCGGCGCGCCCTTGCTGGTAACGACCGCCGATCACGCGCTGCTGCAGCCCGAATGGGTGGCGCGCTTTCTTGCCGACGTCCCCGCGCGGGCCGATGTCGGCGCCCTGCTCGCGCGCCAGGACGTGATCGAAGCCGCCGCGCCCGGCACGCGCCGAACATATCTGCGTTTCGCCGATGGTGCGTGGTCGGGCTGCAACCTGTTCTACTTCGCCACCCCGCGCTCGGTCGCGGCGCTCGATCTCTGGGGGCAGGTCGAGGCGGATCGCAAGCGACCGTGGCGGATCGTTCGCCGCCTCGGGATCGGCACGTTGTTGCGGTATCTGTCGGGTCGGCTGACGTTGGTCGAAGCGATCGCGCATCTCGGTCGCCTCGCCGGCCTGGATGCGACCGCGGTCGCGAGTCCGTTCGGTCTGGCCGCGGTCGACGTCGACAAGCCTGTGGATCTCGATCTGGTTCGGACGTTCGTCGAGAAGGCGTGAGCAGGCGGTGGCCTGCGCCAAAGTCGCGAAGAAATAAGTTGGGTTACCGTTCGCCCCTGTCCCCAAAGGCCGGCTTGGTGCAAAGCGCGGAGCATGCAAACGCTCGCGCCCCAACCCGCCCCATCCGCCATCTCGACGACCTCGATCGGCATCTATGGTAGCGCAGGACGCATGGGCCGCGCGATCGTCGAGGCGATCGAGGCGGCGGGCGCATCGCTCGCCGGCGGCGTCGATGCGCGCGAGGACCCGAACCCGATCGCCCGGACCGCCGACGTATTGGTCGATTTCTCGACACCCTCCGCAATCGAGGCGCATCTCGCTGCCGCGCGTGCCGCTGGTACCGCTATCGTGATCGGCACGACCGGCCTGTCCCCGCAGCACCAGTCGATGATCGACGACGTCGCGAAGGACATCGCTGTCCTCCAGACCGGCAACACGTCGCTTGGCGTCACTCTCCTCGGCATTCTCGTGCGGGAAGCCGCCGCGCGGTTGGGCGCCGACTGGGACGTGGAGATCGTCGAGATGCATCACAAGCACAAGGTCGACGCTCCATCGGGCACTGCATTGTTGCTCGGCGATGCCGCCGCGAAGGGCCGCGGATCGTCGCTCGCCGAACTGCGCGTCGACAGCCGCGCTGGCCTCGTCGGTGCCCGCACCGAAGGCACGATCGGCTTCGCATCGTTGCGCGGCGGGTCGGTGATCGGCGACCACAGCGTGATCTTCGCGGGCGAAGGCGAGCGGATCGAGCTCAACCATCGCGGCGACGATCGCTCGATCTTCGCGCGCGGTGCGGTGCGTGCGGCGATCTGGCTCGCGGGACAGCCTGCCGGCCGTTACCGGATGGGCGACGTGCTCGGGCTGTGAAGAAGGCCGACGTCATCGAATTCTACGCGCGTCTGGCCGAGGCCGACCCGCACCCCGAGACCGAACTGGAATTCGTCAACCCGTACACGCTGGTCGTGGCGGTCGCCTTGTCGGCACAGGCCACCGACGTCGGCGTCAACAAGGCGACGCGGGCGCTGTTCCGTGAGGTCGACACGCCCGAAAAGATGGTCGCGCTGGGGCTCGACGAACTGAAGCGTCACATCAAGACGATCGGTCTTTACAACACCAAGGCCAAGAACGTCATCGCGCTCTCGCAGATGCTGATCGACGACTATGGCGGCGACGTGCCCAACGACCGCGCCGCGCTGGAACGCTTGCCCGGTGTGGGGCGCAAGACCGCGAACGTCGTGCTCAACGTCGCATTCGGCGCGGAGACGTTCGCGGTCGACACGCACATCTTCCGCGTCGGCAACCGCACCGGTCTCGCCCGCGGCAAGACCCCGCTCGCGGTCGAACTGAAGCTCGACAAGGCGACGCCGCAACCCTTCCGCCTGCACGCGCATCACTGGCTGATCCTGCACGGCCGCTATGTCTGCAAGGCTCGCACGCCCGAGTGCTGGCGCTGCATCGTCAGCGATCTGTGCGCGTACAAACCGAAGACCTCGCCGCCGAAAGGCAAATCGGTTGCTAGCCCCGCACTGCAGGCGGACACCGATCCGGCAACGAACGAGCCATGAAGGCGAAAACGTCTGGCGCGTACCGTTTTGCTTTGCTAGGCGAACCATCCGGCACCCGTAGCTCAGCTGGATAGAGCGCTGCCCTCCGAAGGCAGAGGCCACTGGTTCGAATCCAGTCGGGTGCACCAGTCCTGTTCGGACTTATCGAACGCAAACGCCTCTTCCACGCGGGGAATCGAAGGCTGCGGCTTCTATACCAAGCTCACCCATTTCCTGCTGTGCCAGACACGCCACTTGACCGCGTCCCGAAACCGCCAGAAGCGGGTCTCGCGTTCGTTCTGACCAGAGCGCACGAGCGTCCAGCATTCGCCCGTCGGTAGTGCGACGATGCGATGGATGTGCGTCGCATCGACCGAGTAGGTTTCGCCGGGTTGCCTGTGAACGTGTTCGCTGTGCCAGCTGCCATCCGCGTCAACGTGAAACACTTCGTCGATATACCCGCCATCGAGTATCGTGGTTTCGAACGGCCAGGGATGATCGTGTGGATTCGCGCGGGGCTGCGGACGCCGGAACCGATGCAGCACACGCCCGTCGTCCAAATGGTATTTCGTAAAGGCTCGCGACATGCGTTCGATGCCAACCACCGTGGCCCCTTCGGGTACGCGGGCAACGGCCGCGCGCGGTACTCTCAAACTCTCCCTGCAATACCTTTCCATAGCTTTTCGCGAGATATCGCTGAACACGAGGGTCCCTGCTGGACCCTGCCCCAATCGGCAGCATCGGTCGGGCGACCGAAGCGGGTTGCCTGTCCGTAGCTGAACCAGGCCAGTGGTATATAGCGAACGCGCATGCCAGCACTGTGCGGTCCGGGCACGCGCTGCAGGCACTTTGTTGCAGCGAACCTCTGAGCCGCCAAGCGGCGGTCAAGGGGTAGTGACGTGACCCCCGTCTTTCATCCAGCAGCAACCAGAGACCGACCGTTGTTGTCGCGCAGTAGCGCGGGCGAAGCAACAGGCGGGTTTAAACCCGCCCGTTGCTTTTCAAGTTCGGC
>NZ_JAXOJN010000010.1:0-132938 GCF_036663715.1 Sphingomonas arabinosi
CTCCCTGTTGGGGGGGGGCCGGCGGGGTGGGGTTTGGGGGGGGGTGGGGGGGGGGCCCCTACTTTTTGCGGCCCCCCCCCGCGGGGGGGTGGGGGGGGGGGGGGGGGCCCCTGTTCCGGGCGCAGCACTGTTTGGCTGCCCCTCACCCCCGCCCTCTCCCCGCAGGGGAGAGGGAGCAGTAACCACCACGTCATCGCCCTCGCGGCGTGCCGGCCACAGTCCCGCAACGCCGCGCGGGGTCAGCCACTTCTCCGCGACGATCGTATCGAGCATCGCCTGCGCATCCGCGTACAGCGCACTCGCACTTTCCCCCACGACCTCGTCCGTCAGGATCGCCGGGAAATTGCCCGCCAGTTCCCACGCGCGGAAGAACGGCGTCCAGTCGATATAGTCGCGCAGGTCCGACAGATCCCAGTCCGCGAACACGTGCACGCCGGGCTTGGCCGGTGCGGCAGGCTTCAGCGAAAAGTCCGCCACGAACTTGCGCTCCCGTGCGGTTGCCAGGGGCAGCAACTCGCTCTGCCCCTTGTTCGCGCGCGAAATCCGCACCGCCTCATACTCGTCGGCGGTCTTGGTCACGAACTCGTCGCGGATCGTGTCCGACACCAAGGTCGACGCCACACCCACGGCGCGGCTCGCATCTAGAACGTGCACCACCGGACCGTCATAGGCCGGCGCGATCCGCAGCGCGGTGTGCACCTTCGACGTCGTCGCGCCGCCGATCAGCAGCGGCATCGTCATCCCCGCGCGCTTCATCTCCTCGGCGACCGTCACCATCTCGTCGAGCGACGGCGTGATCAAGCCCGACAGCCCGATCATGTCCGCATCGTTCTCGTTCGCGGCTTCGAGGATCTTCGACCACGGCACCATCACGCCGAGATCGACCACGTCGAAGCCGTTGCACTGGAGCACGACGCCGACGATGTTCTTGCCGATGTCATGCACGTCGCCTTTGACGGTCGCCATGATGATCTTGCCCTTGCCGCGCGCACCGGGCTCCTTGGCCGCCTCGATATACGGCAGCAGATGCGCGACCGCCTTCTTCATCACGCGCGCTGACTTCACGACCTGGGGCAGGAACATTTTCCCGGAGCCGAACAGGTCGCCGACCACGTTCATGCCGTCCATCAGCGGCCCTTCGATCACCTCGATCGGACGGCCACCAGCGTCGGCGATGATCTGCCGCGCTTCCTCGGTATCCTCGACGACGTGCAGGTCGATGCCCTTCACCAGCGCATATTCGAGCCGCTTGTTCACGCCCAGCGAGCGCCACTCCGCCGCCGCCTTCTCGGCGACGACGTCGGTGCCGCGATAGCGCTCGGCGAGCGCGACCAGTCGATCGCCGGCTTCGGGATCGGTGTTGAGCACGACGTCCTCGACCGCCTTGCGCAGCTCGGGATCGATGTCGTCATAGATGTCGAGCTGGCCGGCGTTGACGATCGCCATGTCCATGCCCGCGGGGATCGCGTAGTAGAGGAACACGCTGTGCATCGCGCGGCGGACCGGCTCGTTGCCGCGGAACGAGAAGCTGAAGTTCGACAGGCCCCCCGAGATATGGACATGCGGGCAGCGCGCCTTGATTTCCTTGCACGCCTCGATGAAGTCGACGCCGTAGTTGTTGTGCTCCTCGATCCCCGTCGCGACCGCGAAGACGTTGGGATCGAAGATGATGTCCTCCGGCGGGAAGCCGATCCCGACGAGCAGCTGATAGGCGCGCTCGCAGATCTCGACCTTGCGGTCCTTGGTGTCCGCCTGCCCGACCTCGTCGAACGCCATCACGACCACCGCCGCGCCGTACGCCATGCACTTCTTGGCCTGCGCGAGGAACTGCTCCTCACCCTCCTTCATGCTGATCGAATTGACGATCGGCTTGCCGCTGACGCACTTCAGCCCGGCCTCGATCACGCTCCATTTCGAGCTGTCGACCATGAACGGGATGCGCGCGATGTCGGGTTCGGCGGCGATCAGTTTCAGGAACGTCGTCATCGCGTGGTGGGCGTCGAGCAGCCCCTCGTCCATGTTGACGTCGAGCACCTGCGCACCGCTCTCGACCTGCTGGCGCGCGACCTCGACCGCGGCGGGGTAATCGCCCGCCATGATCAGCTTCTTGAAGCGCGCCGAGCCGGTGACGTTGGTGCGTTCGCCGATATTGACGAAGGAGGAGGAGGAAGTGGTCATCTGTCTGGTTCTTCCCCCCCTCCCGCTTGCGGGAGGGGGTCGGGGGGTGGGCGCCCGCCATCCGCGGGCCTTATCGTTGGAGGAGAGCGCGAGCCCACCCCCTGCCCCCTCCCGCAAGCGGGAGGGGAAAGACGTCAGGCCGCCATCGTGAACGGTTCTAGCCCGGCGAGCTTGGTCTGCACTTCCGGTCGGGCCACAACCCGCGGCTCAAGCCCGCGCACACCGTCGGCCATCGCCTTGATATGCGCCGGCGTCGACCCGCAGCACCCGCCGAGCACGTTAACCTGCTTGGCCACCGCCCACTCGCCGACCAGCCCCGCCGTCGTCTCCGGCTGCTCGTCATACTCGCCGAGTTCGTTGGGCAGCCCTGCATTCGGATAGATCATGATCAGCGTATCCGCGATCGCCGACAGCGTCTTCACATGCGGCCGCAGTTGCTCCGCGCCGAACGAGCAGTTGAGCCCGATCGTGATCGGCTTGGCATGCCGCACCGCATGCCAGAACGCTTCGACCGTGTGCCCCGACAGGTTGCGCCCAGACAGATCGGTCAACGTCATCGACATCATGATCGGCACGTCGCGGCCGAGCGCGTCGCCCGCCTCGATCGCCGCCATTATCCCCGCCTTGGCGTTGAGCGTATCGAACACCGTCTCGATCAGGATGAAGTCGACGCCGACCCCCTCGCCGCCTTCCAGCAGCGCATCGATCTGCTCGCGGTACACGCCCTTGAGATAATCGAAGTCGATCTCGCGAAAGCCCGGATCGTTGACGTCGGGCGACAGCGACAGTGTCTTGTTGGTCGGCCCGATCGCGCCGGCGACGAACCGCGGACGGCCGTCCTTCGCTTCGTATTCGGTCGCGAGTGCACGTGCGATCCGCGCGGACTCGACGTTGATCTCGCGCACCAGATGTTCCGCGCCGTAATCCGCCTGCGAGATGACGTTCGCGCTGAACGTGTTGGTCGAGACGATATCCGAGCCAGCTTCCAGATACTCGCGCGTGATCGTCTCGGGCACTTCCGGCTTGGTGATCGCCAGGATGTCGTTGTTGCCCTTCTGGTCATAGCTCAGGCCGAGAGTGCCCGCATAGGCCGCCTCGTCGAGCTTCCAGTTCTGGATCTCGGTGCCGAACGCGCCGTCGGTGATCAGGATGCGCTTGGCGGCTTCCGCGTTGAATCGTTCACGTGGTGTCATCGTTTTCACTCCCCCCTCCCGCAAGCGGGAGGGGCTGGGGGTGGGCGCCCGATATCCTCGGGCGGTAACGTTGGAGGAGAGCGCGAGCCCACCCCCGGCCCCTCCCGCTTACGGGAGGGGAGCAGAAGTTAGGCCGCGGCGACCTTTTCGCTGGGTTTCGCGCGAACACCGAGCATGTGGCAGATCGCATAGGCCAGCTCCGCGCGGTTGAGCGTGTAGAAGTGGAAATCCTTCACGCCGCCCGCATAGAGCCGCCGACACATCTCGGCCGCGATCGTCGCCGCGACGAGCTGCCGAGCCGACGGATGATCGTCGAGCCCCTCGAACAGCCGGTCCATCCACGCCGGGATCTCCGCGCCGCACAGCCCCGCGAATTTCCGCGTCTGCGCGACGTTCGATACCGGCAGGATGCCCGGCAGGATCTGCGCCGTGATCCCCGCCGCCGCGACCCGGTCGCGAAACCGGAAATACGCTTCGGGCGAAAAGAAGAACTGCGTGATAGCGCGGCTCGCACCGGCATCGATCTTGCGCTTCAGATTGTCGATATCCGCGTCGTGCCCGCCCGATTCCGGATGGCATTCCGGATACGCCGCGACCGAAATCTCGAACGGGTGCAGCTTCCGCAAACCGGCGACCAAGGCCGCCGCATTCTCATACCCGCCCGGATGCGCCTGATACGGCTGGCCGAGCGTCGGCATGTCGCCGCGCAGCGCGACGATATGGCGCACACCCGCCGCCCAATATTCCTCCGCGACCTGATCGATCTCGGCTTTGGTCGCCTCGACACAAGTGAGATGCGCGGCGGCGTTCATCGACGTCTCGCGCTGGATCCGCGCGACCGTCGCGTGGGTCCGCTCGCGCGTGGAACCGCCAGCGCCGTACGTTACCGACACGAAATCGGGACCGAGCGGCTCCAGCGTGCGGATCGCGTCCCAGAGCTGCGTCTCCATCTTCTCGCTTTTGGGCGGGAAGAATTCGAAGCTGATACCGACGTCGCCCGCGAGATCCGCGAACAGTGGTTCTTCAAGCGCACGGCGCGCTTCGGCCAGTTGGGGGATCGAAATGTTCGTCATGCCGCCTTCACCTCACGCAAGCTCGTGCCGATCTTCCGGCCGAGCCATAATTTCACCGTCAACTCACCGCCCTCGAGCGTCTCTACCCGCGCGGTCTGCAAGCCCGCCGCGTCGAACCATGCCGCCATCTGCTCGTCCGCGAAGCCGAGCCGCGTATGCGCATCGCGTATCCGCAGCTCCTCGCGGTCGTGGCTTGCAAAGTCCGCGATCAACAGCCGCCCGCCGGGCGCCAGCACCCGCGCCGCTTCGCTCACCGCCGCGCCGGGCTGCTGCGCAAAATGCAGGACGTGGTGCAGGATCGCGACATCCGCCGCGGCATCCGCCATCGGCAGCGCATACAGGTCCGCCTGGCGCAATTCCGCATGCGTCATGTCGTGGAGCTTGGCGCGCGCAAGCCGCAGCATCTCCGAACTGCGATCGATCCCGAGCGCGACCGTAGCCCGCCCGCCGAACAGTTCGAGCATCCGCCCGGTGCCCGTACCGATATCGATCAGCGTCCCGACCGGAGCGTCGCCCAGCACGAGTGCCATCGCCGCCTCGACCTCGCTATCGGCGACGTGCAGCGACCGGATCGCGTCCCACTCGTCGGCATGCCCTTCGAACCACGCCGCCGCGCTTGCCGCGCGGTCCGCGCGCACCGCGGCAAGCCGTGCCGCATCCGCCACCGCCCAATGATCCGGTTCGGCCTTCGCCCAGACATCCAGCGCCGCCGCGACCGGTTCGACCACGTCGGGCGCACCAAGCGCGACGAACACCCAGCTGCCTTCCTTGCGACGTTCGGCAAGCCCGGCATCGCACAGGATCTTCACATGCCGCGAAACGCGTGGCTGGCTCTGCCCGAGCACCTGCGCGAGTTCGCCGACCGACAGCTCCATACGCCGCAACAGCGCCAGAATCCGCAACCGGGTCGCGTCCGCCAATGCACGGAAGATTTCGAGCGCCATCGTCATGACCGATCATATAAAGAATTCTTTATATGAGGTCAACGCGAGCGTGAGCGTCTTCGACATCAGGTGCGAGCCGGAGCGGCTTGTCGCATCCGCGACGATCGTGACGGATCGGAAACGCCTTGTCCGCGTTCGATTGCGCTATGGGCTGGGATTTTGCTGGTCCACAAGACGACGTTTACGGGAGTAGATACGTATGAAGAAGTTCCTGATCCCCGCCCTGGCCCTGACCGCCGCCCTCGCCGCCTGCAGCAACAATGCGCAGGACGAGACCGCACAGGCCGCCAACGCCATCGCTGCCGACGCAAGCGCGACCACCGCCAATGCCGTCGACGACGTCAGCGCCGCCAGCGATCGCGCGCTCGGTTCGGCCGAGCGTTCGCTCGACAACGCCGCTGCCCGCCTCGACAACTCGACCGACAATCTCGATGCCAAGACCGACCGCGCCGGCGACCGGATCGAAGCCGGTGCAGACCGCGCGGGCGCGTCGATCAACAACGGTGCCGACCGGGCCGCCGACGCCACCGGCAACGCGCTGACCCGCGCCGGCAATGCGATCAAGGACTAAACCTTGCCAGGGCGCCCCCACTCCACCGTCACCCTTGTGCATGCTGAGACCTGCCGGTTCGGGTCACGACGACCTTTACGGGAAGATACCAGCTTTCGCTGGCGTGACGGTGCGATGATGGGGGCGTTGTTTTCTATTTCTACGCTCGCAGGCTGCTCGCCAGCCACCGAACCCGGTGCCGTCACGGCAGACGAAGCGCACCAGTTGAACGAAGCCGCTGCGATGCTAGACGCCAACAGCGTCGATCTGAACGCGGTCGCCACCGCGCCCGACGATACCGTAACTTCCTCGAACCAAAGCGATCAGACCCGATGACTCTCCGCCGCCTCGGCTCGACCGATCTGAAGATCGCCCCCCTCGTCCTCGGCGGCAACGTGTTCGGCTGGACCGCCGACCGTGCGGCAAGCTTTGCTGTGCTCGACGCGTTCGTCGCCGGCGGCGGCACAATGATCGACACCGCCGATGCATATTCGGCATGGGTGGACGGCCATGAGGGCGGCGAATCTGAGAGCATGATCGGCGAATGGCTGAAGGCCAGCGGCAAGCGCGACGACGTGCTGATCGCGACCAAGGTCGGCATGCTGCCCGGCGAAGGCGGCGAGAAGCTCGCCCCCGCACGCATCACGGCGGCCGCCGAAGCCTCGCTCAAGCGTCTCGGTACCGATCGGATCGACCTTTATTACGCGCACCAGGACGATGAGTCGCAGCCACAGGAGGCCGTGCTCGAAGCGTTCGGCAAACTGGTCGACGCGGGGAAGGTCCGCGTCATCGGCGCGTCCAACTTCCACGCCGCCCGCCTGAAGTCCGCGGTCGAGGCCGCCAAGACGTCCGACTTGCCTCGCTATCACGTGCTCCAGCCCGAATATAATCTGGTCAGCCGCACCAAGTTCGAAGGCGAATTGCAGGATTATTGCGTCGTCGAGAATATCGGCGTGCTGCCGTATTACGGGCTCGCGTCGGGGTTCCTCACTGGCAAATATCGTACCAAGGAAGACCTGGGTCAAAGCATCCGGGGCGGTCGGATGGGCGAATTGCTCGAAGGCACCGGCAAGGCGGTCCTCGACGCGATGGATTCGGTCGTGGAAGCGACCGGCGCGACCCACGCGCAAGTCGCGTTGGCATGGTTGCTCGCCCAACCCGGCATCACCGCGCCGATCGCCAGCGCCACCAGCGTAAAGCAGATCGAAGACCTGTTGCCGGCGATGACGCTGGAGCTGACCGAGGACCAACTGGCCGCGCTCACCGACGCGGGCGCCTGACCTCTCGACCCTCCCGCCGGGGAGGATCGATCTAGGGTCGTGCGGTCCCTAGTCCCCCGCGAACGTAAGCGCCGATGTGCGCCTTTCCCGTTCGTTGATCAGCAATGCCCGGCCCGCGGGCGCGATCGAGCGTTGCGGACAGTCGTTGCGGAAGCAGGCACGGCAACCCAGCCCGATCGGCATGGCCCTCCCCGCCAGATCGAAACCGCTCGCCGCCGCCAGCACGCCGGCTTGCGATGCCGCCACGCCGAGGCCGATTGCAAATTCGGCATGGACCGCGCCGAAGCGACTGCCCTGCGGCGTCACCGTCCGCGCCATCGTCAGCCAGCGCGCGCCGTCCTCCAGTTCGACGAGCTGGACCATGAGGCTTCCCGGCCGGTCGAATGCGTGATGCAGCCGCCACAGGGGGCAGCGCCCATCCGCCTCGACCAGCGCCGCACCGCTGGCGCCGGGATAGCGCTTCGAAGCCTGCCCCGCGCGGTCGATCCGGATCATGAAGAACGGGAGGCCGCGCGCGCCGACCCGCTGCAACGTCGTCAGTCGGTGCGCGACCTGTTCGAAGCCTGCACCGAACCGGCGTTGCAGCAGCTCGATATCGTAGCCGGTCGTCTCGCACCCGCGCAGGAACCGGGCGTACGGCATCATCAGCGCGGCGGCGAAATAGCCGAGGAGGTGGCGGCGGTAGAGCCGCTCGGCGGCGCGATCGGTGAAGCCTGCGCCCTTCGCGAGCGCATCGATCTCCGCCTTCGCCTCGATCTGGCCGAGTTGAAAGGCGACCGCGAACGTCCGCGAGGCAGGGTCGAGCATCTCGCTCAGCTGCAACTGGCGCGCGTGAAGGTCGAGCCGGCGCAGCATGTCCGGCAGCACGTCCGCCGGCAGTACGCGGATCGTCAGGCCGTGTTTCGCGCGCAATCGCTCAGCGATCGCGCCGTACAGGTCGACCGCACCCAGCCGCAGCTCGTCCGCCAGCGCCTCGGCCGCCGCATCGAGATCGGCGAAATGGTTGCGCCAGCGTTCGATTTCGCGCCGGACGAGCGTTACCGGATCGTCACCGCTTTCGACTGCCGTGCCCCCACCGATCCGATCGAACACGCGCGCGAACGCCGCGGCTCCACCGGGCGCGCTGGCGAGCCATTCCTCGACCTCCGTGCGATCGATCTCGAGATCGGCGAACATCGGATCCGCCAGCCGTCTGCGGATCGCATCCGCACCGCCGCCCGGTTCGCCCGCCGCAAGCGCTCGCGGATCGAAGTCGAAGCTCTCGGCCAGCTTGATCAACAACGTCGCGGAGATCGGTCGCTGATTGCGCTCGACCAGATTGAGATAGCTGGGACTGATGGACAGGATCTCGGACATCGCCGCCTGCGTGAGCCCGGCGCTCCTGCGCAAGCGCCTGATGGCGTGTCCTGCGAGCAATTTACGGTCTGCCATCGCCCAATCTCCTGTCATGATCTTTACAGACGGACAACCGATTATCAAGGATCGCCGACAGTCCGACGCCGAGTTGGCGCTGTTCGCCATTCTCCCGGAGGCATGTGCGCCGGTATCAGCTGGGCATCGCCTCTCCACGCAGATGAAAGCTGTAAAGGGAGAGACAGTTCATGAAGGAGGCAAGCCATGCAGACGACCACCGAACAACCCCGCGCCCGCGCCGTCTTCTCGACCAACGATTTCGCGCTGATGAAGGAAGTGCTTGGCGAGATGATCAGCAAGACGTCCATCGACGACGCTCGGCTGATGCGGATGAGCGCGCTTTACCACCGGCTCGGTCGCCTCGGCTAAACCCGTTCAAGAGTTTCCTGGGGAGGAAGGGTATCCGCCGGTGGTTCGTCCATCGGCGGATATTCCTGTTTCTTCTGACTTCCCCCCTCCCTGAAAGGGAGGGGTTGGGGGTGGGTTGGCCCGCTCGTGTCATGCCGGTTCGATTAACGCGGTGACCTACCCACCCCCGGCCCCTCCCTTCCAGGGAGGGGGGAAGGGAAACTCGCGTCGAAATTCCGCCCCTTCTCAACCGCATCCCCTCGTGTAGGACGGCGGAATGGCTACCTCACTGATCGCTCGCATCAAGGACGATATCGTCCTGTACGGCGCCCTCGCCGCCAATCTCGGGATCGGCGTGGCGAAGTTCGTCGCCGCCGGCATGACCGGATCGTCGTCGATGCTGACCGAAGGGTTCCACTCGGTCGTCGACAGCGGCAATCAGGTGCTGTTGCTCTACGGCCAGCGCAAGGCAAAGCGCCCGGCCGATGAGGCGCACCCGTTCGGCTATGGCCGAGAACTGTATTTCTGGGCGTTCGTCGTCGCGATCCTGATCTTCGCGATCGGCGCAGGCATCTCGATCTACGAGGGGTGGCGCCACATCCAGGCACCCGAGCCGCTGACCAGCCCGACGATCAACTACATCGTGCTCGCCATATCGTTCGCACTGGAGGGGAGTAGCTGGACGATCGCGGTGCGCGAATTTTCGAAGACCAAGGGCGACATGGGCTGGTGGTCGGCGATCCACCGGTCGAAGGATCCCGCCGGCTTCATCGTGTTGTTCGAGGATTCCGCGGCGCTGGCGGGTCTCGTCATCGCCGGCATCGGCATCTGGGCGAGCCATGCTTTCGACGATCCGCGCATCGACGGCGCCGCATCGATCGCGATCGGGCTGATCCTCGCCTTGGTCGCCGTGTTGTTGGCGCGCGAATCGAAGGGCTTGCTGATCGGCGAGCGCGCCGACCCGGCCGTGATCGCCACGATCCAACGGATCGTTGCGGCGCATCCCGCGATCGTCTCGGTCAATCACGTCCGCACGGTCCACGCCGCGCCCGACAGCATCTTCGCTGCAATTAGCGCGGACTTCGACGACGCCGTCACGATGGGCGAAGGCGAAACGATGATCGAAGCAATGGAGACCGAGCTGCGCGCCGCGGTGCCGACGCTGTCGTCGATATATATCCGCCCGGAGAAGCGCGAAAACGCGGTGCTGGTCATCGAGCCTCGTCACGACGAGAACGGCGCTCCCAATCGAAACCACGCATGATCTGAATTATATGCAAGCCACTGGTAGCGCTTGAGTTTGCACGATAGCATCCGAGTATGAAACCGTTGCTCCGGCTGATCGCCCTGCTCGTCTTTTATGTCGGTTCGGTGCTCCCCGCACAGGCCGCGGTGACGATCACGTTCTGGAGCCACGAGCTCGGCAACAGTTTCCCGCATGCGTTCTTTACGTTGCGCGGCATTCCCGATGCGGGCGGTCCGCCGGTGGACACGAATGTCGGATTTACCGCCAAATCGGTCTCGCCGGCGCTGTTGATGGGCCCGGTTGCGGGCAAGCTCGATATCGCCAAGCCCGGGTATGTCGCCGGCAGCGACGCGCAATTCTCGGTCGTCATGAGCGACGCGCAGTATGAGGCGGTGCTGCGGTTGGTCGACGCCTGGAGCGAGGGCAAGCCGGACAGCGTCTATCGCCTGTCGGATCACAATTGCGTGACCTTCGTGAAGGAAGCGGCGCGGATCGTCGGGCTCACGGGTATCGACCAACCGAAGCTTATGAAGAAACCGCGGTCGTATCTGAAAGCCGTACTGGCGGAGAATACCGGCCGCGTGACGTCCGTCGGTCTGCGCGGGAAGGCCTATCTCGCCACCCTCGCGCCCATTACGCCCATTCGGTCCACCGGCACGATTTCGGTCGGTGCCACGGCGAGCGTAACGATGCCGACCGTTACGCCCGCCCCCGCGCGTTAAGACGCGGGCACCAACTCGACGACGTCCAGAACGGATTCGAACCGCGGATACGGCAGGACTACGCGCCACCGCTGCGGGCCGATGCGTTCGATCAGACCGGCCATGTCGCGATTGACGTCGCGACCATAGCGCATCGGGCGCTTCTCATCGCCCAGTTCCATTGTGCCCAGGAATATCGCGCGCGAATCCGTGTCGGCGAATACGGTACCGACCGGACGCTGCGACCCGTCGATCTTGACCAGGCTGACGACGTCGGTGCCGCCGTTCGAGTCGATCCGGCAGGCGAACCACGCAGAGGCCGAGTAGGTCGGCCCGATCCCGCCACGCGCGCCGAGCTTGAATGTCCGGCATCGATACGCGCCGGCGGGGGGCAGAGCGTCGGCAAGCGCATGGTCCGGATCGAACAGAGCCGGTTCGCGCGCGATTTCCCGTCGATCGACCTGCGCCAGCGCGTCCATCCAAGCCCCACGCCAGCCACGCAACCGCGCACGGTCCGCCGGTGTCGCCACTCGTCGCCAGTCGCCATCCCGGTCGGGGTCTATCGGGGACGGTGCCGCGATGCCTGCGGTAGCCGCGTGCACCGAACTCGAGCCGCAGCCCGCCAGGACGATGCAGGCCGTCGCCAGCGATGTCCGCTTCGTCGTCGATCGCATGCCCATCACCGAAGATAACCTTCTAACATGCTGTATGACAATCATATTTCGGCGACACTGACGACCATGTCGGTCACGCCGCGGTCCAGCCGCCGTCCATCGACAGGTTCGCGCCGGTGATCGCCTTGGCCTCGTCGCGACACAAGAATAGCGCGAAGGCCGCGACCTGTTCGGGCGTGACGAATTCCTTGGTCGGTTGCGCGGCGAGCAGCACGTCGTGCATCACCTGATCGCGTGTCATCCCCCGCGCCGCCATCGTGTCCGGGATCTGGTTCTCGACCAGCGGGGTCCAGACATAGCCCGGCGAGATGCAGTTGACGGTGATGCCGTCGGTCGCGGTCTCCAGCGCGATCGTCTTGGTAAGCCCGGCGATCGCGTGCTTGGCCATGACGTAAGCGGACTTGTTGGGGCTCGCGACCAGCGAGTGCGCCGACGCGGTCGAGATGATCCGGCCCCAGCCCTTCGCGCGCATGTGCGGCACTGCGGCGCGCATCATATGCCACGCCGAGGAGAGGTTGATCGCGATGATCGCGTCGAACTTGTCGATCGGAAAGTCGGCGATCCCCGCGACGTGCTGGATACCCGCGTTGTTGACGACGATATCGACGCTGCCGGTCTCGGCGCCGGCCCGCTCGACCATCGCGGCGATCTCGTCGGGCTTCGTCATGTCGGCGGGATCGTAGAGCGCGGCGGCTCCGCTGGCCTGCGCCAGGGCGGCGCGTTCCCGCTCGATCGCGTTCGCGTCGCCGAAGCCGTTGAGTACCACCGCGGCGCCCTCCGCCGCGAACGCCTTGGCGTAGGCGAGGCCGATCCCCGAGGTGGATCCGGTGATGACCGCGGTCTTGCCCTTCAGGAACATGCGCACTCCCCCAATCCCTTTACCCAGCGGATTCGACCGCCGTGCAACTCTAGCGCCACCTTGCGCATTTCGTTCCCGAGAAGAAACGAAAAGGGGCATATTCATGCGGCTCGACGATTACGATCCGAACATCAACGTCGAGGACCAGCGCGGCTCGGGCGGCGGTGGAGGCGGTTTCGGCGGCGGTGGTGGCGGCCTGCTGATGGGGCTGTTGCCGATGATCGGCAGCCGCTTTGGGTGCGGCGGGATCGTCGTGGTGCTGATCCTGATGGCAGTGTTCGGCGGCATGGGCGGGCTCGGCGGGCTGCTCGGTGGCGGGCAAACGTCGGCGCCGACCACGCAAAGCGGAGCGCCACGCTCAGGCACCGATACCGCATCGAGTTGCAATTTAACGCCCGAAAGCAAGGCCGCCTGCAACGCGTTCAGCTCTGCGGACAATACCTGGGAGGCCATTTTCCAGAAGGCCGGCCAGCGCTTCGAGGCGCCCAAGCTGGTGTTCTTCGATGGCAATGGCCGCTCGGGTTGCGGCGCGGCGCAGTCGGCGATGGGGCCGTTCTATTGCCCGACCGATCAGGGCATCTATCTCGACACGAGCTTCTTCAACGAGCTGTCGACCCGCTTCAAGGCTGACGGCGATTTCGCGCAGGATTACGTGATCGCGCACGAGTTCGGTCATCATATCCAGAAGCTGCTCGGCACCAACGCGCAGGTTCAGCAGGCGCAGCGCCAGGCGAGCGAGACCGAAGGCAATGCGCTGTCGGTACGGCTCGAATTGCAGGCGGATTGCTATGCGGGCGTGTGGGCTGCTGCGAACCGGTCGCGGCTCGAGGCTGGCGATATCCAGGAGGGCATGACGGCCGCGCAGGCGATCGGCGACGACACGTTGCAGAAGGAATCGCAGGGGCGTGTGGTGCCGGACAGCTTCACGCATGGGACATCGGCGCAGCGTCAGGCGTGGTTGAAGCGCGGGCTCGACAGCGGCGATCCGCAGCAGTGCGACACGTTCTCGGGCGCGATCTGAGGTAAGCTCTCAATCCTCCCCCGCCAGGGGAAGGTGGCTGGCACTTGCCAGACGGAGGAGGAGGAAAGGGTCACGCCTGTTCCGTGTCCTCCCCCTCCGTCCCCTTCGGCGACACCTCCCCCTAGCGGGGGAGGGTTGAACAGTCCTTACCCGACCGTCACGCCCTTCCAGAAGGCATACCGGCCCTCGATCTCGGACGCCGCCAACTTCGGGTCCGGATAATACCAGACCGCATCGATGTTGCGCTTCCCGTCGACGACGAGCGTCTTGTAGCTCGCCACGCCCTTCCACGGGCAGTTAGAGTGCGTCGCGCTATCCTCCAGCAGAGCCGGGTCGACGCTGTCCGCGGGGAAATAGTGATTGCCCTCGACGACGACGGTATCGTCCGATCGTGCGATCTCGTGGCCATTCCATGTAGCGACAGGCATGTCAGTCTCCTTCAGGCGCGCCCCAGCCCCGTCGCTTCATACGCCTCGGGCTTGAACCCGACCAGCAGCGTCTCGCCGGTATCGAGGACCGGGCGCTTGATCATCGAAGGCTGCGCCAGCATCAGCGCGGTGGCCTTCTCCGCATCGAGATCAGCCCGATCCGCCTCGGGCAGTTTCCGGAACGTTGTGCCGGCGCGGTTGAGAAGCACCTCCCAACCGACCCGACTGATCCAGTCGTTCAGGTGTGCCGTATCGATCCCGGCGGTCTTGTAGTCGTGGAACGCATACACAACGCCGTGTTCGTCCAGCCACGCGCGCGCCTTCTTCATCGTGTCGCAATTCTTGATGCCGAACATCGTGATCGTCAAAATCGCCTCCCTGTCACCGCGTGGCGCAAAGCTCGCCAGCGGTTCGAACCGACCGGCGTCATACCGCGCCGTCCGTCTTCCCACCACCAGTGCGAGACCGTGCGAGCCGGCCACCGATCATGGAAACGGCGACGGCGGGCACGGCCAGCATGCACAGGATCGTCGCACCGGCCATCAACAGCCCGCCTGTGCCCGCGTTGACCCACATGACGGGCAGCTGGGCAAACGTCACGATCATGCCGCCCAGCCAGCCCCGCCGCTGCAACATGAAACCCGATAGCGCCGATAACACCAGCGACCCGGGATACCAGATCCGCCAATAGCCATCCGCATCCCAGGGCTCCTTCGCGCCTGAAAATTGGCTGACGAACTGCCAATACAGCAGGCTGACGAGCAGGAGCGTGAGGGGCTGGATCCATCGGGTGGTCATGCGCCTATCCTCTCACAGGACAGCGCACCGTGCCACCGCCCACCTGGATCAAGCCGGTAGCGTGTCACTGCACAGGCGTTTATCGTTGGGGAATGACGCATCCATTCTACGCGATCCATAGTCACGGGCTAATCCGGGTTGCCGCCGCTACGCCGCGCGCTTCGGTAGGGGATACCGCCGCAAACGCTGAGGCGACGATCGCCCTCGTGCGGGAGGCGGATGCAAAGGGCGTCGACCTCGTCGTGTTCCCGGAGCTGAACCTTACGTCCTATGCGATCGACGATCTGCATCTCCAGACCGCGCAGCAACGTGCGACGCTGGCCGCGATCGCGACGGTCGTCGAGGCGAGCGCGACCTTGCGGCCGGTGTTGCTGGTGGGGGCGGCGCTGGTGCGGAACGGGCGGCTGTATAATTGTGCGCTGGCGATCGCTCGGGGCGAAGTTCTCGGCGTGGTACCGAAGACGTTCCTGCCCAACTACCGCGAGTTCTACGAGAAGCGCTGGTTCGCCAGCGGCATGGGAATGACCGGACTGACGATCGAGCTTGGCGGCAAGGACGTGCCGTTTGGGACCGACCTGATCTTCGCCGCGCGCGACCTGCCCGGCTTCGTCTTCCACGCCGAGATCTGCGAGGATTACTGGGCGCCCACCCCGCCCTCGACCGCGGGCGCGCTCGCGGGTGCGCTGATCTGCTGCAACCTGTCCGCCTCGAACATCGTCATCGGCAAGGCACGCGAGCGGGCGATGCTGGCGGCGTCGCAGTCCTCGCGCGCGATGTGCGCCTATGTCTATTCCGCCGCAGGCCCCGGCGAGAGCACGACCGAGGTCGCGTGGGACGGCCAGGGGCTGATCCACGAACTCGGCGAGCAGATCGCGGAGTCGGAACGGTTCTCGACCGAGCCGGAACTGGTGATCGCCGACGTCGACTGCGAGCGCATCACGCAGGACCGCCTGCGCAACGGCACGTTCAACGATGCGGTAGTGTTCGGCGGCAATCCCGAGACGCGTTTCCGACGGATCGCGTTCGATCACGAACCCGTGCTCGCGGACAGCGGACTGGAGCGCGCCATCCGCCGCTTCCCGTTCGTCCCGAACGACCCGACGCGGCGTGACGACGATTGCTACGAAGCTTTCAACATCCAGGTGGAGGCGCTGTCGAAACGGCTCGTCTCCGCAAAAGCCGAAACGATCGTGATCGGCGTATCGGGTGGCCTCGACTCGACCCACGCGCTGATCGTCGCGGCCAAGGCGATGGACCGGCTCGGACGTCCCAGGACGAACATACTAGGCTTCACCATGCCCGGTTTCGCAACCGGCGAAGGCACCAAGGCCAACGCCTGGGCGCTGATGCGCGCACTCGGCATCACCGCCGAAGAGATCGACATTCGCCCCGCTGCGACACGCATGCTCGAAGACATCGGCCACCCCTTCAGCGAAGGCGAACCCGTCTACGACATCACCTTCGAGAACGTGCAGGCGGGGCTGCGCACCGATTACCTGTTCCGCCTTGCCAACCAGCGGCGCGGTATCGTGCTCGGCACGGGGGACCTCAGCGAGATGGCGCTCGGCTGGTGCACCTACGGCGTCGGCGACCAGATGAGCCATTACGCGGTGAACACCGGCGTGCCGAAGACGCTGATCCAGTTCCTGATCCGCTGGTGCATCCGCACCGACCAGTATGACGCGGCGACCGACGCGATCCTCTCGACGATCCTCGCGCAGGAGATTTCGCCCGAACTCGTCCCGGCGGATGCGGACGGCGCGTTGCAGAGCACCGAGTCGATGATCGGGCCGTATGCGCTCAACGACTTCTTCGCGCACTACGTGATCCGCCACGGCCTGGCTCCGTCTAAAATCGCGTTCCTCGCCTGGCACGCGTGGCGCGATTCGAGCGTCGGCGCATGGCCGGAGGATCTGCCAGCGGACGCGCGCGTCGCCTACGACCTGCCAACGATCCGGCATTGGCTTGAAAAATTCCTGTTCCGGTTCTTTACGACCAGCCAGTTCAAGCGATCGGCAATGCCCAATGGGCCGAAGGTATCGGCGGGCGGTGCGCTGTCGCCTCGCGGGGATTGGCGCGCACCTTCGGACGGAATTGCAACGATCTGGATCGAAGAATTGCGGTCAAGCGTTCCATAGGGTTCGCCGCGCCATCTTGCATAAACCGCGTGCCGGGCGCATTATGAAAATCCTATGACAGTGGCTCCACCGGATGGATCGCGCGATCGCCGGATCGAGATCCCTTCCAATCTTTGGCTGATTCACCCGGCAGGCCGTGCGCTTTTGCCGCTTGCATTGGCGCGTGGGATTTCAGCGAATTCGGTGTCGATCGCCGGGCTTTGCCTCGGTGGAGGAGCCGCGCTCGCTTATACCCAGTGGGGAAACGGGGCGCTCGCGCTGGTCGGACTGGTACTGTCGATCGGCTGGCTGATCGCCGACGGACTCGACGGCATGGTGGCCCGCGCCACCAAGACCGCGAGCCCGCTTGGGCGGATGCTCGATGGGTTGTGCGATCACGGCGTGTTCGCGCTGATCTACACCTCGCTGGCGATCACGATCGACACGCCCGAGGGTTGGATCCTCGCCTTTGCGGCCGGTGGCGCGCACGCGGTGCAGTCGAACATGTACGAAGGCGAGCGCGCGCGCTTCCATCGTCGCATCAAGGGCGTGGCACTCGAAGCGCCGCCCGTGCCCACCGGCAACGCGCTCGTCCGCTTCTACGACGGCGTCGCGAGCAGCATCGACCGCATCGCCATGCCGTTCGAGCGCACGCTCGGCCAGTCGAGCGACCCGGTCGCGCTCGGCGCGCTCTATGGGGCCCGGGCCGTCGCGCCATTGCGCTTCATGGCCTTGCTTACCGCGAATGTGCGAGTATGGGCGATCTTCGTCGCCTGCTTCGCGGGCAACCCACGCATCTTCTGGTGGTTCGAGATCGTCGCTTTGACGCTCGTCGCCATCGTCGGGCTCGTCTGGCACCGTCGTGTCGAACGGGCTTTCGTCCGCACTTCCGCAACGCGACCGAAGACCGCGTCGCGCATGCATCTTTCGTAAGGAACAGGGTCAGTAATGAATAGCATTCGGATCGCCGTGGTCGGCATCGGCAACTGCGCGAGCTCGCTCGTCCAGGGCCTCGAGCATTATCGCGAGGGGGCAAACGACCAGGTTGGCCTGATGCATTTCGACATGGGTGGCTACAAGCCGAGCGACATCAAGGTCGTCGCGGCCTGGGACGTCGATCGTCGCAAGGTCGGCAAGGACGTCGCCGAGGCGATCTTCGCCAAGCCGAACTGCACCGCGGTGTTCGCACCGAACGTCGGCAACACCGGTACGATCGTGAAGATGGGCAAGAAGCTGGACGGCGTCGCCGACCACATGGCCGACTTCAAGGACGACCGTACCTTCCTGGTCTCCGACGCCGCCGAGCCGACGCGTGAAGAGGTCATCGCCGACCTCAAGGCCTCGGGCGCCGACGTGCTGATGAACTACCTGCCGGTCGGTTCGCAGGAAGCTACCGAATTCTACGCCGAGTGCGCGATCGAAGCGGGCGTGGCGTTCGTCAACAACATCCCCGTCTTCATCGCCTCGAACCCGGTCTGGGCGAAGAAGTTCGAAGACGCGGGCGTCGCGATCATCGGCGACGATATCAAGGCGCAGCTCGGCGCGACGATCGTCCACCGCGTACTGACCGACCTGTTCGCGAAGCGCGGCGTGAAGCTGGATCGTACCTACCAGCTCAACACCGGCGGCAACACCGACTTCCTCAACATGTCGAACCATCGCCGTCTCGAGTCGAAGAAGATCTCGAAGACCGAGGCGGTCCAGTCGGTCGCGGCCGAGCGGATGGACGACGATAACGTCCATATCGGTCCGTCGGACTATGTCCCCTGGCAGAACGACAACAAGGTCTGCTTCCTGCGCATGGAAGGCCAGCTGTTCGGCGGCGTGCCGATGAACATCGAGCTGCGTCTTTCGGTCGAGGACAGCCCCAACTCGGCCGGCGTCGCGATCGACATGATCCGTTGCGCCAAGATCGCCAAGGATCGCGGCATCGCCGGCGTGATCGATCCTGCCTCGGCCTATTTCTGCAAGCACCCGCGCACGCAGATGACCGACGATCTCGCACAGATCGAAGTCGAGCGGTTCATCAAGGCTGCCTGACATGATCGAGACGGCTGTCATCCTCGCCGCCGGGGAAGGCAGCCGCCTTCGCACCTCCGCCCCGTACAAGCCGCTCTGCGCGGTCGCGGGGCGGCCGTTGATCGCACATGCGCTCGAAGGACTGGCGGAAGCTGGTTTCGCACGCGCGATCGTGACGGTGAGCTACGGGCGCGAGGCGATCGAAGCGTATCTCGGGAGCCGTCGCTGGCCGCTGAAGGTCGAGACGGTGCTAGCCGATCACCGCGAACCTAACGGCGTGTCGGTGCTGGCGGCGCGCGATGCGCTGGCCGGTAGCGAAGCGATCCTCGCAATGTGCGATCACCTCGTCAGCCCAGACCTCTACGCCCGCATGGCCAAGGCCGGCGCTGGCGGCGGTCTCCGTCTCGGCATCGATCGAAGGCTCGGCCATGACTGGGTCGACCCTGAGGACGTCACCTGCGTCGCCACCGAAGGCGACCGCATCATCGCTATCGGCAAGGGCCTCGAACCGCACGACTGCTACGACACCGGCGTTTTCGCGATCGGCCCTGCGCTCGCGGACGCACTGGCGACGCTGGCCAGCCCTTCGCTTACCGAAGGCGTCCGCCTACTCGCCGCGCAAGGCCTGGCCCGCATCGTGGATTGCAGCGACATAGACTGGATAGACGTCGACGACGCCCCCGCACTCGCCAAGGCCGAAGCCTGGATGGCGACCAAGGCGGATGCGGTAGCAGCTTAAGCCATCGTTCTCCTGCGAAAGCAGGAGTCCAGGATACCGAACGAAACGCGCCTGACCCTGGACTCCTGCGTTCGCAGGAGAACAGTCACTCGGGCTGAGCGTCGACCCGCGGATCGGGCACGTCGAGCGTCGCACATGTCCCGACTTCAGCATTCTCGATCGTCACCGTCCCGCGCAACTGCCGCGCGAGGCTCCCGATCATCCGCATCCCCAGGCTCTTGCGCGACGCCGTCTTCAGATCGAAGTCCGCCGGCAACCCCGCGCCCGTATCCGAGACGGTCAGCACGATCCGCCCCTCCGCACTGCGGATCGTCACGGCAATCGCGCCGCCCGCGTCGTCATATGCATATTTGATCGCGTTGGTGACGAGCTCGGTGACCAGCAACCCGACCGGGATAGCGGTGTCCGCGCTAATCAGGATCGCGTCGATGTCGCACTCGATCCGGTGGTTCGGCGCCTGCTCGGCCAGCCCTGTGGCGATCCCGCACACCAGGTCGTTCAGCGCCACGATCCCGACCTGCTCGCCGCGCCACAACTGGTCGTGGGTCTGCGCGATCGCCGTGATCCGCGCCTGTGCGTCGCCGAGCAGCCGCGTGATCCGCGGATCGTCGTCCTCCTGCATCTGCAGGTTGAGCATCGCCGATACCAGCGCGAGGCTGTTCTTCACGCGGTGGCTCGCTTCCCGCGTGAGCAGTTCCTGATGCTCCATCGCATCGCTCAGTCGCTGCTCGGCATGCTGCCGCTCGATGGCAACGCCGATCAGATTGGCGAAGCCCTGCATGAACGACAGGTCGGCCGGTTCGAACTTGCCTTCGTCGGGGCTGTCGACCTCGAGTACGCCGAAGCGTTTGCCCGACGTTTCGACCAACACGTTGATCGCCCGGCGGATGTTGTGCTCGGCCATGAACGCGGGCGTCCGAAACCGGTCCTCGTTCTCCAGATGGTTCGAGATCACCGCCTCGCCGGTCTCCAGCGCAAAGCCCGCCGGCGACGCGAGATCGGTACGCATCTCGGTCGATCCAACCACGCCGGGCGCCCAACCCGTCCCCGCACGAACGAGCAAACTGTCCTGCTCGGGACGATATTCCAGGAACTTGCAATATTTCGACCGCATGCCTTCGGCGCATAATTCGGTAGCGCGCTGGAGCATGGGATCCAGATCCCGCGCGCGCAGAGCCTCGATCCCGAAATCGGCCAGGATAGACTGCTGGCGAAGACGATACTGAAGCTCGCCGGCGCCCGGAGGGGCATCTCCACCCGGAGATTGCTCGATAACTGTCACGCCTGCTCCGTTCGTCGGAATTACGGGTCTGTCCTGCCGGCCCTAGCTAGAGGATCAACATGGCGGTTGCAGGGCGGCCTGCGGGTACTCGTGCGATTGCGCGATATCTTCGCGCACGGTGCCATCCCGCACCGCCCCGCATCCGTAATTCTGATCACCCTATCCGTCATCCTGACGAAAGTCAGGATCCAGAGTTGCTTGACGCTGTTCTCCGTAACCCTAGGTCCTGACTTTCGTCAGGATGACGGTTGAAGCTCGTGAATGCCTGTCCGCCCCAAGTCCGCCGCAGCCCGGCAATCCGGGCTCGCGGCGGGATCTTGTCGATCAGCGCGTCAGCTTCTTGTACGCCAGACGCGTGGGCCGATCTGCGGCATCGCCCATGCGGCGACGCTTGTCCTCCTCGTACGATGCGTAGTTGCCCTCGAACCACTCGACATGGCTGTCGCCCTCGAACGCCAGAATGTGCGTCGCGAGGCGATCGAGGAAGAAGCGGTCATGGCTGATGACCACCGCGCAACCCGCGAACGTCTCCAGCGCCTCTTCGAGCGCACGGAGCGTCTCGACGTCGAGATCGTTGGTCGGCTCATCGAGCAGGAGGACGTTGCCACCCTCCTTGAGCATCTTGGCCATGTGCACGCGGTTGCGCTCACCGCCCGACAGCTGGCCGACCTTCTTCTGCTGGTCCGGCCCACGGAAGTTGAACGCGCCGACATACGCCCGCGTGCCCATCTCCTGCTTGCCGAAGCGGAAGATCTCGAGCTCGTCGGAGATTTCCTGCCAGACGTTCTTGTTCGGATCGAGATCGTCGCGGCTCTGGTCGACGTAACCGAGCTTGACGGTCGAGCCGACCTCGATCGTGCCCTCGTCCGGCGTTTCCTGGCCGGTGATGAGCTTGAACAGCGTCGACTTGCCAGCGCCGTTGGGGCCGATCACGCCGACGATGCCGCCCGGCGGCAGCGTGAAGTCGAGACCGTCGAACAGCAGCTTGTCGCCATACGACTTGGTCAGGCCCTTCGCCTCGATCACCTTGCCGCCGAGACGTGCCGGCAGCTGGATCAGGATCGCGGCCTTGCCGGCGACGCGGTTCTCCTGCTTCTCCATCAGCTCGTCGAACGCGCGGATACGTGCCTTCGACTTGGTCTGGCGGGCCTTGGGGGTCTGGCGCATCCAGGCCAGCTCGTCGGCGATCGCCTTCTGCTTGCCGGCCTCTTCGCGCTCTTCCTGGCTGAGGCGCTGTGCCTTCTTCTCCAGATAGCCCGAATAGTTGCTCTCGTAGGTGTAGTAGCGCCCGCGGTCGAGCTCGAGCACCCAGTTGACGACGTTGTCGAGGAAGTAGCGGTCATGCGTCACGAGGATGACGTTGCCGGTATATTCCTTGAGGTAGTTCTCCAGCCACGACACGCTTTCGGCATCGAGATGGTTGGTCGGCTCATCGAGCAGCAGGATCTGCGGCTTTTCCAGCAGCAGCTTGCAGAGCGCGACGCGGCGCTTCTCGCCGCCCGAGAGGTTCACGACCGACGCATCGCCCGGCGGGCAGCGCAAGGCCTCCATCGCCTGTTCGAGCTGGCTGTCGAGCGCCCAGCCGTCGACCGCGTCGATCTTGGCCTGAAGCTCGCCCATCTCTTCCATCAGCGCGTCGAAGTCGGTGTCGTCCTTCGGGTCGCCCATCTCGGCCGAGATTGCGTTGAACCGGTCGACCAGGTCCGCGACGGGCCGCACGCCGTCCTTGACGTTGCCCATCACGTCCTTGGTGGGATCGAGCTGAGGCTCCTGCGCCAGATAGCCGACGTTTACGCCTTCCGCCGCCCAGGCCTCGCCGGTGAAATCGGGATCCATGCCGGCCATGATCTTCATCAGCGTCGACTTGCCCGAGCCGTTCGGACCGATGATCGCGATCTTCGCCGAGGGAATGAACTGCAGGTGTATGTTGTTGAGAACGGGCTTGTTGGCACCGGGGAAGGTCTTCGACAGACCCTTCATGACGTAGGTATACTGGACGGCCATGTGGGTGCCGAGCTCCGTTCTGAATAAGGGCGGGATTTGACGTGCGCAGATAGCGATGCGGCGAGCCGTTGGCAAACGGGGAGCGCCGACATACGCTGCGCTCATGATGAAACGCACCCTGCTCGCGGCGCTGGCCGCCTCCGCCCTCACCTCCCCTCTGTCGGCGCAGCGCACCGCCGCCCCGCCGACTGCGGCGGATGCAAAGGTCGCTGCACTCCGTGACAAGGCGCTGACCGACGACACCGCGTACAAGATCGTCGAGGGGATCACGACCGAGGTCGGCCCACGCATGACCGGCACCGAGGCGGCACCGCGGGCGCGCGCCTGGTCGGTGGCGAAGCTAAAGGCGCTGGGGTTCAAGAACGTGCGGATCGAAACATACCAGCTGCCGGTCTGGTCACGCGGCACCGAGAGCGGGGAACTGGTCGCGCCCTATGCGCAGAAGCTGCATCTGGTCGGCCTCGGCAATTCCGGCGCGACGCCGCCGGGAGGGCTGACCCTGCCGATCGTGTATTTCCCGACATACAACGACCTGGCGCTCGCCGCCGACGGCAGCCTGAAGGGCAAGATCGCTTTCGTGTCGAACGCGATGCAGCCGACCCAGGACGGATCGAGCTATGGATCGCAGGGCACCGCGCGCTTCGTCGGACCGAACGTCGCCGCCAAGAAGGGCGCGGCGGCGATCGTGATCCGGTCGATCGGCACCGATCACGGCCGCGGGCCGCACGCGGGCAACACCAATTTCGAGGCGGGCGTGACGCCGATCCCCGCCGCGGCGCTGTCGGTCGCGGACGCTGAACATGTCGAGCGGCTGGTTAAGCTCGGCAAGCCGGTGACGCTGAAGCTGGTGCTCGAAGACAAGCAGGCCGGGATGCAGGAATCGGGCAACGTCGTCGCCGAGGTTCCGGGCACCGACCCCAAGGCGGGCATCGTGCTGGTCGGTGGCCATCTCGACAGCTGGGATCTCGGCACCGGCGCGATCGACGACGGCGCGGGCATCGCGATCACCGCGGCCGCCGCCAAGCTCGTCATGGACAGCGGCCAGCGCCCACGCCGGACGATCCGCGTCGTCTGGTTCGGTGACGAGGAGAGCGGCGGGTTCGGCGGAACCGCCTACGCCAAGGCGCATGCCGGCGAGCGTCACGCGACCGCCGCCGAATCGGACTTCGGCGCCGATCGCGTCTGGCGGTTCGAAAGCAGCCTGCCCGCCGCGGCCAAGCCTATCGAGGACCGTCTCGCCGTCGCGCTCGCGCCACTCGGGATCATCCGCGGTGCCGATGTTCCGCACGGCGGCACCGATGTCGGCCCAATTATCGCCACGGGGGTAGCCGGGATCGACCTCAACCAATCGGGCCTGCGCTACTTCGATTACCACCACACGCCGGAGGATACGCTGGATCTGATCGACCCCGAACAGCTTCGCCAGAACGTCGCAGCTTGGACCGCGATGATCGCTACAGTAGCCAATGCACCCGAAGAAATCGGCTCGATTGTGCCTCATAAGTGACGAGTTGCGGCAACCGATCTGTCATCGTTCTGCCGCAAACCTTGCGGGCGGATGATTTAGCGGATTGACCGCCCGCCGGGGTCCGCTATTTGACGGGACTTCGCGACGGCAATCGGGTCGGCCGCGAGTGAAACTATGCTTGGGAGCATTCGAATGAAGAAGATCGTTCTGATCGCTGCTGCCGCCGGCCTGATGTCCGTCGCAGCCTGCAGCAAGTCGCCAGAAGCCGCCGCAGTTGAGAACAACGCGGACATGCTGGCTGACAACATGGAAATGCAGGCTGACAACATGGACGCCATGGCGGACAACACCTCGAACGCAGTCGCTACCGACGTGCTCGAGAACGCTGCTGACAACATGAACGCAGCTGCCGATAACGTCCGTGACGCTGCCGACGAGAAGACCGACAACATGAACTAAAATCTGTCGGGCGTTTCTACGCTCGATAGGATTTAGTGTCGGAAAGGGCGTTCCTTCGGGAGCGCCCTTTTTCTTTGCCCTTTTGCTTGTGCGCTCTTTTGCGGGATGTCCGCTTGCGCTAACGCAGGCGCCGGTGGGGCCTGTAGCTCAACGGTTAGAGCTGGCCGCTCATAACGGCTAGGTTGCGGGTTCGATTCCTGCCGGGCCCACCAACCCTTCCCCGATACTGCGAGAACGAGATCGGTTGCACCGAAGTGCGCACGGCTGAATTCCTCAATGTTTAATGACACTTAACATCCATCCGCGAACGGATGTGTAGTTAAGATTCTGTAAACGAACTCGCGTGACAGCGACTTGACGTGCTTTAGACAGCGAATTGCGCTAAATGATCGATAGTCGGTAGATTTTCGATGTTTCTGAACAAAGTGTCAGGTACAGGCATTTACGTGGATTGCGACGATCCTCGTCGTAGCTACGGGAGATGCTTAATGTTTATCAAATCTTTGGCCATGGCTTCGGCCGGCCTGGCGCTCGTCGCCGCACCTGTCGCCGCTACCGCCGCACAGACCAGCTCGGTCAGCAGCCTGTCGGTTGCGAAGTCGGCTCGCGCAGGCACGGCGACCGTCAAGAAGAACAACTTTGCTGACGGTGGCCTCATCGTAGTCGCACTCGCAGCAGTCGCCGTAGGCGGCGCGCTGTATCTCGCGATCGACGGCGACGACGACGATTCGGACAGCAACTGATCGTTCGGGCCGGTGCTAACGCACCGGCCCATTCGTACCGCATTTCGGTACGCGACATTCAGCGGATGGCACCGGTGCCGAGCTGCGTGTTCAAATACACCGTGACGAGCGCGGCGCGCTTTGCATCCTCGATCTTGTCGGCACCCGCCGCATGGCCGCCTTCGGGGTTCTCGTAATAGAAGAACGGGTCGCCATAAGCCTCCAACCGCGCCGCGAATTTTCTCGCATGACCGGGATGGACGCGATCGTCCTCGGTCGAGGTATAAATGAACGGCGTCGGGTATCCCACGCCGCGCTTCAAATTCTGATATGGCGAGTATCGCGCAATGAACGCCCAGTCCGCGGGCTTGTCCGGGTCGCCATATTCCCCGATCCACGACGCCCCCGCCGACAGATGCGAGTAACGCTGCATGTCGAGCAGCGGTGATCCCATCACGATCGCACCGTAAAGGTCCGGGCGCTGCTCCATCGCCACGCCGACCAGCAGGCCGCCGTTCGACCGTCCCGACACCGCGATCTTCCGCTTGGCGCTGACGCCGGTCCGCACCAAGTCGTCACCGACCGCATGCAGATCGTCATACGCCTTCTGCCGGTTCTCGCGCAGTGGCATCTGGTGCCAGCTTGGCCCGTACTCGCCGCCGCCGCGAATGTTGGCGAGCACGAACGCGTTGCCCTCCTCCACCCAGAACAGTCCCGCCGGACCCGACCGATAGGGCTGATCGACGAGGTAGGTCGGCGTCTGCGCGTTGCGGAAGCCGCCATAGGCGTGGACGAGAGCAGGCACCGGCCCGGTCGTGCCCTTCTTGCGCACCAGGAAATACGGGATCTTCGTGCCGTCCTTCGAGGTCGCGAACCGCTGTTCGACTTGCATCGTCGACGCATCGAACCGCGCGGGCAAAGTGTCGACCGCGACCGGCTTTGCATCGGGGCGGACGGCATACAGCGCGGGCGGGCTGAGGAAACTCTCGACCATCGCAAACGCAACGTCGTCCTTCGCCGCAGTCGCATCGAGGTGGATCGTCGACGATGAAGGCAGAGCCGCGACCCGCTGCGTCCAGACGCCGTCCGCGCCGCGCGTCAGCGACACCAGCCGCCCCGAGACATCGTCGAGCATCTTGACCCACAGCACCGACCTGCTCGAATCGACCTGCTCTACCGCCTGCGTCTTGGTCGGCACCAACACGCGCTCGATCGTCGGTGCACGCCCCGCCAGCACGTCGGCGATGCCGTACGCCACCACCGAGCCGCTCGGGATTCCGCGCCAGTCGGAGGCTAGCGTAGCGATCAGGCAACCGTCGAGCACGGTGTTCAAGACCGCATCGTCGGGCAAGGGGGACGGCACCAGCCGTCCGTCGTCGGCGACGTGACTCCGCTTCGAATGGAAGAAATCGACGTTGCGCGAGACGACCGCGTAACGCCGGTCAGCTTCGGTGTAGACATCGGTGTCGATCCCGACATCGTCCTGCATCGCGCTCGTGACGATCGTCGCGGACGCAAGCGGCGTTCCACGCTGCCAGCGCTTCACCGTTCGTGGATAGCCGGACTTGGTAAGACTGCCGGAACCGAAATCGGTCGCGACATACATCGCGTCAGGACCCGCCCAGTTCAGCCGGGTCTTGAAGCTCGGCACGACGAAGCCGTCCGCGACGAACTTGCCCGAGGGAATATCGAATTCGCGCTCCTCGACCGCATCGCCACCGCCGTTCGACAGCGCGACCATGCAGCGATCGTAAGACGGCGACCGGCACGTCGCGCCCTTCCACACCCAACTCTTGCCCTCCGCCTTGCCCAGCGCGTCGACGTCGATCAGCGTCCGCCACGCCGGCTTGCCGCTGCTGAACGACGCCAGCGACGCGACCCTCCACAGGCCGCGCACGTTCGTCTTGTCCTGCCACAGGTTCAGCACCTGATCGCCGACGATCTGGTCCGGCGTCGCGATCTGGCGATCCGCTTGCAACAGGTCGAGCGCGCGCTGGCGATAGCGCGCATAACCAGGCTTCGCCTCCAGCGCGGCGAGCGACCGCGTGTTCCACCGCTTCACCGTATCGAGCGCACGCGCGCCGTGGATATCCTCAAGGTACAGGTTCGGATCGGTAGCGGGGGCCGGCGTCTGCGCCAGCGTCGTCGTCGAAAGGGCCAGCAAGGCCAGGAACGGCAGGCGTCTTTGCATCATCACTCTCTTTTCGTTCGATGATGCGACCTTAGGCAGCCCGGCCCGCTCTGCTAACCCCTTCTCTCCCGCCAACCGCGATCACTCGGCCTCCAGCGCGAGAAGTGCGAACGTCGCCAGCCAATGCTCGCCCATGTAATCGTCCGCGAGGTGCGGCAGTGCCTCGGCCAGATGCGCGTTGGCGACCGCGCGGGCAGCTTCAGGTTCGGGCAAAGCGTCGGCGATCGTCCGCCAGCACCACGCGCGAGACAGGTTCACGCCATCGAGATGCGCGAGGCGGCCGTCCGAACGGTCGCTGACGATTGCCGGCGCGCGGAGGCAAGCCGTCGCCGGACCGAACGGGTCGGGCAGGAACGCCGCCAGCCACGGCGCGAAATCGCCACCCAGCACGTCCTTCATCAACGCTGCCTCGCACAACGTCGCCGACAGGAAATCCTCCCCGCTTGGCTCGAACGGCCGGCAATCCCGATCGTCGCCGTACCAGTCCCGCGCACGCGTCTCGATCAGCACGGCCAACGACGCGTCATGCGTCCGCGCCCAGCGCAGCGCATGGACGAGCGCGAACGCGGTACAATCATGCTTCCCGCTCCGCACCGGATAGACGAGCTTCGGCAAATACGCCGCAAACCGAGCCGCAAATGCCCGCGCCAACGGTTCGACCGCCACCGCCCAGGGCCGGTCGGGCCGCCGCGCCAGTTCGTCATGCAGGGCAAGCAGCCAACCCCAGCCATAAGGCCGCTCGAACCCGCCCGTCCCCGGCCGATCGAGATAGGCCACCTCGCCCGCGACCAACGCAGGCACCAGCATCCGATCCGCCAGCGCCTCGACCGCCGCGGCTTCCGGCATGTCCGGGTACAGCCGGGCGAGCCGCATCACCTGCCACCAGCCATGGACGCAGCTATGCCAGTCGAAACTGCCGTGAAACACCGGATGCAACGTCTTGGGCAGCGCCAGGTCACTCGGCCCGTCCAGTACCTGGTCGAGCTTGTACGGCCATTCGCGGGTCAGATGCCCCAGCGTCAGCCCGGCAAATCGCGCCGCGGTCGCGCGGTCGAGCGCATGTGTCATCGCGTCATCCCAAATCGTTCGTCGGACATCCGGTCAACTGCTGTGATCCGAAATGATCTTCCACACCGCGCCCCGCCGCTCGATCACGAGCGTCGTCATGCCGGATTCGCTCGTCGACGGTCCGGTCAATGTCCAGCGGGCGAACAGTATCACATGCGCCGGATCCAGCCCCCGCATTTCCAGGAACGCGAACGACAGCTTGCCGCGCGCATTGCCCGTCCCGCCAAAGCTCGGCCGGTATTTGGCGGAGATCGCCTCCTTGCCGCGCAGCAACCCCTTCGGCGTCACGAACACGGCATCCTCGGCATAGACGTCCATGAACCGCGCGAGGTCGCCAGCGTTCCAGCCCGCCGCGCTAGTCTCCATCGCCTTGCGGATCGCGATCTCGGCCGGCGTCTGCGCGATCGCAGGCGCGGCGATCGCCATGATCGCGAGGGGTAGCATCGTGCGTCGCATCAGTTCGTCACTCCCGCGCCATCAATTCCAGCAACGCCGCCTCACCCACCGGTTCGGACAGCAGGAAGCCCTGGTACAGGCTGCACCCGCCCGCGGCGAGCAATTCGAGCTGCGCGGGCCGCTCGACGCCCTCGGCGATCACCGCCAGTCCCAGCGAACGCGCCATCGTGATCGCCCCGGCCACCACCACGCGGTCGCGCGCACTGCCATCGATGTCCCGCACCAGCGCCTTGTCGATCTTCACGTAATCCAGCGGCAGCGACTTCAGATAGGCGAGGCTCGAATAGCCCGTGCCGAAGTCGTCGATCGCCACCCGGCACCCTGCCCCGCGCAGTTCCGCGAGCAACGCCGCCGCCGCCGCAAGGTCCTCGATCAGCCCGGTCTCGGTAATCTCGACGGTCAACCGTCCCCGCGGAAACCCGCTCTCGTCGATCCGCGCCAGGAACAGCGCGCCGAACCCCGGCCGCGTGATATCCGCCGCCGTCAGGTTCAGCGACACGCGCAACGTTCCCAGCGCCTCCGGCCATGCAACCGCCCGCGCCAGCACCAGCCGCTGGATATGGTCTGACAACGCGATGCCCAGATCGGCCCGGTCGGCGGCATCGAACAGCGTATCCGCACCTAGCGGCCCAAGTGTCCGGTGATTCCAGCGCGCCAAGGCCTCGACCCCGGTGATTTTGCCACTCGCGATCTCGACCTGTGGCTGCCAACGCAGGTCGATCTCGTCGCGCTCGATCGCATGGTGCAGGTCGATCGCCAGCGCGTCGATCGGCGCGACCCCGTCGGGCAGGGCGACGTGCAGCACCGATCCGTCGCTCGCCTTCGCCTCGGCCAGCGCCTCGCTCGCACGACGCAGCAACGCCGCCGCATCGTCGCCCGGCTGGCGCTGCGCCACACCGAAGCGGCAGCCAAGGACGGCACGCGTATTCGCCACCGCGAACGGCCGCGCGAGCGCCGCATCGAGTGCGGTGATCGCGGCCGTCACCGCCGCCCCCGCCGCCTCGATCACCAGCACGAACTCCGACCCGCCGAGCCGCGCGACCATCGCATCGACGCCGATCGCCCCACGCGCGACCGTCTCCGCCCGCAGCACCGCAGCCTCGATCAGTTCATCCACCGCAGGCCGGCCATGCGCCGCGTTGACGATATCGAGCCGCGACAGCGCGACGAGCACCACCGTCACCGGACGTTCTTCGGCGATCCGCCCTACGATCCAGCGCCGCGCTTCGCCGGTCTCCCTGTCGAACGGCGAAGCGCCCGGTATCGCGCGCCGATCGATCGCGCCGCTGGATGCACGAGCGGCGTAACGCCCCGCGAACCGCAGCGCCTGGACGAGTTCGCCATCGCTGGCGGGGCTGGCGAGGAACTGCGTCGCGCCGGCATCAAAGAATTCGCCGATCGCCTCGACGTCGCTGCGTGACACCAGCACCAGCAACGCGGCACCGTTGGTGGCGACGATCCCACCCAGCCTGCGTGTCGCCGACAGTCCGTCGTCGAGCGCACCGCGCGCATCGATCAGCGCCACCGCCGCACTGCTGGCGAGGAATCGTCGCTCCAACTCGTCGGCATCGTTCGCAACCGCCGCCCGCCATCCCGCACCGGCTCCTGCGCTCGCCAAAATCTCCGCGATCTCATCATGTTGACGGAACGATACCGCGAACAGCGTCGTTGCCATCTGCATGTCTTCCATATCCGTCGCACCCCGCTCCATCGGTGCGAGCCTAGCCGCCGCATCGCCGCGCGCCAATCCAATACCAGCCGATCCGGCCTTGTTAGTGGGACAGTCACGTCTTAGCTCGGAGGGGATGACGATGGCACCAACCCTCGAGCAAAAGCCTTTGCGCGATACGCATGGTCGCACGATCAAGTATCTGCGCATTTCGGTGACCGACCGCTGCGACCTGCGCTGCCGCTACTGCATGTCTGAAAAGATGACCTTCCTGCCGCGCAGCAAGCTGTTGAGCCTCGAAGAGATCGCGATCATCGCCGAGCGTTTCATCGCGCGCGGCGTCACCAAGATCCGCCTGTCAGGCGGTGAGCCTCTGGTTCGTCGCGATGTGGCGGAACTGGTCCAGCGCCTCGGCCACAACATCGGTTCGGGCTTGGAAGAGCTGACGATGACCACCAACGGCACGCGCCTTGCGCAGCATGCCGAAGCGATGGTCGATGCCGGGATCCGCCGCGTCAATGTCAGTATGGACAGCCGCGATCCCGAACGCTTCCGCTACATCACACGCCATGGCGACGTTTCGCAGGTTATTGGCGGGATTTACGCCGCACGGGACGCGGGGCTAGCGATCAAGATCAACATGGTCGCGTTGAAGGGCTTCAACGAGGACGAGATTGCACCGATGCTCGCCTGGTGCCGCGACGAGGGCTTCGACCTGTCGCTGATCGAAACGATGCCCTTGGGCGCGATCGACGAGGACCGCACCGATCGTTTCCTGCCGTTGACCAAGGTGTTTGAAGACCTCGGCCAGCAATTCACGCTGGCCCGCGACGCGCACAAGACCGGTGGCCCCGCACGCTACTGGAACGTCGACGGCACGACGACCCGGCTCGGCCTCATTTCGCCGCTGACCGCCAATTTCTGCGACGGCTGCAACCGTGTCCGTCTCACCACCGAGGGCAAGCTCTACATGTGCCTCGGCCATGACGATCAGGTCGATCTCAAGGCGGCGTTGCGCGAGGGCGGCACCGCCGGTCTAGACGAAGCGATCGACGCCGGCCTGTTCGCCAAGCCCAAGGCGCACGACTTCCGCATCGGCCAGGGCGAAGGTCCCGCCGTCGCGCGGCACATGAGCGTCACCGGCGGATGAGCCTGTACGAGCGGCGGGCGCTGGTCGCGTCCAACACCCCGCCCGCTCGTGCCGCCCAGGCCGAACTCGCCGACATGGGTGAGTGGGTGCCCGTCGAGGACGCGGACGTCGTCATCGCGCTCGGCGGCGACGGCTTCATGCTCCAGACGCTCCACACGATGCTGGAACGCCGCAAGCCGCCCGTCCCCGTGTTCGGGATGAACCTGGGTACGGTGGGCTTCCTGATGAACGAATGGCGCCACCACGGCCTCACGGACCGGTTGGAGCGTGCAAAACCCTTCAAGGTCATCCCGCTCAGCATGACGGCAATCGGCGTCGACGGTCGCACGCACACGCTGCCCGCGATCAACGAAGTCTCGTTCCTGCGAGAGACACGCCAAACCGCCAACCTAGAAGTGACGGTAAACGATCGCATCGTCCTTGCCGAACTCGCCTGCGACGGCATCCTGGTCGCAACGCCCGCCGGCTCGACCGCGTACAACCTCTCCGCACACGGCCCGATCCTGCCGCTCGGCTCGGGCATGGTCGCGCTGACGCCGATCAGCCCGTTCCGCCCACGGCGCTGGCGCGGCGCGATCCTGCCCGACAAGGCGCGGATCCGCATCCGCGTGCTCGACCCCGGCAAGCGCCCCGTCTCCGCAGTCGCCGACCAGCGCGAAATCCGCGACGTAGCCCAGGTCGACATCTGCATGGACCGCGCCCGCGAACTCACATTGCTGTTCGATCCCGAGCACGCGCTCGACGACCGCATCACGATGGAACAGTTCGTCGCCTGACCCGCGGTTCGTCCCGGACTTTCACTTTTTCAAACAAACCTGCTTGCATCGCCCGACTGGCCGTTTATAGAGCCGCCTCCGGCAACGATCCCTGATAGCTCAGCGGTAGAGCTCTCGACTGTTAATCGAGTGGCCGTAGGTTCGAATCCTACTCAGGGAGCCACCCCGCCATTGTAGAAATGGCCGGGTCTAAGTTGTTGTGCCGGCTCGCGCGAAGCGTGAACATGTCCCCATATCGTAAGCGCGGATGACCCGCTCACGCCGGATATTTTCCGCACGGACGGCCATGCCAAGCTCGGCCTGTCGACGATCGCATTCGCGACCACGCTGGAATACGGCGCTGGCTTTGCTGCCCTTGAGTAGTCGCATCCGGCCGACGCTGACCCAGGCATAAGGGCAGATAATCGGTCCCGCCTGCCACGCGACTGGGAACGTCAGTGCGAACGCCGTAGACACGGCCGTTCCCTAAAGGCCAAAGTCGGCAGACGCGGTGCGGGACGCAGCGACGGACGCAAATCGCAATTCGGAATTTCGGGGTAACGCTTTGACACGACTTAATCACGCGACGCTGGACCAGCTGCCATCGACGATCGAAAGCCCGCGAAGCCGACCCTTGCCGACGGTCGGTATCGTGCATTTCGGGCCGGGAGCGTTCCACCGCGCGCATCAGGCGGCGTATATCGACGCGGTATTGGGGCATGATCCGCGCTGGGGGATCGCTGCGGTGTCGATGCGCAGCAAAGGGACCGTCGCAGCGCTTGCCGAGCAGGACGGCCTCTACACGCTCGCGATCCGCGACGCTGAGTCCTCGAACCGCGTGATCGGCGCGCATCGCCGGTTCCTGGGCCCTGACGATGCCGCAGAGACGCTGGCGTTGCTCGGCGATCCCGCGATCCGGTTGGCGACGTCGACCGTCACGGAGAAGGGCTATTGCCTCGCAGCCGACGGCACGCTCGACCTCTCGCATCCCGACATCGCGCAGGACCTCGCCGGTGGCGGGACACCGCGCAGCCTCGTCGGGTGGCTGGTCGCTGGCCTCGCCGCTCGCCGAGACGCCGGGATAGCGCCGTTCGTGCCGATGCCGTGCGACAATCTCGCCAACAACGGTGCCAAACTTCATGCCGCACTCGTCGCGTTCGCAAAGGCGCGCGATGCGGGACTGGCCGACTGGATCGACGGCGAAGTGCGGGTCCCGTCGACGATGGTCGATTCGATCACACCAGCCTCCGATGGCGCGCTGTACGACAGCGTCGCCGAAGCGATCGGCCTCGAAGATCTCGCCGCCGTTCAGCGAGAGTCCTTCGCGCAGTGGGTCATCGAGGACATCGGCGCCCCGCTCGGCCCCGATCTTGCCGCGGTGGGTGCGACGATCACCAGCGACGTCGCCAGTTATGAGAAGGCGAAGCTGCGGATCCTGAACGGCGCGCATTCGACGCTCGCTTATATCGGACTGTTGCGCGGTGCCGCGAGCGTAGCCGACGCGATGGCCGACCCAGCGCTTGCCCGCTTCGTGGATGCGATGATCCGCGACGACGTCATCCCGATGCTGCCGCGCACTCCCGGTTTCGATCTGGATGCCTACCGCGCCGCCGTGCTCCAGCGGTTCCGCAATCCCGTCATCATCCACCGGCTCGACCAGATCGCGCAGGACGGCTCGCAAAAGCTGCCATACCGGCTCGGCGATACGCTGATCGCCAACCGCCGGGCGGGGCGGATGCCGACCGGGATCGTGACCGTGCTCGGCGCATGGGTCGCCTTCCTGATCCGACGCGCACGGGAGGATATGGCGATCGTAGACCCGGCCGGCGATCGTCTCTCGGCCGCCGCACGGGAAGGCACGCCGGCCGATGTCGTTGCCCGCCTCGTCGATGCCGGACTAGGTTTCCCAGCCGAACTCCGCGACGACGTTGCCGCCCGCTCCGCCATCGCCGACGCCGCGGAGCGGATCGGCCGCGGCGAATGGTCCGACGTGGAGCGCTAGAGACGATAGGCTGTCGCCGCATTGCCACCGAAGATCCCGTCACGCGCACCTGGGCAGGCGCGCGTGACGAAGTCCTCGATCAGGTCGACGACCCGGCGATACTCGGCGGCAAGCCTGCACACCGGCCAATCGGACCCGAAGATCAGGCGATCAGGACCGAAGCAAGCGAGCAGATGATCGAGGTACCGCGCGATCTGATCCCCCGTCCATGTCGCGTGGTCCGCTTCCGTCACGAGGCCGGATATCTTGCAATAGAGCGACGGCACCTGCGCCATGTCGGCAACTGCGTCGGCCCATGGCTGCCAGCCACCCTGCGCGATATCCGGCTTGGCACCGTGATCCAGGATCAGTCGTGGAGCCTCCGAAAGGCTTGCCGCAACGGCATCGCAAAATCGACGGACATGGATCGCCTGCCGCGGCTTGACGAGAATGTCGTAGCTGAAGCCCTGCTCCAGGGCTGCACGGACCCCACGAACGAAGGCAGGAGTCAGCAGGAATGCATCGTCCGGCTCGTCCTGGACGACGTGCCGAAAACCGACCAGCTTGGACGAGGCGGCGCGAGCCTGAAGCCGCTGCACCACGTCGTCGGCGCGCAGATCGATCCAGCCGACCACGCCGACGATGCGCGGGTTTGCCGCCGCCAGATCGAGCAGCCAGTCTGTCTCCGCATCGGACTGGCATGCCTGCACGGCGATGCAACCGTCGATCGCCGCAGCGTCGAGCAACGGCATCAGATCGTCCGGGACGAAATCCCGCGCAAGCACGCTGCCGGGATCGATCCAATCGAACGCCGCGGGCGCATAGGACCAGAAATGCTGGTGCGCGTCGATGCGGGTCACGGCGCGGGTCATGGTGCGGTACGTCTATCGAGGGGCGGGAATGTCTGCATCCGCAGAATCTACCGCGTGCGTGCCGGTGCAGCAATCGCGTCGCGGTCCGCGGGCTACCTCGGTACGACCGTCGGCATGAAGACATAGCCGTTGCCGCGAACCGTCCGGATGATCTCGGTCGGGTCGAACGCCAGCAGCTTGCGGCGCAATCGGCTGATGTTGACGTCGATGGTCCGTCCGCGCGCCATGCTCTCGGTACGCCCCGACCGCGCGATCATGTCGTCGCGCGAATGGACCGTCTGCGGCTCGGAGACGAAGGCGTGGAGCAGAAGATACTCGCCGTCGGTCAACCGGACGACCGCCCCGTCCGGCGCATGAAGCACGCGCATCCGGCAATCGAGCGTCCATCCCGCGAACGCGAAAACGTCGCACGAGCCCGAATGCGCGCCGTCCGCGACGTGACTGGCCTCCACGGTCGCTGGACGCGTGCCCCGCCGTCGCAATACCGAGCGTATCCGCGCCAGGATCTCGCGCGGACTGGACGGTTTCGTCACGTAATCGTCGGCGCCCAGTTCGAGTGCGACGACGCGGTCCACTTCACTGCCCAGCGCGGAGAACATGATGACGGCGGGCGCGGTGGCATCCCGCACGAGCGTCCGGAGCACCGACAGCCCGTCCTCGCCCGGCATCATCATGTCGAGGACGACCAGGTCGCAGGACGACCGTCGCAGTAGCGTGCGCAGTGCGGCCCCGCTGTCCACCGCCTCCGCCAGAAGTCCGTGATCGACGAGAAACGCGGTGAGCAAGGCGCGCAGGCCAGGATCATCGTCGACGACGACGATCCGCGCGCCGTCCGGGCGCTCTGCCTCGGTGGTGGCAAAGGCGTTCTCATGGGGAACGTACGAAGCAGGGCCGGGCAAGCCGTGATGGTTCGCGATCATGCCGGTCGCGTGGACCCGACGTTTGTCCCGCATGTTTCCGCATGCGGACGGTCGCTCCATCGGCAGGACCAAGGCCGTACGACGGTGAGATGGTTGTACGAAGCCCCAGTCGGCGCTAGCGGCAATCCGCTATGTCGATCGCTTCCAAACCGCCCGTCAAGCCGTTGAACTGGCATCGGCCTTTACCCGGCCTCCGGATTATAAAGCGCGGTGACGTGCCGATCACGCGCATCCAGATCTATGGACAGCGGTGCAGCGGCACCAACATCGTCACGCGAACGATCGAGGCGAACATGCCGGGTGCCGAGATCACCGAGGCGTTCGGGTTCAAGCACTGGTTCGTGCCGCCGCAGACGCTGTTCGTGAAGGATACGCTGGTGCTGGTCGTGGCGCGCGATGCGTATGACTGGGCCCGCAGCCTGCACCGCCAGCCCTGGCACGCACATCCCGACCTCAAGGCGCAACCGTTCGACGCCTTCATTCGCAGCCGCTGGCACAGCTATTGGGACGACCATTTCGGCCATATCGAGCCGGGGCATCCGATGCAGGGCGACGAGATGCTGCACGAGCGCGATCCCGAGACCGGCGAACGTTTCGCCAATTGCATCGCCAAGCGTACCGCGAAGCTGCGGCATTGGTCGTCCCTGACCGATCGCGCGCACAACGTGGCGTTGCTGGGCTACGATGCCTTCACGCGCGATCCCGCCGCGTTCCTTACCGCGCTCGGCACGGTGACCGGCATCGCCTACCGCGACACCTTCGTCCCCATCACCAGCTACAAGGGGCAAGGTTACGCGCCGTACGTACCCACGTCGTACCCCGAACTCGCACCGGCCGATGCCGAGCATATCACCGCGTGGCTCGATCCCGAGGTCGAGGCGGCGTTCGGGCTCAGCGCCGACTATGCCGGTCGATATCATTCGCCTTCGAGCGTCGCTCCGGTAGAGCGTTCGGCATGAGCCAGCCGATCACGTTCTTCATCCATCATCAGGGCCGCGGGCATGCCAATCGCGCGATGGCGATCATCCGCGAACTGCCGGCCGATCGCGCGGTGACGATCCTGACCGCCAAGCCGTCGCTGTTCGACGGGTTCGAGCGACCGATCACGATCGCCGCGCTGCCTGACATGATCGGCGCGCCGGTGCCGACTCCGGGCCTGTTCGCGCAGGCCACGCCCGATGTGATGCACTGCGTTCCGCTCGGCGTCGCGAAGACCCGGGCGACGATGCGGACGATCGTCGATCACCTCGACGACGTCGATCCGGCGCTGTTCGTGGTCGACGTCTCGGCCGAGATCGCATTGCTCGCCCGGATCGCGAGCGTACCCGCGATCAGCATTCGCATGCACGGCGACCGCCTCGATCCAGGTCATTTGGGCGCATACCAGGCAAGCGTCGGCCTGCTCGCCCCATTCGGCGAAGCGCTCGAACAGGCCGACACCCCCGACTGGGTACGTGCCAACACCTGCTACGCAGGCGGCCTTTGCACTACCGTAGATCCCGTTCCGACCAAGGCCGAGACACGCGCGAAACTCGGCCTCGATCCAACCAAGGAAATCATCGTCGTGCTTACCGGCGGTGGCGGCGCAGGGACTCCTTACGCACCGCTGACGATGGCGGCGCGCGCAGTGCCGGACGCCCTGTGGCTGGTGCTCGGGCCGGTCCACCGCGAGGGCCATGAGACCGACTTCGGCAATCTCGTCGAACTCGGCTGGGTCCCCGGCGTCACCGACCACATCGCCGCCGCCGACGTCGTCATCGCATCGGCAGGCGACAACACCGTGCACGAGATCGCGCGCGTAGGCAGGCCTTACGTCTGCGCCCCCGAGTGGCGGTATTTCGGCGAGCAGACCCGCAAGGCGGAGCGGCTGGCGGAACTGGGCGCCGCGATCGCACTCCCGTCATGGCCCGGCGCACTGGCGCCATGGCGCGGTATTCTCGACGCTGCGAAGGCACTCGACCCCGCCGCTCTCGCCGACCTGTACGACGCCGATGCAGCCAAGGTCGCCGCGGACTATCTGGAAGGGCTGGCGGTTTCACTCTGGGCCGCGGGGTAGAAACCCCGCCCTGGCGTTAAGCCACATCTCAGCTGAACAAGATCTCCGGCGGCATCTTCGACGCAGCAACCTCTTCCGCGGTCGGCCCCCGCAGCACGGAAATCGTGTCCGCATCCCACGCGATCAGACCGCGCTCGGCGAAATGCCCGAGCCAGTAATCCATGCACCACCGCCCCCATGTCGCATGGAACAATCGCGCGTTGCGGACGATCGCGTCGAAATGTTGATACGCGGGCGTATGGACGACATGATGCTGGTGATACGCCCGCGCACCGCCGACCCACCACATCGGCACGCCAGCCTTCTCCAGCCGTGCGGCAAAGTCGGTCTCCTCGCCGCCGTAACCGACATAGCGTTCGTCCATCCCCCCTGCCCGCATCCAGTCCGCCGCCGAGATCGCGAACGACAGGCCCCAAAGCTCGCCGTGGCTTGGTGTCGGCCGGATTTCGTCGGTCGCGATCGGTGGCTTGGCGGGGTGACGCACGCCGATCCGGTCCAGCATGGCGAAATCGATCCCGCCCTCCAATGCCTCGGCCGGGAGATACAGCACTTCGCCGAGCCTGATCCCACCCGGCGATCCGGCAGTTTCGGCATACCGATCGACCAGTGTCGGCGACGGTACGCAATCGACGTCGAGAAAGATCAACTGCTCGCCGACGGCCGCCGCTGCCGCACGGTTACGCGCCGCGGCCAGCGGCATCTCGTCGCCCGCGACGAACACTGCGCGCACCGGGAATTCGGTCGCCGGCAGGTCGGCGTGCGGCGCCTCCTGCATATAGGCCACGACCAGTTCGTCAGGCTTGCGCGTCGATGCGTTCAGCCCGGCGATGAGGTTGACGAGGTGCGCGCGCCGACCCCGTACCAGCGTCAGGACGCTGATGCTCACGATGCCAGCTTGATCCGTTCGCCATGCCCGGTGGCTGCGCGGAAATACGCCACGCCCTCGATCACACCGCGCGCGTGATGACCGACCGCGACATAGCCATGCGCAAGGTCCGCGCGCGAGGCCAGGCCATCGGAATAATTGCCGACGATGATCGCGTGCCGCGACGATCGCAGCATCTCGATATCGTTGCCGCTGTCGCCCGCGACGATCACCTGGCGCGGTTCGAGCCCAAGCCGCCGACGGACATGCTCGACCGCGGTGCCCTTCGACGCGGCATGCGGCAGGACGTCGAGATAGCGGCCATGGCTCTGGATGATCGAGCAGCTATGGCCATGTTCGGCGAGCAGCGCGCGAACGCGTTCCGCTGCCGCCATGTCGCCGTCCGCAAAATAGCTGAGCTTGAACCGACGTTGCTCGAGCGGGCTTTGCGGCGTCAGTCCGGCATATTGCCCGATCAGCGCCGCAACCGCCTCGCGGTCCCAGCCCGCGGCGATGATCCCGTCCCATTCGGTGTCGCGGTCGTACACCGCCCCGCGCACCGTCCGGTAATAGATTTCCGAACCGACCGAGGTAATCAGGATCTCGGGACGCGGCGCATCGTGCTGCCCGAGCACCGCCATCGCGCTGTGGAAACTGCGCCCGGTCGCGATAGCGAATGCGACGTCGGTCTGTGCCTCGTGCCACGCGGCGAAGTCGCCGACGCCTTGTGCACAACCGATCAAGGTCCCGTCGATATCCGACACGAGAAGCAGCGCGGGATCGCGATCGGCGATCGACGGTACCGATGCACCGACGACCTCTTCGAGCAACCCGGCATAGAGTTGCACGTGACGATCCCAGTCGTAGGCGCGTATCGCGACCGACCCCGCCGCGGAATAGCGCGACCAGAGCGCCGGATCGTCGAGGATCTTGACGATCGCATCTGTGATCGCGGTCGGCGAGCGCGGATCGACGAGGATACCGTTGCCGCAAGTCTCGACGATGTCGTTCGGACCGCCACTATCGGTTGCGACCACCGGCAGGCCGCTTGCGGCGGCTTCGAGCAACGTCAGTCCGAACGGTTCGTTCAATGCCGGGTTGACGAACACGCCCCCCCGGACGCGGGCATGCGCGTAGACCGCGGCGATGTCGTCCGGCCGGTGCTGCTTCGGATAGGCCACCTTGCCGTACAGGTCGTAGCGGTCGATCAACTGGAGCAACTCGGCGATATTGTCCCGGATCTCGGGCTCCAGGGTCGCACTGTCGTCGCGCGTCCCTGCGAGGATCACGAGATTGGCCGCGGCCTGCAAGGACGGCGATCGACCATATGCGTGGACGAGCGCCGCAAGGTTCTTCTTCGTTACCGGCCGTGCGATGGCCAGGATTACCGGCTTGGCAGGATCGTCGAGGAACCGGTTGATGAGCGCATCGACCCGCGGATCGCTGCGACAGTTCGCGAACTGCTTTAGGTCGCTACCGGGGGCGAACACGCGGATCCGACCGGGATCATAGGAATCGTAATCGGCATATTGGACTTCGGCCTCATCGCGCGACGAGGCGATGATCGCCGCCGCGCCGGCAATCGCCTCTTCCTCGATCGCGATGCGACGATCGAGCCCGGCGGTCTCCGCACAGTCGCGATCGAACGCCGCGCGCTTCACCCGACCCAGCGAGTGGGCGGTGAAAACATAGGGGATGCCGGTACGTGCCGAGACCCTCGCCGCGATCAGTCCTGCATCGGCATAATGCGCGTGCATGACGTCGGGCGCGCGGTCGAGCGTGGCGATGTGCGCGACGAGTGCCTCGACCAAGCTGTCATGCTCCGTCCACAGGTCTTCCTTGGCCAGGTACGCGTCGGACGCCGTCAGCAGGCGTACGATGCGCGTAGTGCCGTCGATCGTCTCGATCGGCTCGGCATAGCATTCGGCATAGGCTGCGTGATGGAAGGCCCGGGTGACGATTTCCATCCGGTCGATTGCCGGGTTCCGCCCACCGGCGGCAACCAGATCGAGCAAATACCGGATATGCCCCCCGGTATCGGCGGTAATTCCGTACTCCACGTCGGTTGCGCGTAAACATCCCTGCAACGCGATATGTAGAACGAACACCCTTCCCCCATTCATCTGTGATTCATCCGAGGAACCGTCGGCGGGGTTGCCGGGTTCCGGGCAGATGATACTTAAAAGCCCGCCATTGATGCAGATCAGCATGATGCGTCCGGCGCAGATCGACGCCGCGTGAGGATCGCTCTGCTCACATGGGCCTATCCTCCCGAGAAGAGCGGTCTTACCCGTGCCGCACGTGAGATCGCGCAGTCGCTGGCCGGTGCCGGCCACGACGTAACCGTCTTCACGATGGATCGCCGAGACGCCAGCGGGGATGCCAACCGGGATGGGCGCGTGACGGTCATCGGTTGTGGTCTGCGCGAAGGATCGCTGTCGGCACGGGTCCGCAAGCTCGCGGCTGTCGGCCATGCCGTCGCTCCGCTCGCATTCCGTCGCGCGGTGCGGCGCGAGCATCGTCGCGAGCCGTTCGACGTGATCGAGGCGACCAATTGGTACGCGCCCGGTCTCGCCATCGCGCTTGCCGGCCCAGCCCCGCTCGTAACGCGCAACTCGACCCCGGCGGCAACCTCCGCAGCCGATGTCACAAGCCTTCGCGATCGGTTCGATCGACGTGCCGCGATGCTCGCCGAGCAACTGTCCGCGCGGTTCAGCAAGGCGCTCATTTCGAACACCCAACTCCACGGCGAGAAGATCGCCGCGCTATACGGCGTCATGGCGCCGAACCCGGACGGCCGGCACGCGGTTATCGGGCTCAGCCTGCCCCCCGAGATCGTCGCGCGCGGGACTGCGGCGACCTACCCGGACGAAGGCATCGAGGGGCGACCGATCGAGCTTCTGTTCGTCGGGCGCGACGAGCATCGCAAGGGCTTCGACGCGTTGATCATGGCGCTGCGGATCCTCGCGCGTCGTGGCGATGCCGGGATGCGCGATTTCCGCCTGACGATCGTCGGAGTACACGCGGACGATCTCAAGGCATTGCCCACGACCGCCCGCGCGCGACTGCGCTGCCACCACCGCGTCGACGAACCGCTGCTTCACGATCTGATGGAGGCCGCGCACGTAATCGTCGCACCGTCGCGCTATGAAAGCTTCGGGCTCGTCTATCAGGAGGCGATGATGTTCGGCCGCCCGGTCGTCGCCTGCGCCGAGGACCCGAGCGCGCGGCTGTTCATCGGGGAAAGTGGCGCAGGGCTGCTCGCCAAGCATTGCACCGGGGACGATCTCGCGACCCAGATCCAACGCCTGATCGAGGACTCAGCGCTACGCGCGCACTATGCCGCAGCCAGCCGCAAGGCATCGGGCATGTTTACCCGCGACACGCTCGCGGCGCAGACGATCGCGGTCTATCGCACCGCGACGGAATCGAAGGGGGCCAGCAGCAACGCCTCGTCCTCCGGCCTGCCCGCGCCCGTCGACATCGCTTCGTAGATCCGCGTCCGTTCGCGCACCCGCTCGCCGTCGAGCCGGTGTTCGAGCGCCCCTGCTAGCGCGAGCGAACTCTCGACGAACGGCACGACCGGCCGTTCGTGCACGCGTCCAGCAAATCGGATGTCGCTGCGATTGAGGCGGTACTGGATGTCCGGATAGGACGCCGACTGCACGCCATCGACGAGATTGCGCCGCGGCAACCCGAGCGAACGCAGCCCGTCGCGATCCGCCGCCGCGACCAGCCAGCCCAGCGCACCCAGCAGTGCCGCGTCCGGCCGCTCGTCGGTATCGATCTGCAGCACCCATTGGGTCTGCATAATGTCCTGCAACCGGTTGCGCTGGCTCGCAAAATCTCCGTCGAGCGGGTGGCTCCGGACCTCGATCCACGGCACTCGCCTGGCGAGTTCGCGCGCGTGGTCTTCAGTATCGTCGAGCAGCACCACGATCCGGGCGAACGCATGGCAGTAATCGGTTGCGATCTGCAGGATGTCGTTCAGGTCGGCAGGCCGCGCCATGACTCCGAGGCCGATCGCATGCGGTACCGGCGTCGCCGCGATCGGGCGGGCGCGCGCGGGCCGGTAATGCGGGGGAAAGCGGACGTCATCGTGCGTCGTTTCGATCGGTTCGACCTCGAACCCGAACCGCCATGCCGCGTTGCGCAAACCCGCGGGGTCGAGCGTCCAGCGCTCGGCCGGCTCGCGCTCCAGATCGACGATGCCGCGTTCGAGCCGCGCGATGATGTCCTCCGCCGCCGCACCGACCTCGCTCACGTCGCGAACGAGCAGGCGGCAGTGGCTACACTCGAACCAGTCGTCGCGCGCGATCCAGTCCCAGTTTCCGCATATCGAGCATCGCAATCGCATGGTCCCGGCAACCCGCAACGCGGGGAACCGGTTCCCATGCCCCGTGCCGGCATCGGGCACCGCGCACCCGGCCTGTACAACCTACCCCCCGTCATCCTGACGAAAGTCAGGATCCAGAGTAACAGGCGATGTCTTCCGTGGCTCTGGATCCTGACTTTCGTCAGGATGACGCGAGCAGTTTCAATACCCCAGCGAATGCGCCGCCGTCAGCAGCAACCAATACAACCCACCCGACAGCAACATCGCCACCGGCAACGTCATCACCCAAGCAAGCGCCATGTTCATTACCGTGCGCCGCTGCAACCCGGCCCCGTTGGCAACACTCGCGCCCGCCACACCAGAAGACAGGATGTGCGTGGTCGACACCGGCATGCCGTATTTGACCGCCAACAGGATCGTCGCCGCCGCGACCAGTTCCGCCGATGCGCCCATCCCGTAGGTCAGGTGCGTCTTGCCGATCCGCTCGCCCACGGTGACGACGATCCGCTTCCACCCGACCATCGTCCCCAGCCCCAGCGCCAGCGCGACGGTGACCTTCACCCAGGTCGGGATGTACCGCGTGCCCTGTTCGAGCCCGCTATTGTAGCTCTTGAGCGTCGTGATCTCCTGCGCGGTAAAGCGGCTCTGCGCGGACTTGTCTTCGGCGATCAGCTTGGTCGTATCGAGCACGAGGTACATGTCGTTACGAAGGTTCGGCGTCGCCGCGGCGGGCACCTTGCCGAGCGACCCATAGCCCTCGATCCGGCTCGACACGTCGTCCGACAACGCCGCCAACGCGCCATAGATGACCGGGTCGGCGACGTGCTTGGTCTTCAGCGCCTGCGTGACCTGCGCACGCGCCGTACCGACATCCGCCGGCGCACCGTCGGCATGCGCGCGGTACGCCGCCGACGCCGATTGCGCGGTCTGCACGAACGCCGGCATCGCGCTCTCGGGCATCGTCCGGTTCAGCGCATAGGCAGTCGGCGCGCAACCGATCAGGATGAGCATGATCAGCCCCATGCCCTTCTGTCCGTCGTTGCTGCCATGCGCGAAGCTGACCGCCGTGCAGGTGCCGATCAGCAGCGCCCGGATGCCGCGCGGCGGCGGCGTCTGGCCCTCGGGCGCCTCGTACAGTTTCTTGTCGCGCAGGAACCGCTTCATCACGAGCAGCATCAGCAGCGCGCCGACGAACCCGACGATCGGGCTGAACGCGAGCGCGGAGAGCACTTTCCAGACCTGGACCATGTCGACGCCCGACGTCCCATCGGCCCCGCCGCCATTGATCAGTTGGTTGGCTAGCCCGACGCCCAGGATCGAGCCGATCAGCGCATGGCTCGACGAATTGGGCAGCCCGACCGCCCAGGTCGCCAGGTTCCACAGGATCGCCGCGAGCAGCAGCGCGAAGATCATCGCGAACCCGCCGACGCTGCCGACGTTCAGGATCAGGTCGACCGGCAACAGCGTGACGATCGAATACGCCACCGCGCCCGAAGACAGCATCACGCCGAGGAAGTTGAAGAACCCCGACCAGACGACCGCGAACGGCGCGGGCATCGAGTGCGTATAGATGACGGTGGCGACCGCGTTGGCGGTATCGTGGAACCCGTTCACGAACTCGAACCCGAGCGCGATCAGCAACGCCAGCGCGAGGAACGCGAACGCTCCGCCAGCCAGGCTCTCGCCGACCTGTGCGGTGTCGAACGCGATGCTGAACCCGGCATAGGCCAGCCCGCCGATCAGGACGGCAAGGAAGATCCACCGCCCCGACGGATGCAGCGAATGATCGAGCTTGGGACCGGTGTGCAGCGCTGGCGCCGTAGCGGCCGAATCAGCCGTCATCGCGTCGGGTGCAAATGTGGAGGTTGCCATGGGAATGTGCAGTCGGCCCTTACGATGACAATCTTATGACAGATATAGATCAGGCGATGGTTCGCCCTGATTTGGGACGCCACCCCTAACGATCCTCCCCCTTGCGGGGAGGATCGTCGCAGCGACTCCGCCGAAAGATCAGTTCGCCGCGCGCTGGTTCACCGAGCCGTACCGATGCTCGCGATCTGCGTCCCACTACGCCCAAACAACACCGCCATCTTCACGCCAGCATCCGCGGTCATTTCCCTGCGGCACCGCTGCGCATCGGCGAGCGCGTCGAGCCCACCGCTACGTGGCTGGCAGGCGCTGGCGATCGCCGATCTCAGCCGGCGCTGGAACGCGGTCCGCCCGGCGTCGCTGGTCAGGTCGAGCCCGGCGCGCGACACGCGTACCGACACCGGCTCGCGCCCGGAACTCGCCGACGCAGCCGTGGAAAACAGGCACGCGCCGACGATCGCCGCCGAAGCGACGCTGATGAAAAGCTTCATGATGATGTTCCTCAAATGGTCCTGCGGTCCGCAGGGCTCGGCCTGCGGGCGACGGCGCCAGCGCGTCGGGACGCCTTTCTGGATGTGGCATCTCCGACGACGAACCTCGTCGCTGCGCATCCCCTAGGCGCACTTCATGACGCCCGCGCGACGGTTCGGCGACGGTCCGACGACGCGTCGAAAATCTATCTCGGACGTATGATCACATACCGGGATACCGCTCGAACGCCGGCAGCGCGGTCACGTCAGCCATCCACGCCAAGCGATCGGCCACCTGGATATGCGCGCCCGGCGCCACCGCCTCGGGATCGTCCAGCGTGCAGGATTGCACGTCGATGATCCCCGGCAGATGCTCGGCGTTGGTGTAGAAAAGCCCCGTTCCACACCGTCCGCAGAACTGCCGCCGGCCGTTCGTCGACGATTCATACGTCACCGGATCACCGGAGATCGTCAGCTGCTCGGTCTTGAACGCGATCCAGCCCACCATCGGCGCCCCCGCGCTCCGTCGGCAATCGCTGCAATGGCACAGCGCATGATGCTCGGGTTCCCCCGTCGCGACATAGCTGATCGCTCCGCAATGACATCGTCCCGCCAGCATGTCCGTCCCCCTGCAATGTTCCTCACTTGTTCCACGCATCGTCGCCCCGCGCAAGCGTTACTCGCTTGCCCCATCGCCCCCCGTTCCCTACCTGTTCACCGGTGAACCAGATCGCCCAAACGTCCGCGCCGCAAGCCGAGCCCCCCTATCTCCGCGGCCTCAATCCGCCGCAGCGCGAGGCGGTGCTGACCACCGACGGTCCCGTCCTCATCATAGCCGGCGCCGGTACCGGCAAGACCGCGGCGCTGACCGCCCGCCTCGCGCACCTGATCTTCACCAGGAAGGCGTGGCCGTCGGAGATCCTGAGCGTCACCTTCACCAACAAGGCCGCACGCGAGATGCGCGAGCGCGTCGGCCGCCTCGTCGGCGACGCGGTCGAGGGGATGCCGTGGCTCGGCACGTTCCACGCGATCGCCGCGAAGATGCTGCGCCGCCACGCCGAACTCGTCGGGCTGCAATCGAACTTCACGATCCTCGATACCGACGACCAGTTGCGGCTGTTGAAGCAACTCATCCTCGCCGCCGACATCGACGAGAAGCGCTTCCCGACACGCAGCCTTGCCGGGCTGATAGACCAGTGGAAGAACAAGGGCCTCGTCCCGGCCGATATCGATGCGGGCGAGAGCGAACGCTACGCCAACGGCCGCGGCGGTGAGCTGTACCAGCAATACCAAGCCCGCCTGATCGCGCTGAACGCGTGCGATTTCGGCGACCTGCTGCTCCACATGCTCGTCATCCTGAAGACGCACCGCGACGTGCTGAGCCTGTACCAGCAGCGCTTCAAATACATCATGGTCGACGAGTATCAGGACACCAACTCGTCGCAATATCTCTGGCTGCGGCTGCTCGCGCAGGAGCGCAAGAACATCGCCTGCGTCGGCGACGACGACCAGTCGATCTATTCGTGGCGCGGCGCGCAGGTCGAGAACATCCTGAAGTTCGAGCGCGACTTTCCGGGCGCCAAGGTCATCCGCCTCGAACAGAATTACCGCAGCACGCCGCACATTCTCGGCGCCGCCTCGGGCGTGATCGCGAACAACGGCGGACGGCTGGGGAAACAGCTGTGGACCGAGCGCGACGTGGGCGAGAAGGTGAAGGTCATCGGCGTCTGGGACGGTCCCGAGGAAGCGCGGCGCGTCGGCGAGGAAATCGACATCGTCCGCCGCTCCGGAAAGAGCCTAGACGAGGTCGCGATTCTGGTCCGCGCGCAGCACCAGACGCGCGAGTTCGAGGACCGCTTCATCGCGATCGGCATGCCGTACAAGATCGTCGGCGGCTTCCGCTTCTACGAACGCGCCGAGATCCGCGATGCGCTGGCCTACCTCCGCGTCGTCAACCAACCCGCGGACGACCTTGCCTTCGAACGAATCGTCAACGTCCCCAAGCGCGGCCTCGGCGACAAGGCGGTCGCGCGCATCCACCAGCTCGCGCGCGCCACCGGCACGCCGCTGACCACCGCCGCCGCGCGCATCCTCGACACTGACGAACTGACCGGTGCGGCGAAGAAGTCGCTGGGCCGATTGGTCGGCGACATCGCCCGCTGGCGCGACATGGCGACCAGCCTGCCGCACGCCGAACTTGCGCGACAGTTGCTCGACGAGAGCGGCTACACCGCGATGTACCAGGCCGAAAAGTCGGTCGAAGCCACCGGCCGTCTTGAGAACCTTAGCGAACTCGTCCGCGCGATGGAGGAATACGACTCGCTCGGCGCGTTCCTCGAACACGTGTCGCTGGTGATGGACAACGAGGGCGGTGCGCAGGATCCGCAGGTCACGATCATGACGATCCACGCGGCGAAGGGCCTCGAATACGACACCGTGTTCCTGGTCGGCTGGGAAGAGGGCCTGTTCCCGTCACAGCGCTCGCTCGACGAAGGCGGCGTGAAGAGCCTCGAAGAGGAACGCCGCCTCGCCTATGTCGCGATCACGCGCGCACGCCGGCTCGCGGTCATCATCCACGCCGCCAACCGCCGCATCTACGGCCAGTGGAACTCGTCGATCCCGTCACGCTTCGTCGCCGAACTCCCTGCCGAGCATATCGATACGGAAACCACGATGTCCGGAGGCGCGAGCCTCTGGCAAGCCAACTGGTCCGACCGCGCCGACCCCTTCGCGGATGTTGCACGCGGCACCGGTCGAGGCCCAGGCTGGCAGCGCGCGGCAGGCACGGGCAGCACCTTCTCGGCCAAGCCCGCTCGCGTCGTCGAGAGCCGGTCGAGCGCGATCAGCCTCGGCAACAAGGGCCGCGACGACCTGTCGCTAGGCATGCGCGTCTTCCACCAGAAGTTCGGCTACGGCCTGATCGCAGAGATCGAAGGCAACAAGCTGGAGATTGATTTCGAACAGTCGGGCCGCAAGCGCGTCATGGACAGCTTCGTGACGCTCACACCGTAACCGCATCGGACCGAAGAAGGACTAGCCGGCGGTCTGATCCGCGAGCGAGAAGATCCGCTCCATCACCGCCCATTTCGGTCCGGTCGCGTCGATCGGCTTTTGATACACGTCCATCGCCGTCTCCCACGACGCGACGACAGGCTGCAAAGCCGGGTCGGCCGCGCGCGGAAAATCGTCTTCGACCTCGGCGATCATCACGAGGCGGTCGGCGACCTGCCAGATCTCCATCTCACGATACCCCCGCTGGACGATGTCGCGCACGACCTCGGGCCGCACCGCGCCCGGCGCGTGGCGTTCGCGGTAGGCGGCGATCAGGTCTGCGTCGTCGACGAGGTCGAGTGCACTCACGATGCGATACGTCACGGAAATTCCTTCGATACGGCGTATTCATACGACAATAGCGCCGCCGCCCCTTTCCAAAAGTCACTTTGACTAATAAAACCAACGAAACGCATAACGACGCGCAGGAGATGGAATGAGACTGTCCGGCAAGACCGCGGTAGTGACCGCGGCGGCACAAGGCATCGGCCGCGCCACCGCAGAACGCTTCCGCGACGAGGGCGCACGCGTGTTCGCACTCGACCGCGACGGCCATGCGTTGCAGGCGATCGAAGGCGTCGAACGTCTCCTCGTCGACCTGCTCGACGCCAGCGCGATCGCCGCACTGCCCGCCGCGATCGGCGACATCGACATTCTCGCCAACGTCGCCGGCTTCGTCGCGGCGGGCGATATTCTTCAGGGCAGCGACGACGACTGGATGCTGTCGTTCGACCTCAACGTCCACGCGATGCACCGCATGACCCGCGCGTTCCTGCCCGGCATGCTGGCGCGCGGCGGCGGTGCGATCGTCAACATGAGCAGCATCGCATCGAGTGTGAAGGGCATCCCCAACCGCTACGCTTACGGCGCATCGAAGGCAGCGGTGGTCGGCCTGACCAAGGCGATCGCCGCCGATTTCGTCGGGCGCGGCATCCGCTGCAACTGCGTATGCCCCGGCACGATCGAGACCCCTTCTCTGCGCGAACGCATCGTCACTCAAGCAGGGTCGCAGGGCATTTCGGTCAGCGAGGCCGACGCCGCATTCGTCGCGCGCCAGCCTATGGGCCGCCTCGGTCGCGCCGAGGAAATCGCCGCGCTGTTCCTGTATCTTGCCAGCGACGAATCGAGCTTCACCACCGGCGCGGTCCATGTGATCGACGGCGGCTGGGTCAACTAAGGATCATCAGATGAAACTGTTGCGTTACGGCCCACGCGGCCAGGAAAAGCCCGGCATCCTCGACCAGGACGGCGTCATCCGCGCGCTGCCCGCGGAACTCGGCGACATCGCCGGCGAGGTGCTGTCGCCCGAAGGCCTTGCGAAGATCGCCGCGCTCGACGTGGCGACGCTGCCCAAGGTCGAGGGCGCCCCCCGGATCGGGCCGTGCGTCGCGCGCACCGGCAAGTTCATCTGCATCGGCCTGAACTATTCGGACCACGCCGCCGAGAGCAACATGGCGCTCCCCGCCGAGCCGGTCGTATTCGGCAAGTGGACCAGCGCGATCCAGGGCCCGAACGACGATGTCGAAATCCCGCGCGGCTCGGAAAAGACCGACTGGGAAGTCGAGCTCGGCGTCGTCATCGGCACACCCGGCCGCAACATCGCCAAGGCCGACGCGCTGTCGCACGTCGCTGGCTATTGCGTCGTCCACGACGTGTCCGAGCGCGCGTTCCAGCTCGAGCGCGGCGGTACGTGGGACAAGGGCAAGGGCTGCGACACGTTCGGGCCGATCGGCCCCTGGCTCGTCACCGCCGACAAGGTCGATCCGCAAAACCTCAACCTCTGGCTCGAAGTCGACGGCCATCGCTATCAGGACGGCACCACCGCCAACATGATCTTCGACGTCGCGACGATCGTCTCCTATCTCAGCGACTTCTGCACGCTGGAGGCGGGCGACATCATCTCGACCGGCACGCCAGCCGGCGTCGGTCTCGGCCAGAAGCCGCCGGTGTACCTGCGCGCAGGCCAGACCGTACGGCTCGGTATCGAGGGCCTGGGCGAGCAGACCCAGACGATGATCGCCGCCGCATGACGCAAATCACCGGCCTCCGGACGATCGACCTTCGCTTTCCGACCAGCGCGGGGCTCGACGGCTCCGACGCGATGAACCCCGATCCGGATTACTCGGCCGCCTATGTGGTGCTCGACACTGATACGGACGGGCTCGAAGGCCACGGCCTGACCTTCACGATCGGTCGCGGCAACGACATCTGCGTCGCGGCGATCGAGGCGATGCGGCATCTCGTGATCGGGCTCGACCTCGACTGGATCATCGAGAATCCGGGACGGATGTGGCGACATCTGACCGGGGACAGCCAGTTGCGCTGGATCGGACCTGACAAGGGTGCGATCCATCTTGCGACCGGCGCGGTGGTCAACGCGATCTGGGACTTGTGGGCTAAGGCGGTCGGCAAGCCGGTCTGGCGCCTCGTCGCCGACATGACGCCGGAGGAGTTGGTCCGTACGATCGACTTCCGGTACCTGACCGACGCGATCACCCCCGAAGATGCTCTCACGCTGCTGACGAACCGCGCTGCGGGCAAGGCCGAGCGGATCGCCGATCTCGAGGCGACCGGCTTCCCCTGCTACACCACGTCGGCGGGCTGGCTCGGCTATCCCGACGAGAAGCTGCGGCGGCTGGCCCAGGAAGCGGTCGATGCCGGGTTCGACTATATCAAGCTGAAGGTCGGGCGCGATCTGGAGGACGATATTCGTCGCCTCACGATCGCGCGCGATGTGCTCGGCCCCGACCGGAAACTGATGATCGACGCGAACCAGGTGTGGGACGTTCCGCAGGCGATCGAATGGGTCAACGCGCTCGCCTTCGCCAAACCCTGGTTCATCGAGGAGCCGACCAGCCCCGACGATATCCTCGGCCACCAGGCGATCCGCGATGCGATCGGCGAGGTGAAGGTCGCGACCGGCGAGATGTGCCAGAACCGCATCATGTTCAAACAGTTCATGGCGGCGGGTGCGATCGACGTCGTGCAGATCGACAGCTGCCGTCTGGGCGGCGTCAACGAGGTGCTCGCGGTGCTGCTGCTCGCGGCCAGGTACGACCTGCCGGTGTGCCCGCATGCAGGCGGCGTCGGGCTGTGCGAATATGTCCAGCATCTGTCGATGATCGACTATCTGTGCTTCTCCGGGACCAAGGAGGGGCGCGTGATCGAATATGTCGACCATCTCCACGAGCATTTCGTCGACCCCTGCGTGATCCGCGATGCAGCCTATATGCCGCCGACGCTGCCGGGGTATTCGATTGAGATGAAGCCGCAGTCGCTGATCGACTATCGGTTCGCCGGATGAAGCTCGGGCTCGACGGCAAGGTCGTCATCGTCACGGGTGGCGGGGCCGGCATCGGCCTCGCCATCGCCCGCGGGCTGGCCGAAGAAGGCGCAATTCCGGTGATCGTGTCGCGGAGCGCGCCCGAGGATTTCACGGCCGAGCACCTGTTCGTCGCGACCGAATTGTCCGACGACGATGCGTGCGCGGCGGCGGTCGAGGCGGCGGTCGCGCGCTATGGCCGGATCGACGGGCTGGTGAACAATGCCGGCGCCAACGACAATATCGGCCTCGACAAGACGCCCGCCCGGTTCCGCGCGTCGCTCGACCAGAACCTCGTCCATTATTTCGCGATGGCGCATCACGCGGTGCCGCATCTGCGGAAAAACCGCGGCGCGATCGTCAACATCTCGTCGAAGACCGCGGTGACCGGGCAAGGCGATACCAGCGCCTATGCCGCCGCCAAGGGTGCGCAACTCGCGCTGACCCGCGAATGGGCGGTGGCGCTGCGCGGCGACGGGATCCGCGTCAATGCGGTGATCCCCGCCGAGGTGATGACGCCGCTCTACCAGCGCTGGATCGACAGCTTCGACAACCCGGCGGATAAACTCGACGGCATCGTCGCGCGCATCCCGCTCGGCCACCGCATGACCGAGGATCGCGAGATCGCCGACACGGTGGTCTTCCTGCTCTCCGACCGGGCGAGCCACACGACCGGACAATGGCTCTACGTCGATGGCGGCTACACCCATCTCGACCGCGCGATAGACTGACGAACAAAAACATAACCAGGAGTGGATCAATGCGCGGAACGACCGCCGACAGGAAATATGTGCCGGCGATCGTGCTGACGGTCGCGCTGTTCTTCCTCTGGGGAATGGCGAACAACCTCAACGACATCCTGATCGCGCAATTCAAGAAGGCGTTCACGCTTTCGGACTTCCAGACGAGCTTCGTCCAGCAGGCCTTCTACATGGGCTATTTCCTGCTCGCGGTGCCGGCCGCGCTGGTGACGCGGGCGAAGGGCTACAAGACCGCGATCGTCACCGGGCTGGTGCTGTATGCGGCGGGGGCGCTGCTGTTCTATCCGGCCGCGCATTACGGCGAATATCTGTATTTCCTCGCGGCGCTGTTCGTGATCGCGTGCGGGCTGGCGTTCCTCGAGACGTCGGCGAACCCGTTGATGACCGAGCTGGGCGACCCGAAGACTGCGGCCAAGCGGCTGAACTGGGCGCAGGCGGCAAACCCGGTCGGCACCGTCGTCGGCGTGCTGATCGGCAAGTATTTTATCCTGTCGGAGATCGTCCACGACGATGTGACGGTAGCGGCGATGACCCCGGCGGCGCGCGAGGCGTTCTATCGCAGCGAAGTCGTCGCGGTGCAGACGCCGTACCTGGTGATCGGGCTGGTCGTGCTGCTGTTCGCGGTCGCGGCCGCCGTGATCCGCTTTCCCGAGCACCGCGCGGAAGAAACCGTCGGCGCGCCGTCGCGGTTCGTCGACGTGTTCCGCCACCCGCGGCTGATCTTCGCGACGATCACGCAGTTCTTCTACGTCGGCGCGCAGGTGGGGATGTGGAGCTACACGATCCGCTATGCGCAGGCGAACGTCGCCGGCATGGCCGAGCACGATGCCGCCGATTACCTGTTCGCCAGCGTCGTGCTGTTCGGGATCGGGCGGTTCGTGGGCACCGCGCTGATGGGCCGGATCGCGCCCCCTCGCCTGCTCGCGATCTTTGCCGTGGTGAGTGCCGTGCTGGCGGGCGTGGCCGGGCTCGTCGGCGGACAGGTCGGGCTGTACGCGCTTGTCCTCGCGAGCCTGTTCATGTCGATCCAGTTCCCGACGATCTTCGCGCTCGGCATGGACGGGCTTGGGCCGCTCCGTCGCGCGGGCGCATCGCTGATCATCATGGCGATCATCGGCGGCGCCGTGCTGACCGGGTTGATGGGGCACATCTCCGACCTCGCCGGGATCGATACCGCGATGCTGGTGCCGGCGGTGTGTTTCCTGGTGGTGCTTGCGTTTGCGATGAAGGCGGGGCGGACGCTGTCGGGCGAAACCCTTCAGCCGACGATCCACTGAGCAACGGAGCATCACAGGCCAAAGACAGTTGGCAGGACCTCGCCACTAACCACCACCCCGGCGAAGGCCGGGGCCTAACTGGAAAGGTCGTCGTAACGTCGCGCGGCCCCCCGTTACCTTCGTCCCCCAATTGGGCCCCGGCCTACGCCGGGGTGGTTGCCTTCGTTGGCATGCATGAGCTTCAAGCGAGCTTTAGAACGACCAAGCCTCAAACCAGAATACCCCGGTCGATCTCCGCAATCGACCTGACCCCCGTCAGCGCCATCGCCACGCGCATCTCGCGCTCGATTAGCGTCAGCAATTGCGTCACCCCCGCCTCGCCCCGCGCCGCCAGCGCATACAGCCATGCCCGGCCCAGCAACACGCCGTCCGCCCCCAGAGCCAGCATCCGCACCACGTCCAACCCTGACCGAACTCCCGAGTCCGCAAGCACCGTAAGCTGCCCCTTCACCGCCTCCGCGATCGCCGGCAGCGCCGCCGCGCTCGACAACACGCCGTCGAGCTGTCGTCCGCCATGGTTCGACACCACGATCCCGTCCGCACCGATTGCCGCCGCCTCGCGCGCATCGTCGGGGTCGAGGATGCCCTTGATGATCAACGGACCGTCCCAGCCTTCGCGGATCCACTCCAAATCCTTCCACGCGATCGACGGATCGAAGTTGCTGCCGAGCCAGCCCATATAATCGTTCAGCCCGCTCGCCTTGCCGAGCACCGGCTCCAGATTGCCGAGCTGGTGCGGTCGGCCGTGCAAGCCCACGTCCCACGCCCAGCCGGGACGGCCCATCGCCTGCAACATCCGCCGCAGCGGCGCGCGCGGCCCCGACATTCCCGAATGCTGATCGCGGTAGCGCGCGCCCGGCACCGGCATGTCGACGGTGAACACCAACGCCTTCGCGCCTTCCGCCTTGGCCGTCGCCAGCAGGTCACGCATGAACGCGCGGTCGCGGATGACATAGAGCTGGAACCAGGTCGGCCCGGTCGGCGCCGCTTTCACCACCTCGCCCAGCGAACACAGCGACACGGTCGACAGGCAGAACGGTACGCCCGCGGCATGCGCCGCACGCGCTGCCTGAGTCTCGCCGCGACGATGGTACATCCCCGCGATCCCGACCGGCCCGAGCCCGACCGGCAAAGCCTGATGCTGGCCGAACAACGTCGTCGACAGATCGAGATCGGACACGTCGCGCAACACTCGCTGGCGCAGCGCGATTCCCGACAGGTCGCTCACGTTGCGGGCGAGCGTCGCCTCCGCATAGGAGCCGCCATCGGCATAGTCGAACAGGAACCGCGGCAGCCGTTTGCGCGCAGCCTCGCGAAAATCCAGTGTCGATGCGATCGTCATGCAACGTCTGCCCTATTGCGTGGAGGCCAGCCACTTTCAGATATGAAACTGATGGCGATCGTGATCCGATGCGGCATAAGGACACGCCTTGCAATGACGACTGCGCCAGCCATGCCCCAATCTGCGTCCGAACCCCCACCCCCCTCCGCGCCCCCCCCCGCGCCAACACCCGACCATCCCGATCCCAAAACGATCGGTACGGGTCCACGCGTCTATTCCGCGCCCGCGTTGGAAAAGGCGATCGACATCGTCGAACTTCTCGCGCGCGAGCCGAACGGCCTGACGGTCAGCGAAATCGCCAACCGTCTCTCCCGGTCGATCAGCGAACTCTTCCGCGTGATCGTTGTGCTCGACCGGCGGGGGTGGCTGCACAAGGATCCCGACAGCGATCGCTACCGCGTGACCTACAAGCTGCTGGAAACCGCCCACCGCGCGACGCCGGCACAGGAACTCGCCCACGTCGCTGCGCCCCTGATGCAGGCGCTATCCGCGATCGCGGTGCAGTCCTGTCATCTCGTCGTCGTCAACGGCACGTCCGGGCTGATCATCCTCAGACAGGAAAGCCCAGGTCCGACCGGTTTTGCCGTCCGTCTCGGCACCAGCATAGCGTTGGCGACGAACTGCTCGGGTCACGTCCTGCTGGCCTTCATGGCCGCCGACGCTCGATCCGCGATACTCGACGCAACGATGCCCCCGGCAACCCGCGCCGCGCTCGATGAGTCGCTCGCCGCGATCCGCGAGCGTGGCTATGAGTCGATCCGCTCTGCTCGGATGGGCGGCGTTTCGGACATCAGTTGCCCGATCTTCGGCTTTGACGGCCATGTCGTCGCCGCACTGACCATCCCGTTCCTCGAAGTCCTCGACGAAACCCCGCATATCTCGGCGGACGAAGCGCTGGTCGCGCTCAAACGCACCGCGACCCGGATTTCCCAAGCACTCGGCTGGTACGAACCCAGCAACCCGCCCGCCGGACGCAAGAGAGCAGAACCATGAAAACCATCATCCTGTCACTGACGGCGCTTCTGCTCAGTACGGAAGCACCGACCATCGCGTCACCGACTGCAGTCCCCGCCACGAAGGCGGTCGCGGCCGATCGCCTCAACCTGAAATGGTGGGCGGATCGGCATGCGGCGATCCTGGCCACACTTGCTCGACATCCGAACCCTTCCGTCGTCCTGATCGGCGACTCGATCACCAACAATTACGACAAGGCGACACCGCCGGACGAGAATTTCGCACCGACCTGGGCGACCTTCTACGCCCCGCGCAGTGCGCTGAACCTCGGCTTCAGCGGAGACCTGACCGACCACGTCCTGTGGCGGCTGCGTCACGGCGAAGTGGCGGGCATCCGCCCCAAGGCGGTCGTGCTGTTGATCGGCACCAACGATACCAACGCCGCCGGTCGTACCGCGTCGCAGGCGCAAGGGGGGATCGATGCCGTGGTCGATGACCTGAAACACCGCCTGCCAACTACGAAGATCCTGCTGCTCGGACTGTTGCCGAGCGCAATCACGCCCGCCAAATCGGCGACCGATACGGCCGTGAACGCGTATCTCGCGCGGCGCTATGCAGCCGATCCCCGCGTCACCTACCTCGATATCGGGGCGATCTTCCGAAAGCCCGACGGCACGCTGAACGATACGCTGTTCTACGATCCGCGCCTGCCGCAGCCCGGCAAGCCTCTACACCCCGATACACGCGGTCAGCGGATGATGGCCGAGGCGATCGAACCGACGCTGGCGAGACTGCTCGGCGAGCCGCCACGATGAACGGCCAGGTCGGCTAGGGTTTGCAGTGCTGTTTGCGATGGAGCGGGTGAAGGGAATCGAACCCTCGTCACTTGCTTGGGAAGCAAAAGCTCTACCATTGAGCTACACCCGCGGATGGCGATCTACGCCTGTCGCTCCGGTTCATGCACCGGCTTTCGATGGTCGGCCGAGTGCCACAGTCCTGGCGGCGGCGTCAACGCCAAATCGTCCCGCCTGCCTTGTGCCGACGACCTAGCCGCGCAGGCCGAAAACCTGCGACCGGTCGGCTTCGGGGACCAGTCCTTCGAGTACCGCCCAGAACCCGGACACCGCGCTCTGTCCCGCGCTGGCATACGCCTCGGCCATCCGTATTCGCGCCGCCTCGAACAGTTCGCGCTCCATCTTCGAACCCTCGGCCGTCAGCCGCAACAGCCGTTGCCGCCGATCGCGTTCGCCCGGCCGCGTCTCGACCAGCTTGCGCTCCGCGAGTTCGTTCAGGACGCGGCCGAGCGACTGCTTGGTGATCGCCAACAGCGAGAGCAATTCGCTCACCGTCATGTCGGGCTTGCGCGCGATGAAGTACAACGCCCGGTGGTGCGCGCGGCCCAGCCCCTCCTCGGCCAGCCCCTGATCGATCGATCGGGTCAGGTGACTATAGCCGAAATACAGCAGCTCCATGCCGCGGCGGAGTTCGGGTTCGCGAAGGAACAGGGGTGAAGCGGACGAAGCTGTGGCAGACATGTTGACCGGTTTAGACATCGCCCGTAGTCGTCGGCAACCCCGCCACGAGAGAGATTTTCGATGTCCGCTCCAGCATTTGCGCAATCCGCAACCTTCCGGCACGAACCGAACGCGACCCCGGTAGAGGCAAACGAGCGGGCAAAGCGGCTGATCGACCCCGGTTTCGGGCGTGTTTTCACCGATCACATGGCGATGATCCGCTACAGCGAGACCGAGGGCTGGCATGACGCGCGCATCACCGCGCGTGCGCCGCTGACGATCGATCCGGCCTCGTCGGTGCTGCATTATGCGCAAGAGATTTTCGAGGGAATGAAGGCGTATCGACTCGCCGACGGCCGCACCGCGCTGTTCCGCCCCGAGGCCAACGCGCGTCGCTTCCAGGATTCGGCGCGGCGTCTCGCAATGCCCGAACTGCCGACCGAGCTGTTCCTCGAATCGGTCGAGCGGCTGGTGAAGACCGACGCGAACTGGATCCCGGAAAGCAATGGCGGCGCGCTGTACCTGCGCCCGTTCATGTTCGCGTCCGAAGTCTTCCTGGGCGTGAAGCCGTCCGCCGAATATCTCTACATGGTGCTCGCCTCATCGGTCGGCGCGTATTTCAAGGGCGGCGCCCCGACCGTGTCGATCTGGGTCAGCCAGCAATACACGCGCGCCGCGCAGGGCGGCACCGGCGCCGCCAAGTGCGGCGGCAACTACGCCGCCAGCCTGCTCGCGCAGTCCGAGGCGATCCGCAACGGCTGCGATCAGGTCGTCTTCCTGGATGCCGCCGAACGCCGCTGGGTCGAGGAGCTGGGCGGCATGAACATCTTCTTCGTGTTCGACGACGGCAGCATGGCGACCCCGGCCCTCACTGGCACGATCCTGCCCGGCATCACCCGCGACTCGATCCTGACGCTCGCACGCGCGAACGGCATCGAGGTTCGCGAGGAAGGCTACACCATCGACCAGTGGCGCGCCGACGCGGCGAGCGGCCGGCTGGTCGAGGCGTTCGCCTGCGGCACCGCTGCGGTCGTGACGCCGATCGGTACCGTAGCCAGTCCCGAGGGCCGCTTCACGATCGGCGACGGTGCTCCCGGCGCGCTGACGATGCGGATGCGCGACGCACTCGTGTCGATCCAGCGCGGCACCGCCCCCGACGACAACAACTGGCTGCACCATCTCGCCGATTGACGTCCGCAAGGGCTTTTCACAGGCCGCCGCCCCGCTATAAGGCCGCCTCTGTTGGGGCGTCGCCAAGTGGTAAGGCAGCGGCTTTTGATGCCGCCATGCGCAGGTTCGAACCCTGCCGCCCCAGCCAATTATTGATCTACTCATATCAGCAAATCCTCGCCTTGGCACAATCGACTCGAGACGCCCTACCCCGCTAGTTGCTGCAATAGACGAGCGTCTGACTGAACAACCTCGCTAAAGTACGTTTGCGGAGGGGGCTTTCCGAACTGATGCCAAAGCCAATTGCGTTTGCGCGTGCGGGACTGGGTCATCGCAGTGCTGCTTTACCCGCCCCACTTGGCATGCGCACCCACATCGCTGTAGACTAGGGAATGCAACTGACCCGGCCGCAAGCTGAATCGCTCGCGCGCGACGGCATGGCCGCGCTCCGCAACGGTAACGCGGCACGCGCGTATGACACGTTGTCCCTTTTACGCGATGGTGCGCCGGGCATGCCCGCGCCGTGGTTCCTGATCGCTCAGGCGGCGCAATCGCTCGGCCGCGACGATGAGGCGGAAACGGCGTTGGTGCAGTTCCTGGCAGCCGAACCGCGCCATCTCGCTGCGCTGTTGACGATGGCCGCGCTTAAGGTCCGACGTGGCGACGACCGCGCGGCGCAATCTTTCTATCGTACCGCGCTGAACGTCGCCGCGCTTCCGAATGCGACGATCGCGCCTCCGCTCGTGCCGATGCTGAGGGCGGGTGAGGCGTTCTTGACGGATTGCGCGAATCGGTTCGCAGAACATCTCGGCGATGCGCTGGCCGGGACTCGTCTGGCAACCGGCACGTCGGGTGGGCGCATCGGGTACGCCCTCGACCTGCTACTGGGGCGGAGCGAGCTGTATCTGCAACAGCCATCGATGTTCTATTTCCCCGGGCTTGCGCAACGCGCGTTCTTCGAGCGCGACGAGTTCGCATGGGTTGCCGCCATCGAAGCCCAAACTGCGGAAATGCGCGCCGAACTCGAAAGCGTCGTTGCCGCCGAAAAGGGTTTCGCGCCCTATGTCCAATCGACACCCGACCGCCCCGCGCCGGCCAACCCGTTGCTCGACGATCCAAGCTGGAGCGCGTTCCAGTTGTGGCGCGGTGGCGAGCGCGTCGAACCGAACGCATCGTCATGTCCGCACACCATGGCCGCGCTCGACCATGCACCGATCCCCGTGATCGCGGGCCGGTCGCCGATGGCGATCTTCTCGTTGTTGAAGCCGGGCACCCACATCCTGCCACATCACGGGATGCTGAACACGCGCCTGATCTGTCATCTGCCGCTGATCGCACCCGAAGGATGCGGGCTGCGGGTCGGCGCGGAGACGCGTGCGTGGCAGACCGGCGAGATGCTGATCTTCGACGATTCGTTCGAGCATGAAGCGTGGAACCGCGGCACGGACTCGCGGATCGTGCTCCTGTTCGAGGTTTGGCGGCCCGAACTGACCGCCGACGAACGCGCGGCGTTGACCGATATTTTCGAGGCTATCGACACCTATCAGGGCGCGGCGGTCGACGCGGGCTGAGCCCATCGCTGCCAGGGACCCGTGGGCACCGACCTCAGTCGGCAATATCTCCGCTGTTGCCGAGCTTATTGCCGAGAGATCCGAACAGGTGACGGAGCATGATTGTCTCGTCACGCGTCAGATGCGGATTCCAGACATCGACGATCAGAACCGCGCGGATCGTGTCGCCATCGTTCCAAGCCTCATGCTCGATCGTATCGTCGAACACGAACGCCTCGCCGACACGCCATTCGCGGGTCTCGCCGCCCACACGGAACCCGCATCCGTCAGGCACGATCAGCGGTAGGTGCACGACCGAGCGAATGTTGCTGACCCCGGTGTGCGGCGGCAAATGCGTCCCGGGTTTCAGAATGGAGAAAAATGCGGTCGGTGCGCGGCCGGGAATATCCGCCAGCGGCAGCGCATCGAGGACCGCCGCGGTCTGCGGACAGCGCGCGCAGACCGCATCGTCGCGGACGCCGTAGCGCCAGAGATAGCGTGCGCTCCACTGGTCCGAGCGATCGAGTGGGCTCCACCGATTGGCTGGCGTGCCCGGCGGCATCGCGACATAAGGCGTGAAGTCGGACGATGGCTCGGCAAGCAGCGCCTCCAACTCGGCACGGATCGCGGGCGTCGCCGCCTCGAAATCGGAGAGCCACCCGAACTGATCGCGCGAGAAGAATTCATCGGCCGGCAGGAATGGGAAATGCATCCCGTGCGGCGCCGGTGCATAGATCGTCCGACGCCCGAGCATCGCATCGACGCACGCGTCGAACCGCCGGCGTTGCGCCGGGCTCGCGCCCGCCCGCAGCGCCTGCATCGCAGCGTCGACATCGTCCGAGAGCGCGCGCGTGTGGAGCGCGATCCGCTCGGATGCTCGCGCCAGCAATTGTTCGAGCGGTGGCGATCGATCCGCTATCGATTGGACGATCGTCGCCACCCCACCCCAGCGGAACGCCGCCTGCGCGCCATTGCCGATCCTGTCGTGCAGCTCGGCGAGGCGCACGTTTGCCATCAGATTACGCTGGTCGAGCGCCAGCGCCCGCTCCAGCGCGGCCTGTTCCGCCGTGGCATCGCCAAGCCCGCGATACGCGCTCGCCAGGTTCATCCAGAGCGGCGCCGCGGCGGGATCGGCGTCCGCTGCACGCCCGAAATAGGCAGCAGCGGCTTGGTCGTCGTGCCCGAGTGCAGCCATCCCCAGCGCATTGAGCGCGACGGGATGGTCTGGTGCGATCGTAAGGATCTCGCGGAACGCCGCCCCCGCCCGCATTGCATCGCCCGCACGGTGCGCATGGTCGGCGTTACGCAGCAGCGCGTCGACCCGCTGTGCCGATTGACTGCTCATATCGACCGCCAAGCGCCCTTATTTCCCGCCCGTCGCCGCACGATCGACCACGTCCTGGCCTACAGCGCGACCTTCCTGGGCGATCCGAGTCCATTCCGCACGTGTATGGCATTCACGCCGTGTCTCGACCAACGAGCCGGACGGTGCGGACCGTTTGCAGATCTGCCGCTCCGGCTTGGCAGCGGCTTTGGTCGGCGCCGGTGATCCCGGTTGCTGTGCGAACAGCGGGCTCGTCGCGACGGCAATCGTCGCCAAGCCCACCGTAATCCGTTTCATCATTACACACCCTCCCCTGCTTCGACGTCCGTTCCGATATCATGCCCTATCCACCGGTATGCACAATCGGAAAACAACATCCCGGCGCCCTCGCTGGTGGCGATCAGAGCCGTGATATGCGATCCCGGTCTCATGAGCATCTCCGCGCGATATCCCTCCACCACGAATACCGGCTCCATCCCCGCCGCTCGGATCGCCGACCCGCAATGGCTCGCGCATCGCTACGATCCAGGTCACGACGCGGTTCACCTCATCGCCGCGGACCGTGCCATGCGCAGCGCAGCGACGTTCCTGACCGACGAATTTCTGCCGACCGCAACCGCGCCGATCGTGGTCCCCCGCCAGCAGGCGATCGCGATGGTCCCACAGGTCGATCCGGTCCATTTCATCTTCCATTCGGCGTATTGCTGTTCGACGCTGCTTGCGCGGGTACTCGACCGGGTCGGATTCGCATCGACGCTCAAGGAGCCGCTGATCCTCAACGACCTCGTCGGCTGGAGGCACCGCGGCGGCAACCCGGCACAAGTCGCCGATCGGCTCGACGGCGCTCTTACGCTGCTCTCGCGGGCGTTCGTGCCCGGCGAAGCGGTGATCGTTAAGCCGTCCAATGTGGTCAATGCACTCGCCCCGACGATGCTGGCGCTCCGTCCCGAAGCGCGGGCGGTGCTTTTGTATGCGCCGCTGCGTGTTTTCCTCACGTCGATCGCGCGCAAGGGCATGTGGGGCCGTTTATGGGTACGCGAGCTGCTCGCCAAGCAACTGGTGGATGGAATGGTCGACCTGGGGTTCGCGGCCGAGGACTATTTCCGGCTGACCGACCTGCAGGTCGCGGCGGTCGGCTGGATAGCGCAGGCCGACCTTTTCGCCGCGCTCGCGACGCGGTTTCCGGGGCGAGTGCGATCGTTGCAGAGCGAGGCCCTGCTCGCCGCCCCACGTCCGGCGCTGGCCGCAATCTGTACGCTGTTCGGCCTAGCCGACGATGCCGAGACGATCGACGCACTGGCCGCGAGCGAGGCGTTCGGCCGCAACGCTAAGGACGGCAAGGCGTACCGTGCGTCCGATCGCAGCCGCGAACAGATCGCCGGCGCGGCTTTCCACGCCGAGGAAATCGACAAGGTGCTGGTCTGGGCCGAAGCGGTTGCGCGCGGGGCGGGCGTCGCCTTGGATCCACCAGCGTCGCTGCTCGCCTGAGGACAGCGCGATGCGGGGTGTGCACTGCCCCGATAATCATCGAGCCCAAATAGCCCCGTTATCGCTGACCCCGTTGTCGCAGATTTGGGACGGTGCATTTCATTGGTGCCGAACGAGTCGGCGCACGCGATATGGATGGCAAACACGATCCCCACCGAACAAAAAAAAAGGGCGGCTCATGCGAGCCGCCCCCAGATCGGATCGTCGAGATCCTAGAAGTGCAGTCGAGCACCAACCGCAAAGCGGCGGCCCAGAGCGTCGTAGGTCGACGGATAAGTGTTGCCGCTGTTGAACGAGGTCGATCCTGCACTCGCACCGACGAATGGCGGTTCCTTGTCGAACAGGTTCTGCACCGTGATCGTCAGGTCGAAATTCTCCGCGACGTTGAACCGCGTCGACAGGTCGATGTAGTTGTACGCCGGTATCCGGTTCAGATCATACGTGCCGCCACCGAGCGGCGTGACTACGCCCGAGTACAGCGTACCGGCATCGGGTTCGTACCGAACGCCGTCGATGTGGCGCCAGAGAACCGACACGTCGACCGCATCGAAGCTGAACGTTGCGCGCGAGTTCCAGTAGAATTCCGGCTGGATCGACAGGCAGTTGACCGAATAATAGCCGGTGCAATCACGATTGAACGAAGTCGGCGTTGCCTGGAACTTTGAACTGTTCGTCCAGTTGCCCTGGAAGCTCAGGCTGAGCCGCGTAAAGCCAAGGTCCCGCCGATAATTGACACCGAGATCGATGCCGTCGGTCTTCAGCTTGCCCAGGTTGGACAAGGGCGCAAACAGGCCCGGAGCAAGTGCTGGAAGGCCGTCGAGGCCACCGGTATTCGAGTTACGACGGATCGACGTGCAGGCCGGGTCGCTGGCAGCCGCTGCGGAGACGTTGGTGTACGGTGCGGGACCGAAGCAGGAAGAGATGACATCGCCGGGGGTCGGCGTCGTGATCGCACCCTTCACCTTGATGTTGTAATAATCGACGGTGACCGAGAAGCCCGGAATGATGCTCTGCGGCTGCAGCACGAGACCCAGCGTGTAGGAGTCCGACGTTTCCGGACGCACATTGGGGTTGCCGCCCGACGTGACGTTGGCCTGCGCCGACGTTGGATCGATGATGCTGCCGATGGTGCCGATCGGTGCACCCTGCGCAAGGCAGACCGCGCGCAGATTGGCATTGGTCGTCGGCAATGCGCCCGCGCAGGGGTCGGTCGCGAGGTTGGTCAGGGTGGTGTTCAGCGGCGAGAACAGCTCCGAGATGTTCGGCGCCCGCACCGCGCGCTGATAGGTGCCGCGGAACTTCACGCCATTGACGGGCTCCCAGTTAGCACCGCCCTTGTAGGTCGTGGTGTTGAACGTCGGTGCGCTCGCCGTGTCGACCTTGTAGTGCGAGTAGCGGACGCCGCCTTCGACCGACAGCATCTGGAAGAACGGACGGTTCTCGATCAGCGGAGCGATGATTTCGCCGAACGCCTCCGATACCTGATAGCCGCCGTCGATGTTCGGCGATGCACCGCCGGCACCACCCAGGTCGTTTGCCTGCGCCAGCGAGTCGGCCCGCTGCGACGCAGTATATTTACGATATTCGCCGCCGAGTGCGAAACCGATCGGGTTGCTGGCAAACGGGCTGGAGAAACCCACGTCACCATTCAGCAAGGCGCGTGCCTGTGCCAGCGTAGTCCGTACCGTGGTGGTCGATTCCGCGGTGAGGTAGGGGACCTGATTCTGAGCGATGCTGCCATCCGGCCCAAACACGTTGACGGGAACGCAGCCGGTACCAGCGCCGATCGCAGCGGCGCCGGCAACCGGCGAACCGCCCAGGCAGGTTGCGGTGTTGGTGGCATAGACCGCCGACGCGAAGCGCGAGTTGAGCGTGTAGCCCTGCTGCGTCGACGTGTTCTCCGACTCGCCATAGGCGCCCGATACGTCGAGCTTGATCGAGTCGGTCAGGCCGACCCGGACCCCTGCCTTATAATCGAAGATCGTCGTCACATACTTGCTGATGCGCGGGCCGACTTCGGTGGTACGGCGGGCAAGCGTGACGCCAGGGTTGCTGTTGAAGCCTTCGCCTGCCGAGATCGTGCCGTCGTTGTTGACGTCGGCCGCAACGAAGGTCGCTGCACTGTTCACGCCAACCGCACGGAAGTTCGGATCGGTAACGCTCGTCGCAGTCGCCGCAGCATTGCACTCTGCGACCGAGAAGCGCGGACGGTAGATCGTCGCACGCGGATCGACGTCGAACGCGCAATATTGCTGACGCAGGGCAGTCGGCAGATACGGGTTGGACAGGGGGATGGCGACCGGGATGCCGAATGCACCCGACGGCGCGATGATCGTGTTGACCGTGTTCTTCGAGAACAGGCCGCGCGTGTACACCTCTACGGTGTCGGACACGTCATAATGCCCTGCGCCGTACATGTTGAAGCGCTCGAACGGCGTCTGGAAGATGTTGAACGGGTTGAAATTGAACGGCGCATACGCGGCGACCGCGCGACCGGTGATCGGATCGATCTGGCGACCGCCGCCGTTGGCTACCGACGCGCTGGTGCTGGGAAGACCCGTTGCCGGATCGATCGGCCGCGTGCCGGTGACCGTCGAAGGAACGGCCGTGCCCGAACCAGCCAGCGCCAGGTTGTTCGGATTGATCGAATTCAGGCCGAAGAACGATTGCTCGCGCTCGCCCTGATAGACTGGATCGGCCTGCTGGTAGCCGACCGAGAAGACCGCGTTGCCGCGGCCGTCGTCGAAGTTCGCGCCGATCGTTATGTCGCCGCGGAAATACGCGCCGTCGCCACGCTCGGTGATCTGGTTCGAGACGGTGGCTTCGAGACCAGAGAAGTCCGACCGCGTGATGAAGTTGACGACGCCCGCAACCGCGTCGGCGCCGTAGGTGGTTGCAGCACCGCCGGTCAGTGCATCGACGCGTTCGATCAGTGCGAGCGGGATGTTGTTGAGATCGACGCGCCCGGCGAGGCCCGACGGCACGAGACGGTTACCGTCGAGCAGGACGACGTTACGGAACGAACCGAGCCCGCGAAGATCGACATAGGATGCGCCGCCATTGCCGTTGTTGACGGCCGAACCGATGCTCGGAACCGCACCCGGCAGGTTGCGCAGGATCTCTTCGGCGGTGTTCGACTGGCGGAGACGGATCTCTTCCTGGCCGATGACCTGGACCGGCGAGGACGCGATCAGCGCTGGGTTCTTGATCAGCGAGCCGGTGACGACGATATCGCCCTGACTGTTGTCGCTGACCGGCGCCGCTTCCGACGTCGTCATGCCGACTTCGCCCTGAGCGTTCGCGCCTGGCGTGGTCGCCTGGGTCGCGGTTGCGTCGCCAGCGCGGATCCCTGAATTGTCAGCCTGAACCTGCGCGAACGCTGGCGTGGCGAGCGTTGCCGCTCCCATGAGAAGCGTGGTCGCAAGCAAGTGTGCACGAGCAGCAGATGTCATATTGGCCCCTTTTTGCCGGCGCTTGCGCCGTGCATTTCTCCCCGGACAAAACCGGTTCTGAGGGAGATGTACCGACCGTGAATGGCGCATCGCAACAAATATCGTCGATTCGGTCCTTTTTAATTCTGTTTGCGACGGCAGCGTGACATAAGCGCAACATAATGTCTGTAGATGGTCCCGTCCGGGACATTCCTGTCCTTTGCCTGCATCGAGATTGTACAATGCGTCATTTACCCCCCCTCTGCGTACCGCTCGTACTCCTGGCTTTTACGAGCATTTCCTCTCGTGCGGGCGCGGCCGCCGCGGCCGATCCGGCCTCGTCGAAGACGTTGGACGTTCTTGCCGAATGCCAGGAGGTCGCGGCCGATCCGGCCCGGCTGGCCTGCTTTGATGCGGCCGCTCGCCAGATCGCGAGCGCGCGCAAATCCGGCAGCTTGTTGGCGCTGGATCGCGCGACGGTCGTGGCCAGCAAGCAGCAGCGTTTCGGGCTCGCAGATGCAGCAAAAAATCCGCTCGGTGGTGGCGAGGCGGACCGGCTGACGAAAGTGACCGAAGTGAAGACGACGATCACGGGGGTAAATCCGTCGATCTATGCACGGTTCTTGATCCAGCTGGCCAACAACACGGTGTGGGAAACGATCGAGCCGCTGACGCTCCCGCCCCGTCCCGGTACGGCGGTCATCATCAAGCAGTCCGGTTTTGGCGGATTCAAAGCGTCGATCGCCGGTGAACGCCCCGTCTTGGTCAAGCGTCGGCGATAGCGACGGATCGACGACAGAATTTACCGGAGGCGCGGCGAGGAGCCGTACCTGACTGGATACGTATGCGTCATCGCAGCAGGAAGGATCCCCGGAGAAAGGCGGACACCTAGAGAAAAACCGCCAAGACCCCGCGTTTGGATCGCGTTAGGAACTTGAATATCCGGATAACGCGTGGTCGGGCCGTACCGTAGAACCAGATCTCCACGCCGCCGCAGCGACCAGCCAGCGCCGGTCTCAAGACGCTCAATACCCAACGGTAGCACCGTGCCAAGCGCCCGCCCTCACGCTGTCCGCCCGCACCCTATCCTCCCCCCCCCCAAACGCCCCCATTCGACGCCGATAGCCGGGCGCAATCCCCCCCCACCCCCAGACCCGCTTGCCGCCCGTCCGCGACCCGCTAAGCAGGAGCGACCGCCGTTCTGCCGGAGCCCCCGATGCGCCTTACCGTCACCGCCGCCCTTCTCCTCGCGACCGCCGCGCCTGCCTCGGCGCAGACGCTTCATCAATATGGCGCGCTCGCGGTGTCCCCCGCGGGCGATCGCACCGCGACCATCGAGAGCAGCGGTGCGCACGGGGTGGTGACGCTGCGCAGCGTCGCCGACGGACGCGTGGTGCGGACGATCGATCCGTGCGCGACGTGCAGCTATGCCGGGCTGACGTTCGCCCCCAATGGCGACCTGGTGTTCCTGGTCCGCGACAGTGCGGCCGGCAACGTCCGGCTGACCTACGCCGACGCCAAGACGACGCGCACCGTCGCGACCGTCGCGGGCATCGCCCAGACCCCGCGCGTATCACCCGACGGCAAGCGGATCGCTCTGCTGGTGACGCTCGGTGCCGCCAAGGAATCGGGCGCGACACAGGCCGGCGTCCGGATGATCGGCGAGATCGGCGAGAAGAGCGACGAGCAACGCCTCGCGGTGTTCGACATCGCCAAGGCCACCACGACGGTCACGCCGCTATCGCCCGCGGGTCGCTACGTCTACGAATATGACTGGACGCCGGACGGCCGCGGGTTCGTCGCGACGACTGCGCTCGGCAACGGCGACAACAATTGGTGGGTAGCGACTCTCGACGCGATCGATGCGCAGACCGGCGCGGTCCGCTCGATCGCCAAGCCGACGACGCAGATCAACCAGCCGCGGGTGTCGCCCGACGGCCGCACCGTCGCCTATGTCGGCGGCCTGATGAGCGATTTCGGCTCGATCGGCGGCGACGTCTTCACGGTCGGGCTCGCGGGCGGCAACCCCCGTAACGTCACCGCCGGCGCCAAGTCCACGGTCACCACTATCGCCTGGACCCGCGGAGGCCTGCGCACGGTGACGCTCGCCGGCGACCAGATGCAGTTCGGCACGCTCACCCCCGGCCAGCCGGTCGTGCCGGGCTTCGCCAAGCCGGCAAGCTCGAGCGCAGGCGATGGCCGCGCGGTGTTCTCCGCCGACGGCCGGATCGCCGCCGCCGTGGTGCAGGATTACGAGCACGCACCAGCGATCTACGCCGGCCCGCTCGGTTCCCGCGAGCAGGGCGTGAAACAGATCACGCACGACAACGACGCGATGCCAGCACTCGCCGCCGCCCGCAGCATCAGCTGGAAGAACGAAGGCTTCGACGTTCAGGGCTGGCTGCTCGCACCCCGCCCCGCCCCGGGCACCGCGCCAACCGGCAAGGCACCGATGATCACGATCGTCCACGGCGGTCCGGCGGCGGCCTCGACGCCCAGCTATCTCTATCCGACCTCGCTGAACGCCGCCCTCGTCAAGGCCGGCTACTACGTCTTCCTGCCTAATCCGCGCGGCAGCTACGGACAAGGCGAGGCGTTCACCGCCGCGAACAAGCGCGACTTCGGCGGCGGCGACCTGCGCGACGTGCTGGCCGGCGTCGATGCGGTCGAGCGCGTCGCCCCGGTGGACGACAAGCGCCTCGGCCTTGGCGGGTGCAGCTATGGCGGGTTCATGGCGATGTGGGCCAACACGCAGACCAACCGCTTCAAGGGCATCGTCGCGGGCGCCGGCCTGTCGAACTGGGTCAGCTATTACGGCACCAACGGCATCGACCAGTGGCTGCTGCCGTTCTTCGGCAAGTCGATGTACGACGACATGAAGGCGTATGAGGACGTTTCGGCGATCTATCACGCGAAGACCGCCCAGACGCCCACGTTCATCTATGTCGGCGAGCGCGATATCGAGGTGCCGCCGACCCAGTCGATCGAATGGTGGCACGCGCTGAAGGACCGCAACGTACCGGTCAGCCTGGTGATCTATCCCGATGCCGGCCACTGCGTGACGGGCCCCGAACAGTCCGCAGACGTCCGCCAGCGATCGATCGCGTGGTTCGACAAATACGTGAAGAACGCCAAGTAGCATTTGGGCGGCCGGAGGACTTCGGGATAGGCAGACGCATGCCGCAGAACCGCTATTACCAGGGTCCCCCGTCCGACCATTTCGATGGCGTGCGGTTCTTCAATCCGCGACAATCGCCTACGGACCGCGGCCTCAAAGACGTGCTGCGATGGAAGCTCGGGCGCGGCGCGGCGACATGGCCGCGCGCGGTGCCCGTCACCCCTGCCAAGCCCACCGCGCGCGTCGACGGGATCCGCGTCACGATGGTGGGTCACGCCTCGCTGCTGATCCAAGTGGCCGGGCTCAACATCCTGACCGACCCGGTCTGGTCTGAGCGCGCGAGCCCCGTCTCGTTCGCCGGACCGAAGCGCGTGACGGCGCCCGGCATCGCCTTCGACGACCTGCCGCCGATCGACGCGGTCCTTATCAGCCACTGCCATTACGATCATTTCGACGTCGCGACTTTGCGCCGACTTCAGGCGGCACACGCGCCCCTGTTCGTCCTGCCGCTCGGCAACGATACGATCCTGCGCGCCGCCGTGCCCGAAGCCAGATGCGTCGTCGGCGACTGGTGGGACCGCCTGTCGATCCGCGAAGATATCACCACCACGATCACCCCCGCCTATCACTGGGCGAACCGCTGGCCGAGCGACGTCCGGATGGCGCTATGGGCCGGGCACTGGCTCGACACCCCCGCCGGCGCGATCTGGTTCGCGGGCGATACCGCTTACGGCAATGGCGCGATCTTCGGCCAAATCAGCGAGCGTCTCGGTGCGCCCGACGTCGCGCTGATCCCGATCGGCGCCTACGCCCCGCGCTGGTTCATGGCAGGGCAGCATGTCGATCCCGACGAGGCGGTGCGTATCTTCACCGAGGTCGACGCGAAACAGGCGCTCGGCATCCACTGGGGCACGTTCCAGCTCACCGACGAAGCCCGCGACGCCCCCCAAATCGCGCTGGCCGAGGCGCTGACCGCCGCCGCGATACCCCGCGAGAGGTTCGTCGAAGCGCCGCCCGGCGGCGTCTTCGATTTCGGCTGATCGAGGGGAGACCGAACCCCGGAACCGAGAAATCGGTCGCGCATGTGAGCCGATCGAACGGTCCAAACGTTATCCACGCATGACAGTACGAACTTTACGGATGCGGCTCGCTTCGGGTTGCATGCCGGTCCTGGTCCTGGCGCTCGGTGGATTTGCCCCGGCGCCCAAGACCATCGCCCCGCCAAAAACTGCCGCAGAGAGTCCGCCTCGCGTCGCATCGAAGCCCGCATCGAAGGCAGTGGGCAAGGCCACTCCGGCCAAGGCTGCCTGGACTGCTTCAAACATTGCGGTGTTCGATCAGATCCTTGCCGACCGTGCACGACACGGCCTCGATCGGGTCGAGTTCCTCTCCGCATCCGGAGAAGGCGCCCCGCCCATCGACGATGCCGCGCGAACCAAGGCTGCCCTCGACTATGCGGGGGCCCTCGCGCGGGGCCGCATCGATCCCGCCTCGCTGCATCAGGTCTACACGCTGCCCCGGCCCAAGGTCGATCTCGCCACCGGCCTCTCCCGCGCGCTGGCAAAGGGCGACCTCGTCGCATGGTTCGACGCCCTCGCGCCGCAGGATGCCGAGTATAAGCAACTCTCCGACGCGTATCTCGCGTTCAGCGCTAAGGCGTCGACCGCAACGCCGGTGCAGGCGATCCCCTCCGGCGTGATCCGCGTCGGCAACCGGGACGCGCGCGTCGCCACGATCGTCGAGCAGCTCGTCGAGAGCGGGTATCTGCCATCCTCGACCGACCCGCTCGCCGTAGCGCCCGTACCGACGCCCTTTTCGCCAACGCCCCTCGCGCCAACCGCGGCGCCGATGATCTACACGCAGGCAATGGCCGAGGCGCTGAAAGGGCTCCAGACCGACTACGGCATCGCCGCAGACGGCGTGGTCGGACCCGAGACGTTGAAGGTTCTGAACCTCGGCGCGGGCGACCGTGCGCGCGCGCTCGCGGTCGGGCTCGAACGGCGGCGGTGGCTTGCACGAACGCCGCCCGCCACCCGGATCGACGTCAACACCGCCGCCGCGCAGCTTCGCTATTACCGCGACGGCACGATGATCGATCAGCGCAAGGTCATCGTCGGCGAACCCGGCCGCGAGACACCGGCGCTGTCGTCGCCGATCTATCGCCTCGTCGCGAACCCGACCTGGACCGTGCCGAAATCGATCCAGAACGGCGAGATGGCCAATGTCGGCGAAGACTATCTCGCCGAGCATAACATGGTCGTCCGCGATGGCTGGATCGTCCAGCAGCCGGGGCCAAGCAACGCTCTCGGCATGGTCAAGTTCGACATGGCGAACGATCAGGCGATTTACCTGCACGACACCTCCGCGCCGGGGCTGTTCGACCGCAGCCAGCGTCATCTGAGCCACGGTTGCGTCCGCGTCGAGGATGCGCTCGGGTTCGCGCGCATACTCGCGGAGGACGAAGGCGTCGGCGAGGCCTGGCAGACCGCGCAGGACTCGGGCGAGACGAGCTTCGTCCCCCTGCCCCGCCGCATCCCGGTCCGGTTGCTGTATCACAACGTCTATGTCGACGATTTCGGCAAGGTCGCGTTTCGGACCGATCCTTACGGCTGGAACGATCCGATCGCGGAGCAGCTCGGCTTCGTCAAAGCCTCCGCCAAACGGGCCGAGGCGCAAGCGATCGATATCGGGCCTTAAGTCGCTTTCGACGTCTCGGGCCCTAAGTCGCTTTGGGCGTCTCGGGCCCTAGTCGCTTGCGACGTCTCGGGCATCGCGAACGTCTTCGACAACCCGTGATACAGCTTCTCGCGACAGACCCATTGGCTGGCGGCATCGGCGATGAACGCGGTCGCGAACATCGGCAGCATCAGTCCGCGGCTGGCGGTCGTCTCCGACAGGATGATGACCGCGGTCAGCGGCGCGCGGACGACGCCCGCGAAATACGCGACCATGCCCAGGATCACGATCGCGCTCGCGGGTTCGCCGGGAAAGATTTCGCGGAGCAGATTGCCGACGCCCGCACCGACCGCGAGCGACGGCGCGAAGATCCCGCCCGGCAACCCTGCGATCGCGGTCGCGGCGGTCGCGACGAACTTCGCGGGTCCGAACCATAGGGGCGCATCGACACCGACGATCATCGCGCGCGCCGCGGAATAGCCCGTCCCCCAGGTCAGGCCGGTGAACACGCCCAGCACCGCGACGACGGCGCCGCACGCCCCTGCGAACTTGACCGGGTTCGCGCGCGTCCACGTCGTCAGTCGATTACGGCTCAGCGCCATCGCCAGCAACGTGCGGGAGAACAGGCCACCGGCCATCCCGCCGGCGATCCCCGCGATCGGCGCCACCAACAGTGCCGACAGCAGCGGCAAATGCGCGCCGATCGCGCCGAAATAGATGTAATCGCCCTGCACGGACTGCGCGACCATTCCGGCGATGACGATCGCGGCGAGCACCAGCAACGTCACGCGCTGCTCGTACGCCGACGCCAGTTCCTCGATCGCGAACAACAGCCCGGCTAGCGGCGTGTTGAACGCAGCCGCGACACCTGCCGCACCACCCGCGATCAGCACCCCGCCCCTCAACGGTACGCGGACGATCCGGTGGGTCGCGCCCATCACCGCCGCGGCTAGCTGGACGGTCGGCCCCTCGCGCCCAACCGACGCGCCGCCCAGCACCGCGCCGATCGTCAGCACGGCCTTGGCGGCGACGGTGCGTGGCGAGATCAGCGTCCGTGTCGCCTCGTTCGGATCGGCCTGTGCCGCGATCACCTGCGGAATGCCCGACCCACGTGCGAACGGTGCGTACCGCCGGGTCAGCCAGACCAGTCCCATGAACGTCATCGGCGTCGTCAACAGCGGCAACCAGTGCCAGCTCTTCGCATACCCCGCGAACACCTCCGCCGCCCAGTCCGCCGCTTCGGCGAACAGCGTCGCGACCACCCCGACCAGGATCGCCCCCGTCAGGATCGCCGCACGCGTCCGGAACTGCACCGACCGCGGCCCCCGCGCACGCAACAACGCGCGGTACCGCGACGGCGTCCAGCGCTTCGCCGGCACGAGATGATCGAAGAACCCAGCCATGACGTCGATCTAGATCATGCCGCCCGCCCCGTCACCCGCTTGCGGCTTGGCTGCCCGCAAGCCTCTGCGAACCGGTAACCGATTGACATCGTCCCGATATCTCACAACGATAGCGCTATCACAAAAATATAAAGAGGATGCTTCGTGGACATTACACGACGGGACGGACTGGGAATGCTGGCGGGGCTCGCCGCCACCGCGGGCGCAACGGCACATGCTCAGGCACGGTCGATCCTGCGCCCGACGGGCGCCGACGGGAGCCTGCAATCGCTGGCAGCAGCGAAGGGCATGCGTCTCGGTTCCTGTTTCGCCTGGGGCGCACCCGGCGCCGACCGCGGCTCGTTCGCCAACCCCGCCTATGCCAAATTGCTGAAGCGCGACTGCGGGCTGCTGGTCGCCGAGAACGAGATGAAGTGGCAGGCGCTCCGCCCCAGCGCGACGACCTTCGACTTCACCCGGTTCGACGCGATGATGGCGTGGGCCGACGCCAACGCACTTCCGGTACGCGGCCACAACCTCCTCTGGCACCAGCCCAAGTGGATGCCGAAATGGGAGGAGAGCCACGACTTCGGTGCCACCCCCGCGCGCGCGGCGGAACAGTTGCTCGTCCGCCACATCACCACGGTGTGCCAGCGCTACGGCACCCGCATCCCCAGCTACGACGTCGTCAACGAGGCCGTCACCCCCGCCGACGGCACGCTGTACGATACCGCCCTCTCCCGCGCGCTCGGTAGCCCCGAGGCCACGCTCGACCTCGCCTTCCGCACCGCGCGCACCGCGGCCCCGCATGCGCAACTCGTCTACAACGACTATATGAGCTGGGAACCGGGTAACGCGCAGCACCGCGCCGGCGTCCTCAAGCTGCTCGAGGGGTTCAAGGCCCGCGGCGTTCCCGTCGATGCGCTCGGCGTCCAGTCGCACCTCGTCACGCAGGGCACCGACACCCGCACCACGATCGCCGCGCTCGAAGGCGAATGGCGCCGCTTCATCGATGCCGTCACCGCGATGGGCTATGCCATCGTCATCACCGAACTCGACGTCCGCGACAACGATCTCCCCGCCGACGTCGCGATCCGCGACCGGGGCGTAGCCGACTTCACCCGCGGCTATCTCGATCTCATGTTCGCCTACCCGGCGCTGAAGGACGTGCTGCTCTGGGGCATGACCGACCGCTACAGCTGGATCGAGGGGTTCGAGCCTCGCAAGGACAAGGCCCGCCGCCGCCCCTGCCCCTACGACGCTGCCTTCGCGCCCAAGCCGATGCACGCCGCGATCGCCGCCGCCTTCGCCGCCGCACCGCGCCGCTGACCAAAAAAAGGGGCGCTCCGTACGACGGGGCGCCCCAGGGGGGAGATGATAGCCGGCCGACCACTCCGGTCGGCCGGCATCCGCGCTACTTGATCGCGACGCGGATCGAGAAGGTGAAGCGGCGATCGTTGATGAACCAGTTGCGTGGTCGCGTCAGCAGGTCGTCGTTGATCACATAGGACGTCCGCGTGATCGAGTTCGTCAGGTTCACGCCCTGGAAACCCATCCGCACCGAAGGTGTGATCGAGTAGAAGATCGAGGCGTCGACCTGACCATAGGACTCTGCGAACACCGGTGAGTTCGGTACGATCACGTCACGAATGGTGAGCAGGTTCTTCGAACGCCAGTTATAAGCGGCGCGTACTTCCAATCCGTTGCGCTGATAGAACGGCCCCACGTTGACCTGGTATTTGGACAGCCCCTGCAACGGCAGACCGGCCGTATCGATGTTGGAAATGATACCCGCGGTAACGTTCGGATCGTTCGGGTCGAGAGTCTGTTGCGGCACGCCGGACGATTCGATGTACGTAAAGTTTCCGGAGAAGCCGAGCCCGGCCAGCATGCCGGGCAGGAAGTCGTACGTCTGCTGGTACCCGAGTTCGAGTCCCTTCAATCGACCGGTATCGGTCGAGTTGAGCGGGGTCGTCACGATACCGTCGAAGCTCACACCGTTGTTCGTGAAGGTCTGACGCTGCAGGCTGTTGGTCTGCACGCCGAACAGATTCTTCTTGAACAGCGACAGCGTCAGCTGGCCGACGTTCGAGAAATACCATTCGGCGGTCAGGTCGTAATTGTCGGCACGCACGGGCTTCAGATACGGGTTGCCCACGGTGAAGTTCGCGATCGGCCCGCCGTTGAACAGGATGTTCTGGTCGCTGGTGTTGAGGCCGACATTGTAGAACGCCCGGGTCTGGTCGAAGTTTGGCGGCGCGACGCTCTTGGTGAAGGCCGCACGGAACTGAATGCCACTGCCGACCGCCAGCTTGATGTTGAAGCTCGGCAGGACATAGTCATAGGTCAGCCTCGCGGCGACTGGCGACAACGCACCGTTCTGAAATGCCGCCGCGGCCGCCTGTGTGGCCTCTGGCAAGGCGCAGAAACGCGATACCGTCGCACCGGTTGCGATCTGCTCCGGCGTCAAGGCCGGACAGCTGAACGACTGTTGCGGGAACGAGTAGAAGCCTGACGAGATCCGGCGTGTCTTCGTATAGCGCACGCCGACATTGCCGCTCAGGTTCCACCCGTTCGACAGGTCGTTGCCGAACCGCACGGAAAGATACGCGGCATTGTTGCGCTCGCTGACCGGATTGATCTCACCCGGCAGGAACGGCGTGCCGGCCACTGCGCCAGCCCGCCCAGCCAGCGGAACCCAGCCATTGGCGCCCGACAGGTTGCTCGTGAAGTTCCGCCATTCCTGGGCGATCTGGGTGATCGCCTGGGTCGCGGCGCCGTAATCCTGGAGGAAGCCTCCCGGTATGAACACGCGCCCGCCATTGGACGCGTCGTTCGCCTGCCCCCGGAAGAAGTTGTCGTAGAGGAACGCCTGCTGCGGACCGAGTTGGCCGGCGTCACGGGTCGCCGGATTGCCGTCGATCGGCCGATCGAACCAGACCGGGCCACCCGAACCGACCGATGCGGTCGCGTTTGGATCGGCAGCCGTCGGCGCCGGGACGGTACCGCCACCCCAGATCTCGCTGAGCACGCCCCAGTTGTACGCTGTCGAACGCGCATCGTTCTGACGGTCGGAGAATCGATAACCGCCGCGGATCGACGTCAGCCAGCTGTCCTCGGGGAACGAGTAATCGAGGTCGATACGCGCCGAATCCTCGTTACCCTTGCTGTCCTCGATGTGATCCATCGCAGCACGGTAAAAGTTGTTATAGGGATCGGTTAAGCTGGGGTGCGCGGCATTCTGGTAGTTGTTGGGCTCGTTGGTGACCGGCACGAAGTTCACATAGGCCGGATCGTTGCCATTCAGACGTATATCCGCGTTCTGATAGCTCGTGCCCCATACCGTCAGGTCGGTTACCTTCACTTGCGACCAGACATGCTGATAGTCGACGTTGACGCCCAGTCGGCTTGTCGCCTGCCATTTGAAGTTGAAGCTCGCGTCGTTGGTGCGGAACCGCGATTGGTTGCCACGCGCGATGTTGTTGCTCTGCAGGCCGTTGGTCGGCGTCCGCATATCGGCAGGCGCGGTCTGGTCTGCGCGGAAGCCGTTGGGGCCGGTGATCAGGCCGCTGGTGAAGACGTTGTCGTCGTCGAAGGTAAAGCTCGTGCCGGGGAAAGGCTGCGTATCGCCCGCCGCCAGCACGTTGTCCGTCGCCACTTCGATCGAATTCTCGGTCCAGGCCTCGCGCGAGTCCGTGCGGAGAAACTGTGCCGTCGCGGTCATCGACCTGTCGGGGCTCCGCCATTGACCGGCCGCCGAATAGCCATAGCGCGTACGATCGAATTCCTGGCTCCGGATCGCGGCACCGCGCGGGAGATAGGTCGTGCGGGCGAACGGCACCGTCACCGCAGCCGCATCCGCCGTTGCGGGGGTCGCGATGATCGAGTTGGGATTGTTCGGATCTATGTTGCTGGGCTGATAGAAGACGCCGTTCGTCCCCTCCGGACGCTCGCCCCAATTCGAGATCTGCACGCTGTCCGCGCGGCTGCGGACCTGCGAGCGGACGAAGCTGCCGAGCAGACCGAAATCGCCGATGCCGGTTTCCCAGCGGTCGCTGGCGAGCACCGATACGGTCGGCGCCGACTTCTTGACGAAGTCGCCGTAATTGTTCTCCAGCGTGCCACCGATGGCGAACCCGACGGAGTCGAACGGCAGGCGCGTCCGCAGGTTGACCGTACCGCCGATACCGCCTTCGATCATGTCGGCCGATGGGCTCTTGAACACATCGACGCCGCCCAACAACTCAGACGGCACGTCGGCAAACGACAAGCCGCGACCGTTGTTCGCGCTGAACGAGTCGCGTCCGTTGATCTCCGAGCGCGTGTAACTCAGGCCGCGAACCGTGACACCCGACCCCTCGGTCGAGAAGTGATCCGGGTCGACGCCAGCCGAGAACCGGCTGATCGATACACCCGGAACGCGCTGCAGCGCTTCGGTCACCGAACGATCCGGCAATGCACCGATATCCTCGGCCGAAATCGAATCGACGACGACTTCGGAATTCTTCTTGATCGCCTGCGCGCTCTGCAAGCTGCGGCGAATACCGGTGACGACGATGTCCTGGCTGGCGGCCTCCTCCTGCGGGGTGGCAGTGGACTGCTCGGCCTGCGTCGGCACGGCGCCACCCGACGGAACCTGTGCGTTCGCGGACGGCTGTGCTTGCCCGGATCCGCCAGTGCCGACAGCAGTGCCGGCACTCGGCGCCAAGACACGATCTGAAGGTGCGGTACGCTCGAGCGCGTTGGGAGTCGGCGTGCTCGGCGCGGAAAGGGAGTCGACTTGCTGGGCGGACAGCGCTTGCGGTGCCGCGGCCAGGCACAGCGCAATCAACGATGCTCCGCCTTTCAAAGCACCAATACGACGCGACGCAACTAGGATATTCACGGTGGTCATGACGATCGGCATCCCCTTTTACAGATAGCGCTATCATTTGTTGGCGCGCTTTATCTGCCGGGTGAGGTAGCGTCACACGAATGTAACAGCTACATAAAAGGTTAAGAACGCTCGGAAATGAGCGAGTAGTTGCTTTGATACAACACTGGGGGGATGACGATTAGCCATGGGTGCCCGGATGCAAGTGGTAATCGTTGGTGGCGGTACCGCCGGTTGGATGACCGCCGCCGCGTTGGCCATGAGTTTCGCCGGCCGACTTGCCGACGTGACACTGATCGAGTCCGAGGAGATCGGCACGGTGGGCGTCGGCGAAGCGACCGTCCCTCACATCCGGTTTTTCAATCAAAGATTGGGTATAGACGAATCGGACTTTATTCGTCGTACAAATGCGACCTTCAAGCTCGGCATCGAGTTCCGCGATTGGAGTAGGCTCGGCGACAGCTACATCCATCCGTTCGGCGATTTCGGACATGACATCGACGGTCTGCCATTCCACCAGCATTGGCTGCACGCGACGCGCGACGACGCTCGCGACATGCCAGGGCTGGAGGCATGTTCGCTGCCGATCGTCGCTGCGCGCGATAACCGTTTCGCTCCACCGCTCGATGATCCGCGATCGATTGGATCGACCTATTCCTACGCCTATCAGTTCGATGCGGCGCTCTATGCGGCCTATCTGCGCGACTATGCCGAGACCCGCGGCGTCGTCCGGATCGAAGGGCGGGTCGACGCGGTCGAACCACACGAGGACGGTATTGCTGCGGTTCGCCTCGCCGATGGTCGCCGTATCGCAGGCGACCTGTTCGTCGATTGCTCCGGCTTCCGCGCGCTCCTGATCGATGGTGCGCTGAAGGTCGGGCATCAGGATTGGTCGCATTGGCTCCCGTGCGACGCGGCATGGGCCGTTCCGACCGCCAACACTGGTCCGCTGACCCCTTATACGCGGGCGACCGCACGCGATGCCGGGTGGCAATGGCGCATTCCGCTTCAGCATCGCACGGGCAACGGCCACGTCTTCTCGACCCGGTTCACCGATCCTGAAACTGCCCGGACGCTGCTGCTCGACAATCTGGAGGGTGAGGCATTGGCCGAGCCGCGCATGCTGCGGTTTCGTACCGGTCGGCGGGACCGGCAATGGGTCGGGAATTGCGTCGCGATCGGCTTGTCCGCCGGGTTCCTCGAACCTCTCGAATCGACCAGCATTCATCTGATTCAGCTCGCGATCGGCAAGCTCATCGAATTGTTTCCGGCCGGGGGCGTGTTCGATCCGGTCGACGAGGCGGAATATAATCGCGCGATGGCGTTGGAATACGATCGTGTCCGCGACTTTCTGGTGCTGCATTATTGCGCCACGGAACGCGACGACACGCCCTTCTGGCGCTACATGCGAACGATGGCCCTGCCCTCGTCGCTGACCGAGAAGATCGCCGAATTCCGCGAGCGAGGTATTGTCGCACAATACCGTGAGGGCATGTTCCTGCCGGCGAGTTGGCTTGCAGTCTATCATGGCCAACGGATCGTCCCCGATCGCGTCAATCCGCTGATCGCCGACACGCCGGTCGCAGCGTCGCAGGCGCGCGTCGCCGCCGTTGCCGCGGCTTGCCAGCGCGCGGCGGCCTCCATGCCGACTCACGAGGATTATATTGCGCGGATACGGCAAGCGGCATGACCCAGACCATTGCGATCGTCGGCGCAAATCTTTGTGGATGGATGACCGCCGCGGCGCTTGCCCGCCGGCTTCCCTATGCCGCGTACCAAATAATGGTGATCGACGACGGCGCCGCCGGTGACGGGCTCGGTGACTTCGCGCCGATGATCACCGTCCCCCCGGCACTGGTCGCGTTCCACGCCGAGATCGGGCTCGACCACGCGGTGCTCGTCGGCGCGGGCGGCGGCCATGCACTGGGCGTTGCGTTCGACGGATGGCGAGGCGACGGCAGCGCGGCGTTCCTGTCCTACGGCGAAACCGGCGCACCGTATGAGGGCATTGCCTTCCACCACCTCGTCGGACGCCTGCGTGCTACCGGGGCGAACGTGCGGCTTGCGGATCACGCCCTCGCGGCTGTTGCGGCACAGACGGGTCGGTTCGCTCCCGATGGGTCGATCGCGCACGCCGTCCATGTTCGAACGGACCGGTATTCCGCTTTGCTGCGATCGCTTGCATCGAACGCCGGTGCGACGATGACTTCGGCGCCCCTGGCTGACGTGCATAGTGACGCGGATGGCATCGTCGAAAGGCTGACGCTCGCCGATGGCAGTGAGATCGCGCCTCTGTTGGTGCTCGACTGTTCGGGCAGCTCCGCCATGGTGGCCAGTCGAACCTCGCCCGCCTTCGAAAGCTGGTCTGCTTTGCTGCCGTGCGACCGGACTCAGGTCGCGCTCTTGCCTGCGAAGGGCGCGCCGCCGCCTTACACGCAGGTCGATGCGCAGGAAGATGGCTGGATCGCGACCTGGCCGGTCGATGGTGTCGACGTCCGTCTGATCTGTCGTGTCGGCGGGGAGGGTCACCCGTTCCGTGCAGGGCGCCGCGTCGAGGCATGGCGCGGCAATTGCATTGCGCTCGGTGCAGCGGCCGGGGTGCTCGAACCGCTGCATCCGACTGCGCTGTCGTTGCTGCTGCGCTCGCTGGCGAGACTGATCCAGCTCTGGCCTGCTACGCGTCGTGCACCGGTCGAAGCGGCCGCGTTCAATCGCGCCGGCGCGGCTGCGATCGAGGGCGCACGGGACTTCCTGGTCGCGCAATATGCGGTTGCGGGCCGTGCCGGCGCGTTCTGGGACGACCGCCGTTCCGCGTCCTTGCCGGAGCACGTCGCGGCCAAGCGCGACCTGTTCGCGGCGCGCGGTCGCTTGCCGATGTACGACGACGAACCCTTCGAGGAAGAGGATTGGGCTGCAATGTTCGATGCGATGGGCGTGGTGCCGCGCCGGTACGATGCGCGGGCCGATTTGGTCCCGGTCGATGCTATCGAGCGTCATCTTGCTGACAACCGCGCGCGGATCATTGCTCGGGTGCGGGCGCTGCCGTCCTATGCGGGGGTTGCGGCATGACGCTTGGTGCGCCCATCCGCCGGGTCGTGATCGTCGGCGGCGGTACTGCGGGCTGGATGGCGGCGGCGGCGCTTGCCCGGCTCATTCCCACGGGGATGAGCATCACGCTGGTCGAATCGGACGCGATCGGCACCGTGGGCGTCGGCGAGGCGACGATTCCCCCGATCCGCGCCTTCAACGCGATGCTCGGCATCGACGAGGCGGAGTTCCTCACAGCGACCTCCGGCACCTATAAACTTGGCATTGAATTCACCGACTGGTCCCAAATCGGCCACCGCTATCTCCACCCCTTCGGCAGTTTCGGTTTCGATATCGAGGGTGTCCGGTTCCACCAGCATTGGCGGCGTCGACGCGCGGCAGGGATCGTCGAGGATATCGAAGACTATTCTCTATGCGCAGCCGCGGCACGCGCAGGCCGTTTCCTGCCCCCTTCTCCCGACCCGGCGTCCGTGTTGTCTCAAATGGCACATGCCTATCATTTCGATGCCGGCCTCTACGCCAGCTTCTTACGCGCGCGCGCTGAGCGCGACGGCGTCGTTCGGATCGAAGGCGAGGTCCTCGATGCTGTGTTAGACGGCGAGACCGGCCATGTGCGCCACGTTAATCTAGCCGGCGACCATCGAATCGAAGGCGACCTGTTTCTGGATTGCTCGGGGTTCCGTGGGTTGCTGATCGAGCAGGCGTTGAACGCCGGTTACGAGGATTGGACTCGTTGGCTGCCCTGCGATCGTGCCGTTGCAATGCCGACCACGAACGAGAACTCGTCGATCACGCCCTATACGCGCTCGACCGCACGTGCTGCCGGCTGGCAATGGCGTATTCCGCTCCAGCACCGCACCGGCAACGGCTACGTATATTCCAGCGCCCATTGCTCCGACGATGAGGCTGCCGCGACATTGCGAGCAGGGGCGGATGGGACACCGCTCGCCGAAGCCCGCATTCTTCATTTCACCGCGGGACGACGACGCAAGCAATGGATCGGCAACGTGGTCGCCCTGGGCCTTGCTTCAGGCTTCACCGAACCACTCGAATCGACCAGTATCCACATGGTTCAGACCGGTATTTCGAAGCTGTTGGCGCTATTCCCCGATCAAGAATTTTCGCCGGTCGAGATCGATACGTACAACCGGCTGGCGGAAACGCAGTTCGATCAGGTGCGCGATTTTCTAGTGCTCCATTACCACGCCACTCGCCGCGACGACTCGCCGTTCTGGCGCGAGGCACGAGATCGCGCGATACCCGATAGCCTAGCCGAGAAAATCGCGTTGTGGCGGCGGCGCGGACGACTGTTCCGCCGGGAGGACGATCTTTTCGCCGAGGCAAGCTGGGTCGCGGTGCTGTTGGGCCAGGGGATTATACCCGATGGGTGGGATCGACTGGCCGATGCGATCGACCTCCGCCAGGTTGACGCACAATTCGATCGGCTGCGGGCGATGTTCGTCCAGACGGTCGAACGGATGCCGCTGCACGAGGATTATATCGCGCGTACCTGCCCAACCAAGGTGCGCGCGTGATTCCGCAGGCTCCGCAGTCGATCGTCATCGTCGGCGGCGGCACCGCCGGGTGGATGGCTGCGGTCGCCTTGGGCCGTCTGCTGCGTCCCGCCGGCGTGCGAGTAACGCTGGTGGAGTCGGATGCGATCGCGACGATTGGCGTCGGCGAAGCGACGATTCCGCCGATCCGAACCTTCCACGCGATGCTGGGGATCGACGAGGACGCGTTCCTCCAAGCCACGGGTGGCAGTTACAAGCTCGGCATCCGCTTCGAAGGCTGGAGCTGCCCCGGCGAGTCCTACATCCATCCTTTCGGGCAGATCGGCACGGACGTCGTCGGCGTACCCTTCGCTGCACAGTGGCTGCGCGCGCATCAGGTTGGAATGGCGGGTCCACTCGCGCAGTATTCCCTCGAGGCACGCGCCGCAGAGGCCGGAAGGTTCTCCCGCCCGATCGCGAATGGCGATTCGCCCTTATCGCGGATTGGCTACGCGTACCATTTCGACGCCGGCCGCTATGCCGCCTTCCTCCGTACCCAGGCTGAGCAACAGGGCGTCGTCCGTCGCGAAGGAACGATCGAACGCGTCGAAACCGGTCCGGCAGGCATCGCCGCGGTTCACCTCGCGAACGGCAGTCGTATCGACGGCGACCTATTCCTTGATTGCTCCGGCTTTCGCGCGCTGCTGATCGGCGGGGCGCTCGGTACCGGTTGGGTGGACTGGTCCGAGTGGTTGCCTTGCGACCGGGCAGTTGCGGTGGCCACGAGCGCTGACGCTGCACCGTTACCGATGACCCGCGCGATTGCAGGACCGGCAGGCTGGCGATGGCGTATTCCGCTTCAGCACCGCACGGGCAACGGCCACGTCTTTTCGAGCCGACACGTCAGTGAAGATGAAGCGACTGCACAGCTCTTGGCCGGTGTCGAAGGCAAGACGCTCGGCGACCCTCGCGTAATCCGTTTTGCAACGGGGCACCGCGAACGCATGTGGAGCGGGAACTGCATCGCCCTAGGCTTGGCCGCCGGCTTCATGGAACCACTCGAGTCAACCAGCATCCACCTCGTGCAGAGTGGATTGCAGCATCTCTTGCGGCTGCTACCGACCGGTAAGATATCCGTGCCTGCTTCGGCCATCGTCGATCGCTACAATCGTGTAATGACCGCGGAGTTCGTTCGCATTCGCGATTTCCTTGTCGCGCATTATCATTTGAACGCCCGGCCCGAGCGTTTTTGGCGCGAACGTGCGATTGCTCCGATCCCCGACGGACTCGCCGACAAGCTTGCGCTGTTCAAGGCGGGAGGACGTATTTTCCGCGAAGCAGACGAGCTGTTTAACGAAGCGAGCTGGCTGTCGCTGCTGACGGGACAAAACGCGCCCGTCGAGGGGTACGACCCGATCTGCGACGCGGTACCACTACACGCTGCCGCGCGCCGCTTGACCCAGATCGAGGCGGTCGTCGGTGCCTCGCTAAATCATATGCCGCCGCATGCCGATGCGCTCTCGCGGATTACAGATCGAGAGTCTCGACGTGCCGATCATTTAGCGCCGCTGTAGCGACTTCAACAGATACCCGCGGATACGCTCGGTCCGGTCCGGCGAGGCCGGTCCCAATATACCGCGTGCCGCCTCTGGAAGATGATCGCCTGCCGCATGCGCATCATCACCGAAAACATAATGCTCGAACCATGCACGCCACCCTTCCTTCTCCGCGGCTGGGCGATCGCGGACTGCCATCATCGCATGCACGAATGCATGGAAGGCCGAGACGCTGGGATCGAACGCCCACCAATAATTGCACAACACGTTGAGCGTCCCGAACGCTTGGACGTGATGCCACCAAATCGCCGGGATGAACAATGCATCCCCTGGACCCAGATCGGCGACCAGCGCGTGACCTAGCGCTTCGGCATAGCGGGGATAACGGTCGAGATCTGGCGCGAGCGGGTCCACCATGCTTGCCGGGGGCCCAGCCAGCGTCCGATCCAGCGGCCCGATATAAAGATTGCCGACCTGGTCTGGGGGAAACAGCGTGAAACGGCGCTGCCCGGCGACTACGCAGGCGAGATTGGTCGAGCCATCATAATGCGTTGCGGTCTGCGATCCGTTCCCGATCCACAATCGTGGCGCCGCGCCGCCAAGGGGCAGGTCCAGCGGGTTCGCCGCCGCCCAGCCCGGCATATGCTCCGATGCCGTTGCTGCATTTGCATAAAGGACATGCCGCTCGCGTTCAGGCAGTTCCGCGAGCCGGAGCAATTCGCTCAGCAAGATACCCAGCGACGCCTTTTCGCGGTGGAAGTTGAACCCTTCCAGATTGTCGCCGCGATAAAAGAATCGCCCGCCAAACTCTGGGCCACCGATGAGCACCTCCATCGGTCGGCCGCCATCACCGAGACTTGCGAGATACTTTGCCGTCGCCTGGTGACCCGTCAGACCAGCGCGTACGCTGGCCCAGTGTGCCACCTGTCCACGAAGCACGACCGGCGTATCGCGCGGCGCGATTTCGGCGGCGAATGTCGTGGCATCGACTGCGGGGCGTTCGTCGACACGCGCATCGGTGGCAGCAGGCTGATCGATTTTCATGCTGATCCGATTACCTCAAGCCACATTCATGCGCTACATTGTGGAAGACGTTATAGGTTAAATATCAACGTACTTACGGTGTGGATGCAGACCGAGGGGCGCGTGTGGCTCAACGCGCCGCCGCGGCCATTTCGGCGTTCCTGCGCTCCGAAGCGGCGAGCGTCTTTGTCAGCAGAGTCACGAGAGCATCGTTGTCGTCGAGCACGTTCAGCCCCGCACGCGTCGAACCGCCTGGGCTCGCGACCCGGTCGGCAAGTACCGCCGGCGACACGTCAGCCTCGGCGGACATGATCGCCGAACCCTCCAGCGTCGCGATCGCCAGACGCATGGCCTGGTCCGCTGGCAACCCCAGTGCGGCGCCAGCCTTGGCGAGCGCGTCGGCAAAGCGGAACACGAAGCCGGGGCCACTGCCCGCGAGCGCGGTCACGGCGTCGAAATGCGCTTCGTCGGCGATCCATTCATAGTGGCCGAGGGGGACGGCAAAGGCTTCGGCGGCGGCGATCGCCTCGTTCGACGCGCCGAACGTGTAGAGCGACGTCACGCCCTTGCCGATCGCGACCGGAAGGTTGGGCATTGCGCGGACGATCGTGTCGGCCGCGAACCGCTGGGTCAGTGCGGCATGATCGACACCGGCCAGGATCGAAAGCAACAGCTTCGGAGTGCCCTGGAGCGGCGCCATCAGCGCTTGCGCCGCGTCGATCTGCTGCGGCTTCAGCGCCAGCATCAGCGTGGCGGGGGCAGCCTCGTCAGGTAGCAAGGTCAGCGAACGGACGCCGTCGGGGGCACCTCGACCACTGCGCGTAATCACCGTCACGCTGGCGGGATCGAGCCCGGCAGCGATCCAGCGCCGCAGCATCGCGCCGCCCATGTTGCCGCAGCCGATCAGCCACAACGGACCTGCCGGAAAGCTAGAACCCGAACTCATGCCTCGCCGTGTGTTTCGATCAACGCCGCAGCGATCGCGTCCTTGGGGCTCTTCCCGCCCCACAGCACGAACTGGAACACCGGGTAGAAGCGCTCGCACTCCTCGATCGCCGATTCGACCAGCAGTTCCGCCGCGTCGAGCGACATCGTGCCATCATCGCCGCCATCGACCATCGCGGCGTGTCGGAAGAGCAATATGCCGCTCGTCGACCAGAGTTCGAAATGTCCGATCCAGAGCTGTTCGTTGACCAGCCCGATCGTCTCGTAAACCGCCTGGCGACGCTCGTCGGGCACCTTGATATCCGGAAAAGCGAGGAATTGCAGGACGCTATCATCGTCACGCCACAGCGCGCGCAGTTCGTAGGTCGCCCAGCTTCCCTTGACGGTCGCGACGATCTCATCGTCGTGGCGCTCATGCTCCCAGCCATGCGCGGCGTAATAGCTCTCGAGCATGTCGATCGGGGCGGCATCTTCGTGGTCGTGGTCGGCGTGTTCAAGCATCATAGGGTCCTGGCGGTCCGTATCGCACGACAAAGGGTGCCGAGGCAAAAACGCCCCGACAACCCCATCGGCCCCAATTCTGCGGAAAACTGTGGAAAAGTCAGTCGACCGACGCCCCGAGCGGTGCGTTTACCGTCGATTGCGCCGCGAACTTGGCTTCGAGCGCATCGAGCCGGGCCTTCAAGAAATCGTTCTCGTCACGAGCCGCAGCGGCCATCGTCTTTACCGCGTCGAACTCTTCGCGGCTGACGAAGTCGAGCCCGCCGAGCCATTCGCGCGCACGTTCCCGCGCACCGGAACCGGCTTCGCGACCGACGCCCGCAAGCGTACCGGCAGCACCGTTCAAGACCTTGACGATATCGTCGAACACGCGGTTTTCGGACTGCATTGCTTCAAAATCCCAAAGACTGTTGCACGGAGTGCTGCGTCACAGCATTTGGGACGTATGCGGCGCAGGTGCAAGGGTTTCGGCACCGGGGTTCAATTGCCCGATGCTGAACGCGAGCACGCCGGCGAAGCTGATCCACACCATATACGGCACCATAAGCCACGCCGCGGCGGGGCGGATGCGCGCGAATACGAAGGTCGCGGCGATCGACAGCGCCAGCATCGCGACGATAACCAGTACCGACAGCCCGATCTTGTGCGCGCCGAAGAATATCGGCGTCCAGGCGAGGTTGAGCACGAACTGAGCGACGAACAGCGCAACGGCAAGCCCGCGCAACCATGCTCCGCGGGCATTGAGGATCAGTGCGAGCGCCAGCCCGATCATGATGTAAAGCGTGGTCCATACCACCGGGAATACCCAACCGGGCGGGTTCAGCGCGGGCTTGGCGAGCGCGACGTACCAGGCATTCTCGCTGCCGACGCTGACCGATCGACCGGAGACGAAACCCAGCAGCAGGATCAGGGGCACGGTCACGACCGCCCAGCGGAGGAACGACATCCTCAACTGGCCCTTCGAAGCGATACCGCCCACACACATCCTTCCATCTCAACGCGGGCTCGTCCTGCCGCGCCTTTTGCGACCGGTAAACCGTGCGTACGCGGTAATCGTTCCGCTAGTGAGTCATTCCGGCACGAGGGGTGTCGGCAACTCGCGCTAAGTCGCTGATACGGGGCGGTTCGCGATCGTCCCGGCAGAGTGAAGTATAGGAAGTATAGACGCTGGGAGAGTTTCGTCGGGGTGGTCTCGCGGGTAGGAAATCCAGCAGTCGAGGTGTCGGAACGCTGCCAGGATCGGCACGTGTAGGACAGCGAACATTGGTCCATCCCGTAGCGGATCAGGTCGACCATGCCGCCGAGGCAGGTGCTCCTGCGCGGCCTACGTCGGTCACGCTCCGTCAGGATGACGGTGATGATTGGGTACTAGCAGGCACTTCGACATCGGACTCTTCTACGGTCGAGTCCTCGCCATGCAGCGCCGCAATCAGGAACTCCACATTACCCTCGGGTCCGGTGATCGGGCTCTCGACGACACCGATCACGCTCCACCCCTGCCCCGTCAACCACGCAGCGACCTCGTCGCAGACGCGCTGGTGGATCGCGGTATCGCGGACGACACCGCCCTTCCCCACTTCACCACGTCCTGCCTCGAATTGCGGCTTTACCAGCGCCAGCAGCCGTGCGTCGGGCTTGGCGAAGGTCATTGGCCGTTCGAGCACCTTGGCCAACCCGATGAAGCTCGCATCGCAGACGATAAGGTCGATCGGCTCGGGGATGTGGGCGGGCGTGAGAATGCGCGCGCTGGTCTGTTCGTGGACGACGACGCGATCGTCCTGGCGAAGCGACCAGGCGAGCTGATTGGTGCCGCTGTCGACCGCGTAGACCTTGGCCGCACCGTTCTTCAGCATGACATCGGTGAAGCCACCGGTCGACGAGCCGACGTCGATCGCAACCGCGTCGCTCACGTCCCAGCCGAAATGCGCGAGGCCGTGGGCGAGCTTGATCCCGCCACGCGAAACCCAGGGGTGATCGCGACCGCGCACGTCGAGCAGCACGTCGTCGGGGAGCGTCTGGCCGGGCTTGTCGACCTTCTTCGTACCCGAGAACACGAGGCCCGCCATGATCAGCGCCTGCGCCCGCGTGCGCGACTCGACGAGGCCTCTGTCGACCAGCATCTGGTCCGCCCGTGTTTTTACCATGCGCGTATCTTTGCCATGAGCGTGCGTATCGCCGCCCGGTCCGACTACCGCAAGCTGCCTTCCTTTTGCCGCAATGTCATTGCCTATCCGATTAGTAGGATTACATTGAGGGCATGGGATCGTGACCGGATGGCGTGCCCTAGAGCGTCGTTCGGCCACGCTCCCAACCTCGAAGAACGAGGTTTTGGAGAAGGAGAAGCGCTGTGGGTAGTTTCGCACCGTATGATTCCGTCCAGCCGACGATCCTGACCGTGCCCGGTCTTGGTGGATCGGGTCCTTCGCACTGGCAGACGTTATGGGAAGACGCGCGACCCGATACGGTGCGCGTCGAGCTTGGCATGTGGAACACGCCGCACCGTAACGCCTGGGTGACGCGGCTCGACGAGGCGATCCGCCGCGCGGACGCACCGGTGATCCTGGCTGCGCACAGTCTTGGATGCCTCGCGGTGGCGTGGTGGGCGGAACTTAGTCCGCAACCTTATGGCTGGCCGGTTGCCGGTGCGTTGCTGGTGGCGCCGGCGGATGTCGATCGGGGCGGCGCGCAGGCCGACTTGAAGGGCTTCTCGCCGACACCGCGCACGCCGTTGCCGTTTCCGTCGATCGTGGTGGCGAGCAGCGACGATCCCTGGGTCACGCCTGAGCGCGCGCACAGCATGGCGGCGGACTGGGGCAGTCATTTCGTCGACGCTGGGCCGCAGGGGCATCTGAATGCTGCGAGCGGGATCGGCTGGTGGCGCGAGGGGCAGGATCTGCTGGAGCGGGTGATCGCGGCGAGTGGTGATGGGCGGGGGCAGGCTTTGCCGCCGAGTAAGGCGCGGTCGATCCTTGCGGTGAGTGCGACCGATGCTGCGCAGACTCATTATTTGGGCAGGTGATTGCTAGCCTGAAGCCGCACCACCCCGGCGAAGGCCGGGGCCCAATTGGTAAGGTTTCAGTAACTAGGGACCGCGCTCCGTTACCAACGTTTCCCAATTGGGCCCCGGCCTTCGCCGGGGTGGTGCTCAGTTACGAAATCCGCGAACCGTCCTCGTCGAACAGCTCGGGATTGGCCGCCTGCTCGGCTTTCGCCGCCGCCAGCCCGCCGCGCATCCGCCGCCACATCGCGATGTTCAGCGACACCATCACGATCACTGCCAGAACGATGATCACGATGCCCTTGGTGGGGCCGGTCATGCGCGTGCTTCGGCGACCCCGCCCGAATTGTGACGGAGTGCCTTGAGCACCGTGTCGACCAGCGCGGTCGCGTCGAGGCCGGCTTCGGCGTACTGGACTTCGGGCTTGTCCTGATCCTGGTATACGTCGGGCAGGCGCAGCGTGCGGAGCTTGAGCCCGCCATCGATCAGGCCCTCGTCCGACGCCATCGTCAGCACGTGCGCGCCGAATCCGCCGACCGAGTTTTCCTCGATCGTCACCGCGACCTCGTGCGTTGTCAGCAGCTTGCGGATCAGGTCGACGTCGAGCGGCTTGGCGAAGCGCAGATCGGCGACCGTGGTCGACAGCCCCTTGGCTTCGAGGGTTTCAGCGGCCTTGAGCGCCTCCTCGAGACGCGTGCCGAGCGACAGGATCGCGACGGTCTTGCCCTCGCGCACGATGCGGCCCTTGCCGATCTCCAGCAGTTGCGGGATCTCGGGCAATGCGACGCCGGTGCCGTTGCCGCGCGGATAGCGGACCGCGATCGGGCCGGTGTCGTACTGCGCCGCGGTATGCGTCATGTGGACCAGCTCGGCTTCATCCGCCGCTGCCATCACGACGAAGTTCGGGAGCGTTGCGAGATAGGTGACGTCGAACGACCCGGCATGAGTCGCGCCGTCCGCACCGACCAGGCCTGCGCGATCGATCGCGAAACGGACCGGCAGGTTCTGGATGGCGACGTCGTGCACGACCTGGTCGTATGCGCGCTGGAGGAACGTCGAGTAGATCGCGCAGAACGGGCGCATCCCCTGTGCGGCGAGGCCAGCGGCGAAGGTGACGCCGTGCTGTTCGGCGATACCGACGTCGAAGAACCGGTCGGGATAGGCCTTGGCGAACGCGTCGAGCCCGGTGCCCGATGGCATCGCCGCGGTGATCGCACAGATACGCGGGTCCTTGGCAGCCTCGGCGACGAGCTGCGCACCGAACACGTTCTGGTATTGCGGCGGGCCCGGGGGTGCCTTGGTCTGCACGCCGGAGATCACGTCGAACTTCTGGACGCCGTGATATTTGTCCGCGGCGGCCTCGGCGGGCGCGTAGCCCTTGCCCTTCTTGGTGACGACGTGGACGAGGATCGGGCCCTCTTCGGCGTCCCGGACATTCTCGAGCACGGGGATCAGGTGTTCGAGGTTATGGCCATCGATCGGCCCGACATAATAAAAGCCGAGTTCCTCGAACAGCGTGCCGCCCATCGTCATGCCGCGCGCGAACTCGTCGGTCTTCCGCGCGGCGTTGTGGAACGGACGCGGCAGGCGACGCGCGAGCTTTTTCGCCAATTCGCGGATGCCGAGGAACTCGCGACTCGAGACGATCCGCGACAAATACGCCGAGAGGCCACCGACGGGCGGCGCGATCGACATGTCGTTGTCGTTGAGGATCACGACCAGGCGGTTGCCGGCCTGCTCCGCGTTGTTCATCGCCTCATACGCCATGCCCGCGGACATCGCGCCGTCGCCGATCACGGCGATACCCTTGCCGGGGGTACCGGCGATCTTGTTGGCGACCGCGAAGCCCAGCGCCGCGGAGATCGACGTCGACGAATGCGCCGCGCCGAACGGGTCGTATTCGCTCTCGCTGCGCTTGGTGAAGCCGCTGAGCCCGCCGCCCTGACGGAGCGTGCGGATGCGGTCGCGGCGCCCGGTGAGGATCTTGTGCGGATAGCATTGGTGGCCGACGTCCCAGACGAGCCGGTCGCGCGGGGTGTCGAAGACGTAGTGGATCGCGGTGGTCAGCTCGACCACGCCGAGGCCCGATCCGAGATGGCCGCCGGTGGTGCCGACCGCGGAAATCGTCTCGGTCCGCAGTTCGTCGGCGAGTTGGCGGAGCTGGTCCGGGCGCAACTTGCGGAGGTCGGCGGGTGTCGAGACGGTGTCGAGCAGCGGTGTCGCGGGAAGGTCGGCCATCGGACGGGCTTAATGCAGCGCGCGTATCGTGTCGATTGTTACCGTGTGTTGACGTAGCATTCGTACTGAAATCGCTCGGGAAGTGCACAATTATGAACTTTACGCACCGTGTTGCCGTCGAGGCGGATATCCCCGCGATCGCCGCGCTGATGGCGCGGGCGATCGGCGCATTGCAGGGGGATTTTCTCACGCCAGCGCAGGTCGAGGCGAGCCGCGCGGTGATGGGACTCGATACGCAGCTGATCGCGGACGGGACGTATCTGCTGGTGGAGGCGGACGGGCGGCTGGCCGGATGTGGCGGGTGGAGTCGGCGGGCGACCTTGTACGGTGGCGATCATAGCACCGCGTTGCGTGATGCGGCGCTGCTGGACCCGGCGCGCGATGCGGCGCGGATCCGGGCTATGTATACCGATCCGGATTTCGTCAGGCGGGGTGTCGGGAGGTTGGTGCTGTCGGTTTGTGAGGCGGCTGCGCGCGAGGCGGGGTTTGCTCGGGCGGAGATGATGGCCACGCTGGCGGGGGAGCCGCTGTACCGGGCGTGCGGGTATCTGCCGATCGAGCGAATCGAGACGTCGGGGGATGTGCCGGTGCCGATGATCCGGATGGGGAAGGATCTGGGCTGACGGCTTCCCTTCTGCCCCCATCCCTGGAAGGGAGGGGTTGGGGGTGGGTCGGCTTCCGTATCGGGCGGCACTGGCAAAAGCCGACCGACCCACCCCTACCCCTCCCTTCCAGGGAGGGACGGCTCATCACGAAGTCACGCGTGCGGGTTAGCGCCTAACGCGCCTCGCACTCCGCACAGCGCCCGCGGACTTCGATCACCGGACGCACCGGGGAGAAGCCGGCTGCCTCCGCCGCGTTGCGGACGCCCTTGGTAATGGTGTCGTTGTCGAGATGCGTGGTCTGGCCGCACGAGTCGCAGACCAGGAAGATGCAGTCGTGCAGGCAATCCGGATGCGCGTTGGCGACGTAGGCGTTGGCGCTCTCGACCCGCCGCGCGAGGTTCGCGCCGACGAACAGGTCGAGGATGCGGTATACGCTGTTCGCTGCCACCCGGCGGCCTTCGGATTTAGACACGGCTTCAGCGATATCGTAGGCGGAGGCGGGTTTCTCGAAACTTGCCAGCGCGGCGAAGACGCTCGCGCGCATCGACGTCCATTGCTCGCCGGCTTTTTCGAGCGTCGTCTGCGCTGCGATGGTGAGATCGGCGCCCTGCGGTTCGGTGTGGTTGTGAGCGTGCGCCATGCTGGATGAAGTAGGATGCCGGAGGGGTTCCAGCAACCCGCTCAGCTGTCGGCGCGGCGGTTGAGATCGTGACCGAAGGCGAGCAGGCCGACGCCGACGATCGTCCACAGCGTCTCGCCGCCGCCGCTGTCGTGCGGCAACGTCATCGCGCCCGCCATGATGCCGAGCCCGAGCGCGCCCATTGCGGCAGGCATCATATAGCCGTGATTGAGCACGCCGCGGCCGAGCGCCAAGGCGCCAAGTCCGATCGCGATCGTCAGGCCGACCTCGTGGAAGATCGGATCGAGGAGGAACCCGCTCGCGGTCGACATCAGCGCGACCAGCACCGACGTCGCCAGGCAGTGCACCATGCACAGGCCCGACAGCCCGATCGCATAGCGATCGAGACCGGCAAAACGGTGGGTATGCGTGGCCGAGGGCGTCATCGTTCGTGGGATATAGACGGGCGGTTGAAAGGATACAACATCACATCCTTTAATTTCTTGGCGATGTGGCGGATTTTGAAGTGGCATTCCCTCTTCCTTGTTCTCCCGCGAAGGCGGGAGCCCAGGCTGGACTCCCGCCTTCGCGGGAGAACAAGGAAGAGAAGCGTGGCTCTAGGTCCCGGCGCCCGAACCTCCGCCAACAACATGAAGCAATGCCTCACCACGAAGCGATGGCGCCCCGCCGCGCAAAGCACTATCTTCTCACCATGCTTCAACCCAGCGCCGCCTTTCTCACCAAAGCCCGTCCTCGTGCGGTCGCCCTGTGGCTCTACACGGTGGCGGCTTTGATCGTCGCGATGGTCGTCATCGGCGGGATCACCCGGCTGACCGAGTCGGGGCTGTCGATCACGCAGTGGAAGCCGATCAGCGGGATCATCCCGCCGCTCAACGACGCGCAGTGGCAGGCGGAGTTCGACGCCTACAAGCGCATCCCCGAATATGCCGCGTTCAACGCGGACATGACGCTCGGTGGGTTCAAGGCGATCTTCTTCTGGGAATATCTGCACCGGCTCTGGGGCCGACTGATCGGCCTCGCCTTCGCGGCGCCGCTGATCTGGTTCGCGGTGCGCAAGCGTATCCCGGTCGGATACGGCTGGCGCTTGTCGGCGCTGCTCGCGCTCGGCGCGTTTCAGGGTGCGATCGGCTGGTGGATGGTCGCCTCGGGCCTGTCGGTGCGGACCGATGTCAGTCATATCCGACTCGCCGTACACCTGCTGACCGCGCTGACGATCCTCGCTGGCATTGTGTGGACCGCGCTCGACCTGATGGCACTGCACCGCAATCCGCTGTCCGCCCCCGCTAGCCTGAAGCCGGTGGCGATCGTAGCGCTGGCGCTGTCGTTCGTGCAGCTCGTCTACGGCGCGTTCACTGCCGGGCTCGATGCGGGCTATGCCTTCGCGAGTTGGCCGCTGATGGGCGACGGACTGTTCCCCGCCGACGTGCCGATGGTGAACCCCGCCTGGAGCAACGCGGTCGACAACCCGATCGTCGTGCAGTTCATCCACCGCTGGTTCGCATTCGCCGCCGCCGCCGGGCTGATCTGGCTGGCCGTCAAGGCGACCAAGACCGGCAGCAGCGCGGGGTTTTACGTGGTCGGGCTCGTCACGCTCCAGATCATGCTTGGGATCGCAACGCTGATGACCGGCGTGCAGATCGACGTCGCGGTCGCGCACCAGGGGAACGCCGCCCTCCTCCTGATCGCCGCGATGTTCGCCGCCCATGCCGTCGGCACGGGACCCCGCCTGAAGCAGCGGGTATAATAATACCCGTCAGGAAACCGGCGGAAAGCTTGACTTGAAGCCCCCCTTTCAGCATTAGGCCGGCATTCGCGCTGCGGGGCCTCCCCTTGGTGCGCTTGCATTCAATCTGGAAGGTCTAACGCCCATGAAGGCGCTCATGAAGACCACCAAGTCGGCGAAGCCGGCTGAGGTGGAGAAGCAGTGGCATATCGTCGACGCGGAAGGTCTCGTCGTCGGTCGTGCCGCATCGATCATCGCCAATGTCCTGCGCGGCAAGCACAAGGTGTCGTTCACCCCGCATGTCGATTGCGGTGACAACGTCGTCGTGATCAACGCCGACAAGATCCGCTTCACCGGCAACAAGGCCGCGAAGAAGATCTATTACAAGCACACCGGGTACGCCGGCGGCATCAAGGGCATCACTGCCGCCAAGGTCCTCGACGGCCGCTTCCCGGAGCGCGTTCTCGAAAAGGCCGTCGAGCGCATGATCCCGCGCGGGCCGCTGGGTCGTGAGCAGATGCGCAACCTGCGTATCTTCAAGGGCACCGAGCATCCGCACGAGGCACAGAACCCTGCCGTGCTCGACATCGGCAGCATGAACCGCAAGAACAAGGTGGGCGCATAATGTCCGACAACCGCCAGTCGCTCGCCGATCTCGCGAGCCTGACCAACCAGCCCGCGCCGGCTGCCCCCGCCGAGCAGGCTCTGCCGACCAGCGAAGGCGATCTCGCAGCGCCGGTCTCGAACGAGCCCGTCCGCGAGCCGATGCCGCTGCGCGAGCAGATCCTCGACAAGCAGGGCCGCGCTTACGCGACCGGCCGTCGTAAGGACGCCGTCGCCCGCGTCTGGGTCAAGCCCGGCACCGGCAAGATCACGATCAACGGTCGTGATCAGGAAGTGTATTTCGCACGTCCGACGCTGCGTCTCGTCATCAACCAGGTGTTCGGGATCACCGAGCGCGAAGGTCAGTACGACGTCGTCTGCACCGTCAAGGGTGGTGGCCTTTCGGGCCAGGCCGGCGCGGTCAAGCACGGCATCAGCCAGGCGCTGACCCGCTTCGAGCCGGTGCTGCGCGCCTCGGTGAAGGCAGCAGGCTTCCTGACCCGCGACAGCCGAGTCGTCGAGCGCAAGAAGTACGGCAAGGCGAAGGCCCGTCGTAGCTTCCAGTTCTCGAAGCGCTAATCTCGCTTTCAGTATCTGCGTATCAGAAGGGCGGTCCGGCAACGGGCCGCCCTTTCTGGTTTTGGGCGATCGTGGAAGAAAGCAGATCGCCCGGGTAGCCGCCCCGAAGCACAACGATCTCCCCTCCCTGGAAGGGAGGGGTTGGGGGTGGGTCGGCCAGCTTGAGCCCCAAGCGGTCGAATATGCGGAGACCGACCCACCCCCTGCCCCTCCCGTTCAGGGAGGGGAGCGCGTCGGAGTCGAGGCGGTGCGTTGCGGACACCACGGCAATCGAGTTCGTCGATCGGCCCGACAGGCCGACATCGCTTCAAGCTCTTAGCCTCGCGCCCGCTTCTTGTTCTCCCGCGAAGGCGGGAGCCCAGTCTGGGTCCCCGCCTTCGCGGGGAAACACTCTATCTGTATCCCAGTAGCGCCGATTGTCTCACCGGCTTCGGCAGAGCCTCACCCCAACGCCACGACGATCTCGTCAAGCGAGGCATTGCGGATGCCGCGGCGGTCGAATTCGTCGAGCATCGTCGTCCACCAGTCGTGGAAGCGCTTCAGATCCGCGGCGTCGCGTACGTAAGGGGTGTGGCCCGGTGCCAAGGACGGCGAGTGGAACGACAGGTTGAGCAGCCTCACCCCCTCGCCAGCCGCTACCGCGACGGCCTCAAGGGCATCGGCGATCGGCATGTCCTCTGGCGTCAGTGCGATCCGGGATAAAAGGCGGGCGCGGGCGAACAGGCCCCTACCCTTTGGAATGCGTCCGAGCGCTCGGTACAGCCGCGGGCCAGCGCGACGCGCGTGGGGCCCGTGAACACGGTAGTCAGCGGCAACTCTACGATGCCCCCCCGACCGATAGACGCCGGCTTCCGCCATCGAGAAGTCCGGACCGCCGTCGGCGCTATAATCGTAGCCGGGGCGGACCGAACTATCGATCCGATAGCCGGGCCCGGCAAGCAGCGCGAAACTGTTGGGGCCGATGCCGTAGCGCCCGGCGCGATAGACGCGTAGCGCACTACCGAACGCTGCCGTGATTGCCCTCGTCAAAGTTTCTAGCTTGGCGGCTTCCGATATGCGCGGCAGGTTGCCGGCATAGCTCGATCCCGGCGGCGCGCCGTCCGCGAACGGTGGATTGACCCAGGCGTGGAGCTGCGTGCCGATCTCGGACCGCCCGTCCTCCAGGACATGCGCAAGGATCTCGACCGACGCCGGGTCGGTAGTGATCGGATAGTCGACCATGCAGGTCAGCGCGACGCCGCGGTCGGCGAACCGGCGATGCGCCTCTGGAAAGGCCGCCATCGCTATGGTCGCGCGGTTGCGGCGATCGAGCGGGGCGGTCCAGTCGAATTCCTCTTCGACGTCGACGAAGACGGTGAAGCGGGTGCCGAAATCTTCCGGCCATACCACGCGCTGCGCGTCGGTCGGGCGCGGAGGGCGATACGTCACCGCTGTTCGTCGGCGATCGGCTCCAAATCCACCTTATTCGCTGCCGGAAGTTGAAGGGTCAGGCGGTCCAGCCCGATCGTGAGCACCCCACCCAGTTCGACCGCGAGGTTCTGGGCGAGACGGAGCGCGAACCCCGTGCCCAGCAGAGGCGCGCCGTCGCCCTCCTGCTCGGCGTCGATGCTCAGCAGGACATCGGTCGCATAGGCCGCAAGCGCGGCGGGGCGGTCGAACTCGATCGTCACGGTGTCGGCAACGGGGCGGACGACGATGCCGAGATGTTCGCCGTTCCGGCCGGCCGAGACCAAGGCGGCGAGCAGGCGGCCGACCAATCGTTCGACAGCGCGGTCGTCGCCGAGGATCTCGCAATCGCCCGCCGGCATCGCGACGTTGAGGCTGGTGCCACGCAGCGAGGCCAGCGGCGCCAGATCGCGCGTGACGCGGTCGAGCAGCGGGCGAACCGTGACCGTCGTCGGGCGAAGGTCTAGCGCCCGACCTTCGATTCGCGCGGCGGTATCGAGATCGTCGATCGCGGAGAGCAGGTCGCCGGCCTGCGTGCGGATCGCGGCGGCACGCTCGCGGTAGGTCGGCGACACGGGGCCGAGCAACTGCGTTTCGATCAGCTCGGCGAACCCCGCGATCGCGTTGGTCGGCGTGCGCAATTCGTGGACGAGCTGGCGGAGCGAATCGGAGACCGGCGAGGATTCGGGTTTGGCGGGCGCCGCAGTCTCGTCGGGGCGCGGGCGGCGTCCCGTTCCACGGAAACCGATGAAGCGGCCCGACGCGTGTTCGAACGCGGGCACGCCCGACAGCCGCCACGATCCGAACGCATCGGACAGTCCGCCCACTTCGAGTCGCGCATCGCTGAACCGCGAGCGGCGACGGAACGCCCCCGCCGCGACGCCGTCGAGCTGCGCCTCGCCCTGCTGCGCCGCATAGGCGAGCGACACGCCGACCAGTGCCGAACGCGCGACGCCGTCGACCATGCGGATGATACCCTGCGCATCGGTTTCGAAGCGGAAGCCCTCGACTTCGGCAATCGCGGGCGTCGGCGTAGCGGCCTCCACCGTCCGGTCGCGATTGAACGCCTCGATCCGCGCGACGAGGTCGGAGATTTCGAACCGGTCAGCCGGGGCCGGTCCAGCCGGCTCGGTCACGGTCGGCTCGGTCTCGGCGAGCTCGGCGTGGCGGAATGCCTCGGCGACGAACGGCAGCCCGCGCGCAACTGCGCCGAGCGTCAGGAACGGGGTTTCGCTGAGCGGCGCGGCGTAGAGGGACAGCTCGGGAAGCTCTTCGACCGGTTCATCGCGGGCTGGCGCCCGTTCGATCGGCGCCGGCTCGGGGGCGTTCGGCTGAGCGACGACCGGTTCGGGGGCGATCGGCTCGACCGGTTCGGTCTCGGCGACCTCCATCTCGACCGGTGTTTCGGGTTTCGGCAAAACGAAGTCCGTCCTACCGAAGCTCAGCAGCCCGCGCTGGACCTCCGCCGGAAGGTCACGACGGTGACGCAGGACGGAACGGCTCTGCGGCGTCAGTCGCGGCAGGAGGGCAAGCCATTCGTCGGGCTCGAGCGTCGCTGTTCGCAACACCGGTGCGGCGATCGCCAGCGCGTCTTCCGCGAAGAACCCGACGAGGCGCGCATCCGGCTTCGCAAACGCCAGCGCGCGCGCACTCGCGGCACGGACCTCGACCGGCACCGCCAGACGCAACAGGCGCAACCGCGCGATGGCAGGTTCGTCGACCGCCGCCCGACCGCGCCCCATCAGGTCGACCAACTGCCGCCATGCCGATTGCGCACCGAAATCGGTGGCCATGTCGGCGGCAAGGATCGTCTTCAGGCTATCGTCGAACCGCACATCGTTCCCCGGCTTCAGCGGGCTTAGCACGCACTCCGTACCGATTCCTTAACGCGCCCGATAATCCGAAGGAACAACCCATTTTGGCGTGCAAACGCCTTCGTCGCATTGTGGGACAATTGCGTTTCGCCGCAACAATCTTATCGCTATGAGGAATGAATCGCGTGGTTTGCGATGCCTATCGGGAGTTGCGTGAAATGAGTTTTGACCGGATCGATCGCCAGATCCTGTCGCTGTTGCAGGCCGACGGTCGGATGACCAATGTCGACCTGGCCGACCAGGTGGGGCTCACCGCCCCGCCTTGCCTTCGCCGTGTCCGCGCGCTCGAGGAAGCGGGGGCCATTCGCGGCTACCACGCCGATCTCGACGCCAGCCGCCTGGGCTTCCCGATCACCGTGTTCGCGATGGTGTCGCTACGCAGCCAGGCCGAGCACGACCTCGCCGCGTTCGAGCATCACATCGCCGACATTCCCGAAATCCGCGAATGCCACATGCTCAACGGCGAGATCGACTTCATCCTGAAGATCGTCGCGGCGGATTTGAAGAGCTTCCAGGAGATACTGACGACCCACCTGACGCCCGCGCCGAACGTTGCGAGCGTGAAGACTTCGCTGACGATCCGGACGGCGAAGGCGCTGTCGGGGATCCCGGTGGTGGTGGATTAAAGCGCTTCGATCCTTGCCCGCCAGGGGGAGGATCGAGGGTTGGCTAACCTTCGCCCCTCCCTGGAAGGGAGGGGTTGGGGGTGGGTCGGGTTCCGCTGGATCGAACCTTCGTGGCACGAGCCGGCCTACCCACCCCCTGCCCCTCCCTTTCAGGGAAAGGAGTTCGGACGCCGCACTTAGCGGTCGTAGCTACAAACGAAAACGGGGCGGCATTTCTGCCGCCCCGTTTCTCGGTTCGGACGGCCTAGCTTATACAGCCGGTGCGCCGAGCCAGGTCGTCCACAGACCGGCAACGTCGGCTTTTGGCGACGCCTTGACCGCGGAGAACGCCGTCGCGGCGCCGGCCTTGTCACCCGACCGGGCGAGCGCGATGCCCATGTGCAGGTTCACGTCGTCGGCATCGACACCGCCCTTGGTGAGCGCCAGGCGATACAGCTCGATCGACTTCGCATAGTTGTTCTGGCCGAGATACGCATCGGCCGTACCGGCGGCGAGCTTGCCGTTGGGAGCGGCCGCAGCGCGCTTTTCGAGACCCGACAACGGACCATCGTTGGCGATGTTCTTGGTCGCATCCGCCAGCAGGCCCTTGGCCATCGTGTTCGACGCCGGGATCTTGCCCTGTGCCAGGCCTTCCTTGATCACCGCCTGCGCTTCGCTCGGCAGGCCGCGACGGTTCACGCTGTCGGCATATTGCAGATAGTCGGTCTGGTCGGCGAGCGCGTTGGTCGCACGCATCAGGCGGAACACGTCGACCTTTTGCGCTTCGTCGAGCGGGATCAGCGCGTTGGCCTGGATGCCCGACAGGATTAGCACGTCGCGCCAGTTCTTCGCGGTCGGATACGCGGTGATCCACTTCTTCAGCCACGCCATCGTATCGGCATTGCGCTTTGCCGCGTACGACTTTGCGACGGCATAGCGATAATACTCTTCCGGCGCCTTCTGGCCCGATGCGGTCATCTGCGCGATGCTGGCATCCAGGTCGGCGGTCGCACCGGCGACGTCGCCGCTGTCCATCTTCGCCTTGATGATCTGCAGCGGCAGGTTCGGATCGTTGTAACCGAGCTCCTTCGCCTTGGCGAAATACTGAAGTGCGATCGGATACTGCTTGCCGTTGAACGCGAGCGCGCCGCGGCGATAGGCGTAGCGGCCGCGATCGGCGGCCGGCGTCGCCGGGTTGGCGATCAGCGCGTCGAGCGGCTTTGCGAGCGTCGTCTCGTTCATTGGTGCGTTCGGGTTGGCGGTCTGCGCGGCAACCAGCTTTTCGTTCTCGAGCTGATAGCGGAGCGCGGCGCCGATATACTTCTCGTAATCGGTCTTCGCGGCGGCATCGATCTGATCGATCGCGGTCTGTGCGCCGGCGTAATCCTTGGCGGTCAGCGCGGTCTGCGCGGCGATGCCGGGCTTCTGGACTTCGGGGCTCAGCTTCATTGCCGGCGCCGCATCGGTCTTCTTGTCCTTGGCGAACGCAGGCGCCGACAGCGCAAGGCCGCTCGTGCCGGTGGCGAACGCCGCAATCAGTGCAAGCTTGGAAATGGTCTTCATGCGGAAACTCTCCCTCTGCGTCGGCCCGCTTACGTAAGTGGCGCGCGACGTCGCTATATGATCCGCCATGCATACGTTCAAGCGAGCGGCTTGGATCCCGCGGATGTGAGATTGCGCGTGAACGTCGATTGAACGCGCCCCCGGCCGTCGCTAGATCGCGGCGATGATCGCTGTCCTATCGCCCGCCAAGACGCTCGATTACGAGAGCGCGCTGCCCAAGCTCGAGCCGACCGTGCCGCGGTTTGCCGACGAGGCGAAGACGCTGGCGCATGCCGCCGCGCACCTGACGCAGAAGAAGCTGTCGGAGCTGATGCATATCTCGCCGGCGCTGGCGAAGCTGAACGCGGACCGGTTCCGCGATTTCGATACGCTGCCCGAGCGGCCGGCGATGTTCGCGTTCGCGGGCGACGTCTATACCGGGCTGGAAGCGAAGACGCTCGACGAGGCGGCGGTGGATTATGCGCAGGATCATGTGCGGATGCTGTCGGGGCTGTACGGGTTGCTCCGCCCGCTCGATCTGATGCGCCCCTACCGGCTGGAGATGGGCACGCGCTGGGCACCGCGGAAGACGAAGCTGACCGACTGGTGGGGCGATCGGATCGCCAAGCTGCTCGCGGACGATGTCGAGGTGGAGGGATCGGGGACGATCCTGAACCTCGCCAGCCAGGAATATTGGGCGGCGGCGGACGGCAAACTGCCCAAGTCGATCCGCGTCGTCGCGATCGATTTCCGCGAGGGCGAGGCGCAGAAGTTCGTCAGCTTCCACGCGAAGAAGGCCCGCGGGATGGTCGCGCGGTGGTTGGTCGAGCACCGGGTCGACGATATCGAGGGCATCAAGGGCTTCGACAGCGACGGCTATGCCTATGACGCGGCGGGCAGCAGCGACGCGCAGTTCCGGTTCGTGCGCAAGTGAGCAGCGCGGTCGTCATCGGCGCCTCGGGCGGCATCGGCAAGGCGATGGAAGAGGCGCTGATCGAGGAAGGCGCGTTCGACACGGTCTACGGGTTCGCGCGATCGGAAAGCGGGGACCGGCATCTCGATCTGGAAAACGAGGCCAGCATTGCGGCGGCAGCCGGGCGCGTCGGATCGCCGACGTTGGTGATCGTCGCGACGGGATTGCTGCACGACGGCGACAAGGGTCCCGAGAAGGCGATGCGCGAGCTCGATCCGGTGTGGATGGCGCGCAACTTCGCGATCAACGCGATCGGGCCGGCGCTGGTGGCGAAGCATTTCCTGCCGGTGACACCGAAGGCGGGACGGATCGTGTTTGCGGTGCTCTCGGCGCGCGTTGGCAGCATCGGCGATAACAAGCTGGGGGGCTGGTACGGGTATCGGGCGTCGAAAGCGGCGTTGAACCAGTTGGTGAAGACGATTTCGATCGAGGACAAACGGCGCAATTCTAGCGGAATCGTCGTGGGGCTGCATCCGGGGACCGTGGACACCGGGCTGTCGAAGCCGTTCCAGGGGAATGTGACGGCGGGCAACCTGTTCAAGGCCGACCGCGCGGCGGTGCAGTTGCTCGACGTGATCGACGGTCTGCGGGCGCCGGATAGCGGGAAGCTGTTCGCGTGGGATGGGGTTGAGGTCACGCCCTGAGTTCTGCTCCCCTCCCTGGAAGGGAGGGGTTGGGGGTGGGTCGGCCGGTTATAGATCGCCACAGCTAGCCAATGCGGAAGCCGACCCACCCCCTGCCCCTCCCTTCCAGGGAGGGGTAAGAAGTGAGGGCCTTCTTTCTTGGAAGGCGGGGGCTTGGGTAAGAAGTGAGGCGTCCATGACGCCGATTTCACCCATCCGCCATCGGGCGGTCAGGTCCCCCGGCGCATGCTCTGCTCATCTTCCACTAAGGCCGAAGCAGAGAGGATATCCCCATGACCAAGTCCCTCCCCCTCGCGATCCTCGCCGGTAGCGCGCTGCTTTCCGGCGGCGCAGCGATTGCCGCCACTCAGACCCAGACCAGCGTCCAGCCCAAGACCGTTGCGACGCACACCACCACGACGAAGACGACCACGCCGACCGGCAACACCAGGGTCGCCAAGCACACTACGACCGTCAGGAAAGGCCGCATGGTCACCGCCAAGCTCGCGAACGGCAAGACCGTCACCTATGATTGCTCGCTTGCCGGCAACAAGACCAAGACCGCCTGCAAATAACCCGCAAATTAACGATGAAACCCTTCTCTCTCGCGTGCGTACGCGTGCGCGGGGGTAGTAAGGTGCCCCCCCCTCGGCTAAGGTGTGTCACAACACCGCAACAAGCCGAAAGCGTTCAGATTTGACCGACGAGACTATCCTCGCCGAACCCCAGGGCGGCGAGCCCGCCGGCATCGCCACGATCTCGATCGTCGACGAGATGAAGTCGAGCTATCTCGACTATGCAATGAGCGTCATCGTCGCGCGCGCGCTGCCCGACGTCCGCGACGGCCTGAAGCCCGTCCATCGCCGCATCCTGTACGGCGCGCACGAAAGCGGCTTCGTCGCCGGCAAGCCGTACCGCAAGTCCGCGCGCATCGTCGGTGACGTGATGGGTAAATACCATCCGCACGGCGACAGCTCGATCTACGACGCGTTGGCGCGCATGACGCAGGACTGGTCGATGCGCGTGCCGCTGATCGACGGCCAAGGTAACTTCGGCTCGATGGATCCCGATCCGCCCGCGGCGATGCGCTACACCGAGGCGCGTCTCGGCAAGGTCGCGAACGCGCTGCTCGGCGATCTCGACAAGGATACGGTCGACTTCACGCCCAACTATGACGGTTCGGAGCGCGAGCCTTCGGTGCTGCCGGCGCGCTTCCCGAACCTGCTGGTCAACGGCGCGGGCGGCATCGCCGTCGGCATGGCGACCAACATCCCGCCGCACAATCTCGGCGAAGTGATCGACGCGTGCCTCGCGTACATGGACAATGGCGCGATCACGACGGAAGAACTGTTCGAGATCGTCCCCGGCCCCGACTTCCCGACCGGTGCGATCATCCTCGGCCGCGCGGGCGCCAAGTCTGCGTACGAAACCGGCCGCGGGTCGATCATCGTCCGCTCGCGCCATATCGTCGAGGAGGGTAAGGGCGACCGTCGCTCGATAGTCCTCACCGAGATCCCGTTCCAGACCGGCAAGAACGGCCTGGTCGAGAAGATCGCCGAAGCCGCCAAGGACAAGCGCATCGAAGGCGTCAGCGACATCCGCGACGAATCGAGCCGCATGGGCGTGCGCATCGTCATCGACCTGAAGCGCGACGCGACCGTCGACGTGGTGCTCAACCAGCTTTGGCGACACACGCCGGCGCAGTCGAGCTTCCCCGCCAACATGCTCGCGATCCGCGGCGGCCGTCCCGAGCTGCTCAACCTGCGCGATATCATCGGCGCGTTTATCACGTTCCGCGAGCAGGTCATTACGCGGCGGTCCAAGTTCGAACTGGCGAAGGCACGCGAGCGCGCGCATCTGTTGCTCGGCCTCGTCATCGCGGTCACCAACCTCGACGAAGTCGTCAAGATCATCCGCGGCTCGTCGAGCCCGGCCGAAGCGCGTGGCAAATTGCTCGCACGCGAATGGCCGGTCGAGGAGATCGCGCCGTACATCGCGCTGGTCGAGGCGGTCGAGGACAAGCAGCAGGAGGGCATCTACAAGCTGTCCGAGCCGCAGGTCCGCGCGATCCTCGACCTCCGCCTGCACCGCCTGACCTTGTTGGGCCGCGACGAGATCGGCGACGAGCTGAAGGCGCTGGCCGCGACGATCGGCGAGCTGCTCCACATCCTCGGCGACCGTGCGAAGCTGTACGAAGTGATGCGCGGCGAGCTGATCGCGATCCGCGACGAATTCGCCACGCCGCGCCGCTCCGAGATCGCCGCCGCCGCCAACGGCATCGACGACGAGGATTTGATCGAGCGCGAGGACATGGTCGTCACCGTGACCATGCAGGGCTATATCAAGCGCACCAGCCTCGACACGTTCCGCGCCCAGGCCCGCGGCGGCAAAGGTCGCGCGGGCATGTCGACGAAGGACGAGGATGTCGTCACCGAGCTGTTCGTCACCTCGACGCACACCCCGGTGCTGTTCTTCTCGAACCTCGGCAAGGTCTATCGCTACAAGGTCTGGCGCCTGCCCGAGGGTGGGCCAGCGACGCGTGGCCGGCCGATGATCAACCTGCTGCCGCTGGCACCCGGCGAGACGATCTCGACCGTGCTTCCGCTGCCGGAGGATCTGAGCGAGTGGAGCCGTCTTCACGTGATGTTCGCGACGCAGCGCGGGCTCGTCCGCCGCAACGCGATGGATGCGTTCACCAACGTGCCGTCGAACGGCAAGATCGCGATGCGGTTCGAGCCCGGTGAAAATGGGGAGGCTTCGGAGGACAAGCTGATCGGCGTCGCGTTGCTCAGCGAGCATGACGACGTGCTGCTCGCGACCAAGTGCGGCAAGGCCATCCGTTTCGCTGGTGACGACGTCCGCGAGTTCCAGAGCCGGACGTCGACGGGCGTGCGCGGCATCACGCTGAAGAACGACGACGAGGTCATCTCGCTGTCGGTCCTGCACCGCGTCGGCGCGACGCCCGAGGAGCGCGAGACGTACCTCAAGTTCGCACCGTGGAAGGGCGAGCGCGAGGGCGATCACGGGATGGGCGACGAGCGCTACAACGATCTCAAGGACCGCGAGCAGTTCATCCTGACGGTCTGCGAGAACGGCTATGGCAAGCTGTCGAGCGCCTATGATTACCGCCGCACGGGTCGCGGTGGCCAGGGCATCACCAACATCGACAACATCGGCCGTAACGGCCCGGTGGTGGCGAGCTTCGCTGCAGCCAAGGGCCATCAGCTGATGCTGGTGACCAACCAGGCGAAACTGATCCGCACGACGCTGGCGTCGCTCCGCGTCATCAGCCGCAATTCGGCCGGCGTGAAGCTGTTCGACGTGGCGAAGGGCGAGCATGTCGTATCCGCCGCGCGGATCGAGGAAACCGAGGAAGACGCCGAGATCAACCTGGCGGATGCCGTGCCAGAGGTCGCACCCGACACTGGCGCGACGATCGGCGAGGATACCGCCGCGGGTCCGGAGGACGGCGAGTGAGCCGCGATCCGATTGCCTATAAGGTGCTGACGGGGGAGCAACTGGCGACGCTCGAAAGCGGGAGCTTCGCGGGTGCGCCGGTGGATCTGGCCGACGGCTATATCCACCTGTCGACCGCGGAGCAGTTGACGGAGACGGTGGACAAGCATTTCGCCGGCCAGTCGGACCTGCATGTTGCGGCGATCGATCTCGAAGCGCTCGGCGACGAGGTGAAGTGGGAAGAGTCGCGCGGCGGGCAGCTGTTCCCGCACGTCTACGGTGGGCCGTTGTTGCTGGAAGTCGTGTTGTCCTACGGCCCGCTGGAGCGCGACGACGCGGGCAAGGTGAAGCTCCCCGTCGCGGGGTAACCTAGACCAAAGCTTGTTCTCCCGCGAAGGCGGGAGCCCAGACTGGGCTCCCGCCTTCGCAGGAGAACAAAGAGGCGCGAGGGTTCGTAGATTTCCGACCTCTTAACACCACCCCGGCGAAGGCCGGGGCCCAATTGGGGAACGTCGCTAACGGAGCGCCGTCCCCAATTACATCGACCTTTCCAATTGGGCCCCGGCCTTTGCCGGGGTGGATGTGTTCGGGTATGCTCTTGCAATCACCCCTCACCCAGCCGCGAACGCAGCCCTTACAAACCGCGCACAAGCCTCAGGCGCAGTAATCGGGATCATATGCCCGCCCTCGATCGTGTCGATCTTAGCGCCCGGAATAACCGCCGCCGTCCGGTGCCCATTCCACGCCGGATCGAGAATCGCATCCTGCCGCCCGAACAAAATCCGCACCGGCAAGCCGATCTCCGCATACCGCCCGACCATCGCTCTAACATTGTCGTTAGCCCCGGCCAGATCCGCCGCCGCCGCCGCGATCGCGATCGGCCGCGCCGACAGTGCGCCGCCGCCCCGCGTCACGAAATCCTCCGGCACGGCCTCTGGCGCGAACACGCCCTCAAGCGTCTTCTTCGCGGTCAACCGGCTTAGCGGCGTGCCGAGCACCTGCGCGAACGCCAGACGCGCACCCGACGGGATCCTAGCCAGCCCACGGAAGCTCTCGGGCACCTGCTCCAGCGGCTGCGTCAACGGCGCGATCAGTGCGAGCGCGCGGACAAGGTGCGGATGATCGAGCCCGACCGCGAGACTAAGCGCACCGCCCAGCGAATGCCCGACCAGCAACGGGCGATCGAGCCCGAGCTTCTGGATGAAGTCGGCGATGATCGCGCCCTGCCCGATGATGCCCGGCATCGCCCCCGTCGCAGTCGAATAGCCCGATCCCGGCCGATCGACGACGATCACGCGGTAGTCGTTCTTCAACAGATCGACGAGCGCATAGCTGAAGTTGCGCAACTGTCCGCCGAGGCCGTGGACCATGACGATCGTCGGACCGGATCCGACGTCGATATAGTGCAGCCGAGCGCCCGCGACGTCGAGGAAGCGCCCCTCGGCCGGCACCAGCTCCTCGGCCTTTCGCGCGACACGGCTCGAATAGAACGACAGCCCGATCCCGGATACCGCCGCCAACAGCGCCCCGCCGATCAATCCCTTGCCCGTCCGCCTCATCGCCATCTCCTTCAAGTACATAGTGCGCTGAACGCGCCGCCGTGTCCAAAGTCGCAGTCGCGGTCGCCGACGCGCAGGCGGATGAACGCGACCGACCGATCGCGAGACCGCATCGCCCGCTGGCTCGACGCCCGATGATAGGAAGAATGGTGCACCCAGAGCGATTCGAACGCCCGACCCTCAGATTCGTAGTCTGATGCTCTATCCAGCTGAGCTATGGGTGCATCGCCGCACCGTGTCCGGTTCGACAAGCCCGCCGTGAAGCGGAAAATCCTGGTGCACCCAGAGCGATTCGAACGCCCGACCCTCAGATTCGTAGTCTGATGCTCTATCCAGCTGAGCTATGGGTGCACTGGAGGGGCGCTGATAGCAGGCATTTTCGGGGGCGCAAGGGTTTGCCGCGAGAAAGTTGTGTCGGAGGGCGTGGACGCATAGAGCGGCCGACATGAAACTCGCCTCGTCGCTTTGCTCGCTGTCGCTTCTCGCCCTGCTCTCGGTGGCGGCGTGCAGCAAGGATACCACCGCCTATCCGTCGCTTGGACTGCGCCCGGTGGAGAAGCTCGGGTTCGCGGAGCCCGAGGTGAAGACGACGGTCGCGACGCCCGATCCGGCGCTCGATGCGGAGATCCAGACGATCTCGGGCAAGCTCGATGCCATCAGCACCGGGTTCACGCGCGATGCGGCCAAGGCGGAGGCGCTGGCTCGGACCGCACGCGGGGCCGCAGTCGGCAGCGACGCTTGGCTGGCCGCGCAGACCGCGCTGGCCGGGCTCGACGACTGGCGCGCGCAATCGTCGGCGCTGGTGACCGACATCGAGCAACGCGCCACCGACCGCGCCGCCAAGCTGCAACCCGAATATCCGGCGCTGACCGTAATCCGCGACAAGGCGCAGGCCGAGCACGATCGCCAGGGCGCCACGATCGCACGCATCCAGGCGAGCCTGCCGGCCGCCTGATCGAGAGGCTAGAACCCCTTCAACAGCGGCAGGATCGTCGAATAATCGTCGGTCCACGCGGTGAAGTCCTTACGCGGCACCAGCGGAGCCCATTCGGGATCGCCCGACCGCAACGCCGCGATCGCGCGGGGGTCACGCGACAACGCAACCCAGTCCGACGCCGACGCGCGGTCGACGAGCAAGCTCGACGGGCGGTATTTCAGTTCGACCGCAATCCAGCCGCCCTCCTGCGCCGCCGCCGCAATCACCGGTTCGAGATCGATGAACCGGTTGGAAATATGCGCCAGCAACAGGCCCTTGCGTGACAGCACGCGGCCATAGGTCGCGAACGCCTCGCGCGTCATCAGGTGCATCGGCACCGAATCCGACGAGAACGCATCGAGCGCGAGCAGGTCGAGACTGTCGGGCGCATCGTGCGCGAGTGCGATCCGCGCGTCGCCCATCCGGATCTCGGACTTGGGCAGGCAGCGCGACAGATAGGTGAACTGACCCGTATCGCGCGCGATCCGCACCACCGCCGGGTCGATCTCGTAGAACCGCCAGCGCTGGCCCGGCCGCGCGTAGCAGGATAGCGTCCCCGTCCCGAGGCCCACTACGCCGATCCTGGCCTGCGGACCGTACAAGGCGGGCGCGGCGAGCATCGCTTGCCCGACGCCCGATCCGGCGGCGTAATAGGTGGTCGGCGTGCGCTCGCGCTCGGCTGAACCGCGCAACTGGATGCCGTGCACCGTCGTCCCGTGATCGAGCTCGCGCACGCCGCCATTCGGCCCCGGCGTATTGCGCACGGTATAGACACCGAAATAGCTCCGCACCCGCGCCCCCGGATCGAGCGAGAACTCGAGCGACCGGTACCCGCCGAACAATACGAGCGCGCCCGCCAGCACGACCATGTACGGCCGCCGCGCACCGATCGCGACGAACCCGATCGCTGCAATCACGAGGAAACCAAGACCTTGACTGTTTTCGCCGAACAGTCCGTCCGGGTTGCCGATCCGCAAGCCGATGAGAACGAGCATCGCGCCGACGATCGCCAGCAGCGCGACGTGTTTGGCAGGCCCCTTGCCCATCCAGAGCGCGCGGAACCGTCCGAACAGGTACATCTGCGGCACCAGCGCACCCGCCGCGAGGATCAGCAGCGGATATTCATACGTCCAGTCGAACACCACCGGCGCGATCAGCGCGGCGAACACGCCACCGAGCGCTCCCCCAGCCGACATTGCGAGATAGAACCCGGTCAGCCGATCGGGCGCCGGCCGCTTGCGATACAGCGCGGTGTGCAGCGCGACGGAGATCATGAACAGCAGCACCAGCGCGATCCCCGCGCTGAAGAACGGCCGTTCGCTGACCCCACCCATGATGATCCCACCGAACAGCAGGATCGTGATCGGCGCAATCCGCGTCAGCAGGTCGGCGAGCCAGCGATCGTTCGCGAACGCCACGCTGAAGCTCAGCAGGTACAGCCCGAGCGGGATCACCCACAGCAACGGCATCGCGACGATATCGGTCGTGATATAGGTCGACGTCGCCAGCATCATGCCCGACGGCACGAGCGCCAGCGCGATCCAGTGCGCAATCCGCCTGGCACCCGGCGGCGCGCTGGTCGCGGCGACATGATCGACCGCCGCGGTCTTCGGCAGGCGCGTGGCGCAGGCGAGCACCAGCACGATCAGCAGCAGATACCCGCCGCTCCACAACAGGCTCTGCCCGTGCACCGCCATCAGCGGCTCGACCAGCAGGGGATAGGCGATCAGCCCCGCGAAACTGCCGAGATTCGACGCGGCATACAGCGCATACGGATCGCCGCCGCCACTCGCCGCACTGAACCAGCGCTGGATCAGCGGCGCCTGCGCGGAAACCGCGAAGAACAACGGTCCGATCGACAGCCCGAGCAGCCACGGCACCCACAAAGCGGGCAGCGCGTCCGCCGGCAGGTCCATCGCGATCAACCCGATCGGCAACCACAACGCCGCGACGATCAGCACGCCGAGGTGGATCGCCGCCTGCGCCCGCGGCCTGACCTGCCCGAGCCAATGCGCATACGCATATCCCGCGAGCAGCAACGCCTGGTACACCAGCATCGCCGAGTTCCACACCGCCGGCGCGCCACCGAGCCGCGGCAACGCCATCCGCGCGACCATCGGCTGGACGAGGAACAGCAGGAACGACCCCGTCAGGATCGTCGCCACGAACATCGTCCGGCACCAGCGCGCCATCAGCGGTTTTTCAGACATAAGCGAGACGGTCGATCCGGTAGAGAATGTGGCGGCGGAGAACGTCGTCGTCAGCGAGTTTGGGGTGATCGAAATCGCCGTCGATTACGCGGGTCATACCGAGCCGCTCCATGAGCGCGCGGCTGGCCGTGTTTGCGGGGACGGTAATTGCCCAAATCGTCGGCAGGTTCAGTTCATGCCAACCCCAAGCGAGGGAGGCCTCCGCTGCTTCCCGAGCATATCCCTGGCCCCAGTCGGTCTGGACGAGACTCCAGCCGATCTCCGGCTTGCCGTCGATCGGGGTAGCGACCGGCCCCGGCTTGATCCCGCACCAGCCGATGAACGCCCCGGTATCCCGCCGCTCCAATGCCCAGAAGCACGCGCCATAATTGGCCAGCAATGCATTCTGGCGAATGACGACCGTGGCCGACTCCGCCAGCGACGGTGCCGACCCTAGATACGCCATGACGGCCGGATCGCTGCACATCGCGTGATGCGCGGCGGCATCGTCCTGCTGCCAGCCACGCAGGATCAGCCGCTCGGTTTCAATCATCACCCGAGCAATTTCGCCGCATGCGCCGCGTGGTACGTCAGCACGCCCGAGCAACCGGCGCGCTTGAACGACATCAGCGTCTCCAGGACCATCACGTCGCGCTCGGCGGCACCCGCTGCGACGGCGTGCTCGATCATCGCGTACTCGCCCGACACTTGGTACGCGAACACCGGCACCTCGAACGCCTGGCGGACGCGGACGATGATGTCGAGATACGGCAGGCCGGGCTTGACCATCACCGTGTCGGCGCCCTCGGCAAGGTCCATCGCGACCTCGCGCAGCGCTTCCTCGGCGTTGGCATTGTCCATCTGGTACGTCTTCTTGTCGCCCTTGAGCAGCCCGCGCGAGCCGACCGCATCGCGGAACGGGCCGTAGAACGCGCTCGCATATTTGGCGGCGTAGGACATGATCTGGACGTTGTGATGCGAGTCCGCCTCGAGCGCATCGCGGATCATGCCGATGCGTCCGTCCATCATGTCCGACGGGGCGATGATGTCGGCGCCCGCATTCGCCTGGTTCAAGGCCTGCGCGACGAGCATCTCGGCCGTCGTATCGTTGACGACATAGCCCGCCGCATCGACCAGCCCGTCATGCCCGTGGCTGGTGTAGGGATCGAGCGCGACGTCGGTCAGCACGCCGACCTCCGGCACCGCATCCTTCAGCGCGCGGATCGCCTGGCACATCAGATTGTCGGGGTTCAGCGCCTCGCGGCCGTCCTCCGTGCGACGCTCGACCTGCGTGTACGGGAACAGCGCGATGCACGGGATGCCGAGGTCGCGCGCCTCGCGGCCACGCGCGACGATGCCGTCGACCGACCAGCGCGACACGCCTGGCAGGCTGGCGATCGGTTGCTCGACGCCGGCTCCCTCGGTGACGAACAACGGCCAGATCAGGTCGGCGGGGGTCAGCACGGTCTCGGCATGGAGGCGGCGGCTCCAGGCGGAGGCGCGGGTGCGACGAAGGCGAAGCGCGGGATAGCTTGCGGTCATGCAGGCGGCTTTGCGGGATGCGTGGCGACGGATCAAGCGTTACGGCCCCAAAACGGAAGGCCGAGCGTTACGGCTGCGAAACCGCATACCGTGCGTTGGGGGTCTTATGTCGAACGATACGATCACGTCTGCCGCGCTCGTCGTCAACGCCAAGTCGCGCAAGGGCCAGAAGCTGTTCAAGCGTGCCTGTGCGGCGATGTCCGGACTGCCGTACGAGGTCGACGCGCATGCGGTCGAGGATCCGAAGGACCTCGAAGCGACCGTGCTGCGGGCGCTGGCGAAGAAGCCGGACCTGCTGATCCTCGGCGGCGGGGATGGCACGGTGAGCGGGTTGGTAGACCTGATGGTCGGCCACGACGTGATCCTCGGCGTCCTGCCGCTCGGCACCGCCAACAGTTTTGCGCGCACGCTCGGCATCCCGCTCAACATCGAAGGCGCGGTCGAGGTGATCCGTACCGGCAAGCCGCGCCGGATCGATCTCGGCATGATCGACGGTGATTATTTCGCGAACTGCGCCGCGATGGGCATCAGTCCGAAGATCGCCGCCACGGTGCCGCACGGGCTCAAGAAAGTGCTCGGCAAGGTCGGCTATCTCAGCTGGGCGGCGTATCAATATTTCCGCTTCCGGCCGTTCACGCTGATCGTCGGCGAAGGCCCGACCGCGGTGAAGATCCGGGTGGTCGAGGTGCGGATTTCGAACGGGCCATATCATGGCGGCACCGAACTGGTCGACGCGGCGGCCGTCGATTCGGGCGAGATCGTGGTGCAGGCGGTGATGGGTCACGTGAAGCGGCGGCTGGTGCAGAACTGGTATGCGAGCGTGTTCCGGCTCGAGTCGCGGCACGAAAAGGTGCGGGATTTTCGGGGGAAGAGTTTGAAGATCAACACGATTCCGCCGTTGCCGATCTCGATCGATGGGGAGGTGCTGGCGAAGACTCCGGTGACGGCGAAGGTCGCGGCGGGGATTATTCGGGTGATGGCGCCAGCTTGAGGCGGGGGTCGTTCCCTCCTCCTTGTTCTCCCGCGAAGGCGGGAGCCCAGTCTGGGTCCCCGCCTTCGCGGGGAAACAAGTACCAGGAGGTCATCGTTTTCCTGCACCACCCCGGCGAAAGCCGGGGCCCAATTGGAAAGGCCGGAGTAACTGCTGGCGGTCCTACGTTAGCGACGTTCCCCAATTGGGCCCCGGCCTGCGCCGGGGTGGAAGCTGGAGTGTCGTTACTTAACCCGCCGCACCGTCAGTACCTTAACCGGCGCAGCAATCATCTGCCCCTTCATCACCCCAACCCCAGCCGTCGGCGACGTCGACGCGGCAAGGATGCGCTTCACCACGTCCATCCCCTCGACGACATGCCCGAACGCCGCGAACCCCGCCGTGTCCCCGGTCCCCGCCGGGTTGGCGTCCAACGACAACACCGGCCCGACCGTAATGAAGAAGTCCGCGGTCGCGCTTCCCGGCGCGAACCGCGCCATCGAGATCGTCGCGTCGACATGCGACAGCCCGGTCTGGCTGGTGGGCTCGTGCTTCACCGGCGGCAACAGACGCTTCACCTCGCCCTGCGGTCCACCCTGGATCAGCCCCGCCTCGGCACCAAGCTTCATCGCGCGGTAGAACGTCACCCCGTCGAGCCGCTTCTGATCGACATAACGCAGGAAATTCGCCGTCGTCAGCGGCGCACGATCCTTCTCCAGCGCCAGCGTGATCACCCCCTCGCTCGTCGTCATCACGACCGAGACGGTCGCTGGCGCGGCGGGCGGCGGCACGGTCGGAGCCTCCTGCGCCGAGACGGAAACGGAGCCGAGAACGGCAAGAGCGAGCGTGACGAATTTGGAGATCATCCGCCACGCTACCGCGTCGCCTCCGCGCTGTCAGCGGCCTCGCGACACGATATTGCGCCCGGCATAGTTTTGCTTGGGTTTGCACGCCCGCGCGCAATGCGTATCCGGGACGCGATGACCGATCTTGCCATTCTCTACGAGCACCCGCTCTGGTTCGAACCGCTGTTCGCCGCCCTCGATCGCCGCGGCGTTGCGTTCACCCGCGCAACGCCCGACGGCTTCTGGAACCCGGCCGACCAGAGCGCCCCCGCCCCCGTCGTCTTCAACCGGATCGCAATGTCGAGCTTCCTGCGCGACGACGAGCATCCGATCTTCGACACGATGGCGATGCTCGATCACTGGCGCCGCACCGGGGCGCGCGTGATCAACGGCACCGACGTCCTCGCGATCGACGCCTCGAAAGCCCGGCAGTTGTCGCTGATCGCTTCGCTCGGTCTCGCGATCCCCGAGACGCGCGTCGTCCACCGCGCCGCCGACGTCGTCCCCGCTGCGCAGACGCTCCGCTTCCCGCTGGTCGTGAAGGCGAACATCGGCGGATCGGGCGCAGGCATCATCCGGTTCGACTCGCTCGAAGAATTGCGCACCGCCGTCGCCGACGCAGGCCTGCCGAGCAGCGTCGACGGCGTGCTGCTGGTCCAGGAATACGTCCCCGTCCGCGACGGCGCGATCACCCGGATCGAAACGCTAGACCGCAAGTTCCTCTACGCGATCGAAGTCGCAGGCGGCGGCGCGTTCGATCTGTGCCCGGCGGACGCGTGCGTCGTCCCCGGCTCGGGAATCAAGATGGCCGCGGTCGAGCCCTCGCAAACCTTGAAGGACGCCGCCGAAGCGATCGCCCGCGCGGTCGATCTCGACGTCGGCGGAGTCGAAGTTATGATCGACGACCGCGACGGCGTCGCGCGCTTCTACGACATCAACGCGCTGTCGAACTTCGTCGCCAAGCCCTTGAATGTGCTGGGCTGGGATCCGCACGACCGGCTCGTCGATTACCTGATCGAACAGATCGAGAAAGCCCGCTGATGCGCTACGGTTACTGGACTCCCGTCTTCGGCGGCTGGCTTCGCAACGTCCCCGACGAGGGGATGGAGGCGAGTTGGGCGTACACCAAGGCGCTGACGCAGAACGCCGAGCGCTGGGGCTACGACCTGACGCTGATCGCCGAGCTGAACCTCAACGATATCAAGGGCATCGAACAGCCCGCGCTCGACGCATGGTCGACCGCGGCGGCATTGGCGGCGGTGACCGACAGCATCGAATTGATGGTCGCGGTCCGCCCGAATTTCCATCACCCCGCGCTGTTCGCCAAGGCCGCGGCGAACATCGACCGGATCTCGGGCGGGCGTCTCGCGCTCAACGTCGTGTCGTCGTGGTGGGCGGACGAAGCCAAGCAATACGGACTCCAGTTCGACCAGCACGATGATCGCTACGCACGCACTGCCGAGTGGCTGACCGTCGTCGACGGGTTGTGGACCGAGGAACGGTTCGACTTCGCCGGGCAATTTTACACAACCGAACAGGCGATCTGCGCCCCCAAGCCCGCCAAGCGCCCGACCGTCTATGCCGGCGGCGAGAGCGAGAAGGCCAAGGCGATGATCGCCGCGCAATGCGACGCGTACGTCATGCACGGCGACCCCGCCGCCGCGATCGCGCCGAAGATCGCCGACATGGCGGCGCGGCGGGAAGCGGCCGGCGGCGCACCGATGCAGTACGGCATGGCCGCCTACGCCATAGTCCGAGACAGCGAGGCGGAGGCGAAGCGCGAACTCGAGCGCATCACCAGCGTCACCGAACTGCCTGCGGGCTATGCGAATTTCGACCAGTGGCTGTCGGGCACGCAGCTCGAACGCGAGTTGAAGATCCAGGAATACTCCGTCTCCAACCGTGGCCTGCGCCCCAATCTGGTCGGCACGCCCGAGCAGTTAAAGGAGCGCATCGCCGAGTACGAGGCCGCCGGTCTCGACCTGCTGCTGCTCCAGATGAGCCCGCAGAGCGAAGAGATGGAGCGGTTCGCGGCGCAGGTCATGGGCACCACATGATCCGTCTAACCGACGTCGTGAAAACCTACCCGGCCAGCGAAGCGGCGGCACTCGACGCCGTCTCGCTGGAGATTCCGGCGCGCGGCGTTTTCGGCGTCATCGGCCAGTCCGGCGCGGGCAAGTCGACGCTGATCCGTCTGATCAATGCGCTCGAACGCCCGAGTTCGGGGCGGGTCGAAGTCGATGGCGTAGACGTCGCGGCACTGTCCGCCAAGGACCTGCGCGCGCTACGCCGACGGATCGGCATGATCTTCCAGAACTTCGGCCTGCTGTCGTCACGCACGGTCGCCGCGAACGTCGCGTTCCCGCTCGTGCTGGCCGGCGTTCCCAAAGCCGAGCGCGAGACGAAAGTCGCCGCACTGCTCGACCGCGTAGGCCTCGCCGATCACGCGACCAAATACCCTGCCCAACTCTCCGGCGGCCAGAAGCAGCGCGTCGGCATAGCCCGCGCGCTCGCCACCGACCCCGACATCCTCCTGTGCGACGAAGCCACCAGTGCGCTGGATCCAGAAACGACCCGCTCCGTCCTGACCCTCCTCCGCGACCTCAACCGAGACCTCGGCCTGACGATCGTCCTCATCACCCACGAAATGGACGTCGTCCGCTACGTCTGCGACCGCGTCGCCGTCCTCGAACGCGGCCGCATCGTCGAAACCGGAGACGTCGCCGACATCTTCGCCAACGCCGTTCACCCCGCGACGCGACGCATGCTGGCGGCGCTGGCGGCATGAGCTTCTTTGCCAATATCGACTGGTCGGACATCGGCCAGGCGTGCCTCGACACGCTGATCATGCTCGGCGGATCGCTCGTACTGACGATCGCGTTCGGTCTCCCGCTTGGCGTCCTGCTCTACCTCACCGGCCAGGGCCGCCTGTCGCAGAACCGGGTCGCCAATGTCGTGCTTGGCGTCATCGTCAACATGCTCCGCTCCGTCCCGTTCATCATCCTGCTGATCGTGATGATCCCGCTCACCGTGATGCTCGTCGGCACCTCGCTAGGCGTCGCCGGCGCGATCCCGCCGCTCGTCGTGGGCGCCGCGCCCTTCTATGCGCGTCTCGTCGAGGGATCGCTCAAGGAGGTCGACCGCACCACGATCGAGGCGGTGCAGGCGATGGGCGCCACCACGCGCCAGATCGTCACCGGCGCGCTGATCCCCGAGGCTCTCCCCGGGCTGATCGCCGGCGCCACCGTCACCGCGGTCGCGCTCGTGTCGTTCACCGCGATGGCGGGCGTCGTCGGCGCGGGCGGGCTCGGCGATCTCGCGATCCGGTTCGGTTATCAGCGCTTCCAGACCGACGTCATGGTCGTCACCGTGGTGCTGCTGGTGGTGCTCGTCCAGATCATCCAATATGCCGGCGACGCGCTCGCCCGCCACTTCACCCGCCGCTAGGAATCGCCATGAACCGCCGCACCCTGCTCGCCTCGTTCTCGCTGCTCGCGCTTGCCGCTTGCGGAAGCGCCAAGACGAATGACGGCAAGACGCTGACGATCGCCGCGACCGCGGTGCCGCACGCCGAGATCCTGGAATCGATCAAGCCGACCCTCGCCAAGCAAGGTGTCGACCTCCAGATCCGCGTCTTCAACGACTACGTCCAGCCCAATCTCCAGGTCGAGCAGAAGCAGATCGACGTCAGCTATTTCGAAACCAAGCCATATCTTGACCAGTTCAACGCCTCGCGCGGTACGCATCTGGTGACCTATGCCGGCGTCCATGTCGAACCGCTCGGCGCCTATTCGCGCAAGTGGAAGTCGATCGCGCAGATCCCCAACGGCGCCACCGTCGCGATCCCGAACGAGCCGAGCAACGGCGGCCGCGCGCTATTGTTGCTCCAGAAGGCCGGGCTGATCACGCTAAGGAACCCGACCAATCCGCTGTCGAGCCTTAATGACATCGCCACCAACCCGAAGAACCTGCAGTTCAAGGAGCTGGAGGGCGCCACCCTGCCCCGCACGCTCGGCGAGGTCGATCTCGCGCTGATCAACACCAACTACGCGCTCGACGCCAAGCTCAACCCGGTCCGCGACGCACTCGCGATCGAGGACAAGAACAGCCCCTACGTCAATTTCGTCGTCGGCCTGCCCGGCGGCGAGAAGGATCCGCGCGTTGTGAAGCTGATCGCCGCGCTCCGCAGCCCGGCGACCAAGACCTTCATCGAGCAGCATTATCGGGGTGCGGTGCTGCCGGCGTTCTGATACCGGCGCGGCCTCGTTAGCATAATTTTTGAGGCCCCATGACGGTCGTCGCCGCGTATCTCTATCGTCATGGCAAGCGCGTCCGCGCGGTCTCGATCGACGAAAAGGTCGATTGCCCGGCGGATCGCTCCGAGTTCGTCTGGATCGGCATCTGCGACCCGTCGGCCGAGGAAATGCGGACGCTGAAGGAGCAGTACAACCTCCATCCGCTGGCGGTGGAGGACGCGATCAAGGCGGACCAGCTGCCCAAGGTCGACGTGTACGGCGACCAGCTGTTCGTCGTCGCGCGGACCGCACAGCTCGAAGCGGACAAGATAGAGTACGGCGAAACCGCGATCTTCGTCGGCCACAGTCACATCATCAGCGTCCGCCACGGATCGGCGCGGTCACACAAGGCGCTCCGCGAACAGCTCGAAGCCGCGCCGACCTTGCTGATCAACGGCGTCGACTATGTCCTCCACGCGATCCTGGATTACGTCGTCGACGGCTATTTGCCGATCATGGAAAGCATCGAGGACGAGGTGCTGGCGATGGAACAACGCACCATCGACGCGTTCCTGGGCCGCGACGAAATTGTCCGGATCTTTGGTCTGAGACGCGAAATGATCCGCTTCCAGCGCATCCTCGGACCGATGGGCGAGGTCGCGGGTAAGATCGTCCGCCTCGACCTGCCCTGCATCGACGCCGAGGCGAAACCATATTTCAGCGACGTGCTCGACCATGTCCGCCGCGTGCAGACGATGGTCGAGGGCCTGCGCGAAGTGCTGACGTCGGTGTTCGAATTCAGCAACCTGCTCGAACAGCAACGCACCGGCGCGATCACTCGCCAACTCGCCGCATGGGCCGCGATCCTCGCCGTCCCCACCGCGATCGCCGGGATCTACGGCATGAACTTCGAGAATATGCCGGAACTCAAGACGCAGTACGGGTATTTCGTCGTGCTGGGTGTGATCGCGGTCGTGTGTTCCGCGCTGTACGTGAAGTTCAAGCAGGCGAAGTGGTTGTAGGGCGGACGACCACTTCGAGCGCCATCTAACCTGAGTAGTCACACATCTCCCCCCCGGCGGAGGCCGGGGCCCAATTGGGGGACGTTCATGACGGGCGGCGCGATCCGTTACCGCGACCTTTCCAATTGGACCCCGGCCTCCGCCGGGGGGGTAGGTGCTGGAATGGAAGACGTTTAGCTCAAACCTTGACGAGCATCTTTCCCGTATTCCCACCCGAGAACAGCCCCAGAAACGCATCCGGCATCGTCTCGAGCCCGTCGTGAACCGTCTCCTGTCGCTTCAGCGTCCCCGCCGCCAGCATCCCGCCCATGTCCTTGTAGAACTCGTCGGCGCGGCTCATGAAATCGCTGACGATGAACCCGCGGATTTGAATCCGGTTACCGATCAGCCGCGCGAGATACTTCAGCTGCGTCGCCGCACCGCTGTTGTACACGTCGATCATCCCGCAGACGGCAAACCGCGCATGCATATTCGCATGTGCCAGTGCCGCGTCGAGATGATCGCCGCCGACGTTGTCGAAATACACGTCGATGCCCTTCGGCGCGGCCTGACCCAGCGCCTTCACCACCGGCACGTCGCCCTTGTAGTCGATCACTGCATCGGCACCGAGCGACTTGACCCAAGCGCATTTCTCCGCGCCGCCGGCCGAGCCGATCACCGTCATGCCCTTGGCCTTCGCGACCTGCACGACGGTCGACCCGACCGCACCCGCCGCTGCCGACACGAACACCGTATCGCCCGCCTTCGCCTCGGCCACCTGGAGCAGGCCGAAATACCCGGTCATCCCCGGCATGCCGAGCTGCCCGAGAAACGCCTGTGGCGGCACGTCGAGCGCGGGCAGCTTCTGCACTTGCACGGCGGGCACGACCGCCTCGTCGCGCCAGCCCGCCATGTGCAGCACCATGTCGCCGACCTTGATGCCGTCGTCGTTACTCTCGACCACTTCGCCGACCGCGCCGCCCTGCATCGCCTCGCCCAGCGCGAACGGCGGGACATAGCTTTTCACGTCGTTCATCCGCCCGCGCATGTACGGATCGACCGACAGCCAGCGGTTGGCGATCCGTACCTCGCCGGCGCCCAGCGTCGACTGGTCGAGATCAATCATGGCGAAGTCGGTATGCTTCGGCATGCCTTGCGGACGTGCCTTCAGGCTCCATGCACGGGCCATAAACTTGCTCCTGTGTTGATTATTCGTGTTGCGGGTATGGCGAAACACGCGCCCAGCGCAACCCGCAAAAAAGCCCGGACGTTGCCGCCCGGGCTCGTTGCCGGCTGACGTCATGCAACGCCAGCCAACGCTTTCAAACGGTTAGTACGTGGTCGAACCCGACTTGCCGAGCGTGTCCGACGTCGTACCGTTAGTCGTCGAACCCGGGGTCGTCGTGCCGGTGGTCGATGCCGCGCCCGTCGTGCTGCCGGTCTGGGTGGTCGAGCCATAGCCGGTCGTACCGGCGTCCTTCTTGTCACCGCCGGTACGATCGCCGCCCGTACGATCACCATAGTCGAACATCGCCGAGTTGCGCTCTTCCTCTTTCCACGCCGCCTTGGCTTCGTCGGCCGACTTCGACAGCGTCACTTTGCCGTCGACGGTCTTGATCCAGCGCGACGGGATCGAGTGATGGACGCCACCCGCATCCTTGTCGTTCTTGGTCAGCAGGATGCGGTCGCCCTTCACCTTGTCGACCGTACCGACATGGCTGCCGTCCGATCCGACGACTTCCATATGCTCGGCGACCTGCGACAGCGAACTGCGCTGGCCCTGGCGCTCGGTGCGCCATGACGAGAACTCGTTCTCGAACTTAGAGCGGTTCTCGTTGCGATACTCGTCATAGTCGCGGTCCAGCGCCGCAATCTGCGTGCTGCGCCAGCTATGATAATGGTCGTCATGCGTGTTCGACGAGCGGTTGCCGAACGCGCGGTTCTCCCCGCTGCCATAGGAACGATCATCATAGCGGGCATCGGCCTCGCGGCGACGCTCGGCCTCGTCGTCGCCGAACCACGAGCGGACCTCGTCACCCGCACGCGCGATGAACCCCCGGTCGTCATAATCGTAGCCCTGCGGCTGGCGACCATAGCCACGGTTGTCGCCGCGCGACGTGTTACGGTTGTCACCGTACGATGTATTACGGCTGTCGCCATGCGACGTGTTACGGTCGTCGTCGTCTGCGTGACGGTTGGAACCGACGTCCTGGAAACGGCGACCGTCCGACGCGTAGCTGCCGTGGTATTCGGTATCGCCCGAGCCCTGGCTGCGCTGGCCGTAATTCTGCTGGCCGTAACGCTGGTCCGAGTCCTGGCGACCATAGCCCTGCTGGCCGTAACTCTTGCTCGAGCCTTGGCCGTAACGCGACTGCCCATAGCGATCGCCGCCCGACGGCTGCTGGCGATCGTTGTGACCGCCGTAATAGTCACGGTCGCCCTGATCGCGGTTCTGCTCGCCGCGATATTGATCGCGACCATATTGCCCCCGGTCCTTCTGGTCGTTGCGCCCTTGATCGTCGCGACCAAACTCACCGGCGGCTGCGTAATCGCGCGCGCTGGATCGGCCGTAATCGCCACCGTCGGAACGGAAATCGCGACCGTAATCCTGCGAATTCGGCCGACCGTAATAGTCGCCCGATTGACGATCTCGGGTATTGCGTTCGTAGACCATAGGAACCTCCTAATTGCTGTCCTGCGGCTGCCGGCCCCGTCGATCGATTTAATCGGTCGCAGGCCCGTACATTCCGAAGACTACAAATGCCAAAAGCGCGGAATGTTCCTGGGTTTGCAGAGGCATGGCGGCGACACGACGCTGGTTCGCGACGACATGCAGGCGTTGGCCGGACTAGCTTCACCAACCGGTTGCAACCCACAAATCGAGCCGCTAAACCGCCAATCACGGCCTGCGGCCGACCGCGCGGGGCCGTAGCTCAGATGGGAGAGCGCTGCAATCGCACTGCAGAGGTCAGGGGTTCGATTCCCCTCGGCTCCACCAGCGCAAACTATTGAAAAAACAGGCTTTATTCAGTCAAGCTGCAAGTGACGTGATCACCAGCGTATCATTCGCGTATCGCAGATGGGCTGACGTGTGTTCCGAGAGCGCTTCGAAGAACGTATCGACCTCACGGATCGCAGTTACGAGATAGTCGGGGGAGAGGTGCTCATAATTCCTCGCCGTCGTATCCTGAGCGGTATGCCCTGCTAATGCCATGCGCTGCTCCTTGGGCACACCGCGCCTTGCAAGCCACGTCAGCATCGTATGGCGCAACGTCTTTGGCGTCGCTCCAATGACTCCCACTTCGGCGCATACGGCAGTCCAAACCGTTTTTACCGATCGGGTCTCCCGCTCGAAATGCGTAGGTCCGCCTGGAACTTGGTTACGCTCTGCGATCGGCACGCGATACTTGATCAATTTTCCTGTGATCCCGGAAACCCACGGGAGAATATGCTGTGCGATCGGCAGCACAGGCCGCCGCTTACGCAGGTGAACCTTGCCGGCGGCGTTAAGGTTGATGAGGTTGTTCTCGAGATCCACATTCTGATCGGTCAACTCGAGCACGGCCTCTGGCCGACCCGCGGTACCCAATTCGATGACGATAAATGCGATCAGATGTTCGCGCTCCGGCCGCCCCGAGCACGCGTTCAAGATGGCAGCGATCTCCTGCAAGGTCAGCACGCGATCACGCGCCGGCGCCTTTTGCTGCGGAGGGACATCCGCAATGAATGGTGCATGCTCGAGCTTCTGGTTTTTCCAAGCCCAGTTCAGCGCACCACGCATTGCAGCAAGATCGCGACTGATCGTATGCCCACCAGCACCGGCTTTTGCACGCTCGGCTCGAAACCGTGCCTGAAGGGGCGGCGTGAGATCCGCGACAGTCACGGCCGCGCCCAATCGCCCTGCCCTTCGCTCGCCATCGAAGAAGTTCATCCAGTGAACAACGGAAACCGCGTACCGATCGGGTGCTGCAAGAGTAGATACGTGGTATTTCAACCAGTCCGCCATGAGGTCCTCGACGAGTGCCTCATCGCGTCGCTGACGCACCGGACGGCTGTGTTCGAGGTAATGAGCGGCTAACGCGTCGTTTGCTGCCGGAGGTGGCTGATCTGCCGAACCTCCTCGGACAGTCGTAGCCTTGCGCCTCGTGACGTCGCCTCCATCTCCAGGACGTTTTTCGAGCCAGCAGATGTTCCAGGTTCCGGTGTCCGGCCTTTGCCAGAGCCAGAACGGTCCAAGTTGTTGTCGTTTGCCGTCGCGCTTACGCATGCTTTCCTCATCTCCTCAGCCTCCATGCGGGCCAAGATCTGGTAAATATCGTGCCTCAAGAGCACCCGTGCAGCCTCATTCGATAGGTGCAGCTTGCCATCGGGTGTCTTTGCTACTCGCCGAAGACGCTTCATCACCTCGAAGATCGGATCGTCGAAAGTCACGGACATGCGCATTCGATTGTCTGAGGGCCTGCCAATAGGTCGCTTGAAGGGCGGCCTGATGGCGCGGGTTCGGTGATGGGTGGCGCGCATCTGGCGCGCTCACGAAGCGAAACGTACGGGTTGCTGTGCATCGGTAATATCTATAACGCGATTGACACGTTGTCGAGTGGGAAAACCTACTGCGGCAAATCGCTCTTAGATTAATTAGGGAAGAAACAGTGACAATTGAGGCCGATAACGACCGCCCCCTCGCGCACACCGAGGCCACCAAAATGTTGGCGGAAGCTGTGGCGCTTAAACAGGCACAGGGGCTCTCCCAGCGAGATTTGGCGCTTGCGTTAGGCTATAAATCGGGCGTGATCGTGAGCCACATGGCCACCGGCCGCGCGCCCATTCCGATCGACCGATCGAAGGACATCAGCGATCTTCTCGACCTGGATCGGAACGCGTTTCTACTGGCGGTTCTCGAACAAAGGTTGCCCATGCTCGATTTCCGGTCGTTGATCGGAAACCGTCCATTAATTGACGAAAAGGACGAACGGCTGATGAAGCAATTCGAGGTCATCGCTGGTCGGCCGCTGTCGACGCTTCCTGCTGATCAACTCGACCTTATTCGAGAAAGCTTGGCGGACAGGGAGCCCCGCTCACGCTGGCTAAGCCTCCACGAGCTACCGATCGTCGCCCTCATCCGGCAGCTTCGACCAACGTTTCGAAGCCAAGGGCTTACATCGGCCGAGCAGGAGAAGGTGAAGGACGCACTGCGATAATGGAGTACCCAACCCGGCCGCCTCGTACGCGCGTGAAGCCTCCAGTCGTTTTCCGGGATGACCGGCCCGACCCTTTCCACCGGGATGCAATCCGAGCTGGGATCATGGAGCTCATTACCCAGCACAAAGCCACTCATTCCCTGACGTTAAACATCAACCGCGGGATGAATATTGACAACGTGAAAAGGTTGTTTGGCAAGATCTGCTACAGCGTTGATCAAGATCGTTTCAGCAAGAAGCGTGTCGATCGAATAGTATCGTCGTTTCGCTTTTCGGCGATAGCGTTCATTGAGCACGCCGACTCCCATCCGCACCTGCATGCTGCGGTTAACCTTAGCCCGTCATGGCTCGGGGGCTTTGTCGATGACAGCTACGTCTGTCGCCTGGAGGCTCATTGGCTTCGGATTACGAAAGACTCAGGGTCCATCCAGTTAGACCCCATTTTTTGCGATGCCGGATGGGGCCGCTACATTACTAAGAGCATGCGGCGAGATGATGAGTTTCTTCTATCAACTGATTTCCATCCGAGCGATTCTCTGATACAATCGTCAGATCTGAGAATGGTTTTGGAGCAACTTGCTCCTTAAATCTCATTCGCGAGCCTTGCGCTTGTAGACATCACGTTGGGGACCGCTTGTTCGTCGGTGCGCCCAGCTCACGCCGAAGCAGCGCTAGGCAAGGGCAAGACGTTTCTATCTCAGCAGCTTGTCGGCGTGTCGTCGGCCGGCATTCCTGAGGTATTGCCAATCGCATTCAGCTTCAAATCGCCCTAAAATAACAAGGCAAACCGCAGCGAAGCGAAGGTGCAGCCTCGTGCCGACGCAGTCGGCACATACCTGACCGGACTTGAGCAACGCGCTGGGATCCACGCACAAGCGGGAAGCCTCTAAATCGCAAAATCGCCTATGGCTTGACGCCGTGAAACGGTGGCTGGCCATCGCACCTTGACGAAGTCGAGGTGCCTGCGCGTCGACTGTTGTCACAGGGACACTTTACGACTTCACGCGACGCTATAGCGAACCCGGTCTGCGCGGAGCATCACCATCTTGGCCAAGGCTTCACCAACCGCTGTATCAGATGACATCGTGTCTATAGCACTAATGATGGATGTCGTGACGCGCGCGATCCTTTGGCGAAGCAACGGGTAGGTGATCCCCGCGCTTCCAGCGAATGCCTTCCATGTATCCTTGGTAACCTCGTCGATCGTGCCCGCGCTTCCGAGCCTCATGGCCATGCGTGATGCCAACGCAGGCCATTGGATCGTCGAGAGCAGATCGTAGAACGGTGCCAGCCGTGGTCCACGGTCGTCGAGCACGAACGAGAAGTTCTTGCCGTGGGCGTCTGCGTTGCCGATCACGAGATTGAAGATTGCCACGTCGACCAGGTTCAACACCGCCGGCGCCGGCACCCTGACATAGCCCCGCGTGAGCGCGAACAGGTCACGGAACGCTGGACCGCCTTCTGCTGCGTACTTGCGCTCCGGTGGTACGCCCAGCGCCTGACACGCGTCCTCCTGATGAAGACGCGACGTGATGCCGCCCTCGGTGGTTACACGATCATAGCGTTCGACGAGCAGATACGGATGACCCTCCGCCTGTCGTGCTTCGGCATGTGCTGTCGGCAGACCAACGCGCGCGGCGAGCGTCATGCACCATGCCTCGTTCTGAACCGAACCGGCAAAGCGTTCGATCTCCGGCTTGATGATGTGGGTGGTCGGCTGCCCTGGTGCGGGGAGTGCGGGGCTTCCGTCGACGAGCACGACGGGAATCTTGGCCTGGGCTCCAGCGAGGCTCAGGCGCAGTCCATCCTCACCGGCGAGTAAAGGTCGGCCGGGTAGCCTCGCGAGAATGTCGGCAAGCGCGGCATCGCTTAGAACGCGCGGTGCGCCGGTCGTCGAGCGTTCCGGTGGGCCCTGCCCTGGCGGTAATAGCGTGATCGCGCCTGCGACATCGCCACCGAGGCGATCCAGCAAGGCAAAGTCATTGGCAACCGAAACACCCAGCGCTGCCGCGGCGCCTTGTCGCTGGTCGGCTTCGGGCAGCAATCCCCCGAAGAACGGACGGCAGGCCGCGCGGTTGAAAGGCTGAGCGCGTAGCGGCAGGGAGCGCGACAACGGCCTGTTGTGGCCGCTTGCCCACGCGGGGTCATATCCAAAGCTGAGATCGCCGCTACGATCCTGCGTCAGCAGGCCGACGACATTCCGGTCCCACCACACGACAAGTGCGCGGTCGATCATCGATCAAGGCCATCGAGGCTTAGCATCAACCCCAGCGCGGCAAGTACCGCCATCGCCTTGCCAAGTTGGATTGTCGGCTTGCCCGCTTCGAGCTCGATAACGAACCGCGTGCCCACGCCCGCGACACCGGCGAGCTCCTCCTGGCGCAAGCCTTGCGCCTTGCGGGCGGCCCGGACTGCGGCGCCGAGCTCATATGTGGTGGCGAAGCTTTTGAATATCATCCTGATCGGGAAGATAGCGAATATATGCGACAGCGCAACTTTCATTATTCCCGATCAGGAATACTGAGACTAACGTTCAGTCAAAGGGGCCTAAAAATCCCGATCGGTAACATAATCATCGAAACGATCGCGCCCCTCACCTCTCATTGTCCAGTGACCCCTACCAGCCTCGGCGGTCTGACTATTCAACTAACGGGGAGGCGGCGATCCAGACGGGCATGCAGCAGCCTTATCAATGCGGGATCCATGAACGCATAATCATCCGGTATGTCGAGGCAGATCATGTGCTTGCCGTTAAGCGACGACCGAAACCGTTGTTGTACCTTCCGTCAATGAATCTTTTCCATCACCACGATGACATCGGCCCACCTGACGAGTTCCGCGGTCAGCGGGTTCTCTGCGTCGTTGTTCGTGCCCGCGGAGTCGACCTCGAGATCGTGGCGCGACGCGAACACCTGTTCCGCGGTCGGGCTGCGGAGGCGGTTCTGGCTGCACACGAACAAGATTTTCTTCACACTACCGCACCTCAAAGCCGACTTATTTTCGATCGCGACCGCGTATCGGTCGGCATCGTCGTGGCACGCATCATACGTCTATGGCGACCGGTCGCCCAGCAGGAGGACATAAGGGAGACCGAACGCCGCGGGATCGTTGTCGAGCCTCACAGGGAGCCACGCAGCAATGAACCTCGACCAGATCGCCACCGAAATCGCCGCCGAGATCCAAGCCGATGCAAAGGTTATCGAAAACGCAGCGGATGCAAAGACACCGGGCCTCGTCCCCGGACCGTTCGGTATGGCGATCGCAAAGGTCGATGGTTCGCTGATCCGGGCAGGATCGGCCGAAACCTTCCCCATCCAGAGCATCTCGAAGGTCTTTGCGTTCAGCCTTGCCCTGGAGAAGCTTGGCGATACGGTGTTCGAACGGGTCGGGCGTGAGCCGTCGGGCGATCCGTTCAACTCTGTGATCGATCTCGAGAGAACCGAAGGGATCCCCCGCAATCCGTTCATCAACGCGGGTGCGCTCGTCATCGTCGACATGCTCGTCGAGCAGTTCGGCGAGGGTGCCCGCGATGCCGTGATCGAACTCGTGAAGGGCGGGATCGAGGATGCCACGTCGAAAACTGCGGTAGCACTTGACCAAGACGTGCTGAACGAGGGCGGCGACCTCAACCGTGCAATACTGCATTTCATGCTGCATCACGACAATGTTCGCTCACCGACCGACGCGGTCATGGACGCTTATGCGCGGCAGTGCGCGGTCAGCGTGGATTGCGTCGGGTTGGCACAGGCGGGATGCTATTTGGCCGATACGCGTATGGTTGCCGATGCCACGGACGACCGCGCCAAGCGGATGCGGACAACGCTCGCGCTAATGATGACGTGCGGCCATTACGACGGTTCGGGTGACTTCGCCGTCCGCGTTGGCCTACCCGCCAAGAGCGGCGTTGGCGGCGGGATTCTCGCAATTGCACCCGGCATTGCCTCGATCGCGGTGTGGTCGCCCAATCTCGACCAGCATGGCAATTCGATGCTCGGCGTGCGTGCGCTCGAGATGCTCAACGCGCGCACCGGCTGGTCCGTCTTTGGTCCACCGGTCGACTGAAAGGAGCGCCTCCGTACCCGCTTGCCGCCGAAGCGAACCTCGCACATGATCACTGAAAAGGGGGAACGCGCGTGAACAAGTGGGTGCTGATATTGGCACTGGTCATCGCAACGCCTATCGAGGCGCGGGACCTTGGCGTGCCGGCCGACAAGGGCTGGAAACATGCTGAAACCGGTCTGATCCTCATGCCGCAACTGGCCGGTCTTTCGCGCACCACGCTCACCGATGCGACCGAGACCGAGCATGACGTGGCTGCGCAATATGACGTGGCGGACAAGAGCGTGTTCGCGACGATCTACCTCTTCCATCCGGCGATTCCCGACGTGGCGTTGTGGTTCGATCGATCGCAAACCGCGCTCGAAACACGCAACATCTTCCGTCATGCTGCTCCGGCCAGCGCCGACCCGATCCCATTCGCCGCTTCGAACAGCGGAACGGCAACGTCTCTGCGCCAAGTCTATGCCACACCCGGCGGCGCGTATCGGAGCACTGCCCTCGCGGTCGTGCCGGTCGGCGAATGGATCGTCAGCATCCGCATGAGTGCGAAGACACTGACAGCGGACCAGCTCGACGCCAGCCTGCAACAGGTGATCAAGGCCGTCCGTTGGCCGCCCTCCACTACCACCGCGACCATCGCGGCCGCCCCGATCAAGACTTGCCCCACGCCGCTGACCTTCACCAAGGCCAAACAGGCCAAGCCGAACGGTGGCGACCTGCTGATGTCTCTGATGGCCAGCACCATGGCGACCAAGGCAAAAGCAGAAGAGAAGCCGACTCCGCTCGTGCCGCATCCGAGCTGGTGTCGTGAAGGCACCGCAAGCACCGAATACGGCGTCTATCGGTCGAGAGCGAGCACGGGCGGCTACGTCATGGCGCTCTACGATGCCGGTCGTGTCATCAACGTCTATCCCTCGCTCATGGGCCAGGTCGACAAGAGCGGGACCTATGCGGTGTCGCTGGAGGATGTCGAAGGCACGACGTCGGTCTATCCGTCGTTCACAGCCCTGCCCTTGCCCAAGCAGGTGTGGGATCTGGTCGGAAGCGGCAAACGCAGCGGTACAATGAAGGGCAAGCAGATGACGATCGACCCGAAGGCGCTCTGACTAGGGCACCTGCCCGAACCCAGGGGTCAACCGCGATTGATGCGATCGATCAGCGCGGGCAGTTCGGCTAGGCTCCGCAGCGTCGCGAAGCGATCCGAATCCTCAGGGGGTGTCGCATGCTCATGCGCCCAGGCATCGTCCTGCGGAACATAGGCCGCCCACGCCCCAGCCTCCAGCGCCGGACGCACGTCGGAGCGCATTGAATCCCCTGCCATCACCGCCTCGGCAGGCTGCACCGCATATCGCTCAAACAGCCGCGTGAAGGTATCGGTGGTCTTGTCACTGACGATCTCGACACCGGCAAACCGATCGCCGAGGCCCGACGCGGCAAGCTTCGCTTCCTGATGTAGCAGGTCGCCCTTCGTGACGAGAACAAGCCGACCGCGATCCGCCAAATCCTCCAGTGTCTGAGCGATCCCGTCGAACAGTTCGACAGGGTGCGCAAGCAGCGACCGACCTGCCGCCAAGATGTCCGCGACCATTGTCGGCTTCAAATTGGCACCGCAAAGCTCGACCGCAGTTTCGATCATCGACAGCGTGAAACCCTTCGCACCGTAACCGTAAAGCGGCAGGTTGCGCGCCTCGCATGCTTCCAGTGCCGGGCGTGCAACATGCGTATCGGCGAACGGACGCAACATCTCCAGCAGCGCATCTTCGGCCACATTGATGTGCCGCATGTTATGCCAGAGCGTGTCATCGGCATCGAGGCAGATAAGGCGTATCGTCATGGCCACGTTTTACACCCGGCGTTCTGTCGAGCCATACCAATTCACTACTGCGCGCGCACTGGAAACCATCAAGCCAGACCGTTCGGGAACATCCAGGAACGTCCAGGCAACGCGACTACCATTCGCTCCCACGCCTAGAACAGCACCCCGCGTGGTTGCGTTTAGTTGTCAAATAGTTGCGCGTTTTTGATGATTTGAGACGCAACTCGATGCCACCCGCATTCCACCGTCAGGCATGCAATCACCGATCGTCAACAACGAACGAAGGTGACATTATGCTCGACAACTTACCCCCACCATCCGCGTCGCTAAGGCTCTATCAGGTGAGCTATGAGACATGGATCCCTCCGGTGATCGTGGCAGCTAGGGCGCCCGAGCGTGCTGCGGCAATCGCAACTTACGGTCGGCCCCCGGTGCCTGGTCCACCGGGGGCTATCGTTATCGACGTCACAGATGAGTTCGTGGCGCTTTCACCGGTAGCCGCATCGCATGTTCAAGCCCTGATCTTGGGAAGGGTAGAAGGCGTGGTATCTTAAGAGGTGGCCCCGGTTGTCTGAACAGGCTCGCGGTCTGGATAAGTGGATCGCCGCTGGTTGATCATGCCGCTGCGAGAAGCGGCTGGTCGAAGTATACCTGGTCCGGTGTCCTGGTA
>NZ_JAXOJN010000011.1:0-129164 GCF_036663715.1 Sphingomonas arabinosi
GATGCAGCCTTCCAAAGCGCGCTGGCCGAAGAAGGTTTCGAGGCCTTCCTCGACAAGGACTGACGCACCAGCCCCGCTCCGATAGCTCTCAATCCGCGGCCTCTATCGGATGCGTACCTTTATTCGATGTCCGCAGCCAAATGGGACACACCAACCGTTGCGCCGGTTTCGCCCTCACAAGTTAGGAGCGGACGGTTAGTTCGCTCGTTTACAACGCACATCTGACGTAGCGGCAGTCGATGTAGTCGTGTCGGGTCCGCGGGGGTATCGTTCTGACGTCACGGTTGAAGCATCGCAGGATACGAATGGCCGTAGTGTCCTGCTCTTCGGGGGGGGAACGGCCGTGAAGACCCAGAATGCCCTGCCAATATTCGGATTTGGCAGCATTTTAGTTACCGTGCGCAGAACAACCTTTCCGCACACTATCTTTACCATGACAGGCGTGGTTTCCCCCCTGCCCCGCCGGCCACTACCGCCAGCTACTCTCCTGCCGCGAGGAGTTTCGCCTTCGGTATCCTTTGCGGACCGGCTAGAGGCCGTGAGGTGACATTTACCGCTGACAAAGAGTGTCACTAGCACTGATCTCTACAACTGGGACCGCTAGCGAAACCGCGCCGCCTTCTCAGACGAGACCTCGTTTCGGGTACGGCTGCAACCGTCGTCTTAAAGACGGAAGGGTAAAAAAGCGCTCGCATCAAGCAAAACAGACAAGCGCGAGCTACATGCTTATCCTGCGCCAAAGCCGATGTCGCTCTGGCTTGGAGCTTTTCGACAGCCGTTGCCGCCCGAGTGTGGCGCCCCGTCTAGGCTCAGTCACGCGCAAAAAACGAAGCGGCGCTCGAAAGACGCCGCTTCGTTAGGCTGATAAGTCAGATAGGCGTCGACACCGGTTCGGCCGCGAACGGTACACCGCCTGGCCCCGCCGCGAAGTTGAGCGGAGATACTGAGGGTTCCTGGTTTACCCCCGGACGGCTCCAATCGCACACGCCACCTGCAAACACAGCGCGCAAGCGGCTTTGTTGCGCCGTCGTAAACGTGACGGTGCCATAGTCGGCAAAGTTGAGCGCCTTAAGCTGACATTTGAGAATGTCTTCGGTCCGTGGACCCCCGGCAACCTGGCGAGGTGAACTGCGGATCACCAGCGGCGGGTCGCTATCGCAGAGGGCGAAGTCGCGCACTTGGGTGGAATAGCTCGTGTCCGTGCTCAGATAGCAGAAGTCGAAGGCCGTGGCGGGCTTGGCCGCCAGGATCTGTGCCTGATTGCGCACGGCGTTGGTCGACGCCTTCGGGGCCTGCGTATTGAGCGCATCCAGCCAAGTGTCCATCGCGACGAGCGACCGGGACGCGAGCGAGATGCCCCCGTTGCTGCGCCAGATCACCTGGTTGCCGAAATTGCCGCTATTATCACGCGCCAACCGGTCTCGTTGCGAGAAGCTGCGCCAGTTGTAGTGGATGCCTTGCTCGTCCGGCGTACGCTGATCGATGATCGGCACCCGCGACACCTGCGTGCCACTGACCAGGATACCCGCACGATAGGCGATGCGCAGGCCCTCTGCATCCGCCGTGGAGCGCTGTGGGATCAGGTTCGAATCCGCATCGCTGCCGCCGACTCCTTCGTTGAGGGTCACGAACTCTTCCGCGGTGATCGCGCCCGATTGCAACGCCTTCAGCCCATATTGGACGCCGACATTGTCGTTGGTCTGATTGGCCCGGTTGGTGCCGGGTGCCGTGCCCCAGACGGCGATCGCCGCATCGGGATCGCTGCAACGGATGCCGCCGGGATTGCTGGCCGGGTCATAGACCTGAGCAGCCGGCAGCCGGCAATTGTTGGTTATCGTCGGCGAGGTGAACAGCACGCCTGCTGCGTTGGCGACTAGCACGGCCTGGTAATTCCCCGGCTTGTTCGCGGTACCGAAGGCGTTGGACCAGCTATGGCAGCCGAGTTGGTCGAGATGGCCGTTGATGGCCGCCTTCTTGGCGTTGATATGCGCCTGGGTCAGCCCCTGCTGCCGCATCAAGCCGGTCCAGGCAGGGCCGGCGTAAAAGTTGACGAGCTGAACGCAGTCGCTGACTTCGATCGCGGTGGTGACCGAATCTGCGAAATCCAGTTGGATCTGCAGGCCGTCGAGCAGGCCGGGCGCTATCGATGCGACCGTATTCTGGTTGATGGCGCCGCCCGAGGCGCCATTGCCGATATAGCCGCGCAACTCTCCATATTGCTCGATGATGTGCTCCTTCATCTTCATCACCGTTTCAGCGACGAGCACACGGTTCGAATTGTTGGCACTGTCCGTCAGGCTGTTGACCGCTACCATGTAGCCGCGAGACAGCGCGGTATCGTCGACCCATGAACTGTTGGGCCGTGCCTGAAACCGGGGCTGGCCCGTGCTGCCGCCGAAATTGTGGACGACCTTGCCGGCCCATTGCGGTTGCGGGCTTTCGAACGTCCACGGTCGATTGGGGTCGAACAGCACGGCAAGGTCGTAGATGCCGCGGTTGATCACCCCGCGCTCTACCCGTACGATGTAGGGTACGGCCGCCGTCGCGCCGATCGGCGTCGTGGTCGCGATAAGCGCGGCCTGGGTTGTGCCGGTGACATAGGGCTGAAAACAGCTGTTGGCGGGGGTCGTCGGATTCGGGTTTGCCGCGGTCGGCGACGGATCGGGGAGCACGAACGCGCAACCGCCTGTGCCGGCGGCTGTCAACGTACGATAATAGAGCTTGGTTTCGGTGCGCGTCGTGCACTGCGTATCGGTCGGGGCCGTGGACAACCCGCTAGCGTTGGTGACCGTTGCGGTTCCCGGCTGCGGCGTCGCGCATATGTACGGGTTGATGTGCGAACTGAGCAACACCGGCGCGTTGATACCGGCGTTGGTCAAGGTCAGTCGCGCGCCGGCAAAGCTGTTGTTGGTTGCCGTCACCTCGATTACATTTGCACCTGCTGCGAGCCCCGAAACCAGGCCCGTAATGCGACCGTTCGAACGGAGCGCGAAGTTCGAAGACTGATCGCGTCCGCCGACGGCGACCCGCAGATTGGCCGGCACGGCGCCCGTCGGCAGCACGACCTCGACCAACGCGTCTCCGTCGGTCACCATGTCGGCCCGCCCGGACAGAATTTTGATGCTGGTGCCGCTCAGCGGCGGCACGGCGGTGGGCGAGTTCTCGTCATCGCCGCAACCAGATAACAGCCCGGTTGCCGCGACAAGCAGCACGAGGCGCGCGCCTCTTCCCCGTCTCATCATTATCCTCTCCTGTCGCGATGATACCCATCGCAGGCCCGACGATTAGTCACCGGATATTGGGAGCTTAAGCGGATGTCCGACGCAGTCAACGCGATCGATTGCAGCGGGCAGCAGGGATAGATCCAAAAGCGAGAGCATCGCCGGCCCTTCCCGTGGCGAATGACGACGACTGCATAAGGCGCATTACCTAACGCTGGTACAGCAGCCTGATACAGTGTGACTAAATCGGCCGGTCAAAAACCTATTGCGTTGACCTAATAGACAACCCCTCCGCTAAGGGTAATTACTAACGGCCCAATCCGTAGATCCGCGCGGTTTAGGCTCAGATGTTCTTGGCTCAGCTCAAGCACAGGCATTAAAGCATTTTTTCCACGGTTGGCAGGATTGCAGCGACTACCGCTGCGATAGCCTTCGCGTTGGGATGCACTCGATCCGCCAACACCATATCGGCGTGTCCCAGCACCCCAGGCGGAAAGAACGGCCAAATGGTCGCCCCCTGTTCGGCAGCCAGCGCCGTGTGAATGTCCAAATACGCAGCAGCCCGGTCACGTATGAACACTGGAGGATCGACGGTCGTCAGCAACACGGGAATGCCACAGCTGCCCAAGTTCAGCAGGATCTGCTCGAGCTGTGCTCGAGTACGCGCCACCGGAACCTGCCGCAGAACATCGTTGGGTCCCACCTGAACGATTGCGAGTACGGGTCGCTGGTCGAGGGCGGATAGCAAACGAGGCAAACGCCGCAGGACGTCGACGGTCGTATCGCCCGATACCCCGGCGTTCACCACGCGAGCGTAAGGAGATGTCTTTTGCAGCGAGGCCTGCAATTGTGCTGGAAAACTATCGGCGGCCTGCAGGCCGTAACCGGCGATCAGGCTGTCGCCTATTGCCAGGATCAGAGGCTGGTCGATTGTCATGCGCTGCCGCGAGATAGTTTCGTTTGGATGCAATGTAAGGCGTCCAGTCACTATCGTGCCGAACCTTTACCGCTGGTGCTCGTTTATCCGCGATGACATACAACCGGACGGCGCGGCGCTCATGAGCGTCTTCTTCACGGCCGACACGCACTTTAGCGACCACCGCACGATCAATATTTCTCGACGTCCCTTTGCCAACACGACCGAAATGAATGAGGCGCTGGTCGAGCGATGGAACGCCGTCGTTGGCGCGGATGACGTGGTGTGGCACCTAGGCGACGTCGCCCGTCGCCCGACGGATGTAGCCGAACTGCTTTCCCGGCTGAACGGCGCCAAGCACCTGCTCCGTGGCAATAACGATCCTGATGCGACGCTGGCGGCCGACGGCTGGACTAGCGTCGGGAACTATGCGGAAATCGAGATGGACGGCCGATTGCTTGTTCTGTGCCACTACCCGTTCCGAAGCTGGAATGGGCAACACCGCGGTTCGCTGAACCTGCATGGGCACAGTCACGGAAGGCTGAAACCGATGCCGCGCCAGTTCGACGTTGGCGTCGATGGCCACGACTTCACACCAGTCCTGCTCGAAAGCCTGATCGGGGCCCGTGGATACCCACTCGTTGGGCAAGCTACCGCTCCGGGAAACTGACCCAGACCCGACATTCACGCCGCTGCCTTCGCTTCTCATAACCGATCGATCGTTCCTGTTTCTAACTCGGTTGGCTTCGGTCACGGCCATCAAATGAGCCTCCGCGGAACGCCCTGTCGGGAACTGCGAGCGATGCTCGGGATGTGAAGTTCCACCCTACACGCTGGCGCTAGTAAGAGTGCCGCGGCGGGGCACGTTGCCGGCGTGTCACCGATCCGTCCCCGCGGCGTCATCAAACTGTACCCGCGCCCCCATACCGGGTGGGCGAATGACCACGTCCGACCTTACGACGGCCGATGCCGGGGCACGTCGCCTATGGGCAGGCTGGTCGCGGTTGCGCGCGCAGGTCGAGCGGATGACGCGGCGCACGGATGGCGAGGACCTGCTCCACGATGCCTATGTCAGCATGGCGGGGCTGGCGAACGCGCCGCGCAACGACGAGGCGTTCCTGGTCCACGCCGCGGTCAACCGGGGGCGCGATGCGTTTCGCCGGGAGGCGGTGCGCGGGTCTTGTGAGCCGGTCGAGGCGATCGACTGGCTGCGCGATCCCGCACCGATCCAGGACGAGGTGATGATCGCCAAGGCGCGGCTGGCGCGGGTCCGCGAGGGTATCGACCGGCTGCCCCCCAGGACCCGCGAGATATTCCTGATGCAGCGGATCGACGGGTATAAATACCGCGAGATTGCCGAGCGGCTGGACATAAGCCAGGGCGCGGTCGAGAAGCACATGGCCAAGGCGATGACGTTCTTGGCCGATTGGACGGAGGGTTGGTAAGTTTCGCGATGCCCGGCCGCCGTCCCTCGAACAGCTTCGATACGAACCGGGCAGCCAGCAACCAAACCGCGGCCGACTGGATCGCGCGGCTCAATGCCGACGACGCGACGCCGAGCGATGCGGCAGATTTCCGGCGCTGGCTCGCCGCGAATCCCGACCATGCCGCGCGGTTCGAGCGTGCCACCGATCTTTGGGACATGGTGCCGGGGACGGCGCCATCGCGAGCACCGGTGACGCGGCGCCGGGCGATCGCCGGGCTGGTGGCGCTGACCGCGGCGACGGCGGGCGGCACGTTTGCGTTCCAAGCGGCCTATGCGGCGACGCCGTACGAGACGGGTATCGGCGAACAGCGGCGGATCGGATTGCAGGACGGCTCGTCGCTGCTGCTCGATGCGGCAACCCGCGTGCGCGTGATCGCAACCCCCGAGCGGCGGCGGCTCTCGCTGGCGCGCGGTCGGATCGACCTGACCGTGGCGCCGCTGACGACCCCGTTCACGATCGACGCGGGGGCCGGGAACATGACCGCGGCGGCCGGACGGTTCGACCTGCGCCGCGACCGCGACGACCGGGTGGCGGTGACCGCGATCGAGGGCAGCGCGGCGGTGGCGACGACCGGCGCAGCGCGACGGCTGACCGGTGGCGAGCGCCTGCGCGCGGGTCGGATCGACCGCCCCGACCTCGCCGCGACGCAGGCCTGGACCAGCGGGCGTGCGGCGTTCCACGACGATACGCTGGCGACGGTCGCCGAGGAGGCGAACCGCTACAGCACGACCCGGCTGGTGATCGCCGACCCGGCGGTCGCCGGAATGCGCGTCAGCGGGATGTACCGGATGGGCGACAATGTTGCGCTGGGCCGGTCGCTCGCGGCGCTGCTCGCGCTGCGGGTGCGGACGATGGAAGGCGCGGTCCTGCTCGGCGGATAAATTTCGCCGCAATTCGCAGTGGGGGGGGTGGGGTAGATCAATCCTCGCCCGTCGAGGAGGTGCGGCATCATCGCCGCCTTCCTTGGGGGGATGAACACCGTGATCACCAATCGCCGGCGCCTGCGCCGATCGTTCGTGCTGGGCGCCGCCTGCGCCGCGCTGTCGACCGCCTTTCTCGCCACCGCCGCCAGCGCACAGACGCGCGTAACCGTGCATCTCGCCGCGCAGCCGCTCGGCAAGGCGCTCGAAGCGCTTGCCCGCCAGAGCGGCACCGACATCCTGTTCACGCCCGCCGCCGTTGCCGGGATGACCGCCCCCGCGCTCAACGGCAGGCTGCGGTCGAACGCCTGATTGCAGGCACACCGCTCACCGTACGTCGCGAGGCCAATGGCGCGCTGCTTGTCTCGGGTGCGGTCGTCAGCGCTTCGCCGCAGACGGTGGCGACCGACGCCTCACAGGGCGACGCCGCCGAGATCGTCGTCACCGGCTATGCCAGCAGCCTGACCACCGCGCTCGCGCAGAAGCGGCAGGCGACCAACGTCATCGACGTCGTCAAGGCCGAGGACATCGGCAAGTTCCCCGCGCAGAACATCGCCGAGGCGCTCCAGCGCGTCCCCGGCGTGTCGATCGTCCGCGATCGCGGCGAAGGCGTGTTCGTCCGCATCCGCGGGCTGGGCGCGAACTTCCAGGTCGTCACGCTCAACGATCGCTCGGTCGCGGTGAACGAGAACGTCCGCGACAGCGGCCAGAGCGGCCGCCAGTTCCGCTTCGACACGCTGCCGTCCGAACTGATGTCCGCGGTCGAGGTGATCAAGAGCCCGCGCGCGAGCCTCGACGAAGGCGGCATCGGCGGCACGATCAACCTGCGCACCTTCCGCCCGCTCGACCTGAAGAAGCCGGTGCTGTCGCTGTCCGCCACTGCCAGTTCGCCGCGGCTTGCCGATACGGTCGACCCGCGCCTGTCCGGCATGGCGAGCTGGGCGAGCCCCGACGGCAAGATCGGCGCGCTGATCGCCGCCGTCTATGACGAGCGCACCACCCGCCAGGACCGCATCACCGGTGTCGGCTGGGCGGACGGCAAGATCGATACCGACGGCAACGGCTCGCTCGACAGTGAGACGATCCTGATCCCCACCGCGATCCGCCCGACTCTGGAACGCGAGAAGCGCGATCGGATCGGCCTCAACGGCGCGGTGCAGTGGAAGCCGGACGACCGGTTCGAGCTGAACGTCGACGGGCTGTGGAGCCGCTTGAACGTCGCCTATGACGAGCTGACCTATTCGGCGGCGGATGGCGCCGGCCTGCCGCGCGGGATCGTACCGGGCAGCGCAGTGATCGAGAACGGCGTGCTGACCGGCGCGACGACGACCGCCTCGACGACGCAGATCGGTCGCGAGACGTCCGTGCTCCAGTACAAGAACTGGCTGTTCGGCACGAACGCACGGTGGCAGGCGGATGGCTGGACGATCGCAGCGGATGGCAGCATCGGCCAGGCCTATTCTAACACGCCGGAGCCGATCTATCGCACCCGCCTGCTCGGGACGGTCGGCGCGACGACGTTCGACTTTGGGAAGGCGGGCGACCGGCTGCCCAACGTCACGCTGCTGAACGCCGACTTGTCGAACCCAGCGCTGCTGCCGGGACGGCGGATCGAATACCGCGTCAACGATTCGAAGGACCGCGAGCGCGCGGCCAAGCTCGACGTGACGCGCGACCTGAGCGGCGTCTTCAGCGCGCTGCACGTCGGTGCAAAATACCAGAAGCGGACGCGCGCCTATAATCGCCGCGATATCAACTTCACGAGCGGCATCGCGGGCAAGTATTTCGACGCGAGCTATTTCGTGCCGTTCCCGGTCGACGATTTCCTCGACGGGGCCAAGGGCGACCTGCCGACGAGCTGGGCGATGCCCGATCCCGCCAAGTTCCTCGCCGCCGCCACCGGCAAGGAGGCATTGCTCGCCGCCCCGCTCGCGCGGGGTGATCTGCGCAACAGCTATGCGATCGGCGAGGAGATCCTCGCGGGCTACGGCATGGCCGACTTCGCGTTCCCGATCGGCGGCATCGCGGTGCGCGGCGACGTCGGCGTGCGCTACGCCCGGACGCGCCAGACCTCGTCGGGCTATGCCGGCGACGGCAAGGTCGCGCTGCCGGTCAGCTACGAGAAGACCTACGACAATTTTCTCCCCTCGCTCAATCTGGTCGCCGAGTTTACCCCCAAATTGCAGATGCGCTTCGCCGCGTCGAAGGTGATCACCCGGCCGTCGCTCGCCGATCTGGCCCCGCGGCTGACGATCAATTCGAGCCCGACCGTCCTAACCGCGGTCGGCGGCAATCCCGAGCTCAAGCCGTTCGAGGCATGGCAATATGACGGCACGGTCGAATGGTATTTCGCGCCGGGCAGCGCGCTGGTCGGCGGCGTGTTCTACAAGGACATCACCACCTTCGTGTTCCAGCAGACGCGCGACTTCGTCCTCGACGGCCAGACCTATCGCCTGACCGCACCCAAGAACGGCGGCGATGCCTATGTCGCAGGGATCGAGATAGCCTATCAGCAGCTCTTCAAGATGCTGCCGGCACCGTTCGATGGCTTGGGCGCGCAGGCGAACTACACGCATACCGCGACCGGGGGCACCTATGCGCTGGCGACCGGCGGCACGTTCCGCGACGCGCTGGTCGACGTCGCCAAGGACAGCTTCAACCTGACCGCGTTCTACGAAAAGGACCGCGTCGGCGCGCGCGTCAGCTACAGTTGGCGCGGCAACGTGCTGCGGGATGTCGGTGGGGCCGGGCTTGCCGCCAACAACGACAGCGCGTTCGGCAGCCTCGATTTCGACATGTCGTACAAGGTCACGCCGAACGTCACCTTCGTCGTGCAGGGGATGAACGTCGCGGGCGGCGTCCAGTGGCAATATGTCCGCGACAACCAGTTCGCGGGCTACACCGATTACGGGCGGACGTTCACGGCCGGCGTAAGGGCGAAGTTCTGATGCGGATCGGATCGATCGCGGCTGGCTTCGCACTGGTCGTCTCGACCATGGCAGGGCCGGCTGTCGCGCAGGCCACCCCACCACCCCCGCCGCAGGACAAGCTCGAACGCGTGGTCATCGTCATGCGGCACGGTGTCCGCAGCGCGATGTCGAGCCAGGAGGAACTCGGCCAACACAGCCGCCGCGCGTGGCCGCGGTTCGCGGTGCCGCCGGGCCATCTGACCGCCAATTGCGCCGGTGACGATGTTGGATAGCTGATACCGCCAGCATTACCGATGGATGGGCTGCTCGGGGTGCGCGATTTCGCCATCTATTCCTAGGCGAACCCGCGCCCCATGCTCGTCGGTCAAGAGGATCAGCGGGCAGCGCCAGCTCGGCAATTCGCCCCTCGCGATGCGGATCGACGGCATCGGCATGGCGAACCGACGTTCCCCAGCCTGCAGGTTGACGGGATCCCGAGGGTTGGTGATGGCTTATGCCGACTGGCTCGCGTTCCGCGAATTGCGCGGAATCAATGCGGCGACGATCTGCAAGGCGCTCGTCGTGCACGGGGCCGACATCGAACACCATCAGGGCTATGACGATGTCCGACGTACAGGCAATGGAGATCTGCGCGGCGATAGTCTCACAGACTTCTCTCCGCCCCCGTTGACGGCAAAGCGTTGCGTTGTGGTTAGAAGGATACCAGCGTCCCTTTCCTTGAACGCCGCCGATTGTTCAAAGTACTCCTACTGCCGCGTGGGCCCGGACGAGCGTGGCCACGGCCAAGGACATACCGATTACCAGCGCCCGTACGCGCGCGCTCGAACATCAAAAAGCGCGAGGTCGATAGCGACGCCAGACGAAAAAGTACGGCTGTGCCAGCGGCAAAGTCATTGGTGTCGCAGCGCACGTCTTCTGTAAATCGCATCGCGACAAACGGTGAAATTGGGAGGGATGCAAACGCTCCCCATACCGGCAAACGCCAGTTTCCCGATTTATCCGCGTCCCGTTGCCTGATCGCCGTCATCGAACCTTGCCCGTTGAACGCCCATGAATACGCGAGGTGCGCAAACCGCTACAACCCGGTCTAGTATAATGAGCGATCCTGGCCATCACCTTGCAGCGTTACCGCGTCATACGAACACACCTCGATAGAAACCCAACGTCAGCGCCATCGACTGCAGGAACAGTGCCGGATCGTAACGCGGGCCTTCGTCCCTTAAAAACGCATGCTGCGCGTTCATCTCGTGCCACTCGTAAGACACGCCGACCGCTTCCAGCCGCCCGCGAACTACCTCGCGGCCGGCATAAGGGACGTGGGGATCGTGGCGCCCCCAGACGAACATGACATCGGCTTTCAGTTCCGCCATGCGCGCCAAGCTATCGTCCGACCGCCCCTTCCCCAGCGTTCCGGAATGAATATCGGTAGGGTAGAAGCAGACCGCCGCCGCCACGCGTGGATCGAGCGCAGCTCGGTAGGCGAGATGACCGCCAAGGCAGACGCCGAACGTACCCAGCATGCCATTGCATGCCGGATGTTCTTCAAGCGCAGTCAAAGCAGCCCTTGCATCGGCGTCATAAGCGGCGACGGACTTGGTGAACTTGAGCGCATTGCCACGGTCCGTGCCCGCGGGATCGTAGTTCAGGACGGTGCCTGCCGGCTCGAATTCGTGATAGACCTCCGGAACGGCTACCACATAGCCGTTCCCTGCGATCATCGCCGCGAGCCGGCGTATCGGCGCCGTGACCTGGTATATCTCGGAATACAAAACTATGCCCGGAAAGCGTCCCTCGGTCGCTGGCCGAAAGAAATGCGTTCGCATCGGACCGCTACCGGGCACGGTGACGTCCTGCGTCTCGTTTTCATGCAAGATCATTTAATCATTCTCACAAGGTCCGGGGGCAAGACACCTCCGTTCCAAAGCCGTCCGGTTGCCGGAACGATTTCAGCGTGAAGCATCACAGCAGACCGGGCGCGTTGGACGGCGAAGTATGATCATCGCACTTTCTGAAACTTCAGCGTCAGGCGATCGCTTTCGCCGATACGTGCATATTTAGCGCGGTCGGCATCCTTCAAACGATACGTCGGAGGCAAAGTCCAGACGCCTTCCGGATGATCATGACTATCTAAAGCGTTGGCGTTGATATCGGACTCACCCACCAGGCGAAAGCCTGCCTGCTGCGCTAGCCGAACGATCGTAGAACGCTTGATGTAGCCGCTCGATTTCTCCTGCGCGGTATCCATTTGCTCAGGCAACCGGTGATCGACGACGCCGAATATGCCACCAGGCTTCAGCATGTCGTGGAACGCCTTGAACACGCGAACAGCCACCGCCGGATCATCCTGCATCAGCAGATTGTGAACGTTGCGAAACGTCAGCACCACGTCGGCGCGACCGGCGGGCATCGTCGATGCTCCCGTTTTGAAGTCGATCGTCTGGACCTGCGTTTCGCCATATCGAGCAGTTCCAGACGCAAGCATCGCGCGAGTCCGCTCAGCTTGAGCAGGTGGTACGAGTGCGACGTAGCTACCGCTGCGTTTGACCAGCGGTGCCAGGATTTCGGTGTACCAGCCCCCTCCGGGAATGAACTCGACGACCGTCTGGCCTGGGGTCACGCCGAAGAATGAGAGCGTCGCCGCGGGATGACGATAACGGTCCCGCGCGCGATTGGCAGCGGTCCTGTCCGGTGACGTGACCGCTGCCGCGATCTCCTTTGAAGGCTTGACGGATTGAGCAGCCACGCCGGTCGCCCCCATGACGAAGACGCAGGCTAGAGCAACAAGCGGTCGAGACATGATGAAGGCACCTTCCTATCGATTTGGACGATCATGACGCGCCGGTAGCATTTGGACAACCGCAATGAATACGATCGTTGCCACTGTCTTTATCGCTGAAGCAGCACGTTCGTTTCGGCACTCGGATAGGGCAAAACTGTTGAAACAAACCGGATGGGTTAGTGGGTTCTGACGACCCGCTGGTAGGAAATCAGCTCGCTGAGTGATCGCAATAAAGGAATTGCGGCACATGATGCAGCCGGGGCGTTGATCGTTCCGGATACCTAGGGATGATAGCTAACGACTGCCGCGGCGGCGATCATGCCGTCAGCGGCCAAAAGAGTTTGACACGACTACATTGGGCGCCGCCCGTGAGACGTCGCAACACTATTCAGTTGCAGTTGTCCGATTTGCGAACAGCTGGCGACCTACCGGCGTGTGTTCACTGGAACCTATCACGCTTGGGTTCGCCCGGAATGCTTCAGGTAGAGAGCGACGGTGCTCGGTACATCGGTGGAACGAGGTCGCTAATCGTTCCGAAGCATCAGCGGCGCTTGTGACACTTAATTGAAAGCGTGACGATCTACCCGCGAGGCCAGCATGATCCGGAGGGCGAGGTGGTTGGAAACGTGTCAGATTTGGTTATGTTTGCCCCAAACGGCAACGCCGCCCGTGAGGGCGGCGATTGTGGTTGGTTGCGGGGACGGGATTTGACCGCTGTAGAACTCGATTTCGGCTACTCGGCGGCACTATCGTAAGTCTATGACGATGACCCGAGCGACGCTACCGGAGCCTCGACTTCCACCTGTCCGATTAGGTTCTAGACCCGTGCAAGGCGTCCCATATCCCTGCAAAGACCCTGATTGTACATGAAAAGTGTTTAATCTAACGTGTTCACTCACGGTGTACCCAGATGACCCATTTCGCTGCCTGCCTTCAAAGATGCACTTTGCGGTTGGAAGCTGTTGACTATGCGCAGCGGCCGCGTTGAGATAAAAAAGAACTTAGGCCCGTGCAAACCCTCAGCATGCTCCCGCCTTGTCAAGCAGCATGACAATGTCGCGGTTTACGCGATTCAAACCGTCCACACGCTCCTTCTGCGTATCGTACGGCGGGGTAAGCGCCAGTTCAAAACCTGATCGGGTCATCTGAACACTCGCACCGAAGGTCGTCGGCACCAACCAAAGCTCGCCGTTGATCCCGCGCCAAATCGATAGGTCTCGTAACGGAAATGGATCGCAAGGACCGCTTCCCAAGCATATGTCCACGATGATGGAGGGGACCGTACTGCCACTGTCGAAAGTTCGGATCAGGACAACATCGTAGACTTGATCATGCGCCAGCACGTTGATCGCATCCCAGAATAGCGGTGGTTCGGTGCCGGTGATGGATATCACCGCCTCGCGATTTTCGACGTAAATCGTTTGCCGCGGCATTAGCGCTTCATCGTCGTAAGCGTAGCAGTCCGTTGCCTCAATCGCGTCGAGCAGGTATCCAAATAAGACTGACGCGACCGAGCGACTCTGATGATAGTTAAGTGACATAGATATTCTCGTCGTTAATTGGTCACCACCTTCTGATGGAAACAAGCCCGTCCCTTTTTTATACTAGATTCAGGCTCATCAGTCCGCCGCTACAACTAAGATCCGATCCTCCCACTTTCGCAGATTCAATTTGAATATTTAGGCTCGCACCCCAGCTTCATTGACAGTGCTTGCTTTGAAGCGAATAATATTGTCCACTGACGACAAAATCATAAACGCTGCGCAGAAGGCACGGGCACGGCAGAATCAGACGCGCTCTTTTTTATAGAAGTTTTTGTCGGCAGGGGGCTCGCAACAGTAAGTAAGCTGAGCGACAAGCGCTATTTCTTCGAGATTGGCCGCGCTGCCCGATATCCAGGCACGCGCTGCGCAATATAGGCTTCGAACCGGCTTTGTTGACCGGACTGCAACAAGCGCGCCAGGACTGGCAGCATGGCAGTCGAATCCTTCCAGAGGGCACGAAAAACGGTCCGGCACGCATCTGCTGAGCGGAACCGCCTGCTCCACAATATCTGCGGTCCATCGTCCCCGAAACGATCGACGATGTTGATGGAAAGGCCATCCTCAGAGCATGACAACAGATAGCGAATGCGCCGCACCGGTGCGTCAAACGAAAGGCTTCGCGTCGACGGCTCGCTCCACACTTCCTGTTCCGGTAGGCTGTCGTGAAGAGATCCTCTTACGACGGCGTCCAGATGCTCGGTTAACGCTTCTGGGCCATGCGCGACAGCAATCGATGCCCAGACCGGCCAGCACCCCGTGTAAATCTGCGCCCAGATCACGTCGAAATATGCTTTAAGTGCGTGCTGATCGCCAAACGCTTTCTTCCACAGGGTTTCATAGGGAAACGGACCGGTTGCACCGGGGATGCGGCGAGCAAGGGTCATGCCGGGTCCGCCAGCGATTGGCGTGAGGCAAAAGATGTACGGCATCTCGAGAAAGTCGATGTCCATGAGAAAAACTCTTTTTGATATTGATAGGATGAAGGCCGACCGCAACGTCAGCGGTGTTTGGCGCAGCGGTCGATTGGCTGGCGGCCCAACAGCCGGTCGATACGGGTACCAACACGGCGGGCGGCCCAGCGATCGAGCGCACGGGCGCTGTCAGCGACGGTGGCGTTTTCAATGCGCTTCCTCGCTGACGGACAGGCGCGCTCGATCATAGTTGTGAGTTGTAGCGACGCCCTGGCGGCCGGTTGATGCTGCCACCATTGCCCAGCGACCGCACACATCAACAACGCTGCAGCGCCGATGCGCACTATTTTGGGTAATCTGGCAATGCGGCCCCGTAGTGATGCTGGTGTGCAGGGACTTCTATTGATCTTCACGTATTTCCTCCGACGGATTATTCCCGCGGACATTTCTCCCCATCGCCTCAACGGTCCGACCTTTCAGCGCCGTTCTCACCCCGGCTCTTTGGTCAACGCTTGCGCACGACAAAGTCCAGTGGATCGCTCGGCCGCATCGCGCCACGGCACTTCACCTTGTGAAAACCGGGAAGACGTAAGCCTGAAACACGTTCTGTCAGCGTTGGCCGCCGCGTCGGGCACGAGCCATAATTCGCCGCTGCTCGCCATCCAAAGTAGAAGCGGCCCATACCAGGCATTGGCGTCGCGGTGCCATATTCCGAGAGAATAGCGCAGCGCGAGTTGCCCATCATCATCGAGGTTCGGCGAGACAATCAGCGCATCGCTGCGTGCGTCGCGCATGCCGCGTCCGACAATTTGCATGTCGCGCGGACCCGAATTTACCGACGGCACCAGCAAAAGTTCGGCTGAGGCAACGTAGAGGTAACTGCAGAACGGTGGCGACAACGCGAGCGCCCATTTGTGAAACGACCAAGGGGCAATCTCTGCGAGGCGTAGCGCACCGACTAACGCGCGGGCATGCGCTGCCCGAAGTTCGGGAGTAATAGAGTACATGTCATATCCTTGAACGGGCAAGGCGCGGATGGCTGCGTTCCGCGCCCTCGCCCTTAATTTCATCATCTGCAGCAACCACATCAGGCCCGGCACCACCAGACGCAGTCTTTTTGCTTGGCGTACTGTACCCAGACACAGCCGCTCGGGTCAGTTGTCGATTAAGTCATTGTTGGGCGGACCTGACAAACCACGAGAGCCGTTTCCGATGTGTCGCAGGGCGGACTTGGCCGGCTATGCAACCAACCCGATCTTAGCCCAGCCGGCCTACCTGGGCGAAGCACTCGGCACCGTTAGCTGCCATTGTCATTTCCACATTCGCGCGTGCAACGCCTTCCAGGCGGTCAACTGCGGTAGCAAAAGGGAGCTCGCACATTCGGCGAAGCCCGTTTGCCGTCATCTGCAGAGCATCGCCCACATCTGGCGGGACGAACGTCGCGGTCCGATCTGCGGTCAAATGGAGTCGGTAGTCTTCGAACATGTCCACATCATCGTGGCAGCCAAGCATTATATCGAAAACAAACGGCTTGTTCGACATGGCGCCGCCCATATGGATAATGATAGCATCGCGCCCGGACCGGGCGACCGTACGGTAGACCGCCGCCACGGACAGAACCACCCGGGGATCTGGAACGAGCACGAAAAGCCGTGCTGTAGGAACGGTAACCTGCGTGAGCGACAATTCACTTACGCTTTCCGGTTCGAACAAGATCGGACCCGGCAGATAGCGCAGAAAGGCAGCGAGCGCGCGGACGTGAGCATGGCAGAGATCGAGGTGAGATCCTTTCATCGTCCGCGGCTCCCGAGATAGGCAGCCCATTCAGTGGCCAATAGCGTTTTCGAGCCTGGCTTGGCGATGTCTGCAAACGCGCCGAACACGCAGCCATGCAGCGCACGAACCATCCACAGGCAGTGGATGTGAGGCTTGTTCGTACGCCCGGCGAGACCGGGTACATGGTGGATCAGCTGAACGACGAGGTTTCGCCGTTCGGCGAAGTACAATGCCGCCCATCCTCGCGCGAGTTCCCATTGCCGGTGACAGGGCATGGCGTAGTCGAACCGAAGCGTAGTCACGCCTAGCAGGTCGACCTGCCCCGGGATCAGTTGCCCCTCGTACGACGGAACAAGCGTTGCGAGGTTCGTCAGCAGATCTGGCGCAGACGGCGGTAGCAGAAGTTCGAGGTTGTGCGCATTCACCTGGTCCGCCCCGTGCAGCATCGCCCGGCGCGCGATAGCGCCGGTAACCGTGTTCGCTTTGCCTTTGTAAGCAGACTGGATAATGCCGTGGGCGATATCGACGGCGCCGATGCTAGTGGGTAGCGGATCGCGCTCCGATGCATAATCCATCACGCGTCGCCCAGGAGCCGTCGGTACGCTGCGTCAGCCCTGAGCAGCCCGGCCCCCCTTCCCTGGCTGCTCGTCCACGGATGACCAGCAACACAGACGAGCCGGTCACCTTCGACGCAAATGTGCAATTTGGTTACGGGATCGATGGGTATGAAGCACCCAGCGCCATCCGGGCCGTCGAACCATGGACGGAGCGGAGAATGCCAGACCAATCCTCGCCGCGTCTGAATACCGAGATCAAACACCACCGGAATTGTACACCGCGGCGACAGATCATGGCTCGCGAGAACGACGTCGAGCCGGTGTCGTTCAGCCTCCCGGCGCACTGATGCCGTTGGAGCATCTTCGTTGGCGCTGTAGCTGGCAAACAGGATGTTTCCGGCACGTGTGAAGCCCGCAGCCAGTCTGCTAAGGGCCACGTTGCGGCCGAGCGTGAGGATACGAAGGATATCGGTCGGGTCGCGTAAGTCGCTACCGGCCTCAACCGGCAAATAGTTCAGGGAGTTCAAGAAGGATTCCTTTGAAAGCGTTAGCTAGGTCGCTCCCCCTTCCTGATTTTCACCATTCTCAGCGGAGCAAATTCCAGCTCCAATCCTCCCGTTTTACCTAACCGTTCTATCGCGTCGGTTCTGGTCCGGCTGACCGCCCGGATGGCTGAACATTCTGGTCGGATGTCACCGTTGGACGCGATACCGCTACCCATCCCTCCCCTTCTCGCGCCGTCATATGGGCCCCGTACGTACTCGCTACTTCAAGAAGCAGATTCCATCCCAAACTGTGTCCTGCGAACGCTCTCATATCAGCGGCGATGGTGTCGGATACTGCCTGATAGCCAAGGTGACCGTCATCAATCCTGCCAACCAGTTTGCCATTTTTCGAATAGATCAAAATCGTTCGAACCTCGGCATCGAACCAATGACGATCTTCTGATGTGGCTGACGCAAACGTCGAAGACTTTTTGAAATCGGCGACAGCCTTCGTTACCCAGTCTTCGTCACGAGCAGTTGGCTGCTCCAGTGCCTTTCCGCCATGATCCCGCCCCCGTCGTAGTTTGCCTTCATCCTCCAAAGGCCCAAGCCTCAAACCGATCGCCGTGATTTTGCGCGGCCGCTGAGCAAGAGCATCACGCAAGATGTCTTCGGAAGAACGGCTCGGTAATTGTCGCGAGGGGGGCTGCTCGTGGCCAGCCGACGGCGAAGGCGTATTCTCCAAGGCATCCTTGAAGACGTCAGTTGCCGAAGTATTGGTTGTGGCTTGCGCGCGCTTGGCGCGCGCGGCTGTCTTCCCGGAGATATCAATTTGCGATAGCTCCACGGGACGGACGTCGTCAAACGATCGTTCCGTACCGTTTGACTCGACCATGCTTTTTGGCGGGACGGTAATGGTACTTGTGCTGTCAACGTCGACACTTCTTGCCGATACCCCCTCCTGCTTGGTCGCAAGCTGGATGGCTTCGCCTGGAACATACAACGGCGTCAGCGTTCGCTTTTGCGCTGGATCGCGACCCGAGGGACGATCTGCCGGCCGTCTTCAGCAGGCACGGGAGCAGTCGTATCAATCACCGACAGTTTATCGCTCCGGCTAACTGAGCTGGCCGTTTCAGTTGCCGCCGCCCTGACACTCGGCACCGACATAACGGCGGGCATTGCGGGAGCGGATTGAATGGTCCGCAGGTCCGCAGGTTCGGCGCCAACTGCCGGTGCAGAGTCGGTGACCAGGGTGGGAACCTGAACCGGTCCAGGAGCCGGATTGTGGCGATGGTATTCTTCGTCCGAGGCGGCGACACCCGCGAGATATTCAGGGTGCTGGGAGTAGAGGGCTAACATATTGGCGATCGCCTTCGGGACGTCCCCTCTGCCCTTCGCTTTCTGCGGATCCAGACTACCTACACCATGCTGCGCAATGAAGCTGTGGAGGCGATAGATTGCCAATCTCTGCGTCACATGGACCGCGCTTAAAAACGGTTTCGCACGGTTTGCGACCTCAGGATGCTTGAGCAGTTCCTGGTCGGCTGTTCCGATGCCGTCGACCCAGTGGCCAGCCCCATCCGCGATGACGTTCAGTCTTGCTTGCGGTGATTCGATCAATGCCTTGAGCGCGGTGAAGTGCGCGTGTGGGGCTGGCCGTTGCGGGTACTTCTTGATCGGCAGGATCGTGCTGGACGCCCAGTCTCGCGAGGCAGATCGCTGGGCTGTGACGTTAGCCTTTTTGATCTCATCCCGGACACCTTCACTCAGGCAATGAGACTTCGCTTCAAGGTTCTCCACGTCCTTCCTGAACGTGCCTAGACCTTCGACCCAAATGCCTATGCCTTCATCGATTTCGGCTAAATGCCCGATCGCCAGATTGTGGCGGGCGCGGATATGTTTCTCGTTAAGAATATCGTCCCTGGAGGCCTTTTTGTTCTTTATGCCGATCAGAACACCTTCGACGTTTCGCTTCAAACGCAGAGCCGCCGAGCGAGCCATTTCATCATACAGGTCCACAAGATCGAGCGCTCGCCTGGCAGCAATCGCGGCGTCGGATGCCGCTTGCAACTTGTCGGTCTCGACCGCCGCGTAGGTGAGTTCCGCTGCCTCGGTGATTACGTTTGCCACGGCCTGTCGCGACTGTTCGGCTTCGGCGTCCAATGCGCGTTGGCGGGCCTGCCAGGTCTTCATCGCGTTGGCGTAATCAACGTCGACAGAAACGCCTGCAGCCACCAAACGAGCAGCGTCGGTCCCAAGATGCTCGCTCGGTTCCTGGTCGATCCCCATATCTTCGTAGCGCCGAGGATCCAGCCGGCGGCGAGATCCGAGGCTCTCCAACTCGCGGTTACAATAGCCCGCGAACCTGGCCCTCAATACCCGGACATCTGCGGCCGCGAGCTCTCTGGGATTGTCTGTATCAGGACGCGGCACAACCGGGTCTCGAAGGATCCGAGCTATCTCTCCCGGCCTGAGTTTCACACCCACTCCAGCGGAACGGTCGAAGGACCATTTGCCATCGGCGGTCCGCTCGCATGGGCCTTCGTACCATATCGCGTGAAGATGCTCGTTGCGGCCGTCGTTGGTATGATCAGGGGTATGTACAACGATCGTGTAGCGGAACTTTAGCCGTTCGAAATCGGCCTTCAATGCCGCGACCACCGCACATTTCTGCGCGAGCCCAAACACGTCGGGGAACTCGGCGACCAGGCGGTGCTGGACCAAGCCTCCTCGTGGCTTGGCGAAGTGGACAAGGCGCTCTTTACAGTTTCGGCCAAATTTGTTTCCAAGCCTGCTGGCCCATTCCGTTTCAGCGGCGGACAAAGCGTCTAGCCTACGCGGAACCAGCTTCGGACTGGCTCCAGTCCCCTGCCGCGGTGCGCGAACGTTCACCACAACCCGGGCGTAGTTGGCGACCCGGTCAGGAGTGTTGTCGTCATCTGCCAACGCCTGCCAATCGGCCGGCGCGCCGAGACCTAGATTTAAAATATCCTGGCTTCCGTCGGTGTTCGGCTATGGTCGGTTGCAGCCTCCCAGAACGCCGCCCGCTCGTCCTGAGTGTCGCCGATATTCGTCCCCATAAGCTCTGCTCGCGTGTCCTCGTCGGGCTCCAGTCCCGCCTCGGCTACGCGCCCAAGATACCGATCGAACACGGCACTGGAGACGATCTCAACTTTCTCTTCTGCGCTGATGTAGCGTTCGTGCTCGGCGGCTCCACTGCCCGCAGCCGCTGCGGCACCGGCAGCAGCTGACGTCTTGCTGCTCGACGTCAGCGCGAAGTGAAAACTCGTCGCGCCGGACCGCGACGTCGGGCGCCCGTCTGCCGGCGCCGGCCGTCGCAAGTCGCAGGGCGCGCGCCACCGGTTCCCACCGCCCCCGCCCGACTTTTTCTTGAGATCAGACTGTCGGATACGCCTGATTTTCTTGCCCCCAAGATCCTCCAATGCCTGCCGATCGATGTACGTCCGCAAGGCACTGGTCATGTACTTGATGTGGGACGGCACCGACACGACTGCGGCCTTTCGCTGGCTTCGATCGGGAATAGTGTGACTGCCTGATCCCGCTCGCGAAAGCCCCCCCCTGAAAGATTATCATAGCTCCTTGCACTTGCCTTCCGGACGCGCAGCGGGAGGACCCCGATGCCCATTTGGGGCAGCGGCATAGCGACGGGTTTTCCACGTCGCCCGCAAGGCTACATGCCGCGGCGGCCTACGAAGCTCTGGCTAACCACCCGCCCGGCGAGTTAGCAATATTGCGCAAAACTAGAGGCCCTATCAGCCTCCTACGCACGTGCGCACACGTGCGTAGGTGCGCGGCGCGTTCCGGCGCACTCGCGTGCACGTCCAGGCGCGTGACGCGCGCTCGATACATTTTGGCATACCCCTCACCGGCAGTCCATCGAGGGTAATCCGCTTCTTGGAGCTCAATCTCGAGCGACGAAGAAGGTGATGCGATGACCGACAAACCAAGGAACCTCAATCCAGCGACCAATGCCGCAATCGCACATGTGTTGGCGTCTGTCATGGCGATTGCTGACGAAGATCCGCTCGCGATCGATCGGGTGGCCGCGCTGTTCGACAAGGATGCTCAGACGGATCATCTGGTCAGCGGCGTGCTGGGGATCCTGCCCCCTCAACTCGATGCAGAACAATGGAATGTCTGGCTGTCAGGCGGCTCTACGCCACCCGCACCGGCTACCTTGGTTGATCCAGACAAAGGGCAGCCAAAATCAGCTCGCGGCGCGCAGATTTCAGCTGCACGCCGCGATGTCGAAGCGCGCAGCATAGTATCTGATCTTGAGGAGAAGCTCGAGGCTGCCAAGTCGGCCGCGAAGGACAGCGCGACACAACTGCAAGCCGCTGATAATCAGCTTCGGGCAGTAGTCGTGTATCGGATGATCACGGAGGCTGGGCGCCTGTTCGCGGCTCCGTTTGCCATGGGCCCGATGTGGACGCTGGTGCGCGCCATCAGTGGCTATTTGCGACCGGACGCTGAATACGAGGACTCGCTGGACATGGCAGCTTTGGAGAACTTGGAAACCCATAAGGCGAACCGCAAGACGACCAGCGCCAAGATCCAGGAACTGCTGGATATGTACTGCGGAGACGTCGCGCTCGAAGTTATATTGCACCGGGTGTTGTTGAGCACGCTCGAAGCGTATCATCAGCCGGTCGCCGACGAGTTGGCGAACCGGAATTACGTGTCCCAGCGCCTCAGTGCGGTCGCAAGGCGCCCCAAACGCAACGCTGAGGACCGCAGTAACAGTGTGCGTCGTGGCGCTCCCACTTCAGATCGCGACGAGGTGCTCAGCGGACTCGATCGGACCGAGCCGGGAGCTGCTGCCGAGGACGGGAAAGATCGGGCCGGGTGAGGTTTGTCAGCGAAGGTTTGTAGGGTGTTGGCGCACGAGTTCGAGGATCGAGCTCTGCATCAGATAGTTGATCCCTCGGCTGGCTGGTTCGTCGAGTTCTCTCGCTGAAAGTCGATGGCGACCGCTCATGGTGGCCCATTCCCGATCATTGAGTGTCCGTCCTGTGCGACCCACATTCGGTCGTTCGGAGCCTGTTTTTGGATCGCCATCTCCAGACGTTCATTCATCTTCGGACATCGGATCGAGAGGGCGGTTGTAAATGGCTTGAGAACCAGTTTGTGACGATGGTCCCACCCATCATAACCATCCGAACGCGACGAAGCGCGACGATATCCGCGGTAGGATCGCCCAATACCGCAACCAAATCGGCTAGAAGACCAGGTTTCACCGTACCCAGCTTGTCCGCTAGATGGAGCGACAGCGCGTTGCCCGAGGTCGCGGCGATCAAGACGTCCGCACGGCGCATCCCCGCATCGACCAACAATTCCATCTCGCGCACGTTCTGCCCGTGCGCGAACACGCCAGCATCGCCGCCGACGCAGATCGGGACTCCTGCTTTAAGGGCCAGCGTCAGACTTAAACGACTGAGCGCGACAGCAGGCGGCGCCGGTTCGCTGCCGTTCCAGCCGCGATAATGCGACGTCGCGTCCGATGCAGCGAGCGTCGGGCACAGCGCGATGCGCTTGGCTGCCATGGCTGCAAAGATCGCCGGCGTACCGCCATAGCCATGTTCAATGGTGTCGACTCCGGCGGCCACCGCACGTCGCATACCCTCGGCGGTGGCGGCGTGGACGGCGACCGGTCGCCCCGCATCATGCGCCGCCGCAACCGCCGCCATGATCTCGGCGAGGCTCAGCGTCGCCCGGCTCTCCTCGCCCGACCGCCAGCGATAATCGGCGTAAAGCTTCACCCAGTCCGCACCCGCCGCGATCTGGCGGCGCACCGCGGCCACCATCTGATCGACCCCCGACACCTCCTCAGCCCCCTGGGGGATGGCAACGCCAGGCTCGAAACCTTTCGGACCATAGGCGCCCAGTGCCACGATCGCCCGCGTCGCGACCGACAGCCGCGGCCCCGGTACGATACCCTGATCGATAGCGGCCTTCAGTCCGACATCCGCATAGCCCGCGCCCTCCGTGCCGAGATCGCGTTCGCTGGTGAAGCCAGCGAGCAACGTTGCCTTGGCATTTGCGACCGCGCGCGCGGTGCGGAGTGCGAGCGGCTCATGCAGGACCTGATCGTCCCAGCTGGCTTCGTTGTAAGGGTGCAGGAACAGATGCCCATGACCCTCGATCATGCCGGGCATCAGTGTGGCCCCGGCAAGTTCGACGATGCGCGTATCGGCGGGCACCGACAGGTCGGGCCCCACGGCGACGATCCGGTCGCCCGTGACCAGCACCTGCCAACCGGCATGAACCACCCCATCCGCGCCGTCGAAGACGCCGGCTGGTTTCAGGAGGATCGATGCCGGACCGGACGCCGGCAGGGGCCCCGCGGGTCCGAGCAAAACCGCCGCGGCCGTCAGCATTATCGTCGTCAACCACCGCATGGTCTTTCCCCCGTTCTCGCCTTACGCTTCGGGTATCCCGAAGACCTAAAAGGACATGTCGAGCGCAGCTACCGTCCAAGCGGTTGACGTCAGCCCGTGCGGGCCCAGCGCGTCACCGCGTCTGGCTTTCCGCCGCTGCTCCTTCGAGCTTGTCCTGCGTCCGGGTGTCGAAGTCGCCTGCATCATGACGTTCGTGGAGCTGGCTGGCGGGATCGCCCAAGATCCGGTTGACCATCCGCCCACGCCTGACCGCCGGTCGCGCGCCGACCAAGTCGGTCCAGCGCAGGACGTTCTCATATGTGTCCACCTCGAGGAACTCGGCGGCATCATACACCTGCCCCGTTACGAGCGCGCCGTACCAAGGCCACACCGCCATGTCGGCGATCGAATAGGCATCGCCTCCGACATATTCGCTCTCGCCCAGGCGCCGGTCCAACACGTCGAGCTGGCGCTTCACTTCCATCGCAAAACGATCAATCGCATATTCGATCTTCACTGGTGCGTAGGCGTAGAAATGCCCGAAGCCGCCACCCAACATTGGCCCAGCACCCATCTGCCAGAACAGCCACGACAGGACCTCGGCGCGCTTTGCGACATCGGTCGGGAGGAACGCGCCGAACTTCTCGGCAAGATAGACAAGGATCGATCCCGACTCGAATACCCGGATGGGTTCCGCGCCGCTGCGATCGACCAGCGCGGGGATCTTCGAGTTGGGATTGGCGTCGACGAAGCCGCTGCCGAACTGGTCTCCGTCCATGATCTTGATCAGCCAGGCATCATACTCGGCACCCGTATGGCCGGCGGCGAGCAGCTCCTCGAGCATCACAGTCACCTTCACGCCGTTGGGCGTTGCAAGCGAATAGAGCTGGAGCGGGTGGTTACCGACGGGGAGTTCCTTGTCGTGCGTGGCACCAGCGATCGGGCGGTTTATGTTGGAAAACCTGCCTCCGCTGCTCTTGTCCCAGGTCCAGACCCTAGGCGACGTGTATTCGGCCATCTCGTTCATCAGGCTTCTCCACAATCTTCGCTCTGCTTCGCCGAATTGAGCCGTTGCACGGTTATGCGCAAGGGCAGTCGCCGGGTGGAAGGCTGCCTATTATTAGCCGTCAGAAGGACCCACAATCTACCCCGAGCCACTAGCTTCCCGACTTCGGCCACTCGTTCAAGTTTTGATTTCGAGGTCTCTGCCTGGCTAGACCGAGCGACACCGAGAAACCCAGGGGTGCCTCTCTCTGCTATTTCGAGATGGCAAAACCGCTACACGCCCCTGCCCTTGGCGAGTAGTGGACGCAAATGACCCTTGCGCATTCGGCTTCGACATCTGGGCGGCCGGCCCAAACATGTTTTGGCAGACTATAGATGGCGGTCTCCAGCAGGCCCGGTCGCGGAATGCCACTTCCGCCAACCACGTGGCGTGAGCGACTGGGCGCGCTTAGGAACCTGCCGCCGTTCCTCGCCATGGTTTGGCGCACCAGTCGATCGCTGACTGCGGTCACGCTTGCGGTTCGGCTGGTAAGAGCTCTGCTACCGGTAGCTACCTTGTTCGTGGGCAAGCTCATCATCGACGAGGTTGTCCAACTACGTGGGCTAACTGTTCATCCCGTGAGCCTTACCGCCTGGCTGGGATCAGGCCTGCTCGGCCGCTTGGAGGCGCTGCTACTCGCCGAATTAGCTCTCGCCATCGCCTCCGATCTTTTGGGCCGTGTCGTGTCTTTGGTGGATGGCCTGCTCTCGGACCGCGTCAGCAATGATGCCAGCGTTCGGCTGATGAAGCACGCCGCGACCCTCGATTTGGCCGACTTCGAGGATGCGGCCTTTCAGGACCGCATGGATCGCGCGAGAATGCAGGCAAGCGGGCGCATGTCGCTGATGGGCCAGCTATTCGGGCAGGCGCAGGACATCATCACGGTAGTGAGCTTTTCCGCTGGGCTGGTCGTCTACGCACCCTGGCTGATGGTACTGCTCGCCGTCGCCCTGATACCCTCGTTCCTGGGTGAGGCGCACTTCAATGCGTTGAGCTACGCGCTCAGCTACGTCCGTACACCGCAACGGCGCGAACTCGACTATGTCCGCCAAGTCGCCGCCAGCGCGGATACCGCCAAGGAGGTCAAGATCTTTGGCCTCAGCGCGTTCCTGATTGACCGCTACCGTACGATCTCGCGCGACACCTACGATGCGAGCCGCCGGCTTGCGCTGCGTCGCGCCGTCTGGGGTTCCGGCTTCGCTGGGCTGGGTACGATCGCCTATTATGCGGCTTACGCCTACATCGCCTGGCGCGCGGTCGCCGGATCGCTGTCGATCGGCGACCTCACCTTTCTCGCCGCATCGTTCTTGCGGCTGCGTGGGTTACTCGAAGGTCTGCTGAGCGGTTTTTCTGCGACGGCGGGCCAGGCGCTCTACATCGACGATCTGTTCTCGTTCTTACGGACCGTGCCCGGGATCAGGTCACCCGAGAATGCATTGCCCTTCCCCTCCCCGGTCCGCCAGGGCTTCGTCTTCGAAGACGTTGGGTTCCGCTATCCGGGTGCGGAGCGTTGGGCGGTACGCCATTTGTCCTTTGCCCTGGCACCGGGCGAAGTGCTGGCGCTGGTCGGTGAGAATGGCGCCGGGAAAACGACGCTCGTGAAGCTGCTTGCCCGGCTCTACGACCCCGTAGAGGGTCGCGTGCTGCTCGATGGTCGAGACCTGCGCGACTTTGATCTCGATGCCTTGCGCGGCGCGATCGGCGTCATCTTCCAGGACTTCGTGCGCTACAATCTACCAGCTGCCGACAATATCGCGGTCGGCCGCATCGAGGCGCGCGGTGATCGTCAACGGATCGAGACCGCCGCCGCCGCCGCCCTCGCGGACGACGTCGTCACCAAGCTGCCCGGCGGCTACGATCAGATGATCGGCAAGCGGTTCCGCAACGGCGTCGATCTGTCGGGGGGTGAATGGCAGAAGATGGCAATTGCCCGCGCGTATATGCGCGACGCTGAGGTCCTGATCTTGGACGAGCCCACCGCCGCCCTCGATGCGCGCGCCGAGTATGAGGTGTTCCAGCGGTTTCGGGAACTCAGCGCGGGGCGCTCGGCGGTGCTGATCTCACACCGGTTCTCCAGCGTGCGCATGGCAGACCGCATCTTGGTTCTCAGCGATGGCCGCGTAGAAGCATCGGGTACGCATGACGCACTGCTTGCCGCCGGCGGGCGATACGCTGAGTTGTTCGAGCTTCAAGCTGCTGGGTATCGATAACTAGAATTGCCTACGACCCAGTTGCGGACATTCGCAGGGCTCTTTGCGCTTCCGGCTTCGGACATTCGTTCACGTTGTCGGGCATTAGACAAAACGCGTTCGAGCTGTCTTGTCACCAACGGTGGCCCATTGCGCGACGATCCGCACACGGTCGCGGCAGAGGAGCTGGTCGAAATCGTTCACGCTTACCTCACCTGACCTCTCCCTACGCCGCGAACTCCTCGGGGAGATAGCGATCGGCGACGATCTCGAACTGGTCGCCGTCGACCAGAACCTGCGGGCTGAGCGCGCGGCAATTATAGGTCGACGCCATCGCCGCGCCATACGCGCCGGTCGCGTGAAGCACGGCGAGGTCGCCGCGGCGGACCCGGTCGATGTCGCGCGCGACCGCGAACACGTCGCCGCTTTCGCAGACCGGGCCAGCGATGGTCGCGACCATCCGCTCGCCGTTGGGCGTAACGGCTTCGAACCGATGAAAGGCATCGTACAGTGCCGGCCGCGCGAGGTCGTTCATCGCGGCATCGACGATCAAGAACGGACGGTCCGCACCCGGTTTCACCCAGATTACTCGCGTCATCAGCACGCCAGCAAGCCCCGCGACCACCCGCCCCGGCTCGAACGTGAGTTCGACATCCCAGTTGCGCGTGACCTTGGCGACCATAGCGGCATAGGAGTCGAGCGTCGGAACCACGTCGTCGGCGTGGTAGGGTATGCCGAGGCCGCCACCGAGATCGACGCGGCTGACGACATGGCCACGCCTTCGCAAGTCCGCCACGAGAGAGCCGATCCGATCATAGGCCTCCTCCAGCGGTGCGAGATCGCGCAGCTGACTGCCGATGTGCAACGCGACCCCGACCAGGTCGAGACCGTCGAGGCGAGCTAGTCGATCGTACATTGCGGGGACGTCGGCGATCGCCACGCCGAACTTGTTGCCGCGCCGTCCGGTCGAAATCTTGGCATGCGTGCCGCCATCGACGTCTGGATTGACCCGCAGTACCGCGGTCGCTCGCCTGCCCCGCGCACGCGCCAGCGCGGCGAGCACCTGGCCCTCCTCCTCCAGTTCGAGGTTGAACTGCCCGACGCCGGCAGCGAGCGCATCGGCGAGTTCGCGATCGGTCTTGCCGACGCCCGAGAAAACGATGTCCGACGCCGCGATCCCCGCGTCGAGCGCGCGCCGCATCTCGCCGCCCGAGACGATGTCGGCGCCGAAGCCGCACCCGGCAAGCAGGTGTAGCACCGCGCCGTTCGGGTTCGCCTTGACGGCAAACGCGACCCGCACCCTTGGGAGGATCGCCAGCGCCGACCTGAAACGGTGTGCGGCATGGCGCAGCGCGGCGGCGGAATAGACGTGGACGGGCGTTCCCACCGCCTCGGCGATGACGGGCAGCGGCACGCCTTCGGCGCACAGGACGCCGGCCCGCGAACTGAAATAGGTCATGAGTGTTCGGTGTCCGGTAATCAGGAATAGGGCGGAGCGACGCGCCGGCGGGAGCGACGAAGGCGCACGGCGTGGATCGCTTCGGCGGTATGCCCGTGACCATGACGTTCGGCCTGCAGCACCACCACCACGCGTTTGCCGTTGATCATCAGCGTCAGGCCCAGCAACGCGATCGGAAACACGAGCATCGCGATCGCCGACCCATTCAGTGCCGCGGCGACGCCACATGCTCCGACGGCCAGCACCCCGCCTATTCCGCGCCAGAGGATATCGCGACGGGTCATGCAGCGATTCCCTGGACATGGCATGCGGCATCATCGGCGATGACGATTCGCCCGGCGTTCCGGACCGCACGCGCTGTTTCTGGACGACGGTCTCTCTCGAGGTCGTGGCAGATCACGATATCGGCCGGCAGGTCCTGCTCGTCTCGCACGGCGGCGACCATGTCCGCCACCTCGAAGTCCACACCGAGAGCCGGGTCGGCAGCACGCCTCGCCGCCAACCGAGCGCGGCCAATCAATAGCGACGACCGATCGATCCCATGTCCCTCGACGGCGGTGAAGCCCAGTTGCCTCGCATGTCGCATCGCATGTAGCAGCAGCGTTCCGGCACCGCAGTCGGCATCGACGATGCGGACCGCATGCCGCCCGCTGGACCGTAATGCCAACAAGGCGGCCACGATACGGGGCCAGCGCGGGTCATGAACCGCCGCCTCCGAGCCGGGTTGCGCAGTACAGGTCCGCTTGATCGCGCCGACGACGGTATGCGACCAGATAGGTAGATTGTGGACGTTCATCGCCATCCCTCCCGTCACGCCGCGCGCGGCAAGGCGCGTTCGTCGCGACCGACGGGCGTAAAGGACACGAGTGGCGTGAGCGGCCGTTCGGCGATCTCGATGCTCGCATGGTAGATGTCCCGCTCGGCCTGTGCGTAGCCTATCGCGGCACCGTAGGAGATGAAGCGGCCTTCGAGAGTGCGCCGGCTGTCCTGGACCAGCCAATGGCCTTCGTGATCCTGGCCGACATAGATGACGAGCCCGGTAGGATCGGGCTCCGATATGGGTTCGGACGACATTTCGCCTGAGTGCCTTTTGTATCGCGAGCGTCCTGCCCGCCCCCGGTATGTACGGGTCACGGCATAGCGCTTCGAGATCGATCCAAGCCGATCGCATAGTGCGCGCATAGCATTGCGCTTGGTTCACCGCCTTCTCGGCACTCAAAGGACTCGTTTCTCGCGATACGAGTGTTCACCGGCCAAAACGTTAAACAGAGAAACGCAACGACCCAGTTGCGGACGTTCATGCCCCCTTTCCCGCTTCCCAACTTCCGCCATTCGTTCATTTGGTTGGACGGCAGCTTGTCGCGCCGGATTAGCTGTCTGTAGAACGCAAAATGAGAAGGTTGCCCCCCGTCAGCTAAGTGGCGCGACGCGCTCGAAAAACGTTCATTACGATAACGTTGGCGACGACCAGCCCCATGATAGCACAGAGCGCGGAGTTTCTGACTTTGGAACGTCCCGGCGGCAGCCAAAATAGGGACAGCGTTATTACCATTACTTAAGATATTGAGATCAGTGAAACGGCCGGCATTCCTAAGCATGTTGACGAGGTAGCAGCAACTAACTCCGCCGATATGACTTTGCTGCACGCGCCCCTCCCCACCCAAAACACGACATTCAAGGCTTGAGCGCAGCCTCCCGAAACTCCCTCATTACTTTTATAATTTTAGATCCCAAATACTGATTTGTAAGAACCTATGCGAGAAGTTGCATTTTCTGGTCGATTTTCTGTTGCGCCTACAAGAGTGTATATACACTATAGATGAGCTGGCTAACTGGCCACAACGAAGCGCGGTAGACTTCCGGGGGGAAAGTCAGTGAACATATCGAAATATGCTCTCGCCGTTGCCGGGCTAGCAGCCTCGCAGCCTTTGCAGGCATCGCCTGATCGGGCCATCGTCGACCAGAACCAGGTAAGGGAGATCGTGCGCCGCGCAGAGGAGTCGGCCAAGCTGGCCCGTCAGGCCGCGCGCGCTGCCGAAGCGGCAGCGCAAAGAGCGGAGCATGATGCGGAGGCGGCGCGCGAAGCGATGACATCGTTGGACGGCGCACTGCCGGAAATCGATCGCCATATTACGGTGGAAGCTACAAACACGTCTGGGCCAATACATAAAACTGAAAATGCTGAAGACACGAAACCGCCCATTACGCCTGCCGAGAGGAGCGACCAAAAAAAAGCTGCCAAAGCTCTTAGCGCCTCTGCTGACCCATCCGATCCAGCGCTCTGCACTTCCGAGCGGCGCAACATTAGAACGCTTGCCTACACGGAGGTGAGCGCAGCCTGCGAACGCCTCGTGCTGAAAGACGAGGCAATCAACCGGTTCATGGCGCAGACGACGACGGGGGTCGGCGCCAGCGTCGCAGGCGGTTCAAGCGGCAGCTCGGCGTCGATCAGCATCTCTCTCGCCCGGTCCTACAAAAGTCTGAGGGATGATCGCGACCGAGTCAGCGATAACACGGAGTATCGTTTGCAGCGCGTGTCGAGACTGTCAGGTTCTCTCGGGGTCCGAGCCGATTTCGACAAAGAGGACAAACAGGCAGCAACCATCGCCAATTTTGGAGAAAAGGATCGGCTAACGTCGAACTTTGCATTGTTCGGCGACCTTAACTGGAGCTTCGCCAGATCCGAGCGGACGGACCTGACCCGCAATCGGGCGATAGGAACGGCAAAGGATCTGGCGAAGGAGTGCCTCAAGGCGGAGAAAAACGATTGTGAAGGTTTGAACCTCATTCGCTGGATTTTTGAAGTAGACGACGGAGGATTTGCGAATCCGGACGCGGTCAAGGCGTACAACGAGGTTTTCTGGGGACCTCCCAAGGATAAATTCAGGCGCTTTGGAGCGGGCGGCTATTTTGAGGTCTCTCGTCCTAAATTCAGCTACTATCCTTTTCTGCTAACAACCGTCCCCGATCCCTTCGATCCCGGCGGAACGAAGACCGTGATCGATCCCGCGTCATTCCCAACCAACTTCGCCACCTTAGTTACTAAGAGTGAGGTTCACTACAATTGGACGCTCGGCAGCAAAGCGTTCTTCCACCTCAGTCGAGAACGTTCAATTAACAGCCTCGGATATATGAACCTCCAGGATCGGCCGGGGCTGCTTGGGTGGAATGGCGGGACGACGTGGATCGCAACCGTCGCGGTCACGCGACGAGATGAGATCGATAAGGCTTTCCGCGATATCGAGATCTGTCCCGCACCGACGACCGGGCAGGCCTTCGTCACCAATCAAACATGCTCCAAAGCGAACATATCGCGCCCACAACGGCAGACCGGAGTCGTGCTCGGCGGGGAGTGGAGGCAGCAGTTCCGCCCCTTTTGGTTTGTTCCACCGATCATGCTCGCCCCTCGACTCACCTACGACGTTCGCAATGACGAAGGCGGTATTGCGATCCCGGTATTGTTCGCAAACGATACCAGCGGAACGTTTAATAGCGGTCTGCGCTTCGGTTATACTTGGGGTGGGACGAAGGCCGATGGATCGTCCAAAAAATCAGAAACGATGTTAGGGATCGTACTAAATGCGAACCTTAGCTTGGACGGTAGCTCGAGATAGTCCGCGTCTTCACAGGTTTGAATTTGCATCGAAACCGGACTCGATATGCGTCCGCATGCCCTAAGGGGCTGAGTACAGCAGACCCGCTTGCATATTCTCCCTGACCCACATCCGGACGCTTACGCCCCTTCCCTCGCTTCCCAACTTCGGACGCTGGTTCATCTTCGCGAACTACCGATTTCGAAGTCCGGCTATCAGCTCGCGAATCTCGTAATGAGAGAGGAGAGCGGAACGGCTACTGTTCGAGTCAGAACAGGCACAAACCCGATGAACGTTCATGTCGAGCGGACCGCGACCTAGCGCCGTCAAGCGCCCTTTAAAGGCTAAGAACCGGCGCCCAGAAGCAGCAATCGACTAGTCGTCGAGCGGCGAGAACGTGCGCGTTACCGCACTTGTCGTATACCCTTGCCACTTTTCGGCGACAGTGTATCTCTAAGCCAGTCGCCAACGACTGCCACAAGGCGAGGTGATCCGAGGTACGGGCCCAACTTCGACGCCTCATCCAGCGCGCCTGCGACTGCGCCTTCCTGGAACGAATGGCCGAGCCCGGCCAGCATCACAACTCGAGCGCGGGGGTTGCTCGCCAAGGCGGCACGTGCCGCAGGTGCGTCGTCCACCACCGTATCCTTGGTCCCGTAGATCGCTAGAACGGGTATGTGCAGGGCCTTGAGATCCGAGGCCGAGCGTAACTTGCTCCCTTTCCAGGCCTCTGGAACGTCGATCATCGCGAGCGCTTGTTCCGCCTGCGGCCGCGGGAACCCCGCTGCCTCGAACCGGTCGACAGCGTTTGCCCGAAGGCGTGAGATCGTTGGCGCATCTCTGCTGTCCACGCGAGCCTGGAGCAAAGTCATAGCCGCATCCGTCGCCGGGCCGAAGAGGGTGTCACGGCCGCCGACAACCATCTTCATCATCTGCCTGTAAAGCCCCTTCCTGACGTAAGGCAGCCCGTCGCCAACATTGCCCGCCAGCGTCACCACGGCTGCAATGTCGGGATCGGCAGTCGCCGCAGCGGGCGCGATCACACCGCCCCCGCTATGGCCGACCAAAGCGATGCGGCTGCCGGCGATATCCGAGCGATGGCGCATCGCCGCAACAGCGGCTGCAGCGTCCGCGGTCAGCCGCTCGGGATCCTCTTCATAGATGCCGGTCGACTGCCCGACCCCGCGCTCGTCATATTCCAGAGCAGCGATGCCGTCGGCGGACAGGCGTTTGATTAGCTCCGAAAAGCCGCCACGTTTATTGGGTCCATGCCCCTGGATCATCACGGCCAAGGGATAGGGACCCTTGCCGTGGCCTGCCGGCAGGTACAGCGTTCCCGCCAAAACAACATCCGGCTCGGATGAAATGCGAGCATCGGTTGCGATCGGCCCGGGCACGGCCAAGCCAAGCCGGTTCGGCGAAGGTTTGCCGACCTCTGCCTGTGACTGCGCCTCTACGCGGCCCGCGATGCCTGTCGCGAGAAGCGGAAGAAGGACTGCTAATAGGCGTATGGGGGGCCCCCGGAACGCATTGGTCATGGCTTTCATCATTGCTCCACCTCCTCACCGTGCAGCACGGCCGGTATGCCGTGCCGAAGTATTCCCACCGTTCTCTGCCGACCAGTCGCTCGTAGCGTTCAGCAGCCTTGGCTCCCGCTACGGAAACATATGTAGATTTGAGGGTCCAGCTATGCTGGCTTCGAACCTGATCACTCAAGCTGATTAACAGATACTTCGAGATTAGTTGCGAAGATTTGGCGTCAGCCTTTTGAAGACATAGGGTGTCAAACCCTCATGTAGCGTAAGCTTTGTCGCTGAAGGTAGCCTGTCGAGGCGCAGCTTGCGCACAGAGCGCGTTCCATCCACGTCGAGCCCTTGATCGGATACGGCGCCGACATCAAAGCGTGGCAAGATGTACGGCCCATCTGCATCTCTACCGACAATGTAGGATATGGTTTGCTGATCGTTGAGCAGCATCTCACCATCGGCTAGCTTTATCGTGCCACAGAAGTCGTTTGCGAACAGGCCGTTCGCGCTGGCGTCAACAACAGGCTCACGAACGAAGAGAAATAAAGCGATGAGCAAGACAGTGCCGGTTGCAACGACACCTATGCTAAGTACACGTCGCATCTTCGCTTCCCTTTCGCGTGTCGGACGCTGTTCCTCTGAACCCGTACACGGCTTCGGCGTTTCGTCGCCCCTCCGCGTTGAGCCTCGCCACCCTCGTGCTAAACATATAGCAACATATGTAGATTTATGAGTCAAGAGGTTCGCAGAGGTCCAACCAGCCGCGTGGATTGTTGAAGGGTCCCTACAAGCTACCGGGCAAGCAAATCGCGCGAGGCGCCGGCAAGAACCCGAATGTGCCAGCGCGAAATAGATACCACCGCCACAAATTCGATCGCCAGCTCCGCAACTTGCGCCCTCAAGGACGACAAATCGAGCATCAATACGCCCATGAACAGCGACAGCGTGATCATTGCCGCTCCAATCAGCGTGCCGCACTTCACGATGCGCGGCCAATCCCCCTCTACGAGCATCCACGCAAGATAGAGGTGCGCCATACCGAGCAGAAGCCATGTGATAAGCAAGATCGGGATGGCGCTGTTCTGAGACCAGATCAAATAGAGATTCGGTCCGTCGGCGGCGCTTGGGATGCCGAAAGGCGGACCTCCTGCCGAGGATAGGAAGCCGACCGCCTGCTGGAACTGCAGAACTGCCATCGGGATGAGTAACCCCAGGGCGAGCGCGTAGTTCGCAAGGATGAGGCGTCCTTCGCTGTGCTTCCCAATCTCTCGCCACGCTGCAAACAGGCAGCCGAGAGCGAACAGGAATGGACGCCGATCCTCCACTGCGGCTTCGAACTCCGCTTCCATAGCCATCGCCCAGGTTCGGCGATCCGAGCCGAGAGACCGACTGGCCATTGACAGCAAAGCCCGCGAAACAGCTAGTGTCACGCGAAAGCGGCCTTGGTGAAGGTCAGTGGGCCGGCAGGTGTCGCCATCCGCGCAAATGCCACTCCAGCATTCGTTAAACGGTACGCATGTCGAGCAGGACGGCCAGGGCGTTCCGGTTCGCGCCACTCGGCCTCGACGAGCCCTTGATGGGTCATGCGGATCAGTAGCGGGTACAGCGTTCCAGACAGGAGCCCCGTTTCTCTCATCAGATCGTAGCCGTAGCGCCACTGCTGAGTATGCGCCGACAGCGCCTCCAACAAGAGGAGCATTTGCTTCGATGGTCGACGATTACGGCCCATGCCCCTACTCAACTTAAGTAGAGTTATCTGTCAACCGCCCAGCAGGCAGTATGGACACCCCAATCCGCCTTTTCGACGTTGGTAAGTGCCTGCTGTCGGTCAGCGAGGGAAACGGGGTCTGTGGACCGTATGTCACAAAGCGCCCAGCTCCGAGAGATCCGCCAAAGACGTGGATCGACCAAATCGAGCGATTCAAATTGCTGAACTTGGTCGCGGGCAACAATCATGAAGCGCAATTAACAAACGGCCAAAATTGGGATACGAAAGCTACCAATAGATGATCGATAGGAGGCGAAAAACGCCCTGCCCTCCGGCTTCCGGCCGGACCCACAAGCGGAGCCTTACGGCCTCTTCCCAGTACAGCCAAACCGGCCGTTCGTTCGTTCACGTAAAATCGGCGGGCCAAAAGCGCTAGAAGCGCCACTTTAGGATTACCGCCGCAGCGGGTGTTACAACCGCAGGGTTTTGGCTTTGAATTACGTGAAGCTTTGTTTCTGCGTTAAGCGGCCCTGTGAACTCACCGCGTAGCGGCTTCGATGCAAATTTTGCCTTATCCGCGTCAGAAATCCAGATGTTCATGTTCTTGGGAGCGCAAACGATTATTTCATCGGCCGGGCTGCGGTCTGCGCAAGTCGCTTCTTTACGATGAACCTTTTCAAGATCGAATTCGGCCATCCGCGGCGTGATGGTAGTCTGAGCACCAGACGCTGCAAAAAAGGCAGCCACAGCTGCGCTCATTACCATGAAGCATTCCGTACGAGCACAGCTTCATCTCCTGCCACGGCAATGCTTATCGGCTGTTCCGGTGGCGACCGTGTTGTTTCAATTTCCACATTATTTGGGCAACAACATGGCTGGCGGGGGAAAAACAATGGTCCATGTCGTTCGCGATCCAAACCCCCAATTCCCAACCATCGCTTCAGTTTTAGAGAAAAGGCACAGCTTACTTACTTGCTAGGATCAGGACCGATAAGGTCAATAAACTTGCCGTCTGAGTCGAGCATGATTCCGACGAGAAGGGTGCGATCGGGATAGACGAGCGTAAACTCATCGAACCCGAACCCATCGGGCCGTCGAAAGCGGATGGCCTGCGGAACTGGAAGTGGTTGCAGGCGGCGGTGCGTAGCCGCCAGCGCCGCGCGGCCTGCCTCTGAGGCGTCCGGTTTCATCAACGTGTAATCAGGCTCAGGCGCGGTACGGCCGGCAAAGAGGCGGCGCAGCATTGCCTCCCCGCCCTTGAGCGCCACGGTCCGCGGCGCGAAGACTGAGACGGGGGACGCCGCTTCGATCGTAGCGGCAGCGGGCACTTGGCCGAGGCGGCGTAGCGTCGTGGCGAGCGCATCCGCGGCGGGGACCTTGAGATCGGGCTGCACGCCACGCCCTTCCCAGTTCGATCCGGTAACGGGACTCTCCGCACGACCGGTCGGGATAAACGCCATGACACCGTGTCCAATGGAAATACGCTCCCCGGGGTTCGCGCCGCCACCGGTCACCTCGCCGACAACGGTGCCGAGCTTCAGCGTCTGCATGTCGTAGGCGAACTCCTCGCCGCCCGAAAAGGTATTGCCGCTCGTAAGGACATAGGCAGGCACACCGGCGAAGCTGACCGGGGTCGGCTCGCTGAAGAAGGAATCGCGCCTGAGCTCGGTGGTCCCTGCCTTACGCTCAACGATGCTGTTGATCTTGGTCCGCTTGCCCGCAGAAAGAAGAAAGCTGACTAGGTAGCTTACCGACGCCGGATCTCCGCCTCCGTTGCCGCGCATGTCGAGGATCAAGGCGCGACTGCCCTCCAACCCCGCCATCGCGCGGTCGAGCGCTGGTTTGAACGCCCAGGGGTTGGCGAACCCGTCAATTTGGAGATAGCCGATTCCGCCGGGCAGCCGATCAGCGCGGACGATCCCCGCCTCTCCGGCTGGCATCGACGCAACGCTCGACGCTGGCCGGTTCGTTGTGTCGAACACAATCAGATGTTTGTCGGTCATGACGCCGCGGAGGTCCTTGGTCAGTCGCGTGGCGAACGTGGACAGATCCACAATCCGATCGTAGGCCCCCGACGCTGCGGCGGCGGTGATCGCGGCGGCCCCCTTCTCGCCGACATCCGAGTAAACGTATTTGCTGCGCAACTCGGTCGACAAGCGCGCCACGATCGCTGTGCGGGCGGCCGCGTCGAGATTGGAAGTCCGTGCAGACGTGGCCGAAGCCGTGACGGTTTGAGCGCCGGCAGACGGTGGCATGGAGAAAGCTAATAAAGGGAGGACCATAATGAGGGCATGGCGACGGCGGGACATCGATTACTCCTTGGTCGATTTGAGAGCGGTGAGACGCATTGGGATCGATGACGCATCAAGCTGGGCGTCAAAGCGATCAAGGACTGAGATCAGAGAAGCGCCGATGTCCGCAAACAGGCCATCAAACAGGGCGTTGAGGTCCGCGTTGAAAGCCGTGAGCGCGGCAGCCTCGTGACGTGCCTTGTCCGTCGGACTTAAAACCCGTCGCCGGCCATCGGACGGATCAGCGTTTACCTCGACCAAGCCTCGCTCTTGGAATTCCCGTGCCATGCGAACGATAAGCGGGTGAGACAACCGTAGGCGTCGCGAGATTTCTACCACCCCGATCTGTTGGTGCTCAACGATCAGCAACAGCATCGAAGCGCCGCGCGGTGGAACGTCGAGGCCTAGCTGGAGTAGAACGCCGCTTATCTCCTCGACGATACGGTCCGACGAGCGGCGCAGTCGATGCGCTAGGAATGCGCTTCCGTGTGACTCGATGTAGTCGGCCATCATCAAAAGATGTTCGGTAACAGGTTACGTGTCAAGTTACGTATGTTAGGTGCCGTCTACTGAGAACTACGACTGCTCAGGTCTATCGGAACGGTTGGTTTGGGGATCCATCGCCAATCTACTGAACCGCCGGGGATCAGTCGAAGGACTTCCGAAGTTTTCCGGCCAGACCCACTTCCGGGCGCACAGAGACCGCCAGGCGCCGCCCCAAGCCGAAAGCTCGTTCAGCATCATCGACGGCTGATCAACCACATTTCCAAACCGGCGGTTTACTGCGCATGCGTATACTCGATTGACCGATCTGGGCCGATGGAGATAGTCGATGGGTCACTCGTCAATGGACCCCGCCTTTCACGAACGTCGGCCTTGGAACGAAGGCCGGCTGATTGGTGCGAAGCGGGCGCTGAAACAGCAACAGGTCTGGGCCATTCGCTTCTGGCTCGACCAGCAGAGGCGACTGCGCGACCGAGCGCTGTTCGACTTCGCCATCGACAGCAAACTCCGCGGCTGTGACGTGGTCAGGGTGCGGATCGGCGATGTAGTTTCCGGCGGGCGCGTCCGTGACCGCGCCGTCGTGGTTCAGCAGAAAACCAAACGACCGGTTCAGTTCGAGATAATGGACACGGCGCGAAAGACGATGCGGGCATGGTTGGAGCGACGTGGGGGGACACTGAACGACTTCGTTTTCCCGAGCCGCAACGACTACATGGACCACATGAGCACGCGGCAATATGCCCGCCTTGTGCGCGAGTGGGTGGTCGGCATCGGCCTTCCGGCGCAGGATTATGGGACGCACTCGCTACGGCGCACGAAAGCATCGATCATCTACAAGGCGACTGGCAACCTCCGTGCCGTTCAGATCCTTCTCGGCCATGCCAAGATCGACAGCACGGTGCGCTACTTGGGCGTTGACGTGGAGGACGCTTTGGAATTGGCCGAACGCACCGAGGTCTGAGCCGACCCAGAACCGGTCACTCATGGCCAGATTTCCGCTTCCTGAAACCGGACGATCGTTCATCTGGAAAGGTAGGCGCGGCTACCGACCTACGACGTTCTCAGCAGCAGTGGCTAAAGCATGGCGCCAGTCGTCGTTCAAGGACGCCGGCGCCACGCTGTCAAAGCTTGACGCCGGCCGCGCCCAGCGCACCGTCGATGCGCTCGTCGACCTCACGCTTCGTCGCCGCCCAACTTGCAACGTTGGTAAGCAGGCGCTGCTGCCAGGCGACCAAGTTTGGGAAGTCGTTGAGCGGGATCTTGGTCCGCTCGTTCTGCGAGAACGGTCCGGCGATGTCGAAGTCGGCAAGTGTCAGACGGTCACCCACGATGTAGTCGTGCTTGGCAAGATGGGCGTCGAGCACCGCGGCGGCCGTGTGGATCTTGTCGGCCGCCAGCTTGACAATGGTCTCATCCGCGAACTGGCCGATGAACTTCTTGCCGAGCACCTCGTCGAACGTGATCGTCGCAAAGACGCGCCACTGCTCACCCGACCAGAACATCCATTGCAGGATCTGGAACCGCTCCTCGGTAGTGCGACCCGCCAGATCGCTGCCCGCCTTCTCGGCGAGGTAGAGATTGATGGCCGCGGATTCGTAGAGGACGAATTCGCCGTCCACCATCACAGGGGATAGACCATGCGGGTTCAGCTCCAGGAACTCGGGCGTGTGACTTTCACCCTTGAACAGATCGACGTTCACGATCTCGATGTCGATGCCCATCGCGGCCGCAGCTGCGGTCACGCGGCGGCGGCTGCCCGAACCGGGGTCGCCGTAGATCTTGATAGCCATTGCAGGGGACACTTTCTCTTCGTTGGGTTCGGAATGGGTACCGTGAGCCGAAAAATAGGCCTTCAGCCAAATGCAGTGTATCCATTCAAAACGGACAACATTTATCTGAGATTCAAATGAGTAATCGCTGGCAAGAGATGACCGTTTTCGTCCGCGTAGCGGACAGCGGCAGCCTCTCGCGCGCCGCGCGCGAACTGAAGCTGTCGCAGCCCTCCGTATCCCGGATCATCGGCATGCTAGAGGCGCGGCTGGGCACGACGCTGTTGCTGCGCACCACCCGCAGTCTTTCGCTGACCGACGCCGGCGCCCTTTATCTGGAGCGCGCAAGACGACTTCTCGCCGAGCTGGAGGAGGCCGAGCAGGCGACGCGAGGCTTGGACTCACTCCACGGCGTCATCCGGCTCGCGATGCCGCTCATGTACGGCACGCGCGCGATCATTCCAGCTCTAGCGCCGTTCCTGGCCCGCCATCCCGACCTGAAAGTCGAGCTGGCCATGAGCGACGCGCGCCAGAACCTGATCACGGACGGGGTCGACCTCGCCATCCGCATCAACGTAGGGCCTTTGAACGACTCTACCTTCGGCGCGCGAAAACTCGCGCTGGTCGAGCGAGTGGTGATCGCCGCACCCGCTTACCTAGCCGCCCGTGGCACCCCCGCTACGCCAGCGGACCTAGTCGCACACGACTGTATTCTTCAGCACGGCTCATTTGGGAGCGAGAGTTGGCGTTTTCGACACAACAAGATCGTCACGTCGGTCGATGTGCATGCGAAGCTTTGGATCAACTCGGCCCCGGGTGTTCTGGCGGCCACGGTCGCCGGCCTCGGTTTGTCCCTCGGCACCCGCGTCATGGCGGGAGAGGAGCTGCACTCCGGCCAGCTCACGCAGCTGCTCGAAGGGTACGAGCTCGACCCGGCTGAGGTATTTGCAATCTTCCCGGCCGGCCCGAGACTTTCTGCGAAGGTGCGAGCGATTGTGGATCACCTCGCAGCATCGCTCGGCGCGGCGGCCTGAGCAGCACTGCGGGCGTCAGGACCCACAAACGGACGTTTACGAGCAATTTTGCCAATCCCAACTTCGGCCATCCGTTCATCTTTTATATTACCGCAACGTCCGTCAATACCGGTCCAACAGGCACACCTCAGCAAATCTTTGAAGCGCTCTGTCATGACTAACAGCGACTGCGCTACATCGTTACAGGTACCGCTCAAGCATCCGTCGCGCCGCACCCTTCTCTTTCGAATATATCGATAAGGCTGATGCCGCGAGGCCTGCCGACAAGTGTCGCCAGGCCTCGCGGCATTTAATATATCTACTGCAAAGGTAAGTCTTTCTGCAATTCGGCCATGCGGATCTGCACCAGCATCGAAAACTCGTCGTACAGCACCCATTCGTCGACGATCTTGCCGTCGATAACGTGAAAATGCGTAACGCCCATCACGAACAAGCGATGTCCGCTTGGTGCACCCAGTGCGCCGTACCCTAGATGATGACCGTCCATGATCCAACGCACGGCGTATTTGCGCCCACCTTCCTCGCTGTCGATCGAGCAGATGTGCTGCGGGACGAAGACGCAATCCGGCATGAGGGCAACGAGCCGCATGGTCTGGTGAAGCACCGACGCAGGTCCGTAGAGTTCGCGCATGAGCGGGCCGTGCCACTGGCAGGTCGGCGCGTAGACCTTCTCGATCGTGCCGAACATGCGCTGGTTGTAGATGGTGTAGAGCCACCGCAGGATCTCCGCCTCGCCATCGTCGTGGGCAAGGGATACGTCCGCCTGTGCCTCGGGTGGGTACTGCCCGATCATTCGCCGATTTTCCGACAACTGAAGCATCGTTTCGCCGTTGGCGATCTTCTGTCGTGCCAGCTTGTCCGCCAACTCGTGAGGGTCGAGCCCTAGTTGAAGGTACAGACCCATGTTGTCGCGCACGACCCATTCCCGGTAGATCTTGTTCTCCAGGATCATGCAGTCTGCGACAGTCCGCGTAGTATAGGTCCGACCGGTCGGCTTGCCCCATATGCCGTATTCCGTATGCCGACCGGTCCCGTTGGTCATGTGGCTCGTATAGAAGCCATCGACGTCGTTGCCGCGCCAGATCACCTGGATCGCCATACCACGCCGATCGGGCAATTCGACCAGTCGTTGGATCGTCTCGCGCACCACGCTCTCGCGTTCGTAGACCGAGCCGAGCACGCCGTAGAGCACGCAGTTGTGAGTATAGTGCGTGTAGATCAGGCCAACATCGCGCTCGTCCCAGATCCGGTGCGTGCAGCGGATGATGTAATCGACGATATCCGTGTACTCAGGGTCGAAGCCACGCAGTGACTGGACGCGCGGGCGGTCGGTCGGCACTAGCTGCGTGAAGTCGCGACGTTCGACCTGCAGCACGGCAGCAGGGTCGTCACCCGCCTGCTTGGTTTCGGTCTTCGGTGCCCGCGGCGGGGTTGAGGGTGCGTCACTCATCGCTGTCTCTCCTTGATCGTTGAAATATTAATAGCATCGACCTGACCGAGCCACGTCGCGACATGCGACGCAACGATCTCGGGCCGTTCGAGCGGCGTGAAGTGGCTGGAGCCCTCGATCAGGACGAGCGTGGACGCCGGAAGCTCATCTGCCATCTCGATCTGGACTGCGGGTGGATTGATGCCGTCTTGGCCCCCGCCAATGACGAGTACAGGCATGCCCAAAGTGTGCAGCCAGGGACGAGCATCAGGTCGCGACAGAGCCAATTCGGTCTGGTCCGTGAAACGATCAGCGCCAACCGTTGCCATCGCGAGAATGAGTTCGGCATGGTGGCTCGCGGATGGATCCATCAGGTATCGCGGAAGGAGGGTCTGCACGTGAGCAATCATTCCCTCCGCTCGCACGCGCTCGACCTCTTCGCGACGGTCACGATGCATAACCGGATCGACGGCCCGCGCGGTGCTGTTGCTCAAGATCATCGCTGCGATCCGATCGGGCGCGGCGCGAGCCAAAGCCAAAGCCACGATCCCGCCTAGTGAAAAGCCGAACAGGATCGCTCTGGGCGGGATGGTCTGCAGCAAATCTTCAATGGCTTCGTCGATGGAACGAGCACCGACATATCCACCATGACTGACGGCACGATCCGTCAGGTTCAATCGGTCGAGCAGCGGCCCGAACATTCTGGCGTCGCACAAGGTGCCTGGCAGTAACACCAAGGGCAGAGCCTCGCTCGCGGTATGCGCCTGCGGGTCAATTTCGACCATGCTAGTGTCGTTCATCCGGAATTATCCCGCTCGCTTGTGTAGCGACCAGAAACATCGTACCGATCTTGCATCCGAATGCAACAGCCCCGCTAATTGGAGATCGTCGTGCTTCTTGCTCCTAATGCCATGGACCAGCGATTGGTCCGCTATGCCGACTTGGTGCCGTGTCGGACTGCGTTTCTCGACACTCGCACCCCAGGTTCGACCGAGAAGGAGAACTTCACGATCATCGGCGCTGGCGTTTCCGAAAGTCCCGAGCAGCACGTCCATATCACCGAGAAGCACGGTTTCAACATCGGCGCCGCCCGTCAGCCGTTCGGGTGCGTCAACTCGCAGCACAGTCACGACACCGCCGAGGTGTTCGTCGTGCATTCCGGGACATGGCGCCTGCTGTTCGGGGCAAACCGCGAAGACGGTACGCTTGAGATCGGTCCGGGCGACGTCGCATCGGTGCCGATCCACATGTTCAGGGGGTTCGAGAAGGTCGATCAGGGCGTCGGGTTCCTATTCACGGTTCTCGGGGAGGATGATCCGGGCAAGGTGACGTGGGCGCCTGCGGTTTTCCAGGCCGCTCAGGGACATGGCCTCAAGCTTGCGAAAGGCGGACGGTTGATCGACACCGCGGCGGGCGAGGCGTCGGCGGACGACGTCGAACTCGATACCGGGCTGACCCAGGAACAGGCTGACGCTCTGGCGACGCCGCCAATGGAAAAGCTGGCGCTGTGCGTTGTTCGAGCAGGCGATGCCATCGCCAACCCGAACTCGCCGCTCACGGCGCCGGGCGTCGAGGAAGCCGGCCTGATCGTACCGCAGGCGACCGACGACGGCTTCGAGCCCGGTCCGATCACGGGGTGGTGGCCGCATGGTTTCAATCTGCGACAGCTGACGCTCGCAACGGGCGCCTATGTGCCTATGCACGCGCGCCGCGAGGCCGAAGTGCTGATGGTACAATCGGGCACGATGGAAGTGAGCTGGGCGGACGGCAACGTCATCCTGGGGGCCGGCGATACGTTTACCGTACCGGTCGATTTGGACCACGCCTTCCGCAACACGGCGTCGGTCGACGCTGTCGTCTTCGTGGTTCGCGGCGGAGAGAACCCGGCCCGGCCGATCTTTCAGGCACGTTCTGCCGGCTGACGCTGCGTCGCCCCGGCGTTGACCGGGGCGAAGGCGGAGCCAACCGGTCGGGCCAAGGTAGCGCCGGACCGGACGCCGTGCGTTCGGCGATGCCGCTACGGGCGGACGATCTGCCAAACATTGCCGCCCCGGTCATCGACCGGGGCGGCAGCGTGTTCAGGCCGAAGCGACCTGGTGCAGGCGGTCGACGCGAACCTGCGCAGCCTTCATGTGGCCGTCGAGTCCCTCGCTGGCGCTCTGCCGAGACGCAGGCGGCCCGACCTTGAGAATGGCGCTCTCTTCGAGCCACTGATGCGTCGCGATCTTGACGTAGGATCCGACCCACAGACCCCCCGTGTACCGCCCTGCACCCATCGTCGGCAGCGTGTGGTTGGTACCCACGGTTTTGTCCGAATAGACGACGCTTGCATTCTCGCCGATGAACAACGAGCCGTAGTTACGTAGCTTGGCCGCCAGCCCGTGCGGATCGGCGGTGTGCACCTGAAGATGCTCGGCCGCGACATAATCGGAATAAGCGATCATAGCCGCTTCGTCTTCGCACAGCACGATCTCGCCGTAGTTCTCCCAACTCGGCCCTGCGATCGCCGCAGTCTTTAGCGTTTCGAGCTGGCGGGTCACTTCGCGCGCAGTCGCTTCCGCCACTGCCCGGTCGGTCGTGATCAGACCGACCCGCGTGCGCACGTCATGCTCGGCCTGCGCGAGCAGATCGGTTGCGATGAGCCGGGGATCGCCGGTGCCGTCAGCAAGTACGAAGATCTCCGACGGACCTGCGAGCTGATCGATGCCGACGGGGCCGAAGACCTGGCGCTTGGCCTCATTGACGAAGGCATTGCCCGGGCCGACGATCTTGTCGACGCGCGGTACGGTTTCGGTCCCGAACGCCATGGCCGCGATGGCCTGCGCACCGCCGATCCGAAAGATTCGATCCGCACCCGACAGGTGGCACCCTGCGATCATGGCACGGTGCGCGTTGGGCGGAAGGCAGGCGACGACCTCGTCGCATCCGGCGACCTTCCCAGGTACGATCGTCATGATCGGTGCGGAGAGCAGCGGGAACCGACCGCCCGGGACGTAGCAACCGACCCTCTCGATCGGGATGACCCGGTGGCCCAGATGCAGGCCAGGTAGCGGCTCGACCTCGAGCGGCAGAATCGTGGCGAGCTGAGCCTCGGCGAAGCGGCGAACGTTGTCGATGGCGAACTCCGTGTCGGCACGCGTCTGCGCCTCCATCTCGGCGACCGCATCGAGACGATCCTGCTGCGTCACCTCGAACTGGTCCAAGTCGGCGGAGTCGAACTTGATCGAATATTCGCGCACGGCAGCGTCGCCGCGGGTGCGGACGTCCGCCAGCACGTTTTCGACGATCGCAACCACGTCGCCGGTATCAACCATCGAGTCGCGGGCGGGCGCCTTGACATAGCTGGTGGTGTGTTCGAACCCTCTTGGCGCCGATTTGGCCATTTGCGTTGTCCTCCGTCACTCCGCCGCACCGTGCGGCGATACGCGACGATACTGCTAATGAATTCGAATGCAAATGTCACGGGGGGCGCTGAGTGGCCGAGCGTAAAGACGACAAGGACGGACGGTCTCTCATAAACGCGGCGTCGGGCCGGCAGGGCCGCCGTGCGACCTCCTATGATGTCGCGCGCCTCGCCGGCGTCTCCCAGTCCGCCGTCTCAAGGTGCTTCGCGCCAAGCGGAAGCATTGCGCCAGCTACGCGCGAGCGTATCGAGAAGGCGGCCCTGGAACTCGGCTATCGGCCGAACGCGCTCGCCCAAGCGTTGATATCGCGTCGCACCAATCTCGTCGCCGTCCTGATATCCAGCCTAACGGCGCTCAACTATCCTGAAGTACTTGCCGAACTGTCACACCGTATGCTGGCACGGGACCTGCGGATGCTGTTGTTCTCCTTGAACACCGAAAGCGATGTCGACGAGGTGATCGATCAGGTATGGCGTCACAGTGTCGACGGGGTGATCTGCGCAGCTCGACTTTCGGACGAACAGGTCAGCCTGTTCGTTGACCGCGAAGTGCCCCTCGTTCTCTACAACCGCGTCGCCGACCGCGCACAGGCAGCGTCTGTAGGCTGTGACTCGGTTACCGGTCAGCGCCTCCTTATTGATCGCCTACTGGCTGCGGGGCATCGCCGATTTGCGATCGTTGCGGGCCCGGAAGACAGCTATGTCGGCGAGGAACGTCGCCGGGCGGCTCTCGGTCGTCTGCAGGAGGCCGGGATCGATGACGTTCCCGTGGTGCGTGGCGACTACGGTTATGAGAGTGGTGCCGCTGCTTTCGCGGCCTTGCTGGCGGACGGCGCGCAGTTCGACGCTATCGTCTGCGTCAACGATCTGATGGCGATCGGCGTGATAGACGCCGCTCGTGAAGAGTTCGGCATGCGGATACCAGAGGATATATCGGTGGTGGGCTTCGACGGATCGGGCCCCGCGACTTGGGCGGGGTATCGCCTGACATCGATCCGGCAGCCGGTACGCCGGATGACTGAAGCTGCCGTCAACATGCTTGTGGAGCGCATTGAGGATCCCGACCTGCCCGCCGAACGTCGCTTGTTCAACGGCAGACTGATCGAAGGACGATCGGCTGTCCTAGGGTAGCAATTGGTCCCCTCCCTCGACGCACCAACGGCGGTGCGCTCACGTGTAAATCCGGATGCAAGACTTCTGCTCCCAAACTTGTGTTCTGGTTCTTTTAGCGTTGCTGTGACGGTATTGTCACACGAGGCATTACGCGTCGACTTGACGTGAACTGCCAGAAAACCGCCGAATATCCTCGAGTTACATACCCATAGCCATTGAAACAGCGTGCCGTCACGGCGCGAGACGTCGTGTAATCCGAATGCAATAATTGGTAGACAGCTTGTTTCGGTCGCGATAGCTTCCCTCAGCAAACAAAAATTAGGGGGCAGCATGACGGTTCGTCATTTCGTTACGGGGGCTTCGGTTTTCGCCATCGCCGTGTCCGGCCAGATGGCCTCGGCGCAGAGCACGACCGTTCCTGCTACAACGCCTGCACAGCAGACTACGGCTCCGGCCGCTACAGATGCCGCCTCCCCACAGGCGGCCGCGCCTGAAGTCGAAGGCATCGGCGACATCGTCGTCACGGCGCAGCGTCGCGACGAGAGTCTGCAGAGCGTACCGTTGGCGATTACGGCCATCTCCGGCGAGACACTGCAGAGCCGCGGCGTCGTCGACATTTCTAGATTGAACGAATTCGTGCCCGGCTTCAGCTTCGGTCAGACGGGATCGGACGTTCGCCCTGCCATGCGCGGCGTACGTACCGCGAACAACGGTGTAACAGGCGATCCGACGATCGGGTACTTCATCGACGGCATCTACCAGTCGCGCACGAGCCAGGCCGCACTCGGCTTCGCAGACGTCGCCACGCTGGAGGTCCAGCGTGGTCCGCAGGGCACGCTATACGGACGCAACACGTTCGGCGGGAACATCGTCGTGACCACGAACGCCCCGTCCCACGAACTCGATTACGGGTCGACGTTCACCGTCGGGAACTACTCGAAGATCCGCTACGAGGGGTTCGTCAACGTACCTTTGACCAGCAATCTCGCCGCCCGCATCGTTCTGGTTAGCGATCTCGCGGACGGCTGGGTCAGGAACAGGAATTTCTCACAGGCGGACCTGTTCGACGAGAACAAGAAGAACGTCCGCGGCGCGCTCAAATGGGATCTGGGCGGCTTCTCTGCCACTCTGCGCGGCGACTACGTGCACCAGGGCGGCAACGGTGCGTCGGCATTCGGCTACAAGCAGATCGGTAGCTACATCGATCCGGGCTCCTGCCAGACGCTCTTCAACGCAAGCTATATCGGTCTCAACGAACGCGCCGGTAACCGCGACGGCGTCGCCGACTGCCGCGTCACCACCGCCAGCCCCTCCGCTGCCATCGGAACCGGCGTGGATCTCGGCGTTCCCATCGAATACCCCGGCGACTGGCATACGATCGGCAACAACTACAAGCCGTTCCGTGATCTCAGTCAGGCATCGACGTCCTTGACGGCCAGTTACGACTTCGGTCCCGTCTCGGTGAAGTCGATCACCGGCTATGTCCGATACCGTGGCCGTCGTACGACCGACTCCGACTTCTCGGCGTCGAGCATCGCCATCGATCAGGCGCGGACGCAGGCTGATACCTTCACGCAGGAGCTGCAGCTTCTGTCAAACACCGGAAACAAGCTCGAGTACGTACTCGGCGGCTTTTTCCTTAACGACAATCTGGTCAACGGATTCATCAACCAGCAGTTGCCGCGTACCATCGTGTCGACTGCACTCGCCGCGCCGATCACGGCGCCAGCGAACAACGGTACGTACCAGTTCGAACGTGTGAAGGTGTACTCACGCGCCGCCTACGGCCAGGCGACGTATCACCTGACCGACGCGTGGTCGGTCACCGGTGGTGTGCGCTACACGCACGAAAAGAAGACATATCTGAACGCCACGGGGTATTTCTACCTTCCTGCCACTGCCCCGAACGGTGCCAATCCCCTGACTCTGATCACCATCGACGATCCTCTTCCGTCGAACGGCATTTTTCCTGCCGTACCGAATAACTGCGGGGAGAATGGCGTGACTGCCGCCACGGTACTCAATTCCGGCGGCGCGCAGGTGTTGTCGACCTACTGCCCGTTGTCATTCAGCGAGGTGACGTGGAAGGGCGGCACGGAGTTCAAGCTCACCGACCGCAATCTTGTTTATGCCAGCGTGTCGACGGGCTTCCGCTCAGGCGGATTCAACGCGGGCCTCGCAGCTTCTCAAAGCGCGCCAACATTCGGCTCGGAGAAGGTCATCGCTTACGAGGTGGGTTCGAAGAACCGTTTCTTCGACAACACGCTCCAACTCAACCTCTCCGCCTTCTACAACCGCTATCGCGATCTGCAGGAAAGCCGCCAGATCATCGTCGGCGGGACCACGCTGCAGACGACCTTCAACGCGGCGCGGGCGCGGTCCTACGGCCTTGAGACGGAAGCCATCTGGCAGCCGACGAGGGCGCTGACGTTCGGTGCGAACCTGTCGCTGCTTAACGCCAAGTACAGCAGCTTCAAGGACGTCACCCTGCCCTTCGGCGGATCGATCCTGGTCAACGATGCCACTCAGACGTCGGCGACCGTCGTCAACGGCGTCACAATCGCAGCAGCCGGCCAACGTCGGGTCTTCGCACCGGGATATGACTGCGGGCCACAGAGCGGTACCGGTGGCCCCGGGCAGCCGGCCGTTGCGTTCACGTGCGACCTTTCGGGCAACAACATTCCGCACTCGCCGAAATACTCCGGCACGGCATACGCCTCGTACCGCTTCGAGCTTGGCGGCGACAGCGCACTGACGCCCTTCGCCGCCGTCTCGTTCGCCGGACATCACGACGAGCAGGCGTTTAACGATTGGCTGGCACGCGCGCCCGTCTGGCAGAAGGTCGATCTCAGCCTGACATACGACTACAGCAAGCAGCTCTCGGTCGAGGCGTTCGTCGACAACGTAACCAACGAGAAGGTCCAGACGCTGGTATCGTATGGCGGTACATCGCTTCAGGCGAGCTACAACCCGCCGCGCATGTATGGTCTCCGCCTGCGGTTCCAGCGCTGAGAATGAACAAATGAGGGTGATGGGAACTGTCGCAATGAAGATTCCCGTCACCCTTTCGGTGCCTGACGTCGCCGCCGCCCCCGATGCGGCGGTCACCGGCACGGTGTTCGAACACAGCTTTGCGCGGCGCTGCGCGGCGTTCGCCTTTGTCCTGCTGGCCGAATTCTTCTATGGTTGGGCGTGGAACACGGTCGACGTGCTGCGGCCGTTCCTGCGCGACAGTCTTGGGCTCAGCCTGACCCAGGCCGGCTCCGCCTATTCGGCGCAAGGTGCGGGGGCGCTGATCGGTGCGGTGGTGATCGGACAGCTCGCCGACAGGCTCGGCCGGCGCAACATGCTCGTCGTGATAATGGTCGGTTATGGGCTGATGCTTCTGGCCGGCGTCCTCGTCGCCAGCTATCCGCAACTCCTGCTGCAACGCTTCATCCTCGGGCTGTTCCTCGGCGGCAGCTTTCCGGTCGTCGTCGGGATCTACGTCGGTCTGTTTCACGCCAACGTGCGGGGACGGCTCGCGAGCGGCATCAACCTCACCTTCAGCAGTTCGATCGCGTTGCTCGGCATTGCGCTTGGCCATCTCGGCAATCACGACTGGCGCGTGCTCCTTTGGCTTGGCGGCGTGCCTCCTGTGCTACTCGCCGGACTTGCCTATCTCGTCGTTCCAGAGAGCTCGCGCCTCACGTCGCAGGCCTCGCGCTTCCCCGTCCGCGAGCTGTTCGCACCCTCGGTTCGGCGCCGCACATTGTTGCTGGCAAGCCTGACCGGCCTTAATTTCTTCGCGTACCAGGCGTTCAGCGGCTGGCTGACGATCTATCTCCACGACGTGCGCCACTTACCGCCCGACGTAACCGGGCAACTGGTCGCTGCGCTGTTCACCGGCAACATGATCGGAGGGTTCGTCTGGGGATGGGCATCGGACCGGCTGGGACGGCGTTTCGGTTCGTGGGGCTTCGCACTGGCCGCGGTAGCGATCGTGACCTACCTACTCGTCCCGACCATCCCCCCGCTGCTGATGGTCGTCGGCTTCGTCTATGGTTTCAGCTTCTCGTCGAGCGTCGTCTGGGGACCCTGGCTAGCCGAGCTGTACCCGCCGCATCTGAAATCGACGGCTGCTTCGATCTTCAACTGGGGTCGCCTCATCAGCTTCTTCTCGCCACTCGTGACCGGCGCCCTTGCAAGCGCGTTCGGCCTGCAGGTCGCGATGCTCGCCGCGAGCGTGGCGTTCCTGATCGCGGCGTTGATCTGGCGCAGCCTGCCTGAAACGCTGGCGCGCTCCACGGCGGTTTAGACCCCCTCCTGCCGGGCAGGAGGAGCTTGTCATTCAGAGCTTATAGACGACCGCCTGCCATGGCCGGAGAGCCAGCCGGCCCGCAACCGGCAGAACATTCTGCTCCATGCTGTCGAGCGCCACCGAGCGCACCTGCAAGGTCTGCGGTAGGGTGTACGCTGCCGCTGTCCCCGAAAAGTTGATCACGGTCAGGTACCGCGCAGATCCCAAGGTACGCGTATAGGCGTAGACCTGCGGATGCGCAGGATCGACATCGTCATAGGCACCATATTGCAGCACCGGGGTCTTGCGACGCAAAGCAATCAGCGCGCGGTAATGGTTGAGCACCGATGCACGATCCGCCTGTTCCGACGCGACGTTGATCGTTGCGTAATTAGGGTTCACGGGAAGCCAGGGCGTGCCGCTGGTAAAGCCGGCATTGACCGACTTGCTCCACTGCATCGGCGTACGCGCGTTATCCCGACTGGTCTTGGCGAGTTCGGGCAGGAACTCGGCCGCGGTCACCTTGCCGCCGAGCACCTGATCGCGCCACAGGTTGCGCGCCGAGATATCGTCATATTGCTCGATCCGCGTGAACGGGAAGTTGGTCATGCCCAGTTCGTCGCCCTGATACAGGAACGGCGTGCCGCGCTGCGTCAGCATCATCGTGGCCAGCGCCTTTGCCGATGCCGGACTGCCATCGCCGAGATGCGACACCGCACGTGGCTTGTCGTGATTGCCGATGAAACTGGTGTTCCAACCATCGGTGCCCGCCGAACGATCCAGGTCGTCGTAGATCTTCTTGAGATCGACCAGCGACCAGGGCTTGGTCCGCCAGCCGTTTCGGTCGATGTTCACGCCCTCGAACCGAAAGATCATGTCGAGTTCGCCCCGGCTCGCCGCCGTGAACAGCGGTCCCTTTTCGGGCGTGACACCCACAGCCTCGCCGACGCTCATCGTGTCGTACCTCGACAGGACCTCGCGACGCATTTCTTTCAAATAGTCGTGAACGCGCGGGCCGCTCGCATAGACCTGATCTGGATGACGCAGCTGCTCGGCGTTCAGATCGGGGAAGCGCGGATCCTTCGAGATAAAAGGTATCACGTCCATCCGAAAGCCCGATACGCCCTTGTCCAGCCAGAAGCGCATCAGGTCATAGACCTCGCCGCGAACCTTCGGATTGTCCCAGTTAAGGTCCGGCTGCTTCACCGCGAAATAATGAAGGTAATGCTCGCCACCCGGACCGACCTGCGTCCAGGCGGAACCGCCGAAAAACGCCGGATAGTTGTTCGGTGGTCCGCCGGCCTTGCCCGGTCGCCAGATATAATAGTTTCGGTACGGGTTACCCGGTCCCTTCTTCGCTTCGGTGAACCAGCGATGCTCGTCACTGGTGTGATTGACGACGAGGTCGATGATTAGCTTGATGCCGCGCGCCTTCATGCCGGCGAGCATCGTGTCGAAATCGGCCATCGTGCCGAACTGCGCGAGAACCTTGCGATAGTCGCGAATGTCGTACCCGTTGTCGGCGTTGGGAGAATCGAAATGCGGTGACAGCCAAACAACGTCGACGCCGAGCGACTTCAGATAATCCAGCTTTGCGGTGATGCCGTTCAGGTCGCCGATGCCGTCACCATTGCTGTCCGCGAACGACCGTGGATAGACCTGATATACGACCGCCTCCTTCCACCAGCGGCGATCGGTGGCCGCCGTCTTCGCCGGTTGCGCGACCGCGGGGATGGCGCTGAAGCCGACGACCAGTGCGGCGGTGGCGAGAAGATGACGGACGCGTGGAATGGGCAAAGCACAAAACTCCCTGATATGTGAATTCGAATGCACGCGAAGCTGCGCGTCATGTCAATCCGTCATGCCGGCACGGCCGCGGGACTGACGGCGCCCGGCCTCGAGATCGTCGACCCGATCGATGCCGCGACTACTCCGGCCATGCCGAGCCATTGCGTCATGCCGAGGCGCTCGCCGAGAATGGCAAAGGCAGCGGCCGCCCCGACCGCCGGCTCGAGACTGACGACAATTCCGAAGACCTGCTTCGGCAGGCGCTTGAGCGCGAAAATCTCGAGCGAGTACGGCAGCGCGCTGCACAGGATCGCGACCGCGAAGCCGATGAGCAGCACTTTACCGTCGAGCAGGGCTGCACCGGCCTGCGCGATCCCCGCCGGCACCGCGATCAGGGAGGCAACGCACAATCCCAGGCAGACGATCTGACGCTCCGGCACGCGTTCGCTCGCATGCTTGCCCGCGACGATGTAAAGCGCCCAGAACATCGCAGCGAGAAGGGCGAACCCGACCCCGACGGCGTGGACGGGATGCCCGGACGCCCCCGGCAGCACCAGCGCAACGATTCCGCAACCGGCGAGCAATACCCACACCGCATCGAGGCGCGACCGCGAATAGACGACCGCCACGCCGAGTGGTCCCAGAAACTCTATTGCAATGGCGACGCCCAGAGGCAGGCTGGTCAGCGCGGCATAGAAACTGAGGTTCATGAGCGCGAGTATGACGCCGTAGCCGATGACCGCACGCGCCTGGGTTCCGTCGAGCCGCCACCGCCAGGGGCGCTGGAGCACCACGAGCAACAGCGCGGACAAGCCGATCCGGAGCGCCGTTATCCCTGACGATCCGACGACGGGAAACAGCGTCTTGGCAAAGGACGTTCCGACACACAGGGAAACGATCGACAGGAGAAGCGGCGCAACCGGCCCGACACCGCGCGATCCGCTGCCCCGTCCGGACATCAGCCCTTCGCCGCTGCCATCAGGGCGGCGGCTCCCGCCAGCATGAAGCCGTGATCGGAGCCCAGCAGGAACAGCGACGCACCCTTGTCGCGCCAGAGCGGGATGTCGCTGGTGCGCGCCAGGAACATGCCGACCGGGCGCCCTTGCGCGCGTCCGGCGGCGCACACGCGCTCCACCGCCCCAACCACACGGGGATCGTCCTGGCTCGTCGCATCGTAAGCGACCGTGAGATCGACCCGCCCGACGAACAAGGCGTCGATGCCATCGACGGCGGCGATCGCCTCGATGTCTTCGATGCTTTCCGGATCCTCGATCTGGGCGATGACGATCGTCCGTGCCGAGCGCTCAAGATGATCCGCCATGCTGCTGGTGGTGTACCCCGCCGCACGCGACGAACCGGCGTAGCCCCGGCCGCCCGCGCCATAGTGCGCCATCCGCACCAGATCGCGCGCCTCGTGCGCCGACCTGACGTGCGGTGCAACGATCCCTGTCGCGCCGCAGTCGAGCGCGTTGAGGATGTGCTCCGGGGTTGCCACGGGAACGCGCACCAGCAGGTCCATGCCCCCTGCCCTGGCCGCCATCGCACAGCCGTCTATGGCGATCCGATCGAAGGGCGCATGCTCGGCATCGAGGCACAGACAATCCAGTGCCGACAGCGCCAGCACCTCGACGACGATCGGCGACGGCGTCTTGACGAAGGTGCCGACGATCAGTTCACCCGCTGCGAGGCGCTGCTTCAGGGTCATGCCGCACGACTCCACAATCGATCGCTCGCTCGCGATGCGCCTTCGGCAAGCGCGGCCAGTTTGGCATAAACGATGTCGGGATCCACCGCACCGAAACCGGCGAAGGTGGAGAAACCACAGTCCGTACCGGCGATGACGCGGTCGCGGCCGACGAGCGCCGCAAACTGTTCGATGCGTTGCGCGACGACCTCCGGGTGCTCGACGAAGTTGGTGGTGGAATCGATGACGCCCGGGATCAGGATGCGGTCGTCGGGCACGAGCGCGGCGAGATCGCGGAACGCCTGCCAGTCGTGCTGGTGCCGCGGGTTCGACGTTTCGAACAGCAGCCCTTGCGGCTTGGCCTTCATCAGCACCGGCAGGATCGTGCTCATCTCGATGTCATGGGTATGCGGCCCTTCGTAATTGCCCCAGCAGACGTGCATCCGCACCTGCTCGGGTGCGATATTGCGCAGCGCGTGGTTCAGCACCTCGACATGGCGTTCGATGAGGACGAGGTAGTCCGCGTCGTTACGATCCTTGTACATCATGTGCCGACCAAGCCCGAGGTCGGGACTGTCGAGCTGCAGAATCGTACCCGTCGCGGCAATCGCCTCGTATTCGGGTCGCATCGCCTCCGCGAGCGCCTCCAGATAGGCGTCCTGGGTCGGATAGTGCTGGTTGGGCTGGAACAGCGCGATCACGCCGGGAGACGCAGCGTTCATGAACGCGCCCGTGGACTTGTGCCGTTCCACTGCGCGCGTGAGATGCGCGAGATCGGCTTCCAACGGCGCGAGCGTCTTGGGTGCGACGGCGCCTACGCAACAGGGCCGGCGGTAGGTCGGCGTCCCGCCGCTCGACGCCTGACGCGCGAGGAAGCTGGGGAACGCTTCCAGATCGGCGGGCGCCGACCGCGGGCTGTCGCCATCGAACCCGGTGACCCGGTCCTTGATATAGGTCGCGTAGGAGATCTTCGACATCTCGCCGTCGGAAACCAGGTCGATACCAGCCGCGACCTGCCGTGCCACACAGGTGTCGACGGCCTTCCCGATCACTCGATCGAAGGCTGCGGGGTCGATCGGCTCACCGCGTTCGTGCGCGAAAACGAGATCGGTCACGGCCTTGCTGCGCGGCAGCGAGCCGACATGCGTCGTGAGGATGCGGTCGGTCATGCGTTATCCTGTTTGAGAAGCTATCGTGGCCAAGACCCGACGGCGTCAATCCGCTGTCCAGCCACCGTCGACGACCAGGCTGGTACCCGTGATCAGCGCCGAGGCGTCGGACGCAAGGAACAGCGCCGCACCCATCAGATCTTCGACGGTGCCCAGGCGGCCCAGCTTGATCTTCGCCAATACGCTCGCCTTGAACGCGGCGTCCTCGAAATACGGCCTGGTGAGCGGCGTCTCGATGAACGTCGGCGCGATCGTGTTCGAGCGGATGCCACGTGCCGCGAGGTCGAGTGCGAAGCCTTTGCTCATTCCCTCGAGACCCCATTTGGATGCACAGTAGAGAGACCGATTGACCCCACCGACATGCCCCATCTGAGACCCCAGGTGGATCAGTGATCCACGAACGCTGTCGGCGAGCATTCGGCGAACACAACCTTGCGCCACGAAGAACGCGCTGCGCAGGTTGAGGTCCAGTACCGCGTCGTAATCGTCGCGCGTCACGTCCTGCATGGGTTTCGGCCGGTTGGTACCCGCATTGTTGACGAGCACATGAAACGCCGACTGTTCTGAGAAGAAGCTAGCCACCGCGTCGAGGTCGGCAACGTCGAGTATGCATGCCTCCGCCTGTCCGCCCGCCGCGCTGATCGCATCAGCGGCGGCCTCGACGTCGGCGCCGGTGCGCGCGACGAGCGTCACCGAGGCACCTGCCTCACTCAACGCTGCGGCGAGGGCGAGGCCGATGCCCCGGCCCGCCCCCGTCACCAAAGCGCGCCGGCCATCGAGGCGGAAGCTGGGCGTGCGCGGAAGCGTCACTCGGCAGCGACCAAGGGCGCCGCCACGCCTGCGTACGGGATGTTGCGGCCACCATAACGCCGCACGCGGATGTTGGCCTGTTCGCCGTGGCCCGCAAAGCCTTCCAGCGCGCACAACCGGCTGCAGTATTCGCCGATCATCGCCGACGCCGCATCGGAGGTGACGCGCTGATACGTGCAGGTCTTGAGGAACTTGCCGACCCATAACCCGCCCGTATACCTTGCCGCCTTCTTCGTAGGCAGCGTGTGATTGGTGCCGATCACCTTGTCACCATAGGCGACGTTGGTCCGTGGGCCGAGAAACAGCGCACCGTAGTTGCTCATGTTCGCGAGGAAATAATCCGGATCACGCGTCATGACCTGAACGTGCTCGGAAGCCAGGTCGTCGGCGATCCGCACCATCTCCTCATCCGAATCCGCGACGATCACTTCGCCGTACGTCTCCCACGCCTTGCGCGCGACATCGGCGGTCGGCAGGATTGTGAGCAACCGCTCGATCTGCGCCATCGTGTCACGCGCAAGCTTCTCCGACGTGGTCAGCAGGATCGCCGGGCTATCTGGACCATGCTCGGCCTGACCCAGAAGATCGGTCGCGCAGAGTTCCCCATCCACCGTCTCATCGGCGATGACGAGCGTCTCGGTCGGCCCTGCAAACAGGTCGATCCCGACGCGGCCGAACAACTGTCGTTTCGCTTCTGCGACATACGCATTGCCTGGACCCACGAGGATGTCGACCGGAGCGATCGACTGCGTGCCGATCCCCATCGCTGCGACCGCCTGAATGCCGCCCAGACAATAGATTTCGTCAGCGCCCGCCATTGCCTGCGCCGCGACGATCGCCGGAGCGGGTTTACCCTGGAATGGCGGTGCACAGGTTATCACGCGAGCGACGCCGGCGACCTTCGCCGTGATGACCGACATGTGCGCAGACGCCAGAAGTGGATATTTTCCACCTGGCACATAGCAACCCGCAGCGTTCAACGGGATGTTCTTGTGCCCCAGCACCACGCCCGGGAGCGTCTCGACCTCGACGTCGGTCATGCTCGCGCGCTGCACCTCTGCAAAGCGTCGCACCTGCGTTTGAGCAAACTCGATATCGCTGATGGCCTGGGAATCCAGTTGATCGATGCAGTCCTGGATCTCCGCTGGGGTCAGCCGGTAGCTCTCACGGTCCCAGCCATCGAAACGGATCGACAGGTCTCGAACGGCAGCGTCACCCCGGTGCTCGATATCCTCCAGGATCGCTTCGACCGCAGTTTGCACTGCACGCCCCTGTTCTGCTCGTACGGACGGTAGCGTGCCGGTCTTCAGGTGCCGCATTTCTCTCTCCCTTGCATTCGGATGCAAGGCTACTATGATCGCTGCTCGACGACAAGGGCGTATCGCCGCGTTCCGGAACAAGCTGGAGACTGACAGCTATGCATTCACGTCGCTCTATGATTCTGTTCGGCTTGATTGCCGTTGCGATCGCTATATTGATCATGGTCCAAACATTTGGCGGCCGTCTCGATGGCTTGGATCCACACTTACTCGCCAGAGGACACTAGATCATCTATGGGGCTTAGCGCCTTTATGCAGACAGCGAAGTTCCAATAGCGATACCTGCGCGCTTGTAACTTACTTTGCAGTTCGAGAAGACCCACAAGCGGACGTTTAGGAGGCCTCGCCCCTTTTCCAACTTCGGACACTCATTCATCCTTAAAATGATAGTGCATATTGCCAAAGTTTGATCGTTAGCATCTTAGTACGATGGCAATACACAAAGCTTTGACGATATCATTTCAGTGCAACCAGGCCGGTCGGAAAGTTATAAGGTCAGTAACTAGAACAACGTAATCAGGCTAAGGTAGCCGTTAAGCGCCGGCCCGAATCTTGGGCTGAAGATCGGATGCACCGTTACTCCCAAGCCCGGCTGGATATAGATCCCCGCCGCAGCGCGATAGGCGTAGCTGGCCGTGGCAGCCCAGGTACCTTTGTAGAATGATTGGTTTGTCGGGACACGAGCGCGCAGTCCCTCCGGACTATACACGTTATACGTTGTTACCAACGACGCCAGATCGAACGGACGGCTTTTGATGAGACCGACGCCATAGACGCGGCCTTCGTAATATTGCGTGAAGAGGTTCTGTTCCGGTGGCGCGTAGTTGAATGTCGCTCCGGCATAGATTCCGCGAAAGGGTTTCGCCGGATCGGTCTGCGTCAGCTGTCGATCGGCAGCAACGAAAACGGCCCAATTATCTTTTTGCGCACCATCCGAGAAACGAGTGTAGCGCGTCGAATTGTGAATGCCGCCGAACCGTACCCAAGCAGATTTCGTTCCGGGCGCCGATGCCCGATTGAAACCGATTTCGTCGATCAATAAGACGCCAGTACCTGGCGGAGAGAAACGAAAACCTCCCGGGTTTACGGCGTTTTCCGCTGTCGCGCCCCCTGGTGGCAAACTGCGCTGAATACCGAATTTGTTGTAGAAGCCGGCCTTGGATCGTACCCGGACGTTGATACCGGGCGCGGCAAACCCGCCATAACTCAAACCGAGTTGGAATGGGATCGTCGCCTGCGGTCCAAGGTTTCCGGTTGCCAGATTGCCACCGACGTTGATCCCGAGGAACTCCTGCGTGTTGTCGATGTAGCCCGCTTTGAAGTCCAACACCCCGGCGATCACATCCTGATAATAGTGGAGACGACCGATCCGGATTTTCTTCGGACCGTTCACTGCTGGAAAGCTGTTGTCGACGATGCTCAATGTCGTCGCGATCTGTCCACCCTTGAGCCCAATACGGCCGAGGTCATAGGTCGCGGTGAGGCTGGCCGTGGTATTGGTCCGCGTTATACGCTGACCGTTATAAAGCTGTGGTCCACGATAGCCGCGATCGTTCTGCAAGAAATCATATTGGAAATTGGCCGTATTGATCGGCGAAATGCCTATCCCGATATCGGCGAGCGCATCACGAACGCCCAGATGATCGGCAAGGATCGTATCGGCAACCTTGGGATACGAGATTGCCCAACCCTTCAGACTAAGATCGTCGAACCGCTTAAAGCGATCGGGCGCGGGCAAGACGCTGTCGTCTGGCAGTGCGCTGGTTGTAGCAGGCTGTGTCGTCTGTTCGGGGGGAACCGGTCGCGGGGGCACCTGAGCAAGAGCCACGGAGGGCGCTGACACCGCCAATAGCGCTGCAACGCAGCAGAATGCGGTAGGATCGGACATACGCAACTCTCCAAATATCAGCGACGCGTCGCGCGCTCCGCCTGCGCCCAGGCCAGCGCCATCAACTCGGGCAGTACCGCGACGCGCTGGCGTGCCTCGGCAGACGCCGCCGTACCGTTCAGCACGCGGCCTTTTATTCCGTGGAAGATCGCGGCGAGGCGAAAGAAGTTGAACGCAATGTAGAAGTCGTATCCGGGCATCGAAGCCAAGCCACGCCGAGCACAATAGGCCTGCAGATACGTCTCTTCGGACGGGATCCGCAGCGAAGCTGGATCCACACCACCAAGCCCGGCGACGATATGTGCCGGCATCCGGTACATCATGGCATGATAGGCGAAATCCGCTCCCGGATGCCCGAGTGTCGACAATTCCCAATCGAGCACAGCCAATATCCTGGGTTCGCTGGGATGAAAGATCAGATTGTCGCAGCGAAAGTCGCCATGCACGATGGACGATGCATCGTCGTCGAGGGGAATGTTCGCCGGCAGCCATTCGACGAGCCGGTCCATATACGGGTCCCGCCCTGCGGCATCGTCGGACAGATACTGGCTCGACCAACGCACGATCTGACGTTCGAAATAATTGCCGGGCCTGCCATAGTCGGCGAGTCCGATCGCGTCTGGATCGATCCCGTGGAGCTGCGCCATCGTCGCATTCATTGCATCGAAATACGCAGCCCGCTCTTCGGCAGGTACGTCAGGGAAGGTCGCGTCCCAGACGACGCGCCCTTCGACCATGTCCATGACGTAGAACATCGTGCCGATCACCGTGTCGTCCACCGACAATCCGTGCACGTGCGCTACCGGAAAGCCGGCACGCTCGAGTGCGATCAGCACCCTGGCTTCGCGGTCGACGGCGTGAGCGCCCTTCAGCAACGGCCCGGGTGGCTTGCGACGCAGGACGTAACGTCGCTTCGGCGTGGCCAGATGGTAAGTCGGATTGGATTGCCCACCGCGAAACTGCGTGACGATCAGCGGCCCCTGATAGTCCGCAACATGCTCGCGCATCCACGTGTCCAACGCGGCTTCGTCAAGCTCGAAACCCGGGCGTACTGGCGTGGTCCCCAGATTGGCATCGGAGACCCTCGTCATGACGTGCTCGACCCGCAACTTGCGGCGCCGCGGTAGCGGTTCGCCGGGAAGACCAGCGTCAGTTCGGCGGCGCAACGTGCGATCTGGCACCGACCAACCCTGGTATGCCAAACCTTCAAAGCGTCTGTCCGTCGTCGATCGTCATCACCGAACCGGTCAGGTTCCGGCTCGAATCGGACGAGAAATACAGGATCATCGCGTCAAGCGCGTCGCTGTCCATAACGCGATTTCGCGGAAAGGACGCGAGCAGCCCCTGCCCCGCCGGCTGATCCCAAAGCGTTTCGTTCATTTCGGTGGAGATGTAGCCGGGGCAAAGCACGTTGACGTTGATGCCCTTGCGTGCCCAATCCTTCGCCAGCGATCGCCCCATCTGGGCGACGGCAGCCTTTGTCGCGCTGTACGGCGCAATGCCCGCCCCCGGCTGATGCGCGGTAATCGACGATATTATCGTGATGCGACCATGTTCGCGGTCCTGCGATCCGGCTGCCACCATGCGCCGCGCACCTTCGCGTGCCGACAGGAAAACACCGCGCAGATTGACCGCGACGATCCGGTCGAAGGCGTCGGCCTCCAGCCCAAGAGAACTGCCTGCGACGTTCAGTCCGGCGTTGGCAATGACCGTATCGACGGGGCCGAAGCGTGCTGCTGCTTCGTCATAGGCCGCGATGATCGAGGCCTCGTCGGTGACATCCATCGCCAGCGGCAGCGCTTCGCCGCCATTGTCCGAAATATCCTGCGCAAGCGTGTCAAGCAGATCGGCACGCCGCGCCCCGATTACGACTTTCGCACCGCTCGCCGCCAATATGGTCGCAAAACGACGCCCCAGTCCCGAGGAGGCCCCGGTGACCAGCGCGACACGGCCGGTCAGATCGAACGAAAATCCCGTCATGCCGACACCAGTGCCGCAACCGCACGCGCGGCCATGACCTTCTTGTCGAGCTTTCCGGTCGCGCCGATCGTCATCTCATCGACCAGGACCAGATGTTCCGGCCATTTCTTGCGCGACATTCCTTCGCGTTGGAGATGCGCGATCATCTCGTCGAAACTGATTGGCGACGCCCCATCGCGTATCCGACAGACTGCGCAAGCCTGCTCGCCAAGCTTGCGTTCGGGAACGCCGACCACTGCCACTTCGGCAAGTGCCGGATGGCGCAAGAGCGCGGCCTCGATCTCGGCTGGGTCGATATTGAGACCGCCGCGGATGATCTGGTCCTTGATACGACCCACCACCCGGACATAGCCCTCATCGTCGCGCACGATCTCGTCGCCGGTCAGGTAATAGCCGTCGGGCGTCATGCGCTCCTGTCCGGCTCCCAGATCCTCGGCATAGCCCAGGAACAGCGACGGTCCGCGCACGCCCGCCTGCCCGCGCTCACCGCGTAGCAGCGGGCGACCGTCCGTATCGAAAGCTTCCTCGAGCGTTCCCGGGAAGGGGCGCCCATCGGTCGATTGACGCCGCACGAGCGTGTCTGCCGGCACTGTCGAACAATGTCCCATGCATTCCGACATGCCGAACATACGCAGCGCCTTCAGGCCAAGCAGAGTATCGGCATCGGCGATCAATTCAGGCGTCATTGCACTACCGCCAACGGCCACGGCGCGTAAGGGCAGTCGCCCCGACCACGCGCCTGTCTTCGCCGCCTCCACCATCGTATAAAGGTGCGTCGGCACCATGATCGCCCAGCCGCAGCCATGAAGGGTCGCACGTCGCATCGCTGTCACGGGATCCCATGGATCGATCAGCACGAGGGGGTGGCCAAGCGACAGGGCGAAATGCGCGGTGAACGTGAAGCCCGGCGCGCTGTCGAGCGGTACGATCCCCAGGATCGAGTCTCCTGGCTTCAGGCCGGCATTGGCAGCGCAGGCACGCGTCGCGTAGTTCAACGCTGTCGACCCGTGCATCACGCCCTTGGGCACGCCTGTCGTACCGGACGTGAACCCGATCAGCGCGGCGTCGCGGTTGCGGAAATCGTTGGAGCGGACTGTCGAAGGAGCCGGATCGATACGGATGGCGTCGTCGGCATCCACGAAGATGTGCGCAGCATGGCCCAGCCGGCTCTCTAGCATTGTGCGGTCGGCGTCGGACAATTTCGGCGAATAGGGGCAGAAAATCGCCTCGCACGTCGATACGGCGAGCGCCACGACCAAGGTGCTCGCACGCTTGTGCCCGGCGACCAGCACGCGGGATCCTGCGCCGACACCCGCTGCACGCAGACGGACCTGCAGGGCTTCCGCCTCGATGCGAAGCTCGCCCCGGGTCCATCGTCGATCATCGCACTCGACAAGAGCAATCGCGGCTGGATCTTCGTCGGCCCTCGCCACGAACTGCGGCCACAGCCGGTCGTCGGACCAGACAAGTCCATCCGCGCTCAGGTCAGCCAAGGGATTGCCCTCCATCAACGAGGAAAGTCTGGCCGGTAATGAAACTGCCGGCCTGGGAGGCAAGCAGGGCCAGCGTACCGGAGACTTCGTCGGGGCGCCCGAAGCGCCCCATCAGGATGCGTGCCCGGGTCTTGTCCTGAATCGCGGGATCAAGCGTCTTTGTCATTCCGGTCTCGATCGATCCGGGCGCGATCGCGTTCACGCGTATGCCGTGCTCGGCCCATTGCGCAGCCAGATCGCTCGTCAGGTGGACGATGGCCGCCTTGCTCGTCGTGTACGGCACGACCTGGCCATCCGCAGGGCGGTAGGAGATGAAGGCGCCAACCGAGGCGATGTTGACGATGGCGCCGCCGCCATGAGCGATCATGTGCCGTGCCGCATGGCGGCATGCGAGGAACGTGCCGGTGACGTTCACCTCCATGACCTTGCGCCAGCCCTTAAGAGGAATGTCCTGGGGAAGCCCCCACCACGAGGCACCGGCATTATTGACGAGGATATCGAGACCGCCAAGTTGAGCGATCGTCTCGGCCACGGCGGCCTCGACGGAGTCCTCATCCGAGATATCGCAGGCCAGTCCGATCGTCTGCGTGCCAAAGCGCTCAGTGATCGTGTTGGCCAACGCAACACATTCGTCGCCGTTGCGGGAGGCGAGTGCTACGGCGCAGCCCAGATCCGCCAAGGTCGCGGCCATCGCCTCTGCCAGTGCGCCGCGTCCGCCCGTGATGAGCGCACGCTGGCCGTCCAGTCGAAAGCCTTGCGCCGTAAAGCCAGGAGAGAGTTCACCCATCTCCATACTCCTTCGACTGAACCTGTGCTTCCAGCAGATCGACCTCCTCGGTGATCAGGATGATCCGCCGGCCGCCCATCCCGCGGGTCTGGGCAGTCGCCGCCTTCCATTCGGAAGAGGCGAAGGCGACGTCGAGCGCCGCCTGATCAGCGAAGGTCAGCACGGCGTGCCCGTCCCATCCCGGCGTTTCGGGACTGTCATAGTCCTTCGTCACGACGCCGTGGCGATACGCAACGAGACCAGGCAGCACCCGAGCGGCGTCGGCATGGGGCCCGCGCCACCACTCGGTGAAACGCGCCTGCGTCCAGTCGTCGGGACGGCTGGCGAGCACGACCATGCTGACCTTCGTCACCTTAGTTGCCCGTCCAGACCGGCTTGCGCTTCTCTAGGAACGCGGCGACGCCTTCCTTCGCATCGGCGGAATGGTGGACGACGTTGCACGTCATCGTCTCAAGTGTGATGAGCGTGTTGGTGTCCGCGTCCATGCCGCGGTTAAGCGCCATCTTGGTCATCCACATGCAGAAGGGGCTCTTGTCGATCAGCGGTGCGCAGAAGTCGGCGATCAGAGCATCGAACTTGTCGGCGGGAGCAGACGCGTTGCACAGGTTCCACTCGACCGTCTCGTCGCCGGTCAGCAGCTTGCCGGTCAGCATCAGTTCCTTGGACTTGCGCATGCCGATGTAGCGCGGCAGGCGATAAATCGGTCCGGCACCGCCGAACAGCGCGCGGCGGATATGGAAATCGCCGATCTTGGCTTCCGATGCAGCCAGTGCGAAATCGCACGAGATCATCAATTCGAAGCCACCAGCGACTGCATAGCCTTCGACTGCGGCGATGGTCGGCTTCGACATGTTGTAGATCTTGTCGTAGGTCCGCGCCGAATCGATCGCGAGCTGTAGCGAAACCGTGCTCTCGTGCAGCACAGGACCGACCAGCTGATCCAGATCGGCGCCAGAGCAGAACGTGTTGCCGCGTCCGCGAAACACCACGGCCAACGCCTTCTTGTCGGCAGCAGCGCGATCGACTGCGACCTCGAGTTCACGCAGCAGCTGGGGGCTGACGCAGTTCCGCTTGTGAGGCCGGTTCAGCCAGATAGTGCAGATACCATTATCCGCCAGTTCATACTGGATGACGTCTTTTTCGAGTTCCATGTCGCTCTCCGTTTTTAGTGATGGAAATACTTGTAGAAAGTTCAGTCCGCTGCCGGTTCCAGCAGCGCGCCAACGGCCATCCAGGCGGCGACCCCTGCTGCAGGGATCGCGCAGAGCACCGCTTCGGCAATTTCCTCGTCGCTGGCGCCCGCCCGGCGGGCACCGCGAACATGCGTTGCTGCCATCGGGCTATACCCGGCTGCGAGGATCGCCAGCAGCAGCAGTTCGCCATGCTTGGGCGACAGCGGGTTGGCGTCGATGCTGCCGCGACGCATGAGATAATATGCGTCCGCGGCCCGCGGCACGAGCCGCAGCAACTGGGCGAGTGGCGGCGGAATCGTCCCGAAATACGCCTCGAAATTGGCGACCGCTTCGCCAGGCGCAGCGTCGGGTAGCCGCTGTGGTTCGGGCAACGCGCCCAGCGCCATGGTGCTGGTCACCAGTTCGGCGAATTCCAGCGCCGCGCCTTCACCGCGCAGGCTGCTCAAGACGATGATTCCGGCAGTCGCTTCCGTCACGGTCAGCCCCAGACCCACGCTACGAACAAGTTCGCGCCGAGCAAGATCGGGATAGCGCCGATCGATCGCCGTGACCGCGACGAACAACGCCTTCAACCGCGCCGGAATGGCTCCGTCCCGATCGATGACGTCGCGAAAGGCCGCATACCCAGCCAGCGTGTAAGGGGCGTGAGACCGCAGCAATACCGCGTCTTCCAGCCCGTTCGACGAACTCATCAGCACTATCCTCTCTTGCCGCCAATTGTGTCGACCGTCCGGTCGGGCGTCAATCTATTTTCTTGGTTGGCGGTCCGGTGGTCGTGATTATCATCCTGCCAAACCGATACTCCAACGTCAGTACCTAAGCACCGCCCGACTGGACGGTCGCCTATCTAATTGGTCAATGGATTTCCCGAATCGATCTCAGCCGAACCCGGCGATTTGGCGCGTCCATGTTCCGCCCCAGGCGCCACAAGACCGGTTGACAGCCGACCGGTCGGTCGAATAACTTTGGTAAGACACGACCGACCGGTCGATTGAGTGATGATTTAGCCGTTAGGCAGGGGTAGCCGCATGAATTTCGAGCATTCGGATCGATCGCGGGCCTGGATGGGCCGTGTCCGCGCCTTCATGGACGAGCATATCATTCCTGCCGTCCCGGTTTATCACGAGCAAGCCGCGAAACTGGATCGTTGGAAAGATATTCCATCGATATTCGAAGAGCTTAAAGACAAAGCCCGCAACGAAGGATTGTGGAATTTCTTTATGCCGCCGTCGGAGCATGACGATGAGTTCTTCACCAGTCCCGGGCTGACGAACCTCGATTACGCCCCGATCGCGGAGCTGATGGGTCGCGTGTCGTTCGCGAGCGAAGTCTTCAATTGCATGGCGCCCGACACCGGCAATTTCGAGGTCCTTCACCGCTATGGCACGCCGGCACAGAAGGCGCGTTTCATGGTGCCGCTGCGTGACGGGATCACGCGGTCTGCGTTCCTGATGACCGAACCCGCCGTCGCCTCGTCCGACGCGCGCAACATACAAACCGCGATCCGCCGCGATGACGATGAGTATGTCATCAACGGTCGTAAATGGTGGTCATCCGGTGCGGGCCATCCCAAGTGCGACTTCTTCATCCTCATGGGCAAGACCGATCCCGACGCGCCGGCCTATAAACAGCAGTCGATGATCCTGGTGCCGCGCGACACGCCGGGCGTGACCTTGCTGCGCCACCTGCCCGTATTCGGTTACGATCACGCGCCGCACGGCCATTTCGAGGTATTGCTCGAGGATGTTCGCGTGCCGGTCGACAACATGCTGCTCGGCGAGGGACGCGGCTTCGAGATCGCGCAGGGCCGCCTCGGGCCCGGCCGAATCCATCATACCATGCGCAACATTGCGACGATGGAGGTGGCGCTCGAAAAGATGTGCCGGCGACTCCTGACCCGCCATACGTTCGGCAAGGCGATTGCCGAACATTCGGTGTGGGAAGAGCGGATCGCGCGCGCGCGTTGCGAGATCGAGATGACGCGCCTCCTATGCCTGAAGGCGGCCGACATGATGGACACCGTGGGCAACAAGGCCGCCCGCGCGGAGATCGCGATGATCAAGATCGCCGCGCCCCGCATGGCGCAGCAAATCGTCGACGATGCCATCCAGGCGCATGGCGGTGGAGGCGTTAGTGACGATTTCGGATTGGCCGAGTTGTGGGCGAACACCCGCATCGTCCGTCTGACCGACGGCCCCGACGAAGTGCACGAGCGTCAGCTCGCACGCATGGAATTCGACAAGTACCGTGGGGAGTTGGCGGCATGAGTGCTCCCGCTGCAACGATCGGGCAGACCGAGGCAGTCGTGCCGGGCTCTCAGTTCGACGAGGCGACGCTGGAGCGTTACCTCGTTGGGGTGGTACCTGGATTTTCAGGTCCGATGGCCGTCGATCAGTTTCAAGGTGGCCAGTCCAATCCGACCTTTCTGTTGACGACTCCGGATGCCAAATATGTATTGCGCCGGAAGCCGGCTGGCGTCCTGCTCGCGTCGGCGCATGCGGTGGATCGCGAGTATCGCATCACGCGCGCGCTGTTCGAAGCGGGGCTGCCCGTTCCCGAACCGCTGGTGCTATGCGAGGACCTCGATGTCATCGGCACGATGTTCTACGTCATGCGACATGTCCCCGGCCGCGGCTTCTGGGACCCCCGCATGCCGCAATTGTCCCCGGCCGAGCGCGCGGCGGTGTATGATTCCGCAAACGACACGCTCGCCAGACTTCATCGCGTGGATTATGCGGCGCTCGGTCTTGGCGACTATGGTCGCCCGGGAAATTATTTCGTCCGTCAAATCTCGCGCTGGACGCGCCAATACGAGGCGTCACGGACGGTCGATATACCGGAAATGGACTGGCTGGCCGAGTGGCTGCCGGGCGCTATTCCGCCTAGCGACGAACGCACGACGATCATTCACGGCGACTATTCGTTCCACAATCTCCTGATCCACCCGACCGAACCGCGCGTCGCGGCGGTGATCGACTGGGAACTCTCGACGTTGGGGGATCCGCTCGGGGACCTGACCTATCACATGATGGAGTGGTTTCGCCCCGAGGGGGTGGATGTGCGCGGAACGTTGCGCGGCGCCGACCTGACGGCACTCGGTATCCCGACGCCCGAGGCTTATGCCCGGACGTATTGCGAACGCACCGGGTTCGACGTCGACCCCACGCATCCCTTCTACACCGCGTTCAACCTGTTCCGGGTTGCGGCCATCTTGCAAGGCATCGCCGGGCGCGCGCGAGACGGTGTGCAGACCGCCGCCAATGCAGGCGAAATCATCCAGCGGATCCGTCCCCTCGCCTTGGCCGCATGGCATTCAGCGCGCGAAGCCGGAGCAGGCTGACCTTCCTTTCGCGGCCCGAAACCTACCGTCGGGTCAGAGCGACCATCTGACTACGGAGCGAAACAAGCGACCATCAGATCCGACAACAGATCGGACGATATAAAGGAGAGGATTATATGACGCGATCGATGATTCCGTTGGCGCTAGGTGTTTCGACGCTGGCCCTGCTTACTCCGATGACGGCCTATTCCCAAGCCGCCGGCACCACGACGCCAGCGGAACAGGAATCCGTTATTCCGACTACACCAGCCCCCCCGGCCGGCAGCGTGACGAACACGGTACCGACGCCGCAGGCAGCAGCGGCAACTGGCATCGCCGGCGACATCATCGTCACCGCGACGCGGCGGTCCGAACGTCTCCAGAATGTGCCGATCGCCGTCAGCGCGCTGGGGGAAGAGCAAATTCAGGCTCGCAAGGTCGACAATTTCGCCGAGATCGTGAAGATCGCACCTGGCCCCACCTTCGTACCGGTCAAAGGTACATCGGTCGTTACGGTACAAATCCGAGGTCAGGGTACCATCAACGATTCACCCGGTCTGGAAAGTCCGGTCGGGGTGTATATCGACGACATATTCTACGGGACGCTCGCGTCCTTCGACGCCAATCTCTATGACGTCTCCCAGGTGTCGATACTTCGCGGGCCGCAAGGAACGACTTTTGGGCGCAACGCCGTGGGCGGCGCGCTCGTCGTCACCAACAACATGGCCGAGATTGGCGTGAACAGCGGCCGCGCGACGTTGACTGGGGTCACTTATAAAGGTGGTCGCGGCGGGTTGGAGGCTGACGGATTCATCAACGTACCAATATCGGAAACTCTCGCCGGACGTTTCGCTTACAGCGTGAAGTCGGTTGGCGGATATCAGCACAATTTGATCACCGACAACTACCTCGCGAATAACAAGGTATCTTCCTATCGGGCGTCTGTTCGCTGGCGGCCCAACGAGAAATGGAACATCGTCGCGAGCGGCTCCTACCTACGCCGCGTTGGGTCCGGCGATGGCCCTACCATCGTCGGCGACGGCGCCCTGGCGGCATCGGTAAAAGAACGAACGAACGGCAATCTCCACAAAGTGCTTCTCGATGACGATGGGTTCACGCGGCGTACGATCGGCACCGCGTTGCTCAATGCGAGTTACGAGACCGCCATCGGACAGGTCAGTTCGATCACGGGATACCGATACCTGAAGTCGAGGCTTGCCGAAGACGCCGATGGAGGCCCGAACCCCGTCAACTTTCCGTCACTCAACACGAACGACGAGTGGCAGGTAAGTCAGGAATTCCGGTTCACATCAGACCTTGGCGGCCCCTTCGATTTCGTCGCGGGCGCATATTTCGGCTATGAGGACTTGAACCACAAGATCACGTTCGGTTTCGACGGTCGCGATCCGAACCTCTTCTTCTCGGTCCTCAATGCGGGTCGATATACGCCAGGTCAGACGTTCGAGGGACAGATCGAGAATCGCAGCTTCGGACCGTATTCCGAGGGAAAATACAAGTTCACGGACAAATTGTCGCTGACCGCCGGCCTTCGTTACAGCTACGAGCGCAAAACGGGCTACACGCAGCATATCGGATCGTCTCCGTTCCAGGGCGGTCCCTACTTCCAGCAACTGCCGGCCAATGACGATGCGGTCGACAGCTGGAAAGGTTGGACCCCGCGCGTCATCGCGGAGTATCACCCATTCCGTGGCAGCCTATTTTACGCATCGGCGTCGCGGGGCTTTCAGGGTGGCGGCTGGTCGTTCAACGTCCGAACGCCGCTGGCTGCTGCTACTCCGCTGCGCGCCCAAACGACGTGGAGCTATGAGGTCGGCACAAAGACCGATCTCTTCAATCGTGCTCTCACCATCAATATCGCTGCCTTCCACGCCGACACGGCCAATCTCCAAGTGCGGTCACAGGTGGACGGCGTGTTTCAAGACTCGAATGCAGGGAAGCTTCGGTCTCGCGGCGTCGAGGTCGAGGCAGTGGTACGTCCCACGTCCAACCTGTCGATCGGCGCCAATTATGCTTACACCGACGCTTTTTATGCAAGTTTCGTCGGATGCACTGCAGCAGGTTTGAATTGTACCGGGAACCAGGCTCCATTCACGCCGAAGCATGATTTCACCGCCCTTCTCGATTATACTGCCGATCTTGCGAGCGGGGCTTCGGTGATTTTCCACTTTGATACGAAGTTCGCTAGCCCTTTCCAAGTTACCTCAACCGGACTTGGCCAGCCCGCAGTACGACTGACCGAGCGCAAGAATGTTGCCAATACTTCTTTGACTTTCAAACCGGCCGCCGCCGACTGGGATATCCGTGTCTGGGCCCGCAATCTGTTTGACAAGCAATATGCCACCAACGGTCTCCAGTATAATTTCTATCATGTGTCGCGCGCCGAAGTTGCCGCTGCAGGTGGCTTGGGCAACCTTGACGTTGAACGGATCACCGTCGGCGCACCGCGAACGATCGGTGCGACCCTGACGATACGATATGGGAAATGAAATGATGGGACAGGCCGCAGATACCCCGACGACGGCATCACGACGGATCGCATTGCTGGTGCTGATCGTGGTGTCGGTGTTCAACTATCTCGATCGGACGGTGATCTCGATCCTGCAGGTGCCGATCAAGCGCGACCTGTCCCTCAGCGATGCTCAGCTCGGCGCGTTGACCGGGCTGACGTTCGCCCTATTCTATTCCACGCTCGGCGTGCCGATCGCGCGGCTGGCCGATCGGTACAGTCGCAGGATCGTGATTGCGGGATCGTTGTTATTGTGGAGCGCGATGACTGCGGTAAGCGGGTTCGCTGGCAGCTTCGCCATGCTTGTCTTCTTCCGCATTGGCGTGGCGCTGGGAGAGGCTGGCAGCATTCCCGCAAGCCATTCGATGATCGCCGACTATTATCCGCCGGAGCGCCGGGCGACGGCGCTCGGTATCTGGGGGCTCGCACTCCCGATTGGGGTCATGCTGGGGTATCTGTCGGGCGGCTGGCTCGCCCAGGCGATCGACTGGCGGGCCGCTTTGTGGATTATCGGAGGGATCGGCGTCGTGCTGGCACCGATCGTCCTGATGATGCTCCGGGAACCGGTTCGCGGGCGCTACGATGCCGGGCCCGCCCCCGACGCCATGCCGTGGCGCGACGGGCTGGCGCTGATGGCACGACGGCCGAGCCTGCTGCTGCTGTTCGCCGGTGGCGCGCTGAACAACGTCGTGCTCAGCGTCGCGCTCAACTGGAACGCGCCATTCTATACGCGGCTGCACGGCATGGCGCTTGGTGACGTCGCAACTGCGCTGTCGCTGATGACAGGCCTTGGCGGGGCGATTGGTATTTTCCTGGGAGGGTGGCTGACCGACCGTATCGGCGCCGACAAGCCTCATCTCCGGCCGGTATTGACCGGAATTGCGCTGATCGCCGTCACGCCTGCCGCACTCGTCCAGCTGTTGTCGCCATCGACCACGGTATCGCTGATCGCGTGCGCGGTGACGGTCATGCTGCTGTTCTTTTACTATGCGCCGATCATCGCGATGACCCAGACGCTGGTGCCGGCATCGATGCGGGCATTCACGTCGTCGATCCTGCTGCTGTCGGTCAATCTCATCGGGCTCGGCCTTGGGCCATGGCTGACGGGCGTCCTGAGCGACGTCATCGGCATGGGCGACCAGTCGTTGCGTTATGCAATGGCGGCGATGTCCTTCGTCGGAATTTTCGCAGGGTCGTGCTTCCTGCTCGCCGCCCGCTATTATAAAAAGGATCTGGCAAAATGAGCGATTGGTCGAACGGCTGTGCTGTAATCACCGGGGGCGGCAGCGGGATCGGCGCTGCGCTTGGGCGCCATGCGGCGACATTGGGCATGAACGTCGTGCTCGCGGATATCGCAATCGAAGAGGCGCAGGCGGTCGCCGACGAGATAGGCACCGATCGTGCGATCGCGCTGCGCTGTGACGTGTCCTCCGAAGCGGACGTGACCGCGCTCGCCGATGCCGCGGAAGCGAGGTTCGGCCGTGTCGGCCTGCTCTGCAACAACGCGGGGATCGTGCCTGGTGGGCGTCATCGACGCGTGTGGGAATATACCGAAAACGACTGGCAATGGTCGCTCGGCGTCAATTTGGGGGGCGTATTGAACGGCATGCGCGTGTTCGTGCCCCGGCTATTGGCGGCGGAAGCCCCCGCCCACATCATGAACACGGCCTCGGTTGCTGGGCTGGTCAGCGGCTCGGGATCGGCCTGTTACGGTGCGGCGAAGCACGCCGTGGTCCGCGCGACGGAGGCCCTGTATGCTGGCTTGCAGGAAATGGACGCTCCGATCGGCGTCACGTTGCTCCTGCCCGGACTGGTAGCGACGCGGATCTACGATGCCGAGCGGTCTCGTCCGCAGGCGTTGGCAGGGCCAGGTGGCCCGCCCAGCGAGTCCGCCGCTCTGGAAGCGATGCGCAACGATCTTTATCGCGGCGCACTGACCGCCGAACAGACCGCCACGATCGCCCTCGACGCGATTCGGCAGAACCGCTTCTACGCGACGACGACCGACGCGTTCGATCCCGCAATCCGCGCCCGTGCCGATGCCATCCTGTCCCGGACGAACCCCCATTTCGAGAGCATCGTCGACATGAGCCGCAAGGATGCCGGATTGGCCGTCACGTCGGCGGGATGAGCTTCGTCGGCCGCTCCGTACTGATAACCGGTGCCGCAATGGGCATCGGCCTCGCTACCGCGCGTCGTTTCCTCGAACGGGGTGGCGATGTCTGGCTCGCCGACCGAGACGAACGCGCGCTCGCGTCTGCGTGCGGTGATCTACCCCTTGCCCGCCGCGATCGCGCCATCGTGCTCGACGTCACAAGTGAAAATGACTGGGCGGCCGCTGCCGGTCGCGTGGCAAGGCGGGCGGCTTGGACATCCTGATCAATAACGCCGGGCGTGGTCATTTCCGTATGCTTGCCGAGACCAGCCTTGCCGAGTGGCGTGAAATCCGGGCGGTCAATGTCGACGCGCTGTTCCTAGGCACACGCGCGATGCTTCCGATGCTTGTCGCGTCGGGGTCGGGTGCGATCGTCAACGTCGCGTCGATCCGGGGCCTGATCTCGGGGCCGGGATCGGGTTCGTATAGTGCAGCAAAAGGTGCGGCGCGCATGTTCGGCAAGGCTGCGGCGTTGGAATTCGCGGCGCTCCGCAACGGCGTGCGCGTCAACACGGTCAATCCCGGCCTGATCGACACCCAGCTATCGCGTGCGGTGTTCACCGACCCCGCTGCATCTGCCAAGCGATTGGCGGACATCCCGCTCGGTCGCGCCGGCACTGCGGAGGAAGTCGCGGACGCTATCGTCTTTCTCGCGAGCGACGAGGCCGCCTATATCACTGGCGCGGACGTGACGATCGATGGCGGCCAAACTGCGGGCTGACGCCTCACGCCGTGACCAGCAGCGTCCCGTCATTACCGCCGTCAAACAGTGCAACTAACGCTTCGGGCAGACACGCGAACCCGGCACGCTGGTCGATGCGGACGGTGAGCCGGCCCTCGTCAGCCCAGTGCCGCAACTTCGCGCGTGCGACAGCAGCGCGACCGACGAAATCACCGACTACGAACCCTTCCATGCGGATGCGGCCATAGACCAGCTTCATCATGTCTCGCGGCCCTGGAGCGCCGCCCGCCCGGTCGTAGGACGAGATCTGCCCGCACAAGACGATCCGGCCGTGGTCCGCCATCGCGTTCGCCGCGGCCTCGAGTTGCGCGCCACCGACATTGTCGAAGAACACGTCGATGCCACCGGGACACAGTTCAGCCAAGCGGGCCGGAACGTCATCGTTGCGATAATCGATCGCTGCCGTCGCACCGAGTTCTTCGACCAGCTTGCGACATTTGTCGGGGCCCCCTGCGATACCGATCACGCGACAGCCTATGATCCCCGCGATCTGACAGACAAGCGAGCCTACCGATCCTGCCGCACCTGATACGACGACGGTTTCTCCCGCCAAAGGCCGTCCGACGTCCAGCAATCCGAAATAGGCCGTCAGACTGTTGGGTGAATACATGCCAAGCGCCTCGATGAACGTCACGTCGGAAGGTATGGGAAATGGCGGAACCGAGGCTGCATTCGGACGAAGCACGCTCCAGTCCTCCCACCGCGCCATCGCGACCATCCGCGTGCCAACGGGATGAGCCGGATGGTTCGACTGCACGACCTCACATGCTGTCATGCCTGCGATCGTGCCGCCGATCGGGATCGAGCCGCGATAGCTCGCGGGTCCGGCGTTCAACCAGTTGCGGATCGTCGGGGCCACTGCGAAGATATGGTTGCGGACCAACATTTCGCCTTCGTCCAGCGCGGGAGGCGCGAATGGCTCGGTCAGCATGACAAAATCGCTTGTCGCGACCCGCCCGTCGGGCCGCTTGGCCAAAGTCCATTTGCGGTTAGACGTCACGCCGCGAGCGCCACGCGCGCCTCGCTGGCGCTGCCAAATGCACGTGCCAGCAGCATGACGCGGCGCAGGCCACGTCCGACCGGGAGTTCGTCGGTCACGCCCATACCACCGTGGAGGTGCACCGCCTCCTCGGCAAGCCGCTGTGCCGCGTCCGCCACATAGGCCTTGGCACCCAACACGCCGCGCACGAACCCTGCATCATCGCGGTCGACGATCGCCGCTTTCAGCATAAGTGATCGCGCCTGTTCAAGCGCGACGAACATCCGCGCCAACTTGTGTTGAACGACCTGAAAGCTGCCGATCGCGACGCCGAACTGCTGGCGCTGGCGTACATACTCCACGGTCTGCTCGTACAGCGTGGACATCGCCCCCACCAATTCGGCGACGTGGCAAAGGCGAATCATTGCCAAGGTCGTATCGCCGTCCGCTTGTGTCAGGGCCAGAGCGGGCGTGCCGTCAAACCGCACCATGCCTGCAGCCGATCCGTCGATCAGCCGGACCGGGTCGATCGAAAGCCCGTCGGCGTCGCGTTCGACAAGCCAGGTCGCACCGGCGCCTATCACGACCAGTGCGGCTGCATCGACTGCGGACAATATGAAATCCGCGCGTCCCGTCAGCCGCACGCCGTCGGTCGAGACATCGGCCACCGCGACGGCGAGCACATGATCGCCCGTCATTGCCGGTGCTACCCATGTCTCGATCGCGGCGGCGTCGCCCCCACGCGCGATCGCATCCGCGGCGCCGACGATCCCCTCAGCTAATGGCGTGATCGCAAGCGCGCGGCCGAACTCTTCCGCCACGATCATCACGTCCTGCGGCCCGCCGCCCAGGCCGCCTGCCGCTTCGGGCAACAGGAAGCCGAACAGTCCCAGTTCGCCCAGCGCATGCCAGTCATCCTGCGAGATCGGCCCCTCGCCCGCCGTTGCAGGGTCCGTCCGATCCGCCAGAAAACGGCTGACGGTATCGCGCAACAAGACCTGTTCCTCGCTGGGGGTGATGTTCATGTCACACCCGCTCCACGATCGTGACGTTGGCAATGCCCCCGCCTTCGCACATCGTCTGCAAGCCGTACCGCCCACCGCGCGCATGCAGCGCGTGAACGAGGGTCGCCATCAGCTTCGTGCCCGTCGCACCCAGCGGATGGCCAAGTGCGATGGCACCGCCATTCACGTTGAGCCGCGCTGGATCGGCACCGAGCGCGGACAGCCACGCCATCGGGATCGATGCGAATGCCTCGTTCACCTCGAACAGGTCGATCTGATCCAGCGTCATGCCCGCACGTTGCAGCGCGCGACGGGTCGCGGAGATAGGCTCCTCCAGCATGATGACGGGATCGCCCGCCGTCACGGTAAGGTTGTGGATGCGCGCGAGCGGCGTCAGGCCATGTGTCCGAACCGCTTCGGCGGAAGCGACAAGCACACCGCTGGCGCCGTCGCAGATCTGGCTGGCGGTCGCCGCGGACAATGTGCCCTTCTCGCTCAACAGCTTGACCGAACCGATCGACTCGAGCGACGCGTCGGCACGTACGCCCTCGTCATGATCATGCACGACCGAATTGCCATCGGGATCGATCGTCGTGACCGGAACGATCTCGGCAGTGAAGGCGCCGGACGCGCGAGCGGCTACCGCCTTACGGTGGCTTTCCAGCGCATAGGCGTCCATCGCAGCACGGTCGAAACCGTATTTGTCGGCGATCATCTGTGCACCGGTGAACTGGCTGAAGCCCTCGACGCCGTAGCGTTCCAGGATCTTCGCCGAGAAGGGACTCCCACCCATTCCGGCCTTGGCGGCCAGCGTCACAGGCGATCCCATATGGACGCGGGACATGCTCTCGACACCGCCGGCGATCACTAGGTCCTGCGTGCCCGACATTACCGCTTGAGCCGCAAAGTGCAGCGCCTGTTGCGAGCTGCCGCATTGGCGATCGATCGTGACGGCAGGCACGCTGTCGGGCAGCGACGAAGCAAGTACGACGTTGCGGCCAAGTGCGAAGGTCTGCTCGCCGATCTGGCTGACGCAGCCGATGATGACGTCGTCGATCGCCGCTGGATCGACACCGGTCTCGGCGATAATGGCGTCGAGTATCGTCGCACCCAGGTCGGCAGGATGAATCCCCGCAAGCCTGCCATTGCGACGGCCGCCGGGAGTACGTTTTGCTGATACGATGAAAGCTTCTGGCATGAAAATGGTCCTTCGATGGTCAGAGGCCGACGGCGGCCTTGGCAATGATGGTGAGCTGGATTTCGCTGGTGCCGCCGAAGATCGACCACGCCCGCGCGTTGAGATAGCGTGCGGCGGCCAAGCCTGCCTCGGGCGGGCCGACCAGTGCCGGCGCGTCGTAGGCGTGGAACGGGCGTTCGGCGGGGAGCTGCAAGCTCGCCATGCCGAACGCGTCGATCGCAAGGCCCTCGATCCCCTGGCGCACCTCGGAGGCAATGAGTTTCACCGCGAGGCTACGCGCATGCGGTGGATTGCCCTGCTCGATCTCCAGCAACGTGCGCAACTCGGTCATCTCGAGCGCTTCCGCCTCCAGCCGCAGCCGTACGGCGCGATCCGCCAGTTCGCCCCTCAACGTCGTGGCGCGCGTCAGACGATCGAGATCGGCCAGCAATTGCGGCGCATAGCAGGTACCACCGCGCTCGTTCTCGAGCAGGAACTTGGCGATCGTCCACCCCTGCCCTTCCTCGCCGACCAAGTTTGCAACGGGGACACGGACGTCTTCGAGAAAGACCTCGTTCAGTTCATGGTCTCCCGATGCACTCAGGATAGGTCGCACGGTAACACCGGGCGATGCCATGTCGATCAGCAGGAACGAGATGCCGCGCTGCGCCTTGACGGTGGCGTCGGTGCGCACCAGCGCGAACATCCAGTTCGCGAATTGCGCCTGCGTGGTCCAGATCTTCTGGCCCGAAACGATATACTCGTCGCCTTCGCGCACCGCGCGCGTGCGAAGCGAAGCAAGGTCCGAGCCTGATCCCGGTTCCGAAAAACCCTGTGCCCAGATGTGTTCGCCGCTGCGCAATGCGGGCAGAAACCGCTCCTGCTGTTCATCGCTGCCGTAGGTATACAGGACAGGCCCGACCAGCTTCAGTCCCATACCGGGCAGGATCGGTGCGCCCGCGGCCGTGCATTCGGTCTCGAATATCCAGCGGCGCACGGCATCCCATCCGGGACCACCAGCTGCTTTAGGCCAGAAATAGACAAGCCAGCCCTTGGCGTTCAACGCCGCCTGCCACGCGAGATACACATCGGGTTCGGCAAACACGCCCGACGTCAGGGTTGCGCCCTGCCGCATCGCCGGCGTCAGCGCGTGCTGCAGGAAGGACTGCACCTCGGTACGGAAAGCCTGCTGTTCCGGGGATAGCGAAAGATCCATCACGCGCGCTCCACGATCGCGACGCCCGAGACGCCGGGGGCGCCATAGACGTGACTATAACCCAACCGAGGGGTGCCCGGCACCTGCCGCGCGCCGGCCTGGCCTGTCAGCTGGCGGTAATTCTCGTACACCTGCCGCAACCCCGAGGCGCCGACCGGCTCCCCGCACGCGAGACAACCACCATCAGTGTTGACCGGCAGCGCACCGCCGATCCGCGTGCGTCCCTCGGCCAGCCACCGTTCCTGCTCGCCGTCGGCACAGAAACCGTTCTCGGCCATGTGCATGATCTCTGCCCCGCTTTCGGTATCCTGCAATTGCGCGACGCCGATATCGGCAGGACCGACCCCTGCCATCTCATATGCAGCGCGCGAGGCGATCTCGGTGGGCGATGGCCCACGATCGATTTCCAGCGCCGGCGAAAAGACCTCGAACGACCCCGGCGGGCGGCTACGGACCGCTGCCGCACGAAGCCGCACCATCGGCAATCCCAGTTCGCGCGCGCGCTTGCCACTGGCGAAAATCAGCGCGACCGCGCCTTCGCCGGGCGAGCAGAACATGAACTTGGTCAGTGGATCGCTCACCATGGTCGAGTGCAAAATCGTGTCCGCATCGACCGGTTCGCGTCGCCATGCATGCTCAGTCAGCGCACCATTTGCGAATGCCTTCTCCGCGACTGCCGCGAGGGTCGGTGGCGTAATGCCGTAAGCCGCCATGTACCGTTGAATCTTCATCGCGAAGAACTGCGTGGTCAGCATCAGGCCGGTTTCACCATACCATTCGGGCAGGCCCCATTCGGCAGGCTTCGGATCGAAGGCACCGCGCGGATGCTTGTCGAAGCCGACGGCGATACCCAGGTCGAACTCGCTCGACTTGATCGTCGTATAGGCGCCGAACATCGCCGAGCCGCCGGTCGCGCAACCGTTCGACACGTTGATGAACTGCAAGCCCGTCAGTCCCAGATCGGAGACCATGGTGTCCGCTTTGCCCGCGGCGTCCGATCCGCCGTAGGCGAACTGCACATCAGGCCACGACAACCCTGCATCGGCGAGCGCCGCACGAACGGCGAACGCCCCTTGCTGCAAGCCACTACGGCCCGGCGTACGGCCGAACGGGTGAATGCCAGCACCGACGATGAAGACGTCGCTCATGCCGCCAACGCCGTTGGCGCGAAAGCGAAGGTCGTACGAACCTCTCCATCCATTCGCGTAAAGGCCTGCGCCACCAGCGTCATCGGCATGTCGATCGCGAACTGGTCGATGGGTGCGCCGGTCAGCCGACCCTCGACGATCAGCGCTTCACCCAGAGCCACATAGCCGACCGCATAGGGTTCGAACGCTTCTGGCCCCGCATAGGGCGGCGACTTGGGACGGAAACGCTGCACCGTCCATGACCACAAACGGCCTTCGCGGGGCAAGGTTACCGTTTCAAAACGGTCCTCGTCATCGGGTAGCGGAAAGGCGATCGCGCCCGTCATGCGATTGCGGCCCGCCAACAAGGCGACGTCGCCCCGTCCATCGCGGACAAGCAAGCGATTGTCGATCAGGGGCGCATCTTCCAGCGGTGCATCCAGCATATCTCTCTCCTTGGTTCGAGAGACTAGCGGCATCGCCAATGATACGCCGCTGACCTTTGTGTCAGCGCACCTTGCCGAGAAAACCAAGCTGCGCCGCCTTGAACAGCGCTTGGTCGCGATTGACGGCATCGAGCTTCTGCGCAGCGGAGCGGATATGAAAGCGAATGGTGGTGCGCTTCAGGCCAAGGATGATCGCGATATCGTCGTTGGTCTTGCCCGCCCCCGCCCACCGCAGGCACTCTACCTCCCGCTTCGTCAGGGCCACTCCCGCCAGCTGCTCGCGTGGCTGTTCTGTTGCCTTGACGTAGCTGGTGATGAAGATTCGCGCGAGGAGCGCCAGTGCCTCGTCATGCGCGCCGAAGATCGCGCTCAGGTCCTCCACGTCATGGTCATGATGGACGAAACTCGCAGCGCCGATCTGTCCGAACGGGAGATGCACCGGCGCCACGATCGCCGTGCGCGTGAACGCCCGCGCCTCGAAATCGGAGAGATCGAGCGCTTCGAGCGCACGATTGCGCGACCGCGAATAAATGCCGCTTCTGTTGCACCAGAACGGTTCCCCCTCCAGCCGACACGCCTTGGGCAAAGGCGACGTCAGTCCGAGCAGGGGTACTTCCCACCATAACGCCCCAGCCTCGCCCGGGGTAAAGACGTCGCTGGCGAGCACGCGGCCGTCCACATCCTTCATCGGCGTCGAGGTGGCGATATTGTGCGTGATGTTGACGAGTAGCCCGGTGCGCTCGCTCACCGCATCGCGCAGCGCCTCGGCAGCCGGACGTATGTCTGCGGACGTCTGTATCCGTACCGCGTCGAGGATATTGTCGTCGATCAGCATGGCAGCGTGGAGGGACTCACCGTCCAAGCATAAACACGGTGAGGATCAGGTCGCGATCGGTCGTACATGGACGGGGTTTAACAGGATCGCCGCCGGCGCGTTACCCCTGCGATGGGTTGGTCTTGAGCCCGTCGAAGAAGGGTTGGCATAGCGCATCCGCGACTTGCTCCGGCGTCTGCGTCGGGGCCAGCGGCGGGTACCATTTATACGCCCAGTTGCACATGCCCAGGAAGCCGTAGGTCGTAATGGTCGGATTGACGCTGCGGAATTCGCCGCTCGCTATGCCGGCCTCGATCAAGCCCTTTACGCGAGCGAAATAATCGCGTCTTGCCTGGCGGATAGCATCGCGCATTTCCCCTTCCAGATCACCGTAATTGTCCATGAAGGCACGAACATAGCCCGGGTGGTTGGCGATCTGAGTCAGGATGCCGACGCACGCCGCGCGTAGCGACGGTACCGGATCGGAGCCCTCCTCCACCGTAAGCCCGGCAAGCAAGGCCTGGATATGCGTATCGTGGATCGCGTACAGAATGGAAATCTTGCTCGGAAAGTAATGGTATAGGGTCGGCTTTCCCATGCCGACCTCGTCCGCGAGCATCTGCATCGACGTATTGTGATACCCGACTTTGTCGAACAGGCCGGCGCAATGCTCGATGATCGCAATACGCTTCTCATCATGCGCTTCCGTGCGAACCTTGGTCGTCTTTGCCGGCATGCGGTGTCGTATCCTGTTCTCTAGCAGTTATCGTTCGTATGCCGTTCGAGCGCGTGCGTCCATGCATCCGCGCAGTCTTGGACTGTTATCCGCTCTTTGGCGCTTCCATCGCGGTTGCGCCGATCACCCATGCCGACAACCCGGCGACCGGGACCGCGCAGAGGATGGCTTCGGCGATCTGGGCCTCGGTCGCGCCTGCTTTTCGTGCGCCATCGATGTGAACGGAGGCCCAGTTACTATAGTCCGCGGCGAGCACGGTCACGAGCAGGAGCTCCGCATGAGCCGGCTCCAATGCGGTCCCCGACAGCGTCCCCTCACGCATGAGATAATAGGCGTCGGCGCCGGTGGGCACGAGATCGAGCAACAGCCGAAGCGATGGCGGCACCGTACCGAAATACTTGATGAAATTGCCTTCCGCGTCTCCCTCGGCGACCTCAACCGGCTGCTCGTCGGCCTCGATCACGGCATCGTCGGGATAGGTCACGCTCAGCACTTCGGCGAAACGCAGCGCCGCCCCCTCGCCTCGCGAACTCGACAGAATCGTCATCGCAGCGGCGGCATGCTCGCTCGTCAGCCCAGCGGTCGCGGCCTGCGCCAACTCTCGTCGCGCCATCGCCTCATAGCCTTTCGTACAGGCGGCCGCGGCGACAAACAGACGCTTGAGCGAAGCCGGCAGCGCACCGTCCTCCTCGACCACCTTACGAAACCGCGCATAACCCGCGACGGTCTTCGGAGCGTTGGAGCGCAGTCGCCCGCTTGAAAGCAGCAGATTGGCTTGGGGGGCGTCGCGAGTCACGTCTTTCTCCTTCAAGCATAAGCCGATGAGCCTTGGTTCGGCCTGTGTGCCGCCCTTCTTAACGACCATCCGGACGCTGACAACAGTTGACGACCGACCGTACGGTCGATTATCCGTCGTGACGATAATCGAGAAGGATGTCAGGCTATGACGAACGACCGGCAATCGACGTGATGAAAGCATTGGACAACCGCGTCGCCCTGGTCACCGGTGCAGCGTCGGGGATCGGGCGCGCTACCGCCCGTCGCATGGCCGAACACGGTGCGACCGTTATTCTCATCGATCGGACAGCAGACGCCTTGCCCGGCGCGCTGGACGACCTGCCGGCAGGTGCCCACCGCACCGTCACGCTCGACGTCACCGACGAAGCCGGATGGATCGACGTGGCGCGGACCATTGCCGATGAAATCGGGCATCTCGACATCTTGGTGAACAACGCCGGCTTCGGGACCTTCCGTTCCATCGCCGATACGACGCTCGATCACTGGCGGATGGTCATGGCCGTCAACCTCGACAGTATCTTTCTCAGCACTAAATATCTCCTGCCCCTGCTCGCGAAGTCGCCAACGGGCGGTGCGATCGTCAATATGTCGTCGATCCGCGGCATCGCGGGCGCCGCCAACACCGGCGCTTACTGCGCGGCAAAGGGCGGCGTTCGCATGTTTACCAAGGCCACTGCACTCGAATGCGCCGCCTTGGGCAACGGGATACGCGTCAACTCCATTCACCCCGGACACGTCGCCACGCCCCTGACGGCGGGAGCGCACGCGTCGGAGGAAGGACAGCGCGCGCTGCTGGCGGACACGCCGCTGGGGCGCAAGGCCTCGCCGGACGAGATAGCCGATGCCATTGTTTTCTTGGCCGGAGATGGATCGCGCTACATGACGGGCTCCGAACTGATCGTCGATGGCGGATCCACCGCACAATAGGAGACAGTCTTGAAGATCAACGACATAGCCGCCATCGTCACCGGTGGCGCATCCGGACTAGGCGGAGCCACTGCTGCGATGCTCGCGGCCAGAGGCGCCAGGGTAACGATCGTAGATCGGGATCGTGACGCCGCAGAGGCTCACGCCACCGCGATCGGCGGGCGCGCCGCGATCGTCGACGTCACGGACGATGCCGCCATCGAAACTGCACTCGCCGAGGCCGAACAGGCCCACGGCGTCGCCCGCATATTGGTCAATTGTGCGGGCGTAGCGCCCGCGATCAAGACCGTCGGCAAGGAAAACGTTCCGCATCCGCTCGACGCTTTCCGCCGCGCCGTCGAGATCAACCTGATAGGCACCTTCGCTATGATTGCCCGCTCCTCGGCGAGACTGGTCGCGGCCGAGCCGATCGGTGAGGAACGCGGCGTGATCATCAATACCGCTTCGGTGGCCGCCTATGACGGACAGGTAGGCCAGGCAGCCTATGCCGCCTCGAAGGGTGGCGTCGTCGGCATGACGCTCCCCATCGCTCGCGACCTTGCGCAGCATCGCATCCGGGTGATGACGATCGCCCCCGGGATCTTCCTGACGCCGATGCTCATGGGCCTGCCACAAGCGGCGCAGGACTCGCTGGGAACGCAGGTGCCGCACCCCAGCAGGCTCGGGAAACCAGAGGAATATGCCGCACTGGTCGAAGCGATCCTGACCAATCCCATGCTCAACGGCGACGTGATCCGCCTTGATGGTGCGATCCGGATGGCACCCCGATGAGCGGCACCACCATTGCCGCAGCCGTGGCAGGCTTCGTTCGCGACCAGGTGGTGCCGTACGAACACGATCCCCGGCGTAATGCGCACGGTCCTTCGGACGAACTCGTCCAGGAGTTGCGCAATCTGGCGCGCGCGGCCGGAGTCCTGACCCCGCATATTCTTTCCGACGGCAGCCACCTGTCGCATAGAGATACGGCTAAGGTGCTGCGCGCTTCCGGGTTGTCGCCACTCGGGCCATTGGCGGTCAACGTCATGGCACCCGACGAGGGCAACATGTATCTGCTCGGCAAGGTCGCCAGCACCGAGCAAAAGACGCGCTTCCTCTCGCCGCTGGTGGACGGAACGGCGCGATCCGCCTTCTTCATGACGGAGCCAGCTGCCGATGGTGGCGCCGGCTCGGATCCGTCGATGATGCTCACGACCGCAACGCGCGATGGAAACCACTGGGTCGTCAATGGTCGCAAGGCGTTCATCACGGGCGCCGACGGTGCCAAGGTCGGCATCGTGATGGCGAAAGCCGACGAAGGTGCGACGATGTTCCTGGTCGACCTGCCCGATCCTGCGATCACGATCGAACGCGTGCTCGATACGATCGACAGTTCCATGCCGGGCGGTCATTCGGTTGTCGCTGTCACAAACCTGCGCATCCCGGCCGACCAGATGCTTGGCAATCCGGGAGACGGCTTCAAGCTCGCGCAAGTTCGGCTGGCGCCCGCACGGCTTACCCATTGCATGCGGTGGCTGGGTGCCTGCGACCGCGCGAACGAGATCGCGACCGACTATGCCTGCCGCCGCCACGCGTTCGGCAAGCCGCTGGTCGATCACGAAGGGGTCGGCTTCATGCTTGCCGAGAATCTGATCGATCTGAGACAGGCCGAACTGATGATCGATTGGTGCGCCGACGTGCTCGATACGGGCGCGCTTGGTACCGTGGAAAGCTCAATGGCAAAGGTTGCGGTCAGCGAGGCGTTGATGCGCATCGCCGATCGCTGCGTGCAGGTCATGGGCGGCACCGGCGTGACCGACGACACGATCGTCGCCCAAGTCTTTCGCGAGGTACGCGCCTTTCGGATCTACGACGGTCCCACCGAGGTCCACAAGTGGAGCCTTGCCAAGAAGATCAAGCGCGACTGGCGCGACGCCCAAGGTCCGGTTCAAACATGAACGGCTTGCTGTTCGAGCGCGTTGGACCAGTGGCTTGGCTGACCCTCGATCGCCCTGCCGCAGCCAACGCGATAGACGTGCCGATGGCGAAGGCGTTGATGGAGACTACGATCGAGTGTGACGAAGACCCGGCGATACGGTGCGTCATCTTGACCGGAAACGGCCGCATGTTCTGTGCCGGTGGGGACGTCGCCGGCTTTGCAAAAATGGGTGATGCGTTACCAGCGCACATCAAGCAGACGACTGCGTATCTGCATGCCGCCATCACTCGCCTGGCGCGAATGGACAAGCCGCTGATTACGGCAGTCAACGGTCCAGCGGCGGGTGCTGGTATCGGGCTTGCCGTCATCGGTGACATCGTGTTGGCAGCCCCCGAGGCCCATTTCACGATGGCGTATACCGCACTCGGAATGTCGCCAGATGGCGGTACAAGTTGGCTTGTTCCACGTCTCGTAGGATTGCGACGGGCACAGGAACTATTCTTCTGCAACACACGTGTCTTGGCGACCGAAGCCGCCAAGATGGGACTTGTGACGCGCGTCGTAGAAGGCGGCAGCCTCAGAGAAGAGGCAACGGCATTGGCCGAAAAGTTGGTGACCTCCGCCACATCGGCACTGGGCGCAACGCGGCGTCTGTTATTCGATAGTCTGGTCACGCCGCTCGAAACACATCTCGACGCCGAAGCACGCAGTATCGCAAGTCAATCGCGACGGCCTGAAGGCCGCGAAGGCATCGCGGCCTTCCAGAGCAAACGCAAACCGACATTCCAAGGTGCTTCTTAGCCCTGTCTACACCGCGTTGAACGACAGAAATTCTGGAGACTGTATGACTTCGCCGATCCGCTCCGAACGCCATGACGACGTGCTCGTCATCATCTCGAACAACCCGCCTGTGAACGCGCTCGGCGCCGCGGTCCGGCAGGGCCTTGAGTCCGCGATCAAACAAGGCGTTAACGACGACAGCATAACCGCGATGGTGATCCGCTGCGACGGCCGCACGTTCTTCGCGGGCGCCGACATCACCGAGTTCGGCAAGGAGATGGTCGAGCCCGGCCTGCCCACCGTCGTCGACATGATCGAGGCGTCTTCTAAGCCCGTCGTCGCCGCGATCCACGGCACCGCGCTCGGCGGCGGCTGCGAGGTCACGCTCGGCTGCCATTACCGCGTCGCCGTTCCGTCCGCGAAGATCGGCACCCCAGAAGTGAAGCTCGGCCTGCTTCCCGGCGCCGGTGGCACGCAGCGTGTCCCGCGCATCGCCGGCGTGAAGCTCGCGCTGGAGATGACCGCGAAGGGCGATCCGATCTCGGCGAAGAAGGCGCTCGACGCCGGCCTGATCGACAAGATCGTCGGCGAGGACTCGCTCGAAGCCGATGCCATCGCGTTCGCACGCGAGATCGCGAGCAGGCGCCCCCTGCCCCGTGCGTCCGAAAAGACAGCGCAGGCCGATCCCGACGCGGTCGCCGCGTTCAAGAAGGAGAATGCGCGGCGTTTCCGTAACTTCGACGCGCCCGCCGCGAATATCGCGTGCGTCGAGAAAGCTGCGGACGGCTCCAGCTTCGAGGAGGGCATCGCCTTCGAGCGTCAGGAATTCATGAAACTGATGACTGGCGTGCAGTCGACGGCACAACGCCACATCTTCTTCGCCGAACGCCAGGCCGCCAAGATCGACGACGTCCCCGCGGACACCAAGCTGCGTGAGATCAAGCGCGTCGGCGTGATCGGCGCGGGCACGATGGGCGGCGGCATCTCGATGAACTTCCTGTCCGCAGGCATCCCCGTCACGATCGTCGAAATGCAACAGGAGGCACTCGACCGCGGCACCGGTGTCGTACGGAAAAACTACGAGGCGACCGCCGCCAAGGGCCGGATCAAACCCGAGCAGGTCGAACAGGCGATGGGCGCGCTGAAGCCGACGCTCGACTTCGCCGATCTCGCCGAATGCGACCTGATCATCGAGGCGGTGTACGAGACGATGGATGTGAAGAAGGAGATCTTTACCAAGCTCGACGCGATCGCCAAGCCCGGCGCGATCCTGGCGTCGAACACCTCGTATCTGAACATCGACGAGATCGCCGCGTGCACGAAGCGGCCTGAAGACGTCGTCGGCATGCACTTCTTCTCGCCGGCCAACGTGATGAAACTGCTCGAAGTGGTTCGCGGCGACAAGACCGCAGACGACGTGCTGGCGACGGTCATGGCGCTGGCCAAGAAGATCAAGAAAGTGGCCGTGGTGGCGGGCGTTACCTATGGCTTCATCGGTAACCGCATGCTGATGCCGCGGCAGGTCGAGGCGACCAAGCTGCTGCTGGAGGGCGCGAGCCCCGAGCAGATCGACAAGGTCCATGTCGCATTCGGGATGCCGATGGGGCCGTTCCAGATGAGCGATCTGGCGGGCGTCGACATCGGCTGGCACCGCGATCCGAGCCGGATCGAGAACATCCGCGATGCGCTGGCGGCGGAGAACCGCTGGGGCCAGAAGACCAAGGCGGGCTTCTACGATTACGACGAGAAGCGGACGCCGTCGAACTCTGCGCGCGTCGCCGAGATCATCGACGATTTCCGCAAGAAGTCGGGCGTGACTCCGCGCGAGATCAGCGACGAGGAGATCGTCGTGCGGACGCTCTATACGATGGTCAACGAAGGCGCGCTGATCCTCGAAGAGGGCAAGGCGCAACGTGCGTCGGACGTCGATGTGGTGTGGATCTACGGCTATGGCTGGCCGGTCTACCGCGGCGGACCGATGTTCTGGGCGCAGTCCGAGGGGTTGCCGAAGGTCGTCGCGGGGCTCGAGAAATACGGGTTCCCGGTAGCGGAGTCGCTGAGAAATGGGATACGCTGATCTTAGCATGCGCTGCTGTGGGGAATGCCGATGTGGCCCCGTCCGGCCGCTCGCATCCGTGATTAGGTGGTACAACACGGGCTGCGAGGCCCGATGATCCCGTCGCCGGCCCGACAAGTGAGCAGAGCGCTGACCGGTCGCCTCGCGCTTGTCACGGGCGCGGGTGGTGGTCTCGGCCACGCAATCGCTCGGAGCCTCGCTGAGACTGGTGCGGAAGTGGTAGTTCACGGTCGTGACCGGGGGCGGTTGGACGCGGTCGTAGCCGAATTGGTGGATGCGGGCGGCTATGCCAAGGCAATTGTCGTCGACCTGGAGGACGAGACCGCCCTACGCAATTCCGTAACAGCGCTCGGTCCGATCGACATACTCGTCAGTAATGCGGGTCTACGCGATCGACGTCCGCTCGCTGAACTCGACCGCGCCGCTTTCCGCCGGCTGCTCGAAGTAAACCTTGTCGCTCCGTTTGACCTCGTGCGAATGGTGGCACCGCAAATGCGAGAAGGTGGGCGAATTATTACGATCACATCGATTGCCGGACAGATCGCGCGCGCTGGTGACGCCGCTTATACCGCCACCAAGGGCGGGCTTGAAGCGCTGACGCGCGCGCTCGCTGCCGAACTGGGCCCACGTGGGATCACGGTCAACGCGGTCGCGCCGGGCTATTTTGCGACTGATGCCAATGCGCCGATGGTGGCCAGCGAGGAGATCGCGGCCCACCTTGCGAGGCGCACGTCACTCGGCCGCTGGGGCCATCCTGCCGAGATCGCCGGAGCGGTCGTGTTCCTCGCCTCGCCGGCAGCTTCCTACATTACGGGACAGGTAATTGCGGTCGATGGCGGATACCTTGCCCACTTTTAGGCCGTAGCTTGGTCGGCGTCGAGCGTATCGACCCAATAGCGGACGGTCCCGCCCCTTCGCCTGCCTCCCAACTTCGGACGCTGGTTCACCTACGCCATATGACCAATTTTGAATCGTGGCCTTCCGGTTTCGAATGACATGATTGGAGGAACGAGGACGTTCGCCGCCGACATCGAATGCCTCGCGCTCCACAGGAGGAATTCAGCCATTTGCCCTGCCGTGTCGCTCCGGGCTAGTGCGCGACACCCAGGAGATCATTCATGAAAACAGCGCCGGTCGCCATTCTCTACCAAGCGCTTCCGCCACCGTTGATCAACGGATTGCGAAAGGACGCAAAGCCGGGCGGATATTCAGATGGCGGCGCTGACATTGCTTTCGCATTGCGGACGGCAGGCGTGAATGTGGTCACGCCCACCTCCTTACCAGACCCTTCCACGGCACTCGACTGGGTGTTCCCGGACACCGTCGAGGGCATCCGTAGCGCAGGCGCCGCCGGCGCATCGGTCCTGTGGGCGAACACGGTCCTGTTCGGAGGACATCCGCTCGAGACTGTGATGGCCGACTTCGACATCGTCGGACAGCTTCCCGCGGCAATGCAGGCGTTCGACGACAAGTTCGAGACCAATCGCCTCCTTGCCGAGGCTGGCCTGCCGGTAGCTCAATCGTTTCTGCTGTCTGGCACGGCGAAAGAGAACGTCTGCGCACTGGCCGATGTCGAAGATGCGTGTGCTTCCCGTGACATGTCCTTTCCGATGATCGTCAAGCCGGTGCGCGGACGTGGCAGTCAGGGCGTCACTCTAGTGAGGAGCCTTGGCGACCTGCACGATGCCGCGACTGCGTTGATCAAGGCTGCCACCTTCGGCGACATGCTAATGGTGGAGGAGTTTCTTGATGGCGACGAGATGACCGTCACCATCATGCCGCCCGCCTCCCCGCGTCCGGATGGTTCGCCGGCACCGACGCACTGGGCGTTGCCGCCCGTGTACCGATTCGATCAGCGCGGCGGGGTAGCGCCGTATAACGGCGACGTTCCGGTCACCGCCAACAGTGTTGCAATCAGTCCCGAGCGACTGCGCGATCCTGTGATTTTGGCGATGATCGAAAGATGCGTCTTGGCAGCCGCGCTGGTCGACGCCCGCACCGCGATCCGGATCGATTGCCGGGCCGATCGCCATGGTACGTTCAAATTGTTCGACCTGAACATGAAACCAAACATGACGGGGCCGGGCCGCCCGGGTCGCGAAGATCAGGACTGCCTCTCGGCGATCGCCGCCCGCGCCGAGGGGTGGAGCTACGTCGATCTTCTGTTGGCGATGCTTGCTGCCAAATGGAAGTTCGAGGGATCGAACGGGGCTTAGCTACGCAAGCCAACTATTGGCTGTAAGCGGCCTAAACCTTCGCGAATTAAGCGACCCATTACCGTGCGCTCGCAGCGCATTTTTGACGCCCGTACTCCGGTCCTTTGATCGTCGCACCCGTCGTGATCACATATGACGTCACTAAGCCGCAGTCGGTCATACGAAAAGGGCGCCCAAGTTCCCTTGGGCGCCCTTCCAGTTCGAGCTGTGCTTGGGGGCGGCTTGTTCTGACTAGTGAAACTAAATACCGTTCGAGAGATTCGTGTCTGGCTCGTTTGTACGCATGTCCTGGCTTGGTTCTGACCGGTTGCACGGCGCTTAAGCCATTCGATACCATCTTCGCATTGCTGCGGAGCTCTCGACTTGGTGACAGATAGGAGGCGCTGATCTTCGCCCAGGAACAAAGACGCCTTAACTAATCCAGCGCTGCCGCCTCAGAATCCGATACCGATCGTCCCAAACACCTGCCGGGGCGCTAGCGGGAAGAAATTATACGTCCCCGACGCCGCGCCGATGCTAAGCGTCGACTCCGCCTTCTTGTCGGTGATGTTGGTGACGTTGAGGCTAAGAGTCAGCTTCTTTGCGACGAAGCCGTTGCTCAGCGGCACGTCGACCCCGATCCGTCCCGACATCGTGAAGTATCCGCCCACGGACAGATCATTGGTAAAAGTCGCATAGCGACGGCCAAGATAATCGCCGATCAGCTGCACGTCGAACGGGGCGACCGACAAGGTCGCCACCGTCTTATTGAGCCAAGCCGGGGATCCGGGCACTTTCTTGCCCTTGGTCGCGATGGTTGCGGTGCCGCTCAGATAATCGTCTCCGAAGCGCGAGTTGTTATAAGAGAGCGCGTTGTAGATCGAGAAGGTACTGCCGAACCGCAGCGTGCCCGCGACGTCGATGCCATCGGTTTTCACGCTGCCAACGTTCTGCAGGATCGTAGCGCCACTGACGATCGCTGTGATCGTTGCATTAGGACTAATCGACAGCAGCCGGTTGCTGAAATCAACATGATAGACGCTGATCTGGCCCTGAAATCCGGTGATCGGACCGAGATCGAAGCTGCGCTGCGTGCGGACGCCGCCTTCATAGGTCCAGCTCGTCTCGGGCTTTGTGTTGGCCTTGAAGAATTCGAATAAGGTCTGGCTGCCGAGTGCGAACGGCGAAAGGCCAGCGGCGGCGCTGGTCTGGAACTGGCGAATATTCTTCTGCCCATTGATGAAGAGCTGTTCGTGCTCGCTCGGCTCCCACAGCGCCCCCACCTGCGGCAGGAAGATACGGTTGGTGTCGAGCTTGCCGACCGGCAGTTCGCGCGAGCCCGTGAACGAGCCGGGAATCGGCTGCACCGGAATGGTCTGGCTCGCCTTCTGGAACGTGCTCTTGAAGCCCGCCTGCAGCGTCAGCGCCGGCACGATGCGCCACGCGTCCTGGATATGGGTCTGGATCTCATCGACACGGATCTCGCTGTGATATTGCGTGATCAGCGGTCGCGCGAGGTCGAGCGGGCGATCGTACGGCGTCGACGGATTGTTGATATCGAACGCGTACCAGCGCCGCTTGGCTGACGAGCTCTGATGTTCGTACCAGCCACCGATCTCGATCGTGTGATCGCCGATCTCGGCGCGCAACGTCGAGATCGCACCGACGCGGTCGATCCGGTATTCGGTCGTGCGCGTGGCGATCCCCGAGCCACCGAAGATCGTCGAGAGCCGCGCGAGGTTAGCCGCCGAGGTCGGGCTGCTACCCGGCGCACCTGGATAATAGAAGGAGAAGAGCTGCGGCAGGCCGGCTGCAGTGACCGGCCCCGCGACGACCCCGACGCCGTCGTTGTGATGGAAATAGGCCTGGTTCGACCAGGTGAGGCCCGGCGCTACATTCCAGTCGTATTTCGCATAACCGAGATAATCGGTGCGTTGCGCGTCGCTATAGTAATTGCGGTAGTTCGCACCCGGCGCAGCGTTGACCGAAGCATAAGCCGGCGACTGATAATAGGCGACTGCGCCGGCAGCGTCTGGGTAGAGGAACGGGCGGACGTAAGGCGCAACGCCACGGTTATCGACCGCCGCGGTCGTGCCCGATGCGGGTCGCACGACAATCGACGTCGCGTCCTCGTTCGGTTCGGTCTTGTCCGAATAGGCGAAATAGGCCGTCAGCTTGCCGTTGGAATCTTCGCGGACGAGTTTGGCATTGGCCTGGTAACCGCCCTGCTTGCCATTGAAATCCCAGGCGCGCGCATCCTGCCGCACGCCGGAGACATAGAGCCGCGTCCCGTCGCCGAGATCGCCGGTGTCGAGGCGGCCGTAAGTTCGCAAGGTCGAATAGCTGCCGAACACCTGCTGCAGGTTCACCCCCAAGTCGCGCTTCGGATCGCTGGAGAAGACGTCGATCGTGCCGCCGAGGTTGCTGGTCGACGGCGTGCCGAGATCGCCCGCACCGGTGGCCAACGTAATGCTACCGACATTTTCGGATATGACCGCGCGCTGCGGCGATAGACCGTTGTAATTGCCGTATTGCTGGTCGCCGAGCGGTACGCCGTCGAGCGTATAGCCCAGCTGCTGCTGGTTGAAGCCGTGGATGAACAGCGAGATGTTCTGCTCATTATTGCCCCACGGATCCGCGGTCAGGAAGGTGACGCCGGGTAGGGTCTGCAGCGCCTTCAACGGACTGATGCCTGGCAGCACCTTCTGGATCTCAACGCCCGACACCTGGCTCACCGACCGCGTCGTCGTGCCCGTGACGACGATGTCACCGGCCGCGCCGGCTTCGGGCGCCGGAATGTCCTGTCCTGCCGGTTCCGTCAGCACGGCCGTGGTTTGCGCCTGTGCCATCGACGATGCCAGCACAGCTAACCCGATGCCGCTCAACAGCCGTGCGGTCACCAAAAATGTCTTCATGAGCCCCGATCCCCGTCACGAACCGTTCCAGTTCGTTCGCGGACGGGTAGGCGGTGATTGCGACGATGGGGCGACAGCGATGTGACAAACGTGTTGCACACGACGGAAGGCGACGGCTCCCCACGTTACACCGCGTCCTCCTTACTACCGCCTAGCCACTTTCACAGATCGAACATGATCTCGTTCAGCCGCTCGACGGACTAAAGTTCCCCTATTCGGTCCCAGGTTCTAGACCCAATTACAGCCACTCAGCCCACTCAAGTGCTATTCGGAAGGGGGCATCCGTTCAGCTGCCAGCGCAGAGCAGTGTTACGCTCCGTAGTATCGTTCGATCTCATCCAACCGGAGCGTGCGCGCTCTGCTGGGCAAATGGATAGTTAGTCTCTGCCGTTCGTCTTCGTTGAAACGAGCGGCCTTCTTTAACAGGTCACGGATCACTCCGCGACCGACGACCCTGTCGCCGCCAAGCCAGCCACTTCCAAGCGCAATCTCAGGTGCTAAGATTAGGAGGCCATAAGCGTCAGGCGCGAGATGCTCGATTACGATGGTGTCCTTTCTGCCGTGATCGCAGCCTGCCCTTATAGCGAGGATCTTTGCTTGGCGACCGGCGGGCCATTGGGACCCAAATCCCGACATTTACGGCGCCATCGCCGCTTTCACAAACCGGACGCTTGTTCAGGTTTGTGGACCCGCTCGACATTCGGCAAGCCTATTGATCGGATCAGGCAAGAGGTGCCTGAGATTCGTCCCTTGCCGCTTCTCTAGCGTGAACTTCGTGAGCGCGCGGAGTCTGAAGATCGTCGATCAAGGCAATACGATCTGCCGCTTCTGCCCGGAAGGATTGACGACGCTGGTTGGGGGAGTACTCCTACAACCAAAATAGGGAGATGGACGTGAAACATTGGCTCGGCATGGTAGCGCTCGCGTTTGGTTCCGCGTTGGCTGCAATTCCGGCCGTGGCGACCGACGCCCCCGGCTCCAATCCGATCATCCGCGATACATTCATCGCCGATCCGGCACCCCTCGTTGTGGGCAACACGCTTTACCTCTACGTCGATCACGACGAGGCCAAGGACGGCGAGATGTTCAATATGAGCGAGTGGCTGGTGTACTCGACGACGGACATGAAGCACTGGACCTCTCATCCTTCAATCCTAAAGATCAGTGATCTCAAATGGGCCAAAAAGGATGCGTGGGCACCGCAGGCCATTGCAAAAAACGGCAAATTCTATCTGTATGTGCCCGCCGAGCATGACGACACCCACCCAGGCAAAGCGATCGGCGTTGCGGTGTCGGACAAGCCGACCGGCCCCTTTAAGGATGCGCGCGGATCGGCGCTGATCACCAACGAAATGACGCCCAAGGGCCAGCATAGCTGGGAAGACATCGATCCCACCGTGCTGACCGACACCGACGGCACGACCTGGATCGCGTGGGGCAATCGCCAGTGCTACATCGCCAAACTGAAGCCGAACATGATCGAACTCGACGGACCGATCCGGGAGATTACCCCACCCTTCTACGTAGAAGGCCCATGGCTGCACCGGCGCGGTAACCTCTATTACCTCACCTATGCCTCCATGGACCCAGCAGCGAAGCCAGGAGCCAAACCCGGGGACGAACACGTGTCCTACGCTACGGCGCCGGCGATCACCGGCCCGTGGACGTTCCGTGGCGAGCTGACGGGACCGGCGAAGAACAGCTTCACCATCCATCCCGGCATCGCCGAGTTCAAAGGCAACTGGTATCTGTTCCTCCACAACGCAGCGCTGACGATCGGTACTCAGAAGGGCGCGCTTGGACGTCGTGCGGTCACCGTAGAACATCTTTATTATAATTCGGATGGCACGATGAAACCGGTAGTCCAGACCGAAGTGGGCGTGTCTGCCCCGCAGCTCAAGCGTCATCGGTGAGGTGTCGCGCAGTTTGCTCGCTGCACGCCGCCCATCCTGCGTTAGTTAAGTGAATGGGGAAGTTTAAGATGACGCGATCTGGTTTGGCCTTGCTTTGTGCCATGGCTGCGATGTCGGTACCGGCCGCAGGCGCGCCACCGCGCCCTACGGCCGCGCGGGCCACCTCGGATCGCACGTGGGTCGCGGCGTGGGGGTATGTCATCTCGCCACCACCGCCCGGTCAGCAGCCCGCCCCTTTCACGCCTCCCGCCGGAGCGGTCGTCCCACTTGGTCCTGCTTCGGCACCGGCCAGCCCGCCCACCCCGCCCCGGCTGCTTGAGAACCCGGGCCAAGTGCCGGTCGACACCGGCACTGGCGATCTCGTCAACGCGACCATCCGGCAGGTGGTTCGCGTCTCCGTCGCAGGAAGCGCAGTTCGGCTGCGGTTGTCGAACGAAGGCGGCGTGGACATGCTTGCGATTGGAGCGATGCACGTCGGGCTTGCGGGGCCGGACGGATCGGTTCTGCCCGGGACCGATCAGATCGTCACCTTCGCCGGTCTGCCTGGCACTAACATCCCGGCCGGAGCGCCGTTGCTGAGTGATCCCATCATGCTCCCCGTGAAGGCGCTCGATAGGCTGGCAATATCGCTGTACGCGCCGGGTCGGCTACCGGTTCGTAACGTGCGAGCGCTGTGGCAGTATGTCGCCGGCCCGAGCGGCGACAGCGGCGCAATGCCGGTTTTGTCTAAGGTCCGCCTTGTGAACGCACCGGTCATCCTCACGCAAGTCGAGGTCGCACCTACTCAGCCGACGAGTGTAGTCGTTGCACTCGGTGACTCGATCACTGAAGGCTATGGCTCGACAAACAATGCCTTCCGCGGCTGGACCGATCGACTGGCCGAGCGATTGGCGGCGCGGCCGGGCCAACAACGCTGGGCGGTGGTGAATGCAGGGATCGGCGGCAATCGCCTGCTCGGCTATGGTGCAGGTCCAAATGCACTAGCGCGGTTCGACCGCGACGTGCTGAGCGTGCCCGGCGTGAAGGCCGTCATCTTGCTCGAGGGGATCAACGATATTGGTCGCAGCTTCAGCCCTCGCGGACCAAGCGATCCGGTAACGGCGGACGCCCTGATCGCGGCGGACAAACAGATTATCGAGCGGGCGCACGAGCACGGCATCCGCGTAATCGGCGCTACGCTCACCCCGTACAAGAACGCTGGTTATGCCAGCGAACGGGGGGAGGCAGTACGACAGGCTCTTAACAGCTGGATCCGGAGTTCGGGTGCCTTCGATGGCGTAATCGATTTTGCGTCGTCGGTCGCTGACAAGACCGATCCCCTAGCGATCGACTCTGCGTTCAACGACGGTGACAAGCTCCACCCGAACGATGCGGGCTATAAAGCCATGGCAGACGCGGTTGACCTGCAAGTTATTACCGGGATGTGAGCTGCTCGCCAGTACCATATTCTCTATCCCTTTACCGCCGTCCGAATTATGGGTCGCCTCTCCCCAGCTGAGATCGGCGGGGCGTTGGTCGCTACGACCCACATCCGGTCATTCGCTGCCTGTTTTTGACCCCCAACTTCGGCCTTCCATTCATGTTTGCGGCATCGCTGGCTTGGGCAAAGGATCGGCGCCTTTCACAAGCTTGGACCACAACGATCGACCGTTCTTAGTCTGAGCCTCCGGTCAGCTTGGGTAACTCAGGCAGATGCGTGGCTTGAAGAGCTCAGATGACCGGCGGTGTCCCGCCGTCGAGCATATATTCCGCGTCTCAGATCGACGCCGCGCGATACGACGTCAGCTATTACCCACGCCGGACACGAGTCCGCATGATGTTGCAAAAATGCAACTGCCATTGAAACTTCGCAATAGAGCGGCTGTCTCCAAATGACAGTCTATTGCGCCGCAGCACAATTTCCGAGACACCCCTGTTGGTTAATAGGGGGCTAGAAACAATGATGAACCGAACCTTGCTGCGCGCTGGCATATGCCTGCCCGCCATGCTTCTAGCTGCGGCTAACGCACACGCGCAGGCGGTAGACGTGGGACCCGCGGCTGCCGCAAGCGCCTCAAACAACGAGGCGGCAGACACGCCCGACGACATAATCGTCACCGGCTCGCGTATTCGCCAGAGCCCGCTCGAACAGCGCTCGCCTGTCGTCACGCTCGATTCTGCTGCGCTTGCGCAAACCGGTCTGACCTCGGTGGCAGACATTCTCCAGCGGCTCCCTAGCGCTGCGGGTGGCCTGAACACGAAGGCGAATAATTCGGGTAATATTGGCAACCCGCAGGATGGCGGCGGTGTCGGCGCCGGCTCGGCCGAGATCGATCTGCGGTACCTGCTTGCCAAGCGGACACTCGTGCTGGTCGACGGGCTTCGTTACGTCAACGGTGCGTCGGCAAGCGGCATTCCCGGCACTGTCGATCTGAACACCATTCCCAACAGTTCGATCGAGCGGATCGAGGTGCTGCAATCGGGCCAGTCGCCGCTGTACGGTTCGGATGCCATTGCCGGCGTCGTCAATATTATTACCAAGGCCAACCAGCAGGGACTGCGCATGTCCGGCCAGTTCGGTACGTATCGCGCAGGGGATGGGCATTCGTATAACGGCGACATCAGCTACGGCGTGAAGGGGCCCAAGACGTCGCTCGTCTTCGGCGGCAGCTATGTGAAGGAAGGCAGCGTCCGCACGAGTGATCGAGGCGGTTCGCAATTCCCCAACCCGGGGCAGACAACCTGCCTCGATCCTCGCGGCGGTTGCTCGGGCGCGGCTCTGGGCGGTCGCATCGTCTTTAACCCCGGCAACGCCGTCCGTCCGCAGGGCGGCACGCTCACGGTTCGCCAGAACGGCCTGACCAGTCGAGGTGTTTACGATCCAACGCTCGTGAGCGGCGATTTCCGCACTTTCACCGCCTCGGACCGGTTCAACTTCTCGCCGTTCAACTATTTCCTGACACCGTCCGAACGCTACGGTGCTTTCGTCAGCTTTAAAGGCGAACTCGGCTCCGGTATCAATCTGCGGGTCAAGACGGTGTACAATCACCGCAACTCGCAAAACCAAGCCGCCTTCCTGCCTCTTAACGTTGGGCCCGATGCGGGAACAGGCACGCTCACCGACCGGATCTCGATCGACGTGACCAATCCCTTCAACCCGTTTGGCGTTACGTTGTCAGCTGGTGGTGCCGGGCAGCCCCCAGCGAACTATGCCTTGGTCGGACGCCGCCTCGTCGAGGCGGGCCAGCGCACTTACAATCAGAGCGTCGATACGATGTCAGTGACTGCAACGCTGGACGGCAAGTTCCAGGTAGGCGGGAAGACGTTCTACTGGGACGTGAACGCGGTTCAGGGCTTCAATGACGCTAAGCAGGTGTTCACGGGCAACATAAATACTCAGCGCCTCGCGCAGGCGCTGGGCCCGCTTTCGCAATGCACCGGCGAGTGCGTGCCGTTCAACATCTTCGGCGGTGCCGGTTCAATCACACCGCAGATGCTGGCCTTTGTTGGCTTCACTGAGCGCGCCAAGAGCAACCAGGAACTACGCGATTACACCGCCAACCTCACGGGTGAACTGTTCGACCTCCCAGCCGGTCCGATCGGGGTCGCGGTCGGCTACGAACATCGCTACCAAAAGGGATCGTTCACCCCCGACGCGTTGATCCAGGCCGGTTTCGGCGCTGACATTCCCGCTCAGGCCGCCAGCGGCGCGTTCAACTCTGACGAGCTCTACGGCGAAATCCGCGTGCCGCTGCTGAAGGACGTGCCGTTCTTCAGTTCGCTGGAAGCCTCGGGCGCGGTTCGCCATGTGAACTATTCAATCAGCGGGAGTAACACCACCTACACCGGTACGGGTCTTTGGAAGCCGGTCCCGGATCTTCTGCTGCGTGCCTCCTATGCTACGGGATTCCGTGCGCCCAGCATCGGCGAGTTGTTCGGCGCGCAGTCGCGGTCCGATATCGGCATTCCCGATCCATGCAGCAACATCGCCGGCTCCCGCTATCAAGCTTCCGCCACGGTGCGGACCAACTGCGCAGCTAACGGCGTTCCCACGAACGGCAGCTATCAGGAACCGACCGGTCAGCTCGGGGTGACGACGGGTGGCAACAGGGCGCTCGCACCGGAAACCTCGAAGACGTGGCTGTTCGGCGGTGTGCTCAGTCCGGCGTTCATGCGTGAGAGCGGTTTTGCCAGCCAGTTCGCGCTGGAAGCCAATTATTACGACATCAAGGTGTCGGGCGCTATCGCCTCGACCAACCCGCAGGTTACGTTGGCACGGTGCTCCGAGGCGGGCGACGCGCTGAGCTGCTCGAACGTGGTGCGCAGCAGCAGCGGCCGCATATCGAGCATCGTCGGCCTGTTGCAGAATATCGGGCAGATCCGCACGCGCGGCATCGACCTGACGCTCAACTATCGTTCACCTCAGACCGGCGCGGGCATCTTCGGCCTGTCTCTGAACGGTAACCACCTCATGAAATACAGCGAGACGACGCCAACCTCGACCGGGTTCAGCGCAATCAGCTATCGCGGCACCACCCGCGGTTCTCCGGACCAGTCCTACCCCAAGTTCAAGGGGACCGGCGTCGTCACCTGGAGCATCGCCGATATCGAGGCGTCGTTCACGGGCCGTTACATCAACCATGTCCGGGAGAACACGGGCGCCCGGCTGGACAACACCTTTTACGGTGACGTGCAGCTGACCTTTTCGCCGGCCTTCCTGGACCGGAAGTTCGATTTCACGGCAGGCGTGCGTAACGTGTTCAACCAGGATCCGCCGGCATGCACGACCTGCACCGGTCCGAACTATGATCCGACCACCTACGATGTCCCGGGGCAGTTCGGCTATTTGCGCCTCTCGTACCGGATGTAAGTCAGCCATCTGATTGTTCAGGTGACCTTCGATGGACTGACCGTACTTCGAGGGAGGACCTCGTTCCTCCCTCGAAGTACGAACGACCTGCATTCGTCCGGCATTTTCTCAAGGAAACAGTTGGCGCGATGTGCGCCTTTCCTTGAACATCAAGCACCGACATGACCGCAACAACGCTTGCTCAAAATGCAATTTTTTGAAGCAGGCAATATCTGCAAAGCGGCAGCGGCTGTTACTTGCAGATCTGCTCCGGATCGGATTCCTTGCCGCGCATCAAGACAGTGATCGGCAATGATGGCGCGGCCGTCAAACGGACTGCCGGGCTCACAATGTGAAAGAAGGGCGACGCAAGATGCGGCTATGGACCTGGATCATCGGCCTGGCGTGCCTTAACGGCATGGCGACGGCACCGGTCGCGGCGACCCCCGATCGCACGCCCCCGCCCGCGGCACTGGTCCGCCTGTTCTACGCGTGGCGCGCAGCGGCTGCACCGCGGCAACGGGATGGCGTCGCAGACTTCAGTTCGGTTGCGCTGGCCGGGCAGGCTGCGGAACTCCGCCGGTTAAAGCATCGCCTCGCCGCCCTCGATCGCGCGGACTGGCGCCCGGCCGCCATCGCCGATGCGGCCCTGATCGAAGCCGAGATGAACGGTCTGGATTTCGATCTGCGGGTGCGCCAGCCTTGGGCGCGCGATCCAAGCTATTACGCCACGGTTTTCGGTGAGGAAAGCGACGTCCCGGCGCATGAAGGACCATCCGCCGATACGATCGATCTGTTCCGCTACCGCTATCCGCTGTCCCCGGGCGACGCCCGCGATCTGACGAGGCGGCTTGCGGGTGTGCCCGTGTTGCTGGCACGTGCTCGGTTCACAATAGCGGACAGCAATGCCGCAGACCTGTGGCGCTACGCCGGTCGAGCGCTGGACGAACAGGCCGAGGTGCTGGCTGCGCTCGCCACAGGCACGCTGACGATGCGGACAATCGATGGGCCGAAGCGGGGCACGCTCGCCGGTGCCGGCGCTCCAGTACGCGCCGCCGCCCTCGCCGCCGAAGCCGCAACCCGCGAATTCGCGCGCTGGGTCGCCGTGCAGGCACCGACGAAGACCGGTCCGTCGGGTGTCGGCAAGGATAACTACGATTGGTATATGAAGCACGTCCAGCTCGTGCCTTATGACTGGGACGAGCAGGTCGTGCTGCTGCAGCGCGAACTCGATCGCGCCTGGGCCGGACTGGCGATGGAACAGGTGCGCAACCGCTCCCTCCCCCCGGCGACCGCGATGGCCGACCCCGCCGCCTATGGCAGCTTCGCGGCCGAGCGGATGAAATACTTCACCAATTTCATCATTGGCGTTGGGTTCGTGCCCGATCGACCCTTTTACCGAGCGGCGCTGGCCGCACAGACTGTCGATTATATCCCGCCGGCAAAGCGCAACTTCTTCCATCACGTCACCGCGCTCGATCCGCGTCCGCTCTACGCGCACGACATCCATTGGGTCGAACTCGCGCGGATCAGGCAGGAACCGCACCCGGACCCGATCAGACGGACGGCACCGCTCTTCAACATCTTTGCTGCGCGTTCGGAAGGGTTCGCCACCGCGTTTGAGGAGCTGACGATGCAGGCCGGCCTGTATGATGATAGCCCACGCGGTCGCGAGCTTGTCTGGATCATGCTCGCCAACCGCGCCGCGCGCGGGCTCGCCTCGCTGCACGTTCAAGCGAACTCCATCGATCTCGCGGCTGCCGGCCGCTTTCACGCCGCATGGACACCGCGCGGCTGGTCAGATCCCGACAACGTGCTCGTCGGCTTCGAACAGCTTCTCTACCTCCGCCAGCCTGGCTACGGTACCAGCTACGTCACGGGCAAACTGCTGCTCGATGCCCGCATCGCTGCATTTTCGCAGGAGGCGGACCGTGCCCATCGTACGCCACCATCTGCCGCCGCAACTCTGTCGGACATCGCAGACCAGGGCATTCTGCCCTGGCCGCTGCTACCGCACCCGTCGGGCGACGCCGCGCAACCTGAAGGGAAGTAAGGTGAGCGAGAATGATGGTGGATTGGGCGGAGCTTACGCCCTGTTTGATTGGCCCGCAGCTTGAGGGACGCCATTGATCGGTAACCCGGACCCGATTTGGGAAGCAAAACTCGCAGCATGATCCATACCCGGACATTCGCAGGATGTTTTGCCTCCCAACTTTTGCCGTTCGTTCACCCCATTAAATACGTTTCCCTACCCACTAGGCAAACCCGACCGAACTCACCAAGGTGCGGTAAAAATGCAACATTATTGCAGATGCGTAGAGGGCAGCGAACTTTCTTATTGCCAGAACCGGGCCACTGTGGCCGTTTGTTGCATGATGACAGCGCATTGAATGACGCTGTCACGACATTCGCAGGGCTGATCAAAAAGCGTTTTCGATACGCCGAAAGCAATCGACGATCGAGGGCAGGAACATCTGGAGAAGGCTCTTGAAGGGCCGGGTTTCTTAAGGGGTTTCAGATGATCAGATACACGACTTCGACCGTCGCATTGGCGGTTGCACTGCTATCCGGCTCTGCCGCTTTTGCGGCCGGATCCGGGACTGCACAGGACGCCGCTACTGCCTCTGCCCAAGACTCAACGCCCCAGGCGGTAGCGCCCGCCGAGGCCGAACCGACGAGTGACATCCTCGTACTCGGTACGCGCCGTACCGACCGTACGCTAGCCAACTCAGCATCCCCCGTCGATATTATCAGTGCGGACGATCTAACCACGCAGCCCGCTGCCAACATGATCGACGCGCTGAAGAACATCGTACCCTCCTTCTACGCAGGCCAGAACTCGATCTCGGATGCGTCGACCTTCGTTCGCTCGCCCTCGCTTCGCGGCCTGTCGGGCGATCAGGTCCTCGTGATGCTGAACGGCAAGCGTTACAACCGATCGGCGCTGGTGCAGGTCTACGGCGGTAGCGACACCGGGCTTGGCCGCGGTGCGCAGGGACCCGACATTTCGGCGATTCCGTCGCTCGCAATCGGCAACCTTCAGGTGCTGCGCGAAGGCGCAACCGCCCAGTACGGCTCCGACGCGATCGCTGGCGTGCTGAACTACGGCCTGCGCCAGGATCAGGGGATAGAACTGGTCGGCCGGGCCGGCCAGTATTACGCTGGCGACGGCGAGAGCTACCAGATCGCTGGCAATGCGGGGCTCAAGGGCGATTGGGGCTTCATCAACGCAACCGGCGAGTATGTCGACGAAGGGCAGACCAGTCGCGGTCGCCAGCGTCCATCGGCGGCCAATTTCGCGCAGAACTTTCCAGCGCTCGCTTCGCAGCTGCCAAACTACCCGCTTCCCGTGCAGATCTGGGGCAACTCCCCCTCCCACGGCTTCAAGTCGGTGCTGAACGCCGCACTGAACGTGACCGCGGACAGCAAGCTCTACTTCTTCGGCAACTTCGCCGAGAGCAAGGGCAACCAGAGCTTCAACTACCGCCCGTCCGTCTCTAGCACTGCGGTCGACACGAACGGCGTGGTGCGCAATCAGGGTGCCAACGGCGCGTTCAACAACACGTTCTTCCTCACCCCCTGCCCGGCTGGCAACGCGACTTGTCCGACCGGAGGCTTCGTACGCGACGGCAACACGTTCCGGTACAGCCAGCTCTACCCCGCGGGCTTTACCCCTCGCTTCGTCGGCAAGACGCAGCAACTCTACGGCGTGCTCGGCTACAAGGGCACGGCTGGCGAGTTCACATACGATCTTTCCGGTACGCTCGCGCGCAACAAGCTGTCCCTGTCGATGTACAACTCGGCCAACTTTTCCTACGGTCCAGCGACAGAGACCAGCTTCGACTTCGGCGATCTGATCCAGAAAGAAGTCAATTTCAACGCTGACTTCACCTATGCGGCCGACCTTGGTCTCGCTGCCCCGCTAACCATCTCGGCTGGCGGTGAATTCCGCAAGGAAACCTACGAGCAGACCGCCGGCGACCTGCAATCCTATAGCGCAGGTCCCTATGCCGTCGCGCAGCAGCTTTATACCCTGACTGCACCGGGCGTTTACACGCCATCGGGTGCGACCGCGGCACAAGGCGTAGGCGCCAGTGGCTATGCCGGCACGAGCCCAGCGACCGCAGGCAAATTCAGCCAGAAGGCCTATGCCGCCTATGTCGGTCTGGAGACGGATCTCACCGAGGCGCTGACCGTCGGCGCAGCGGGCCGATACGAGCATTATAACACGTTCGGCGATGCCTGGGTCGGCAAGGTCAACGCACTCTACAAGTTCGTGGAGGGCCTCTCGGTTCGCGGCAGCTTCGGCACCGGTTTCCACGCACCGTCGCCGGGCCAGTCGAACGTCTCGATCGTCACGACGTCGTTCAACAACGGTGTCGCTTTCCAGGCCGGAACGTACCCGACGAATACCGCGGTCGCGCAATATTACGGGGCCACCAACCTGTCGCCCGAGAAGTCGACCAACTACGGTCTGGGCGTCATCCTGGAACCGGTTCGCGGCATGACCATCACGGTCGACGGATACCGCATCAATCTGCGCAACCGCATTGGCCTGACGTCGCCGTTCATCGTCACGGCAGCGGACCTCGCGGCGCAACCGGCGCTGCTGCCGGTCGGTATCGGTGGTCAGGTTCAGTACTTCACCAACGGCTTCAAGACCCGCACGCAGGGCATCGATGTCGTCGGGACGTACCGGACGAAGCTGAGCGATGCGCTGCTCAACTTCTCGTTGGCGTACAACTACAACGACACCAAGGTCACCGATTACGACGCCCGGATCATCAGCGTCGCACAGCTCATCGATGCCGAAAATCTTGCGCCGAAGCACCGCGTCGTGTTCAATGCGAACTGGTCCCTGGACAATCTGAGCTTCAACGTTCGCGAGAACTATTACAGCTCATTCACCAGTGCTCAGGATTACGGCCAGACCAACGGCGTCGCGAACCAGACGTTCGGCGGCAAGTTCACCACCGATCTGGAACTGAGCTACACCTTCAAATACTTAACTCTGTCCGTTGGCGCTCAAAACTTCACCGACGAGCATCCGGATCGGCTCTCGCCCAACTCAACGGTGCAGATCTATCCGCTCACCGGTGGCACGTCGGACGGTCAGGTCTATCCGCGTAACGGCGGTCCATTCGGCTTCAACGGAGGTTTCTACTACACTCGTCTTCGCGTGAAGATCTGAAATGTCGTGGGGGCGCAATGGCGCCCCCACGATCGTACTTCGTGACGTAGCATGGTGACTGGACTCACTCCTCAGGGCCCCGGTCGTGCACGTCTCGCGTGGAACACTCTCACACGAACACGGGCTCATTACGCGGGAACAAGCAACCACTCAGCCCCCCGCTGGTTTATGGTAAACATCGTCGGCGGCCGGTCCGGTTCATCGCGGGTACTTTCTCGACGAGGCACTATGCTCATCCACGCTGGCTATACCCTGACCTTCGACTGCAACGCCCCGACGCCGGTCATCGCCATGCTCAATCTCCACCCTTCGCGGATGGCAGATTTGCGATCACCCTACGAAATGTCCATCGGCACGGCGACCGATCGGGAAGACTATCGTGATGCGTTCGGCAATATCTGCACCCGCCTGATGCTGCCAACCGGCATGACGACGCTGTCCTGCGACTTCGTCATTGAGGATAGCGGCAAACCCGATCCACAATATCCCGCTGACCAAAAACCGATTGAGGAACTTCCAGCTGAAGTACTGACCTATCTATTGGGCAGTCGGTACTGCGACACCGACCGCCTGACGACAGAGGCTTGGCGCCTGTTCAGCGGAACTGCGTCTGGCGCGCCGCGCGTCCATGCGATCGTTGACTTCGTTCATCAGCATATCACCTACGGGTACTGCTACGCTCGGGCTACAAGGACGGCTTACGAGGCTTATGAGGAACGGGTTGGCGTCTGCCGTGACTTCGCCCATCTCGCGGTCGCCTTGTGCCGCTGTATGAACATCCCGGCGCGCTATTGCAGCGGCTACCTCGGCGACATCGGCGTGCCGCCCGTCGGCGTAGCAATGGATTTCCATGCCTGGTTCGAGGTGTATCTCGGTAATTCATGGCACGCATACGATGCACGGCATCGCATTCCGCGCACCGGCCGCATCTTAATGGCAGTAGGCCGCGACGCGGCGGATACCGCCCTCACCACCGCCTTTGGCTGGGCGCGGCTCATTTGCTTCAATGTTCACACTGACGAGATGTCCGCGGTTTCACTGCGAATTGTATCGCGTCACGCTCCCCTCCTGCCGCACGATGGTATGCTGGAACTCATCGTCTAGTCTAGCGAACCTACCTTGCCCTTTCCTTTTTCTTGCCGAGCTAACTGACCCACTTGCGGTCGTTTAACTCTCGTTCGCCATTCGCTATAAGCGGCCGTTTGTTCATCCACGGTTTGGTAAAAGGTCTCAGTTACCCGGCGACGAACCTCGCGACCAGATTGAAACCGGCTGCGGGAAAGATCTGGCGGACGTGCGTCACCGGCTTGTTGTTTCGCCAGGTCTGTCGCTCCAGCCCCAAGCATGCCGACTCGGCGGTGATCTCCAGATACCCCGAATCATCGCCCGCAAGCCGCGCATAAATACGGTTTTCGGCTTCAGTCCACGGCACGTTATCCAACAGCCAGCTTCCCGGCGCGACCGTTCCGAAGTCGATCTCTTCCGCAGCCGGCACTTCGGTCAGGTTGATAAGCCGGTGCTCGACCGCGAACGGCTTCTCGTCGGCCCAGTGCCGACAGACCAGAGCCAAGAGCATCGTCCCCTTGGGAACGACGATGTCGGGCGCGTTTCCGTCAGCCTTTCGCAAGACCTTCCGGGACAGGAGCTCGATATCGTACCGCGCCCCGCGTCCCTCGACCTCGACGCGCATGTCTGGAATTGCCAGCGCCGCCATGTCGATCCGCTGCGGCGCGACGAACGATCCCGCGCGGCGTCGACGCACGATGAGCCCCGCATCCGACAGCGCGGAAAGCGCTTTGCTGACGGTCATCCGGGCGCAGTCATATTGCGCCATCAGTTCGTGCTCGAAGGGAATCCGATCGCCGGGATTGAGCACACCGGACATGATCCGCTGCTCGATATCGCTGCGTATGCGAATGTGAAGGGGGCGGTCTGCGCCATCGTCGATCTTATTGGCCATCCAGCAACAGTCCTAGCGCGTGTTTGTAGCGTTGCGCCACTTGTTCACGCGCAAAATGCCGACCCTCGCTGACCAGGCGCTGCCCGCGGCGCCAGACACAGTCGATCGCGCCTTGCCCGGCCGCGAATACCCAGCTGTCGAGGATCGCATCACCGTTCCGTCCGGCGAGCGACGGATGCTCGCCATCGAAGCTCACTAGATCCGCGCTTGTGCCCGCGACGAGCCCGGCGACGGGCATGCCGAGTGCCTGTGCACCACCGGCGATCGCCGCGTCGATCATCGCCCGCCCGCTCGATCGCGATGATGCGGCCAGCACGTTGCGCTCCCGCGATACCAGGCGTTGCCCGTATTCCAGCATCCGCAGTTCCCCGCCGGCATCGATCGCGACGTTCGAATCGGATCCCACACCGTACCGTCCACCCTGCGCGGCAAAGGCGTTGGCGGGAAATATGCCGTCGCCCAGATTGGCCTCGGTAACGGGACACAGCCCGACTACCGCGCGACTCGCGACGATCGCCTCGACTTCGGCCGCCGAGACGTGCGTGGCGTGCACGAGACACCAGCGCGCATCGACAGCGAAAGTATCAAAGAGCCACTCGACCGGCCGCCGTCCGCTCCACGCCACGCAGTCCTCGACCTCGCGCACCTGCTCGGCGATGTGCAGGTGAAACGGCGCGTTGGGACGCATCTGCGCAAGAGCCTGGAGGGCATCGGGCGGCACTGCGCGCAGACTATGCGGCGCGATACCGATGATCGCATCGGGGAGCGTCGCGACGGCCGTCTCGGTCGCATCGAGGAGCTTTGCGAACCCGTCGACCGACGACAGGAACCGCCGCTGCCCGGTGGTCGGCGCCTGCCCACCGAACCCAGACGCAGCGTAGAATACCGGCAACACCGTCAGTCCGATCCCGGTAAGGTCGGCCGCGCTTGCCAGGCTGGCTGCCATCGCCCCAACGTCGTCATAGGCAGAGCCCGAAGGCTGGTGATGAACATAGTGGAACTCGCCGGTTCGGGTGAACCCGCTTTCGAGCATCTCGACGAACGCCATGGCCGCGACGGCTTCGAGCAGATCGGGATCGATCCGTGCCGCGAACCGGTACATCAGGTCGCGCCACGTCCAGAAACTGTCGCGCGTACTCCCGCGGCGTTCGGTAAGTCCGGCCATCGCGCGCTGAAAGGCATGGCTATGCAGGTTGGGAACACCCGGCATCGCCGCCCAATGACGTTCATCAACCTCTTGGTACGGCGTGTCGGCGTCGACGGACGCGATCCTGCCGTCCTCGCCGATCGCGATCCGCACGGCCTTCGCCCAACCCTGCGGCAACAACGCCGTCTCAAACCACAATGTCGTCATCACGCACCTCCGTTCCCGATTTCGCTTGCCCGGCAGTAAATGTATAGACATAAAAGATCGAAATCGGGAGTTTCGAAGTGACGAGCTGTGATCGGATCTGGCGCAACGCCCGCCTCGCCACGATGGCAGCGCACGATGGCGATCCGATCGGCATAGTCGAAGACGGCGTTATCGCGGCACGGGACGGTATGATCGTCTACGCTGGCGCCGCGACCGACCCACCGGAGCTGACAGCGACCGAGATCGTCGATTGCGAGGGTCGCTGGATCCTGCCCGGCCTGATCGATTGTCACACCCACCTCGTCTACGCGGGCGATCGCGCGCACGAGTTCGAACAGCGCCTCGGTGGTGTCAGCTATGAGGAGATCGCGCGCGCAGGTGGCGGTATCGCCTCGACCGTAACGGCAACGCGATTGGCAAGCGAGAACGCACTGGTCGAGATCGCGCTGCCGCGGCTCGATGCGTTGCTCGCAGAGGGCGTCACGACCGTCGAGATCAAGTCGGGCTATGGCCTGACGCTCGATCACGAAGCCAAGATGCTGCGCGCAGCGCGGCGGCTCGGCGAACTGCGGCAGGTCGGCGTCCGGACGACGTTTCTCGGAGCACACGCGCTTCCCCCCGAATGGCGCGACGACCCGGACGGTTACATCACTCTGGTCGCCGAACAGATGATTCCAGCGATCGCGAAGGCGGGCCTAGCCGATGCGGTCGACGCGTTCTGCGAGGGTATCGGCTTCTCGGCCGAACAGGTGGCGCGTGTGTTCGATGCCGCCGCGGCTGCGGGCTTGCCCGTCAAGCTCCACGCCGAACAGCTGAGCAACCTCGAAGGGGCGACGCTTGCCGCTTCGTATGGCGCGCTGTCGGCGGATCATCTCGAACACGCCAGCCCGGCTGCGATCGCAGCGATGGCGAAGGCGGGAACGGTCGCGGTGCTGTTGCCCGGTGCATTCTACTTCACTCGCGAAGAACGCCGCCCCCCGATCGCCGAGTTGCGCGCGGCAGGCGTACCGATGGCGATCGCGACCGACTGCAATCCGGGCACGTCCCCCCTCACTTCGCCGTTGCTGGCGATGAACATGGCCGCGACGTTCTTCCGCATGACCGTCCCCGAATGCCTGGCGGGCGTCACACGCGAAGGAGCACGTGCGCTCGGCCTGCTCGACCGCATCGGCACGATCGAGGCCGGCAAGCAGTGCGACCTGTCGATCTGGTCTATCGAGCGCCCGGCGGAACTTGTCTACCGGATCGGCGCCAATCCGCTCCATTCCCGCATCGTGAAAGGCCGACATGTCCGTTGAACTCATACCGGGCGCCGTCTCGCTCGATCAGTGGCACAACATCTACCGCGGTGCCGCGGTGACGCTCGACCCCGCCTGCCTGGACGCGGTCCGCGCTTCGGCCGCGGTGATCGAGCGGATCATCCAGGGCGATGCGCCGGTGTACGGCGTCAATACCGGGTTCGGCAAACTCGCGTCGATCCGCATCGCGACGGGCGACCTTGCCGAACTTCAGCGCAATATCGTGCTGTCGCATGCCGCGGGCACCGGCGAACCTACCGCCAAGCCCGTGGTCCGGTTGATGATGGCGTTAAAGATCGCCAGCCTCGGCGTTGGTGCGTCGGGCATTCGGGAAAGCACGCTGACGATGCTCGCCGAGATGCTGGCGCGTGACCTGATCCCGGTAATCCCAGCGCAGGGATCGGTCGGCGCGTCGGGCGATCTCGCGCCGCTCGCGCACATAACCACGACGATGATGGGCGTGGGCGAGATCTTCGATGGCGACATGCCCCGCCCTGCTGCCGAGATGCTGGAGCGCGCCGGCCTGACGCCGGTGACGCTGGCCGCGAAGGAAGGCCTCGCACTGCTCAACGGCACGCAATTTTCGACCGCGCAAGCGCTGGCGGGGCTGTTCGAGGCGGAGCGCGTATTCGCTGCGGCGCTGGTGACGGGCGCGCTGTCGACCGAGGCTGCGCGCGGATCGGATACGCCGTTCGACCCGCGCATCCACGCGCTGCGCGGTCATGCCGGGCAGCGTGAGGTCGCGGCGACGCTGGCGACGCTGATGGACGGCTCGGCGATCCGCGCCTCGCACCGCGAAGACGATCCGCGCGTGCAGGATCCGTATTGCCTGCGCTGCCAGCCGCAGGTGATGGGCGCGGTGCTCGATCTGCTGCGCCAGGCCGCGACGACGCTCGCGATCGAGGCAAACGGCGTCTCCGACAACCCGCTGGTATTTCCGGAGGACGGATCGGTGCTGTCGGGTGGCAATTTCCACGCCGAGCCCGTCGCCTTCGCTGCGGACATGATCGCGATGGCGATCTGCGAGATCGGATCGATCTCCGAACGCCGCACCGCGATGCTGGTCGACCCCGCACTGTCGGGACTTCCTGCGTTCCTCACGCCCCGCCCCGGCCTCAATTCGGGGTTCATGATCCCGCAGGTCACGGCCGCCGCCTTAGTCTCGGAGAACAAGCAGCGCGCCTATCCGGCCAGCGTCGACTCGATCCCGACGTCGGCGAACCAGGAGGACCATGTGTCGATGGCCGCACACGGCGCGCGGCGGTTATCGCCAATGGCGCTCAACGCCGCAGCGGTGGTCGCGATCGAGCTGCTCGCGGCGGCTCAAGGTTGCGATTTCCATGAGGGGATGCGCTCCAGTGCGCCGCTAGAGGCAATGCGAGCACGGTTGCGCAGCGAAGTACCAACGCTCGACACCGATCGCTACTTCGCACCCGACATCGAGGCCGCGGTGGCCATGGTCCGCAGCGGGGTTCTGGCGAACATTGTCATGGCAAGCGGCGTGGTACTGCCCGGGTTGGCGGCATGAGCCTCGACTGGCTGACCGTGCAGCGCGGCCACGCGCCGTTGCTGGTCGCGATCCCGCATGCCGGCATCACCATTCCCGAGGAGATCGAAGCGCGGTTCGTTTCTCCCTGGCTCGCACGGAAGGACGCGGACTGGTGGATTGACCGGCTTTATGCGTTCGCATCGGAGCTCGGCGCGACGATCGTGTCGACCGCTATGTCGCGCTCGGTGATCGATGTGAACCGCGATCCGTCGGGGGCGTCGCTCTATCCCGGCCAGGCGACCACCGAGCTATGCCCGACGACGACCTTCGATGGCGAGCCACTCTACCAAGCTGGCATGACACCCGACGATGTGGCCATCGCCGATCGCAAGACACGGTGGTTCGCACCGTATCATGCCGCGATCGAACAGGAACTTGCACGGTTGCGCACCGCGCATGACCGCGTCGTGATCTACGACGCGCACTCGATCCGCAGCCATGTCGGCCGGCTGTTCGAGGGCGAACTGCCGCAGTTCAATATCGGCACCAATGGCGGTACAACCTGCGCCGAGGCTTTGCGCCACCGGGTCGCCGCGATCTGCGCCGATAGCGGGCATAGCCATGTCGTCGACGGGCGGTTCCGCGGCGGCTGGACCACGCGTCACTATGGCCGACCGCACAACGGCATCCACGCGGTCCAGATGGAGCTCGCGACGCGCGGCTATCTCGACGAGCCGGCCGAATTCACCCCCGCCAGCTGGCCCACCCCGATCGGGCCACAGGCGAACGGCTTGCGCATCATCCTGCGCGATATTTTGCAAGACTGCATCGACTGGACAAGGAACCCGGACGCGTGACCGATCGCATCGACAATAGCCGCTCCATCCGCGCCGCGCACGGCACCGAACTGACCGCGAAAAGCTGGCTGACCGAAGCGCCGCTGCGGATGCTGATGAACAATCTCGACGCCGGCGTCGCCGAGCGCCCCGAGCAGCTCGTCGTGTATGGCGGGATCGGGCGCGCCGCGCGCAACTGGCAGGCGTATGATGCGATCGTCGCGACCCTGGAACGGCTAGAGGCGGACGAAACGCTGCTGGTGCAGTCGGGAAAGCCGGTCGGCGTGTTCCGTACGCATGCCGACGCGCCACGGGTGCTGATCGCCAATTCCAACATCGTGCCGCACTGGGCGACCTGGGACAAATTCCACGAACTCGATCGCGCCGGGCTGATGATGTACGGCCAGATGACCGCCGGCAGCTGGATCTATATCGGCACGCAGGGCATCGTCCAGGGCACTTACGAGACTTTCGTCGAGATGGGCCGCCAGCATTACGACGGCGACCTGACCGGCCGCTGGATCCTGACGGGCGGGCTCGGCGGCATGGGTGGCGCGCAGCCGCTGGCCGCGGTCATGGCGGGCGCATCGTGCCTCGCGGTCGAATGCCAGCCGAGCCGGATCGAGATGCGGCTGAGCAACGGCTATCTCGACGCGCGCGCCGATACGCTCGATCAGGCGCTGGCGATGCTCGACGGGGCCAAGGCCGCGCGGAAGCCGATCTCGGTAGGGCTGCTCGGCAATGCCGCCGACGTCTTCGCCGAGATCCACGCGCGCGGCATCCGTCCCGATGCGGTGACGGACCAGACGTCCGCGCATGATCCGATCAACGGATACCTGCCGCAAGGCTGGACGCTCGATCAGTGGCTACGGATGCGGCAGAGCGATCCGAAGGCGGTCGAGGCCGCGGCACGTGCGTCGATGGCGGTGCAGGTCCGTGCGATGCTTGCCTTCTGGAAGGACGGCGTGCCGACCGTCGATTACGGCAACAACATCCGCCAAATGGCGCTGGAAGAAGGTGTCGCGGACGCGTTCGCGTTCCCCGGTTTCGTCCCCGCCTATATTCGCCCGCTGTTCTGTCGTGGCATCGGCCCGTTCCGCTGGGTCGCGTTGTCGGGCGATCCCGAGGACATCTACAAGACCGACGCCAAGGTGAAGGAACTGCTTCCCGACAACAAGGATCTTCACCGCTGGCTCGACATGGCACGCGACCGTATCCAGTTTCAGGGCCTGCCCGCGCGGATCTGCTGGGTCGGTCTCGGCGATCGTCACCGGCTCGGACTCGCCTTCAACGAGATGGTCGCGAACGGTGAATTAAAAGCGCCGGTAGTGATCGGTCGCGATCACCTCGATTCCGGCTCGGTCGCCTCCCCCAATCGCGAGACGGAAGCGATGCGCGACGGATCGGACGCGGTCAGCGACTGGCCGCTACTCAACGCGCTACTCAACACCGCGAGTGGCGCGACCTGGGTGTCTCTGCATCATGGCGGCGGCGTCGGCATGGGCTTTTCGCAGCATTCGGGGATGGTGATCGTCGCGGACGGCACGCCCGACGCGGCGCGCCGGCTTGAGCGCGTGCTGTGGAACGACCCGGCAACGGGAGTAATGCGTCATGCGGATGCGGGCTACGACATCGCGGTCGATTGCGCACACGAACAGGGCCTCGACCTGCCGGGGATCACGCGCTGATGGTTCCACGGCTGCTCCGCGCAGACGAGCGCGTGGCGCAGCCGTGGCGCAACGGTGGCGGGCTGACGCGCGAGGTCGCAGGCAATCCGGGCGACGATTTCGGCTGGCGCATCAGTGTAGCCGAGATTGCTGAAAGCGGTCCCTTTTCGCGTTTCGAAGATTGCGATCGTACGCTGGTCCTGCTCGACGGCGGGCCGGCCACACTTGGCGACGCGCGACTCGAGGCAGGCGACATGCTCGTCTTCTCGGGCGACGAACCGATCGCTGCGGCGATCTCGAGACCTGCGACCGCTTTCAACGTCATCACAAGACGCGGTCGCTTTCATCACCAAGTGGCCCGCCACGTGGCCGGCGATCCACGGCCGATGCTGATCTTCGCACTCTCGGACGGGGTATGCATCGACGGGATCGCGTTAGGGCGCCACGACGCGGTGCTGATCGATCGTGAAAACGCGCCAGCGGTGTCGGGGGACACGCTGGCGGTATATCTTACCGAATCCTGAGCCCATCCGTCATCCCAGCGAAAGCTGGGATCTCGCGGTTCGAGTACGACTGGGGGCGCTCCTTTACGAAGCGCCCCGACCCCATCAATGCGCGCCCTCGGGATACAGCAGGTTGAACATCAGCTTGTACGTGCCGTGGCTCTGCCCGCGCCACTGCGGCTTGAACCCGTAGAGGTAGATCTTGCCCTTCCCATAAGGCACTTCCATCGCCGCGGCCTTGCCCTGGATCGCTTCGGGGTGGAGCAGCACGCCGCTACGCAACGGGTTGCCGGTCTTCGCATAGGAGGCCAGCACCCGACCGGTGAACCCGGCCTTGGGCGTGAACGCCGGTCCACCCTCGAACATCACGATCGGGTCCACTGGCATCCCCGCACTCGCGCGCGTCCCCCGTGCGAGATCGACGGCCAGCAGCGCGCCCGAACAGAAGAATGTGTCGCTCGACACGCCCTTCAGGATGTTGGTCACCGGCAGGTCGAACAGGTCGATGACCGCGTCCGATGAATTGTTAAACGCGACCAGCGTCCCGCCATCGCGGACGAAGCGCTTCAACTGCTCGCCGCCATCCTCGCCGATCCCGCCGGCATATTGTGCAGGGACGTCGTCGGGCGAGATGCCGTTGACCAGCGATCCGACCGATCCGGTGCGCCTTGGCTTCGGCGCGTCCTTCGGCTTGCCATCGGGGCGTTCGCGGCCGCCGATATCGGGCAGCACGATCGTGTCGAACCTGCCCGCCAGCGCGCCCTTCTTCACGTCGGCGTTATACAGGCTGGTGGGGGCAAACGCGTACTTTTCGAGGATCCAGCGCGTCCAGCCCTCGTCGATGTTCGATCCCCATGGTCGATACAGCGCGACGCGGCCCTTGTGCACGCTAGCCCCATTTACTGGAGCAGCCGGCATTGCGGTCACCGCGATCCGGTTGTCGGTCGCGATCTTCGTCATCTGCGTGGCACCGAGCCCAGATACGATGATCGCATCCTCGGGCGCCCCGCCCGGCGTCAACGCAGCGGTTGTGAAACGCGCCTTGGCACCGCTCGCCAGTGCGGCATTGAGCGCCTTGTAGCTCGCATTGACCGATCGGCTGAACGCATAGGCCGTCCCGCTGCCACTGACCGTCCCGGCGGGCGCATCCGCACTCGCGACCTTGCTCAGCGCCGCCATTGCATCGGCATCCACCGGCTGCGCGATCCGATCGAGCTTCACGCCCATCTGCATCGGCAGGGTCCACCCCGTCACGTCATAGGGCAGGTTCACCGGCTTGCCGCCGCCGTCCAGGATCGCATCCGGGTATTTCTGTGGTTCGAACAATTCGGTCGTAAGCCCGGCGAACGGCTGGTTGGTCAGCACTACGAACGAGCCCGCCGGATAGGTCTTGCCACCGAACGCCGCCGGACGCGTCAACTGGTGAACGTCCAGCCCATGCGCGATCATCAACTGCGCCAGCGATGCCGCCTCGGGCATGTCCGCCTGACCCGACGGGATCACATAAGCCGACGGGCCATCCGCGGCATAGTTGCGGATCGTGTCGCGCCCGGCCTGATAGCGATTGTAAAGCAACGTTTCGCGGTATTTCTGCGCGGTCTCCAGTACCGACATCGAGGCGGTGACCATATAGTCGACCGAGTCCTTCAGATGCCATTCGCCACCTTTCCAGGGGTGCGGGTACATGATCTGCGCCTTCAGATCCTGCGTGTTCTTGGGGAAGTCCTCGACCTTGTACGTCTTCGGCGTCGCGCTGTCGTGCGCGGTCTCGGTGAAGAACGAGATCGTGTTGCGGAAGACGTGGATGTAATCGAGGAAGCCCGCATACCAATTGTCGAACCGCGCCTCGGCGATCGCCCCCGGTTTCTGCTCCTTCTCGAACCGCGCCATCATGTTGGTGCCGATCGCGTTGGTCCAGATCCGCATGTACGGGCTGATGTTAGACGACACCGGATCGGCGAACGGCGGCACCCAGATCCGCGCGGGGAACGGCGCCGTCTGGTGCTGAGAATACCAGATGATCGGCGAATACGTCTGCTCGACGCGGTTGATCGCCTGCGTCTCGGTCATGTTGAGCATGTAGCCGTCGCGATTGTTATCGTGACCGACATAGTCCTGGTACAACCAGGGCATGTGGCTCGTCTCGTATTTGGTGCCACGGTTTTTGCGATACCAGTCGACGATCATGTCCTGCCCATCGGGGTTCAGCGTCGGCCACAGCACCAGGATCACGTCGTTCAGGATCGTGTCGATCTCCGCGTCGTTCTTCGCCGACAGCAATTTGTACGCGAGCGCCAGCGGCAACTGGTGATCTGCCACTTCGCTCGCATGCATCCCGCCATCGATATGGACGATGATCTTGCTGCTGGCCGCGAGCTTTTTCGCCTGCTCGTCGGTCAGCCCGCGCGGATCGCCCAGCCGCCGCGATATATCGGCATAGCGTTCGAAATTGCGGACGTTGTCGGGCGACGAGATCACCGCATAGGTCAGCGTCTTGCCCTGCGTCGACTTGCCCGCCTCGAACAGGCGGATGCGATCGGATGCCTTGGCGAGCGCCTGGAAATAACGAACCGCATCCTCGTAGTTGGCGAGGTAGTAATCGTCGCCGGGATCATGCCCCAGTACCGACTTCGCGGTCGGCACGGTGTCGGCCATCGCAGGGGCCGCCGCCACCAGCGCAGTCGTGACCAAAAGAACGCGGGCGGCACGGGAAAGGGTCGTTCGCATAGGGTTGGGTGTCCTGGTGTTGGCCGGCGCTGGCGCCGCGTCTGGGAAAGGATCGAAGGCAATGAATGTCAGGGCACGTCCTTGCGCGCGATCGCCAGCGGATCGGGTTCGCCTGCGAATGCCGCACGCAGGAAGCCGAACATACGCCGGCGAAGGTCGACGCCGTGCCACGGCTCCTGGCTCGCGAGGGCGCGGAAATTGCCGCCGGTCTCGCCGTGACCCTCGCGTGGATAGACGGCAAGCGCGACCGGCGCGCCGCTCTGCTTGAGCGCACGCCACATCTCGAGCGACTGGCCCAGCGGATCGGTGACGTCCTCGCTCCCCTGCAACAGCAGGAACGGCGTCTTCGCGTTGCCTGCCGTCGAAAGCGGACTCTGCCGCCAGACATCGGCAAAGTTCAGCCAGGGCTTTCCGTAATACCAGCGATCGTAATAGGTCCCGTTCTCGGTGCCGTATTCGCTGAACTGGTCGATCACTGGCGCACCCGAGACGATCGCCTTGAACCGGTCGGTCTTGCCGACGACGAAGCCCGCCATCTCGCCGCCATAGCTATAGCCGATCAGCGCCATCCGATCGGGATCGAGCGGATGCTCTTTCAGCATCGCGTCGACGCCGGTCATGATGTCGCGGTAATCGGCACCGCCGAGGTCGTTCTTGTTCGCCGCCAGGAACTTGGCACCATAGCCCGTACTGCCGCGGATATTGGGTTGCAGCACCGCCCAGCCCTCCGCGACGAGCATCTGGACGAGGTTATTGTAATCGTCCGCGAACCGCCCGGCGGGGCCGCCATGGATACTCACCACCAGCGGCACCCTCGTTCCCGGTGCGACCGTCGGCATGTACAAGGCAGCCTCGATCGTCAGGCCTTCGTTCTGCCAATGGACGATCTTCGACTGGACCTTCGGCCAGCGCGCCGGAACGAGTGCGGGGATCGCGAGCGGCGTTGCCTTGCCGCCGGGTTTTGGCGTGACGGCCACGGCCATCGGCAGTGTTGGTCCGCTCGTCGTCATCGCCCAAGCGGTCTGCCGTGCATTGGCGACCAGCGTACCGACGATCGGTTGATCGGCGTCGAGCCAGGTCACGGCGCCGGTGCGTGTCGACATGCGCGCTGGGCGACTGCGCATATGCCGCGCGATCGTCATGATGAGGTCGCCATCGGGCAGGATCGTGAAGTCGTTCGACAGCGCGCCATCGAAGCCACGCGTGAGGTTGCGCGGCGTGCCGCCCGCGACATCGCGAACGAACAGATCGACGCAGCCGCTCGGCGCATCGTCCTCGCATGTGTCGGCATACACGATCCGCTGACGCCCCGGCAGGAACGCCGGATCACGCACCGTTCGCGGCAGGTCGATGCGGGTCGCGCCGAGGGTTTGGGGATCGACGCGCCACACCGTCGCATCGGGACCGACCTCGTCATGATCCGGATCGGTGGTGACCAGCATGTCCGCGCTGTCGAACGACCAGCCAAGCGAATCGAACGCGCCATCGATCTTCACGTCCCGCGCGACGGCGGAGGCAGGATCGATCAGGAACAGGTGCGTGCGGTGGTCGTCCTCGCCGTGGCTATAGCCGTCATCCTTGCGAGCCTTGCGTACCTTCACCGCGGCGCTTTCGGGATCGGCGGCCCAGAGCGCCAAATATTTGCCGTCGGGCGAAAACGCATATCCTGCCACCGACAGCGCACCGTCGATCGCCTTGCCCTGCCAGTGGCTGGTCACCTGTCCGGCGGCATCGCGCGCGATCTGGAGCCGTTCGGGCTCGCCGCCGCCCAGCGGCAATCGAAACAGCGATTTCGTCCCTTCGCGGTGGGCGATGAAGTAGACCGCGCTCCCATCGGGCGAGAACTGCCCCGCCGTTTCGCCACCACGATCGGTCGATGCGCTGAAGGTCAGTTGCCGCGGCGAGCGCTTATCTTGCAGCAGCCACAAATGCGGACGTCCGCCATCCGCGGTTGTGTCGGTAATCCCCGTGAGCACCTGCTTGCCGTCCGGCGACAGCGACAGACCGCGAAGGCCGCGAACCTGCGTCCGCACCTCGTCGTTCATTGGAAACGACATCGGCGATCCGTTGCCACTCACGGTCTGACCGTCTGCGGGCAACACGCTGCCCACTGCCGCAGCCAGCGCAAAACTCAGCTTGGCGCCATACCGCGCTCCCTGCCCCGTCCGCATCGTCGTCTCCCCGATCGTCGCCCAAGCCCGATGCGAATGTCTATCGAGTCGAAACAAATGTCTATACAAAAAGATTGTATAATCATGTTGCGTCGCAATATGGGACGTAAACGAGCGCGTAACCCTCTGAAAAGGTAATTCTCGATCAGGTTGATTATTCGTATTGCAACATTCAAAATCGATGTTACCAATATGTCTATACAAAACAGAAGTCGATGTGGATACCAAATCTGCACGGACGCCGCAGGGGGAGAGGTACACAACAAGGGGACCCGGCGATGAAGACTCGACTGCTGACCGCGACGGCCATGACCGCAACTCTCATTCTGACCAGTGCCGCCTATGCGCAGGACGTACCGGTCACCTCGGCCAATCCAAGCCCACAAACCGCAAGCCAACAGCCGGCGTCCGTCAGCGAGGACGATTCCATCGTCGTTACCGGATCGCGCATCCGTCGCAAGGACTACGACGCGCTCGAGCCGACCACGGTCATCTCGTCGGAGTATCTGAACACCCGCGGGCTGACCAACGTCGCCGACGCGATCAACGAACAGCCAGGCTTCGGCGTCCCCCAGAATGCCGAGGGCGGCCAGAGCACCTACGGCGTCAGCCAGAACTTCGTGAACAAGTTCGGGCTCGGCACCGCGCGCACGCTGACGCTGGTCAACGGCCGCCGCTTCGTCTCGACCAACGCACCGACCGTGCTCGGCAATCCGGCCGGGCTCCAGGTCGATCTGAACGTCATCAATCCGCTGCTCGTCGATCGTATCGAGAACGTCTCGATCGGCGGCGCGCCGACCTATGGCTCCGATGCGATCGCCGGCACCATCAACGTCATACTCAAGCAGGACTATGTCGGCGCCGAGATCCAGGCGCTCAGCGGGATCAGCGACAAGGGCGACAATTACCGCGCCAACCTGGCCGGGATCGCCGGGTTCAAGTTCGGCCCCGACGCGCGCGGGCATATCCTGATCGGCGGATCCTACGACCGCAACGACGGTCTGCGCGCGGTCGATCGCGACCGCGCGCGTGACGGGCTGACGTTCCAGACCAATCCCACGGCCGGCACCGCACAGACCCGCATTCCGGGCCGTACGCCAGCCAATGACGGTCGTGTCAACGGTAGCGTCCCGTTCAACGGCGGCGCGACCGACGGCATTCCCAACACCGTGCTGATCGGCAACACCCGGATCTTCACCGAATCCGCCGCCGGGCTCATCCTGCCCTACAATGCGGCGACCGGTGGTTTCGTCACCTATGCGCCCGACGGCAATACGGCAGGCTTCGGTGCGGGCGGGCTGAACCGCCTGCAGTTCGATCCGAGTGGCAACATCGTCCCGTTCAACGCGGGTACGCCGTTCGGCAACACCTATGGCAGCGGCGGAGACGGCTTCAACCTGGCTGACACGCGCCCGCTGACCAACGATCTCGAACGCTACACAGCGAACCTCAACGTCGATTACGAGATCACCAGTTCGATCAAGGCGTTCTTCGAGGGCACCTATTATCACGGCGTCGGCCGCGAGGTGATCGACCAGCCGGTTTACAACTCGCCGCTGTTCGGTGGTGCCAATGGCGTGCTGCTGTTCAACGTCAACGATCCCCGCCTGACCAGCCAGGCGCGCGGCGTCCTGCAAAGCAACGGCGTCAACAACTTCTATCTCTCGCGCGATTTCGTCGACATCACCAATGGCGCGGCGAGTTCGGAAACCAACGTCTATCGCGGCGTCGCCGGACTGACCGGTGATTTCAACGCGCTCGGCAAGCGCTTCACGTTCGAGGCATCGGCGAATTACGGCCGTACCGAGGGCAGGTTCCACCAGATCCTGCTCGATCAGCAGAAGTTCGTGAACGCGATCAACAACTGCAACCCGAACCCGACGCTCAACGCCGCACCCGGCGGGCTCCGGCCGGTCGCGGACGCCGCCTGCGTCGCGATCGATCCGTTCGGTCCGGGACGGCTCGACCCGAGGGCGGTGGCGTATGTGAACTACCGCTCGACCGCACGCTCGGTGGTCGAACAGGAGGTCTACAACGTGAACTTCGGTTCGTCGGAGCTGATCCACCTGTGGTCGGGCGATGTCGGGTTCAACGTCGGATACGAGCATCGCCGCGAATTCGGCTCGTTCACGCCCGATCCCTTCCAGGTCGCGGGGCGAGGCCGTGCGGCGGCGATCATCGGCAACCAGGGTTCGTTCAATACCGACGAAGGCTTTGGCGAGATCCTGATACCGCTCGTGTCACCGCGCAACAACGTGCCGCTGATCGAGAGCCTGTCGGTGGAGGGTCGTGCGCGCTATGTCGACAACTCGGTCAATGGCGGGTTCTGGACCTATACCGGTGGCGGGCGCTACAGCCCGATCGGCGGGATCGAGTTCCGCGGCAACTACACCCGCTCGCTGCGTTCGCCTTCCGTGGTCGAGCTGTTCACGCCGCAGACCAATGCGGGCTCGTTCTTCCCCGATCCCTGCGACGTCGCCAACATCGGCGGCGGTTCCAATCCGACGATCCGCCAGCGCAACTGCGCCGCCTTCTATTCGAGCTACGGCGTCAGCCCCGCGAGCTTCAACTCGCTGGCGCGAACGTCCGCGGTTCCCGGCATCACCGGCGGCAATCCCGATCTGCAGAACGAGCAGGCGAATTCCTACACGTTCGGCGTCCTGCTCCGACCCAGCTTCATCCCGCGCTTCCAGGCATCGATCGACTGGAACCGCATCCGGGTGAAGGGCAACATCGCCTCGCTGACCGCCGCGAACATCGCCGAGGGTTGCTATGACAACCCCAATTTCGATGCGGCGAACCCGGATAGCGGCAATGCCTATTGCCAGCAGTTCACGCGCATTCGCAGCAGCGATCCGGTCACCAACGGCCAGATAGTATCCGACCCCGCCAATCCGGGCATACGCACCGGGTTCGTCAATGGCAGTTTCATCGAGTTCAAGGGCCTGACCGCACAGCTTGATTACTGGGCGCCGCTTAACGGCCTAGGTATCGACGGGCGTATCAATACAAGCGGAAGCCTGTTCTATCTCGACACGCTGCGCTCTTCGAACAACGGCGTCACGGTCGATCCACAAGCTGGCGAGATCGGCACGCCCAAATACAGCGGGCAGTTCAATCTAGCTTTCCTCAGCGACAGTGGGACCGGAATCAGCATTCAGGGCAATTATACGGGCAAGGCGTCGTACGACATGCTCTTCAACGCGGACAGCCGCGACATTCTGAAGCTGGACGATCAGTGGCTGTTCAATCTAGGATTGAGCCAGAAAATCCAGGATCGTGCGACGTTGCGCCTGAGCGTCACCAACCTCTTCGACAAGGCTCCACCCTATCCCTATGACGCAGTAGCCGCATATGATCTACTTGGTCGACGCTACACAGTTTCAATGAACGTCAATTTCTGATTTTTATTATCGAAACAGCGGTGGACCATGTTAATAGCATCGTCCACCAACTGTTCAATTCGACACCAATCATATTAGGCGCTTAACCTACCAATGAAATGCTGGCCGTCGAGCGAAAGTCAAAGACTTACCAATCAAGCTGCCTTCGGCGGTCGCGTCTTTGGTGACCCAGTAATGGCCGCTTAGCGCGGCCAAAGCGGCACCCAGCGTCGGACGTTCATTCATCTTTGCCGGTGCAGCTGTTTCTCGAGAGCCGAAACGTCAGGCAAGTACGTGTAGCCGATCGCCCACACGCCTAGACGGTAGGAGTTTCCTCAAGCGCAAGCCTGCTTCGGGATCGAAGCGCCTCGATAAGCACCGACATCGCCGGCGAGAGCTGACGCCGGCTCGGATAGTAGAGATAGTAGCCTGGAAACGGCGGACACCAGTCGCCGAGCACGCGAACCAAGCGACCTTCTGCCATGTCGGCTCGGACATAGTCCTCAGGCAGGTAGGCCATGCCGGCGCCGTCGCGAGCCGCCTGCCGCGCCAGCACGATGTCGTTGACGATCAGCCGCCCCTTGACCCGCACGTTGAGCGCTCGGCCATCGCGCTCGAACTCCCACGCATAAAGTCCGCCATGGGTGGGGAAACGCAGGTTGATGCAGATATGAGCTGCCAGATCGTGCGGCGTCACCGGCTGCCCGCGCGCGGTCAGATAGGCCGGTGAAGCAACCGCGGCCATGCGCATGTCCGGTCCGATCCGTACCGCGATCATGTCCTGCGCGACTGTCTCGCCTAGTCGCACACCGGCGTCGAACCGCTCGGCGACGATGTCGACAAAGCCAGTCTCCACGGCGAGTTCGACCTGAACGTCGGGATAGTCGGGCAGCAAATCGGCTAGCGCCGGCCACAGGATCGTCTGAGCGGCGTCGATCCCAGTAGTGATCCGAATCGTGCCCGCGGGCTTTTCGCGCAGGGTGCTCAAAGTGGCGAGTTCGGCCTCGATCCCGTCGAGGTGCGGGCCGATCGCGTCGAGCAGTCGCTCGGCGGCATCGGTCGGCGCAACGCTTCGCGTCGTACGCGTGAGCAGGCGGACGCCGACCCGTTCCTCCAGCCCGCGGATGGCATGGCTGAGCGCGGATGGGGACACGCCAATCTGCGCCGCTGCCCGTGTGAAGCTGCGCTCGCGCACAATGGCACGGAGCGCGACGAGATCATTGATCGGCTGGCGGGTCATTGTTGAACTGAACTCACAACCGCGTGCAGATATCTTGACCTAATCGAGACCAGCTCCGTTGCCTAGATACAAGGCAACCGGGAGAATGAAAGGCGAGCCATGACTGACACCCCAATGCGCGCACCATGGGGCGATATCTCCCCTAGGCTGACCGAGATTACCGACGAGGTGCTTTTCGACGATGTCTGGCAGCGGCCCGGTTTATCGCCGCGCGATCGCAGCCTGATCACCGTGTCGGCGCTGGTCGCGCTCTACCGGACGAATGAGCTACCGTTCCACATGGGTAAGGCGCTGGAGAACGGCGTCACACGCGACGAGATCGTGGAGACTATCACCCATCTCGCCTTCTACTCTGGCTGGCCGACGGCCAGCACGGCCATCACCATCGCCCGCGACGTGTTCGCCAAGGCGGAACAGATCGATTCAGGCAAGGAGAACCTCAATGCAGACGCGTGAACTCGGCCGCAGCGGCCTCAAGGTGTCGGCCCTCGGCCTCGGCTGCATGGGGATCAGCTTCGGCTACGCCGCCACGCTGTCGAAGGAGGATGGCATCGCGCTGATCCGCGCGGCGGTCGACCGCGGCGTGACCTTCTTTGATACCGCCGAGGTCTACGGCCCGTTCGAGAACGAGGAGGTGGTGGGCGAGGCGCTCCGCCACGTCCGCGACCGTGTCGTGGTCGCCACCAAGTTCGGCTTCGACATCGCCCCCGCCACAGGTGCAAACCTCGGCAATATCACCAGCAGGCCGGAACACATCCGCCAAGCTGTAGACGGCTCGCTCAAGCGGCTCGGCATCGAAACGATCGATCTCCTCTATCAGCACCGGGTCGACCCGCAGGTTCCGATCGAGGACGTTGCCGGCACGGTCCGCGACCTGATCGCCGAGGGCAAGGTCAAGCACTTCGGCCTGTCCGAACCAGGCGTCGCCACCTTGCGACGAGCGCACGCCGTACAGCCGGTCGCGGCCGTGCAGAACGAGTATTCACTCTGGTGGCGCGCCCCCGAGAGCAACGGCGTGCTCGCCGCCTGCGACGAACTCGGCATCGGCTTCGTGCCGTACAGCCCGCTCGGTAAGGGTTTCCTGACCGGTGCCCTAAGCAAGGTCGACGCGGGCGATTTCCGCGCCAGCGTGCCACGCTTCGCTCCCGAAGCAATGGCCAAGAACCAGGCGTTCGTCGACCTGCTCAAGCGCGTGGCCGACACCAAAGGAGCAACCCCCGCACAGGTGGCGTTGGCGTGGCTGCTCGGCCAGCGGCCATACATCGTGCCCATCCCCGGCACGACCAAGCTCCACCGGCTGGAGGAGAACATCGCTGCCGCGGACGTCCAACTGAGCGACACCGACCTGGCTGAGATCGACACGGCCGCGTCTGGCATCCAGGCCGAAGGCGACCGCTACGCCCCGCAGCAGATGGCGATGGTTGGCCGCGACGCACCGCCGGTCGGCACCAACGCCTGACCCGTACCCAACCAATAAGGATCATGGCATGTCCCGACCCGACCGCTTCACCGGCAAAGTCGCCTTCGTCACCGGCGCCGCGAGCGGCATCGGGCGCGCGGCGGCCGTTGCCTTCGCCGCCGAAGGCGCACACGTCGCGATCCTCGACCGCAGCGAGGACGCACTTCAACAGACTGCGGAGGCGGTGAGATCGGCGGGCGGGGAGGTGCTGGCGATCGCCTGCGACGTGTCCTCGCCCGATCAGGTTGAATCGGCAGTGGCGCGCACCGTCGAGGCATTCGGCCGGCTCGACATCGCGTTCAACAATGCGGGCGTCGAGAACAAGGCCGCGGCGGTGCATGAAATCGATCTCGCCGAATGGGATCGCATTCTCAGCATAAATCTGCGCGGCACCTTCACCTGCATGAAGCACGAACTGGCGCAGATGGTCGCCCAAGGCAGCGGTGTGGTGATCAACACCTCGTCGGGCGCGGGCATCCGCGGTGTCGCTGGCGGCGCGGCTTATGCCGCTTCCAAGCACGCGATCATCGGCCTGACCCGATCCGCAGCACTCGACTATGCCAAGCTGAACATCCGGGTAAACGCGGTGCTGCCCGGCAACATCGAGACCCCGATGATGGATCGGTTCACCGACGGCGACATCCAGAAGGCGCTTGATCGCGAACCGGTCGGTCGGCTTGGCAAGCCAGAAGAGATCGCCGAGGCGGTGCTATGGATGGCGTCCGACTTGGGCGGCTTCGTCACCGGCGCGGCAACGGCGGTCGACGGTGGCTGGTCGCTGTAGGAACCAGGACTCAGAATTGTCGTCCGGGTGACGTGAACGGTCACCCGGAGCGGACATTCGTTTACGCACGAGCGATGGCACAGACCCTCCCTGCTTCCCATATGTCTCATGTAAGGAGAGGCAGATGGCCGGAGGTTGGACGCGCGATGGCGCGGTTCAGGATCAGATCGACGATTCAGTGGCAGACGCAGTGCTGGCCGCTCGGGCAAGCATGCCAAGCGGAACGAGTGAACCGTTCTGTGGAGTCTGTGGCGACGACATCCCCGAAGGTCGGCGCCGCGCAGTGCCTGGGGTGCGTACCTGCGTGACGTGCCAGGGTGGCCGCGACCGGCCTCTAGCGGCAACGTTCAATCGACGGGGCAGCAAGGACAGTCAGCTGCGGTGATCACCCCCGCTTCGCCGCGGCTTTAGTCTGGCCAGACCCAAATCCAGACGTTCCCATGCGGTTTACAGCTCCCCAACTTCCGACGTTCATTCATCGGTGCATGATCGCCACGCCGCTTCGTCGGAATGGCGAAAACTGAAACCTTCCAGTCCTTCAAGTTGATTCCCAGGATGACGGCTTCGGTCAGAAGCCGCCATCCTGGGAAAGCCAATGCCCGCATTGCACGCGGAACTTTTGACGGACCGCGGTCGGGCAGGCGATCGGGTAGATCTTGTCCATGCGGAAGGATGCGACAGTAAATTGACCGCTTCGGTCAGATGCTGTGTCCGGCGACCCTCAGTGAGAGATAGCGGAGCTGCCTCGTAGCATCGGTCCATGCGAACTTGTAGTCGTTCCTGAGCGTGATCGATGCCAGCTTTGAACCCGGGTCCGGTAGGTCATGGTCGACCCTCCCGTGTATCGCCGTCCGTGACGAAAGTCGAAGTCGGCGACGTCGCCGCATCGCTCGAGCCGGGCGATGTCGAGCATCGCTTTGGGCCGATTGACCGGTTCGGCCTAGCTTGCCTTCTTTAAGACGTGCCGCTGACGAAGGTGAGGATACTGGGCCCGAAAGGGCCTCCAGCCACAACCTAAGCCAGTTATTTGCCAGTCACACAACTACCTTGCCGGCTACTTTCGCTTCTCTCAGCGATCTGACCGGTCGAGTGCGCGCCGACGGGCGCGCAGTTCGGCCCGGAGCAGCTCCGCCTCACCTTCCGCGTCGAGCGCTCGCTGCTCTAGAGCGTCGACTTGGGCGGTTAGAATGTCACGAGCATGTCGCTCACCACGTCTGACCAGTCTCGCTACCTCGCGACCGAGAGCTCCTTCACGCACCGCTTGTGCCATCTCACGAACAGATACCCCCTCAACTGCGGCGGCCCATTCGACCGCGTCGGAACCCGGCTCCAGCACGTAGGTCGGGCTGCCCCTCATCGTGATGAACCTGACAACGCCCGTATCGCGCGTTAGGTGGGTGTAGAGTGCGGTCTTATCATCAAATGCCCGTGCACCCGTACGCACCGCGCGCCGGTCGCCGTCAATGCTCGAGTCGAACGCTGAGATGCGGAGGATTTCGTAAGTCGTACCCGCAAGGTCAGCCGTGATCGCCTCGTAGCGGCCCGCCGCCACACCCTCTGCGATGCCCCGCCAGTCGCGCAGCCATTCCGCCTGAGCAACCAACGTCAGGCCTCGACGCGCCGACCCGCGACGAACAGTTCGATCAAGCCAGCCTCGATAAGGAGCGTTAAACGTCGGCACAACTTTTTGACAGCTCGCCGCGCGATTGCGACACGGAACCGGCCGCCCCGCCGAGCAAGTTCGACAGTTAGATTGCGCGCTGTCCGAAACCCATGTGCACGATGGAGAACGTCTTGGACGAACGAGCGTGCCTGGCACGCTCCACCACCACCCGCAAACACGATTGTCACACGTTCGAACCACTGTGTGCGATAGGAAAACGACTTGGGCATGCGAGCCTCCTTAATGGCAAGAAACAAGTAGAAGCGGAATATTTCGCTTTCAAGTTAAATATTACGATCTCGCTTGTCTCCCTAAGGCGTTACCCGCTCGCATTTGCCAGCGCCTCGATGGTAGTGCGGACGGATGAGGACATGCCGAACATGAGAGAAAGCGACGTCGAGCCCGCTGTCGAATCTGGGAGAATCGCTGCGGGCGAATGCGAACCTGCAGCGATCGAGTTGCTACGCCCGCGTCCATGGATCGAATGGATCGTATTGTTATCCTCGTGGACGTTTGCCTTAGCGATGGTTCGAAAGAGAGGACTCGAAGGGGCGGCGCGGACCGCAGTCATCGTCCATCTGAACCGGCGCAACTTGTTTACCTCCTTAGGCCTAGCGACCGTGCTCGTCGCGTGCAGCCAGAACCGCATCGCGGCGACTCAATGGAACGTCGGAAACGACGGCATGCTCTTCAGGCTCGCAACGTTCGCGCTCGCGACCTACTGCATGTCCCGCGCTATAGAGGTGATTTACGCCTTCTGCCGCGACGCTTTCGCAAAGCTCGCTGACGAGGGCTCCGAAAGCGATCTCGACGGCCGGCAGCGCATCGGCCTAGCCCTCACGAGCTACGTCGAGCTGATCCTGAACTTCGCCATCCTACTTGCGCTGGCCCCTGCAGCCGCCTGGCAGGAGAAGAACGCAAATCGACCAACGCACGTCATCGATGTCCTGTTCTACAGCGGCTCAACCATCACCACGAGCGGTGGTGGCGGATACGTGCCGAAGGGGGTCATCGTACAAGCACTGACCGCGTTCGAAATTGCCTGTGGCCTTATCCTGCTAGTCGTTTGTTTTGCCGTTTACGCCGGCAATCCGAGCGGTAGCTCACGCCGAAGACTCTCTATGGTTCAAACCAAACAGGATATCACTCTGGGCAAAGCTTCCTAACTCCAAAGTGTGTGACGATGAAGGCGGTAGATGGCGTTTTCTGCTTGTCGGACGAAGTGCCTATGGCGATCGGGCGGAATCGGCGACCACGGCGGCCTGATGATTGTGGAGCTTTCGCTCCCGCCCAACTACACTAATATACGCTCATGAATATCGACCAGCACATCACACGAAACGACGCGCTTTACGTGACGTGACCCCCGTTTTTTCCTCCAGTTGGAGCTAGAGTCCGCCCCCGGAAAGGGACGGACAGATGAAGCGGAAGCAGTTTTCGGAAGAGCAGATCATCGGCATCCTGAAGGAAGC
>NZ_JAXOJN010000012.1:0-115776 GCF_036663715.1 Sphingomonas arabinosi
GGGGGGGGCTGGGGGGGCGGCCCGGGGGGGGGGGGGGGGGGGGGGGGCGCCCCGGGGGGGGGGGGGGGGGGGGGGGGGTCCGGCCCCCCCGCGCGGGGGGGGGGGGGGGGGGGGGGCGGCCCCCGCCAAACAGTGCTGCGCCCGGAACAGCCCCTCACCCCAACCCTCTCCCCGCAGGGGAGAGGGAGCAAGAAGAAGTGCGCCTCCCCATGCTTCGCCAGCAGATCGCCAAGCGCGAGGGCCGCGCCAACATGTGTCTCGCCGATTTCATCGACACCCAGGACGACTGGTTCGGTGGCTTCGCAGTCGGCATCCACGGGATCGACGAGCACATCGCGCGCTTTAAGGCAGGGCATGACGATTACAACGACATCCTGCTCAAGGCGCTCGCCGACCGCTTCGCCGAAGCCTTCGCCGAACGCCTCCACAAGCATGTCCGCCAGGAACTCTGGGGCTATGCGCCGGAGGAGCAGCTCACCAACGACGCGCTGATCAAGGAGCAGTATCGCGGCATCCGCCCCGCACCGGGCTATCCCGCGTGCCCGGACCACAGCCTCAAGCCGATCCTGTTCGACCTGCTCGACGCGGAGACTGCGACCGGCCTCGAACTGACCGAGAGCTTCGCGATGTTCCCGACCGCCGCTGTCTCGGGCTTCTATTTCGGTCACCCGCAGGCCGAGTATTTCGGCGTCGCCCGCGTCGGTCGCGACCAGCTCGAGGATTACGCCGCACGCCGTGGCGCCGACCTCAAGACCGCCGAACGCTGGCTTCGTCCTAACCTCGACTAAGGTCCGGGCTCGCGCGCGGAACAACCGTCGCGAGCCCGCGCTTATCATGGGTCCACATGCGGAGACCCGATGACCGTTCCCCAATATCTCTCGATCGCCACGCTGATCGGCATGATGGCGCTCTTCATCTGGGGCAGGTTCCGCTACGACGTCACCGCGATCCTCGCGTTGCTCGCCAGCATCGCGCTCGGCATCGTCAGCCCGAAGGACGCGTTCAAGGGCTTCTCGGACGATATCGTCATCATCGTCGGCTCGGCGCTGGTGATCTCGGCGGCAGTGCAACGCTCGGGCATCATCGAACGCGCGCTCGCCAAATTCGCCAAGCGGGTGACGCGGGTCCGCTCGCAATTGCTGCTGCTGACCGCGTCGGTGGGGTTCGCCTCCGCGCTGGTCAAGAATATCGGTGCGCTGGCGATGCTGATGCCCGCCGCGTTCCAGATGGCGAAGAAGAACGATACGTCGCCCTCGGTCTTCCTGATGCCGATGGCGTCCGCATCTTTGCTCGGCGGGCTGATCACGCTGGTTGGCACGTCGCCCAACATCATCGTCAGCCGCGTCCGCGAACAGATGACCGGACACCCCTTCGGGATGTTCGACTATGCCCCAGTCGGGCTCGGGCTGACGCTGATGGGGCTCATCTATCTCCGGTTTGCCTACCGGCTGCTGCCGCGCGATCGCAGGGCAGCGCCGACGATGGGCGAGGCGCTCGACATCAAGGGCTATGTGACCGAGGCGATGATTCCGGAGGGGTCGCCAGCGGTCGACGATACTGTCGACGCGTTCCTCGACCGCCACGACCGCGAGGTGACGATCACCCGCATCCTGCGCGCCGGCATGCGCAGCGCGCCGCACGACCACACGCATCTGCGCGCCGGCGACACGCTCATCCTCGGCGGCGATCCCGACGCGCTCGAACGCGTGATCGCGCGCGACCGGTTGAAGCTGGAGGGCGAGGACCGCGAAAAGGCCGACGAGGACGACGACGACGAGGTCGGCGTGATCGAGGCGGTGATCGGGCTCGGCTCGGCGCTGGTCGGCAAGACTGCGGCGCGGCTCGCGTTGCAGGCGCGCTACGGCGTCAACCTGATCGCGATCTCGCGGCAGGGCGAGCATCTCTCGCGCCGTCTCGCCAACACCGAACTCCGCGCCGGCGACGTGCTGGTGTTGCAGGGTCCGCTCGAGCAACTGCCCAGCAAACTGCGCGATCTCGGCTGTCTGCCCCTCGCGCAGCGCGAGATGCGGCTCGGCATGTCGAAGCGGAGCTGGTTGCCGATCGGCATCCTGGCCGTGGCGATGAGTGCGACCGCGCTGGGGTTCGTGCCAGTCGCGGTCGCGTTCTTCGCCGCGGCGGGGCTGATCATGGCGACCGGCGTGCTGCCGGTGCGCGAGGCGTACGACCATGTCGAATGGCCGATCCTGATCATGCTCGGCGCGCTGATTCCGGTCAGCGATTCGCTGCGTACCACCGGCGCGTCGGAGGTGATCGCGACGTGGCTGTCGTCGACCGCGGCGACCTTGCCGCCCTGGGGCGCGGTTGCGCTGATCCTGGCGGCGGCGATGGCCGTAACGCCGTTCCTCAACAACGCCGCGACGGTGCTGGTGATGGCACCGATCGCCGCCACCTTCGCCGGCGATCTGGGGTTTCGGCCCGAGGCGTTCCTGATGGCGACGGCAGTCGGGGCGGGGTGCGATTTCCTCACCCCGATCGGACACCAGTGCAACACGCTGGTTATGGGCCCGGGCGGGTACAGGTTCGGCGACTACGCTCGGCTTGGCGCACCGCTGTCGCTCTTGGTGCTGCTGGTGGGGACACCGCTGATCGTAGCGGTGTGGCCAATGCATTGAGTCCCGCGTCATCCTGACTTTCGTCAGGATGACGGATGGTTGCAGCGTCAGGCCCCGGCTTCAGCCGGCTTCCCCTCGCGCACGTCACCCGGCAGGCCGGTAATCGTCTTCACCTCCATGAAGTCCGTCAGCCCGTAACGCCCGTTCTCGCGGCCATTCCCCGACTGCTTATACCCCCCGAACGGCGCGCCGATATCCGGGCTCCAAGAGTTGATCGTCACCAGCCCCGCGCGCAGCCTCGGAGCCACCATCGCCGCCGCCGCTGGATCGCCCGAGATCGTCGCCGACAGCCCGTATTCGGTCGCGTTGGCGATGCGGATGCCTTCGTCCTGATCCGCATACGCGGTAATCGTAGCGACCGGCCCGAACGTTTCCTCCTGCGCGATCCGCATGTTCGGCCGCACGTCGGTGAACAGCGTCGGCTGGATGTAATACCCGGCATTGCGCCCGTCCGGCCGCCCGACGCCGCCCGTCACCAAGGTCGCACCCTCGTCGATCGCGGACTGGATCAGCCCCTGGATCTTGTCGAACTGCGCCTTGTTGACGACCGGGCCGATATGCTGGCCCATCTCCGCGGGGTCGCCGACCTTGGTCTGCTCCATCATCGACTTCACGATCGCGGTGGCCTCGGCGACCTGGCTCGCATGCACCAGCAGACGGGTCGGCGCGATGCAGCTCTGCCCCGAATTGGCGAGCACGCCCGCCACCGTCGGCGGCAGCACGGTCGCGAGATCGGAGCCCTCCAGCACGAGGTTCGCCGCCTTGCCGCCAAGCTCCTGGTGCACGCGCTTCACCGTCGGTGCCGCTGCCAGTGCGACCGCGATTCCCGCGCGCGTCGAGCCGGTGAAGCTCACCATGTCGACGTCGCGGTGCGCGCACAGCGCCGCGCCAACCCCCGGACCGTCGCCGTTGACGAGATTGAACACGCCCGCCGGTACGCCTGCCGCGTCCATGATCTCCGCCAGGATGACCGCGCACGACGGCGCTTCCTCCGACGGCTTCAGGACCATCGTGTCGCCCGCTGCGAGCGCCGGGGCGACCTTCGCGCAGATCTGGTTCAGCGGCCAGTTCCACGGCGTGATCATCGCGACGACGCCAAGCGGCTCGTGCACGACGGTCGCCTTGCCGATGACCTCCGAGAACTCGAACGCCGCCAGCGCCTTCGCGGTCGCCGAAAAATGCGCGAGGCCCGTGGGCGCCTGCGCCATCGACGCGAGCGCCATCGGTGCGCCCATTTCCTGCGACATCGCCTTCGCCAGATCGGGCATCCGCGCCTTGTATTCGGTCATGATCCGGCCGAGCACATCGAGCCGCTCCTGCACGCTCGTCTGGCTCCAGCTCTCGAACGCGGAGCGAGCGGCGGCGACTGCCTTGTCGACGTCGGCGGCGGTGCCGAGCGTGATCTCGGTGCAGGGCTGCTCGGTCGACGGGTCGATCACCTGATAGACGGTGCCGCCGTTGCTATCGACCCACGCGCCGTCGATATACTGCTGCAAATAGCTTTTCATCATGCCTCTCCGCATCGTGTCGCTACGTTTTATCTGGCGAAGGAATGGGCTCGCCGCCGATCGGTTGCAACCCGAAACGCATGCCGTAGTGTGGGCGCAAATTTCATCAGGAGGCCGGCATGGCGAGAGTGGCATTCATCGAGAAGACCGGCGGCCCCGAAGTCATCCAGTGGCATGACGTGACGCTGCCGCCGCCGGCAAAGGGCGAGGTCTGGATGCGCAACACCGCGGTCGGCCTCAACTATATCGACACCTACCACCGCAGCGGCGTCTACCCGGTCGACATGCCCTCGGGGCTCGGCAGTGAGGCGGCGGGCGTGGTGATGGCGGTCGGCGAGGACGTGACGGGGTTCGCCGCTGGCGACCGCGTCGGCACTTTCGGCCCATCGCGCGGCGCCTATGCGACCGAGCGCAACGTTCCCGCCAAGGACCTTTTCAAGCTGCCGGACATGCTGGACGACCGCACCGCGGCGGCGATGCTGCTCAAGGGCACCACCGCCGAGTTCCTGGTCGAGCGCTGCGCCAAGGTACAGGCAGGCCAGACCGTCCTCGTCCACGCGGCCGCGGGCGGTGTCGGCCACATCCTGGTCGGCTGGCTGAAGGCGATCGGCGCGGCCGTCATCGCGAGCGTCGGCAACGAGGACAAGGCCGAGCGGACCCGCAAGGCGGGCGCCGATCACGTCATCCTCCACAAGTCCGAGGAAATCGCCGCGCGGGTGCGCGAGATCACCGATGGCAAGGGCGTGCCAATAGTGCTCGACGGCGTCGGCGGCGCGACGTGGAATGCCTCGCTCGACAGCGCGGCGCGGCGCGGCCTGATCGTCAGCTACGGCAATGCCGGCGGGGTAGTCGACGGCGTCAACATCGGCGTCCTCGCACGCAAAGGCTCGCTGTTCGTGACCCGCCCGACGCTGTTCGATTACTACGTCACGCCCGAGGAGAGGCAGGCCGGCATCGCCCGCCTGTTCGCGATGCTCGACAGCGGCGCGATCACCCCCGAGATCGGCCAGACCTTCGCCCTCGAAGACGCCGCCGAAGCCCATCGCGCGGTCGAGAGCGGCGAGACCTGGGGAAGCACGCTGCTCCTGCCTTGATCCGAGCGTAGCTCACGAAAGAAGATTGGTTCACGCGAAGGCGCGAAGGCGCGAAGAAGGTTTGTTTCACGCGGAGGCGCGGATGCGCGGAGGTGTCCCGCGCGGTACGACCGTCGCGTAACACTTCGGACGTCGATGATGAGGGGGACCGTTGGTCCCGTATTCAGCACCTCCGCGTCTCCGCGTCTCCGCGTCTCCGCGTCTCCGCGTCTCCGCGTCTCCGCGTCTCCGCGTCTCCGCGTGAACCCAGTCTTCTAGCCTCTTTGCGCCCTCGCGCCTCCTCGGCTTCGCTCGGGATAAGCTTTTCGTGGAGCCGTACCAGCCTGCCGCTTCCACGCGCTGAGCACTATGATGGCGCGATCGCGCGATCGGATGGCTGTCGAAGCAGCTGTCATGGTGCTGTCATGCTGACGTAACGCCGGTGCCATGCGCCGCCGCTACCGCGCCTCCCAAGCCGGCTGAAGAAGTCGGGACCATCCGGGGGAATACCATGAAATCGAACCTGTCGACCCGCGTTCGCGGTCGCGTCCTTGCGCATGTGCTGCTCACCGGCTGCGCGCTGATCCCGCTGACCGTTGCGAGCGCCCATGCGCGTCCCGACGCTGCAACGCCGGTCGGCGCGCCGCGCGCACCCGGCGCGATCACCGGCACTGTGTCGCAGGCGGGCAGCGGCGACTATCTCGATGGCGCATCGGTCTCGATCCCTGCGCTCGAACTGTCGACCGTGGTCGATCGTACCGGGCGGTACTCGCTGGTCGGTGTCCCCACGGGTACGCACGAACTCGTGATCCGTTATGTCGGTTTCCCCGACGCGCGCCGGACGGTCACGGTTGCCGATGCTGTTGTGACGCTTGACCTGGCAATGAACACCGCCACGGGCGCGACCGCAGGCGAGGGTGACGAGATCGTCGTCTCCGGCTCGCGCCCGATCGCGGAATCCGAAGCCGCGGCGCTCCAGATCCAGCGTACCAGCCCCTCGCTCGTCTCGGTCATCGCTTCGGATTCGATCGGTCGCCTGCCTGATCAAAACGTCGCGCAGGCGGTCAGCCGCTTGCCCGGCGTCGGCGTCCAGCGCGATCAGGGCCAGGCGCGCTACATCACGCTGCGCGGCGCCCCGATCAACTGGACCACCTTGTCGATCGACGGCATCAACGTCGTCAGCCCCGAAGGCCGCGACGCCCGGTTCGACTCCATCCCCTCGGCAATCGCCTCGCAGATCGTCGTGCGGAAAGCCGTCACCCCCGACATGACCGGCGAGACGATCGCGGGCAATGTCGACATCATCACCCGATCCGCGTTCGATTATCCGGGCATGAAGGTGCAGGCCAAGGGCGGCCTCGGCCATGTCGAACTCGGCAAGAAGACCGAATATGAGGGCTCGCTCGTCGTGTCCGACCGGATCAACACCGGGATCGGCGAGTTCGGCATCGTCTCGTCCGCGAGCCTGTACCGTCGCGGCATGGTCACCGACAATTTCGAGACCGATTTCGAAGCGGTCAAGGAAGACAAGCGCCCCGGCTATCAGACGCGCAACTGGGCGCGCGAGACCGAGAACAAGCTGTATCGCCTGACGCGCAAGAACTACTCGCTGTCGACCCGGCTCGACTGGCGCCCGGCGCCCGGCCACAAGCTGTTCGCGGAGACGATCTACTCGGCGTTCGCGGACGACGAACAGCGCAACAACTACATCTTCGATCTCGACGACCAGCAGTCGCGTGCGCCGACCGGCAGCGCCGCCTGCAACGTCAACGCCCGGCCCGCGTCCGGTACGACGGGCTATGCCGACGTCTGCACCGGCAACACGCCGCTGCTCGGCACCGTCTACGGCATCGATCTCAACGCGAACTTCACGGTGCGCAAATACAAGCAGTCGGTGTTCACCAACACGGTCGGCGGCGATCACGAACTCGGCGAATGGAAGGTCGCATGGCGCGGCAATTTCACGCGCTCGATCGACGACCGCACCCAGCCGACGCAGCTGAACTACGAAAGCCCGAGCTTCGCGAACGCCACCAACCGGCTGACCGTCGGCTATGACCTGACCGACCCGCAGCTTGCCAAGGTCCAGTTGTTCCGCACGATCCGCAACGCCGACGGGACGTTCTCGCGCGGCGCACAAGTGACCGCGATCGAGGATTTCCCGACGTCGCTTACCCGTCTCCGCTCTCTGAAGGCAAAGGACGTGACCGAGGCCTACACCGCCAAGCTTGACGTCAGCCGCGAGGCGTCGCTCTTTGGCGCGCAGACGGTGTTCACCGCCGGCGTCCGCTATGATGACCGCACCAAGACCGCGAACGAGGATCTGCTAGATATCAACAGCGCGGCGCAGTTCGCCGCCGCGGGGATCTCCACCAACTATTCCGCGATCGCCAAGCCCGGCGGCTTCCAGGGCGAGATCCCGCTTGGTTACACCTTCCAGTATTTCGACCGCGACAAGGTGCTCGGGCTGGTCGATCAGGCCAGGAGCGTCGCCAGCTACCAGCCGGTCGATGCCAATTTCTACGAGGTCGGCGAGCGGGTCTATTCGGCCTATGCGATGGCCACCGCGACGACCAACTGGGGCAGCATCGTCGGCGGAGCGCGCGTCGAGCATATCCGCAATGACGCGCGCGCTTTCTCGATCGACGCGGCGACCAGCGTGGCGACGCCGGTCGAGGCGAAGTCGAACCAAACGCTGGTCTATCCGAGCCTTCATCTGAACTGGGACGTCAACGATCGGATGAAGGCGCGCCTGTCGTTCAACACCGGCGCCGCACGGCCCGATTACGACCAGCTTCGTCCGAACCTGACGTACAACGACGCCAACCTGACCGTGTCCGGCGGCAATCCCGACGCGAAGCCCGAAAAGGCCAAGGGCGTCGACGCCTATGTCGAATATTACACGATGCCGCGCGGCTTCCTGTCGATCGGCGCCTATTACAAGGACGTCACCAACGTTCTGTTCGACTCGGTGCAGACCTTCGGCAGTAATATCCTCAACAGCGGCGGCAGCGATCGTTCGCAATATCAGTTCTCGACCGTCCTGAACGGCGGCAAGGGATATATCATGGGCATCGAGGGCGCGATCCAGCAGCAGCTCGACCCGTTCACGGCCGATCTCGGCCTGCCGGACTGGATGGGTGGCTTCGGCGTCCAGCTCAACGCGACGATCAACAAGAGCCGTGCGGACACGCCCGGCACTGGCGATATCCCGTCGCGTAAGGTGCCGCTGCCCGGTGCATCCGACGCGATCTACAATCTGATCGGCTATTACGAAAAATACGGCTTCTCCGCCCGCGTCTCGTATCAGAACCGCTCGGCATGGCTCGACGCGATCGGTTCGGTCGCGGACGTCGGCGGCGTCGTCCGCGGTGTCGACGGCGGCGATTTCTACTGGGCGAAGGACAATGAGCTCGACGCGTCGGTCCGCTACGCGATCAACGGCAATGTCGAGATCTACGGCGATTTTGCCAATTTGCTCAACGGTCCGGGCCGCCGCTATGTCGGCACGTCGGCCTACACCATCGAGCATGAGACGTTCGGCCGGCGCTACACCGGCGGCGTGCGGGTAACGTTCTGATGCGGGTACTTTCGTTGATCGCTGTGTTGCTCGCGGGATGTGCAACGACCTCGGTCCCGGTGGCGGTCGAGGCACCGATGGTCGCCGCAACCGCGGAGACCGATCCGGTCGACACCGCCGCCGATGCCGCCGACGACCCCGCGATCTGGCGTAACGCCGCCGATCCGGCGAAGAGCCTCGTCATCGGCACCGACAAGAAGGCCGGCATCCACGTCTACAGCCTGGCGGGCAAGCGACTGAGCTTCACGCCCGCCGCCCGCCTCAACAACGTCGACCTGCGCGATCTCGGAGGACGGGTGATCGCAGCCGCGAGCGACCGTGCCGACATCGCCACCGCACACGTCTCGCTGTTCACGCTCGAAACGGTGGCGGCAAAGCTCGTGCCGCTCGGCCGCTTCCCGGTGGGCGCAGGTGAGGCGTACGGCATGTGCCTCTGGACCCGTGCCAGCGACAAGGCGCTGTTCGGCTTCGTCGTGCTGAAGGACGGTCGCATCGACCAGGTCGCGATCGACTTGTCGGGTGCATCGCCCAAGGTCACGACGGTCCGCTCGATGAAGCTCGGCACCCAGTCCGAAGGCTGCGTCGTCGACGATCGTACCGGTCAGCTTTACGTTGCGGAAGAGGATGTCGGCCTCTGGCGCTTCGATGCCGACCCATCCGCACTGGTGACCGCAACGCCGATCGCCAAGGTCGACGGCAAGACGCTGGTCGCCGACGCCGAGGGCCTCGCCCTCGCACCGTCGGGTAGGACCGGCGGCTATCTCGTCGTGTCGAGCCAGGGTGACAACGCCTACACGCTCTACCGCCTGCCGGGCGTCACCTATGTCGGCCGTTTCCGGATCGGAAGCGGCAACATCGACGGCACTAGCGACACCGACGGCATCGACCTAATGCTCGGCGATTTCGGTCCGGACTATCCACGCGGCCTGCTGGTGGCGCAGGACGGCGACAACGCCCCCGCCACGCAGAACTTCAAATACGTCAGCTGGGACGCGGTCCGAAAGGCGCTCCGGTTGCGATAGGCGTCACGGTCGATCGTCCACGCAATAGGCGGCGACCATCGCGCGGACGTCGACCTGTGCCTTCAACCGCGCGGCGAGCAGAGCGGTGCCGCTGATCTTGCGCTGGACGAACAGCGTGTCGATCGGCGGCAGGTGCCACGTATCGCGGTCGCGCGCGATCTCGGTGCCCTGTTCGCGCAGGACCCCGACGAACGCGCGATCACCGAAGTCGAACGGGCCGGGCTTGGCGAGTTCGGCAAGGATCACGTCGATCATCCGGTCGACCAGCGCGCGGTGTTGCAGCACCGCCGCTTCGCCGAGGAACCCGGCGGCGATGGCGGCCTCGCGTACGGCATCGCGGTCGCCCGCAAGCGCAGCGGCGAGGAGTCGGCGATAGCCTTCACCGGTTTCGGCGGGCAGGGGGCGGGCGGCGCCGAAATCGAGCAGGACCAGCTTCTCGGTCTCGGGCTGCCAGCGATAATTGGCGAAGTTCGGGTCGGTCTGCATCAGCCGCCAATCGAACAGTTCGCGCAGCACGAGCGAGATCAGGTCGTGCATCACGCGGTCACGGACATCCTGCGGCGCGGTCTCCAATGTCTCGACCGGAACGCCGGTGACGAAGCTCATCGCGAGGACGCGCGGCGTGGTGAGATCGGCATAGAGAGTGGGGACGACGAACTGCGGCTGATCGGCGAGCAATTCGCCGTAGCGCGCGACCATCTGCGCCTCGCGGAGGTAATCGGCTTCCTCGTGAAGCTGCTTCTTCGCCTCGTCGAGCAATGGCGCGATATCGAGCGACTTGGGCAGCATCCCCGACACGCGGAGCAGTGTCGCGACGTTGTCGACATCGGCGTCGATGCTCTCCTTCACACCGGGATACTGGACCTTGATCGCCAGCTCCGTACCATCGGGCAAGCGGGCACGATGAACCTGGCCGATCGAGGCGGCGGCAACCGGGTGCGCCTGGAAATGCGCGAAACGACGGCGCCAGTCCTTGCCCCATTCGGCGGCGAGCACGCGGTCGAGCTGCTGCGGCGGCATGTGGTGCGCGTTGTTGCGCAGTCGCGCCAGGATCGTCGCGAGTTCGGGCGGCAGCATGTCGCCCGCGTCCATCGAGATCATCTGTCCCAGCTTCATCGCCGCGCCGCGGAGGTGGGAGAGCTGGTCGGCGACTCGCGTGGCGTTGGCAGGGGTGAGGAGGAGATCACCGATCCTGGGGCGTTCGCCGCTGGCAAGCCGGCGCGCTCCCTCGGCAACGACCCCGCCGGCGACCCCGCCCGCGAGTTTGCCGAAGACGCCGAGGCGGGCGAGGCGGCCGCTCGGGATCGCACGTCCGGCGCTGTTGCCGCTGTCTTCGGTCACGGATGTTCCTTGGGTTTTTTGGGGGGGCTCTTGTGAGGGATATGGGTGGCGGGGCCGATCGATCAATCGAACCCAGCGAGCGAAGTTAACCGAAGCTACCCGTTCTTCTTCTCCCGCGAAGGCGGGAGCCCAGACTGGATCCCCGCCTTCGCGGGGAAACAAGCTTTGGGCCGAATGCAACGTCATCCTCCGATTGCAGAGAGGATCTGCAAGAAAAGGACGCCCGGATTGCTCCGCGCGCCCTTTTCTCACTCAGCGCCGTGGCAAAGCCACGCCGTCGGTCGTCACTACCCGCGACGCCGGCCGACAGCGGCTGTGCGCTCTCGCGCACCACTGCCGGCACGGCAACTCAGCCGCTGTAGTACATGTCATACTCGACCGGGCTCGGCGTCATCTCCCAGCGCGCAACCTCGGCGCGCTTGATCTCGACATAGCTCTCGATCTGGTCCTTCGAGAACACGTCGCCCTTCAGCAGGAAGTCATGATCGGCCAGCAGGCAGTCGAGCGCCTCGCGGAGCGAGCCCGCGACGGTCGGGACCTGTGCGAGCTCTGCCGGGGGCAGGTCGTACAGGTTCTTGTCCATCGCCTCGCCCGGATGGATCTTGTTCAGGATGCCGTCCATGCCGGCCATCATCAGCGCTGCATAGGCAAGATACGGGTTGGCCAGCGCGTCCGGGAAACGCACTTCGACGCGCTTAGCCTTGGGCCCCGTGCCGTACGGAATGCGGCACGATGCCGAACGGTTGCGCGCCGAATAGGCGAGCAGCACGGGCGCTTCGTAGCCGGGGACGAGGCGCTTGTAGCTGTTCGTCGATGGGTTGGTGAACGCATTGACCGCCTTGGCGTGCTTGATGATGCCGCCGATGAAATACAGGCACATGTCGCTCAGGCCCGCATAGCCGTTGCCGGCGAACAGCGGGGTCTTGCCTTCCCAGATTGAGAAATGCGTGTGCATCCCCGAGCCGTTGTCCTCCTTGATCGGCTTCGGCATGAACGTCGCCGTCTTGCCGTAAGCATGCGCGACCTGGTGGACGACGTACTTGTAGATCTGCATGCGATCCGCGGTCTGCGTCAGCGTGCCGAACGTCAGGCCCAGCTCATGCTGTGCGGCTGCAACCTCGTGGTGATGCTTGTCGCAGGGCAGGCCCATCTCGATCATCGTCGAGACCATCTCGCCGCGGATGTCGACGGCGCTGTCGACCGGTGCGACCGGGAAATAGCCGCCCTTGGCACGCGGACGGTGACCGAGATTGCCGCCCTCATATTCGCGCCCCGAATTGCCCGGGAGCTCGATGTCGTCGATCTTGTAATAGCTCGTCGAATAGCTGTTCTCGAAGCGGACGTCGTCGAACATGAAGAATTCGGCTTCGGGGCCTACATACACCGTGTCGCCGACACCGGTGGTCAGCAGATACGCCTCGGCGCGCTTGGCGGTCGAGCGCGGATCGCGTGCGTACAGCTCGCCGGTCGACGGATCGGCGATGTCGCAGATCAGGATCATCATCGGCGTCGCCGAGAACGGATCGACATAGACCGCGTCGAGATCGGGCTTGAGCGTCATGTCGCTCTCGTTGATCGCCTTCCAGCCCTCGATCGACGAACCGTCGAACATCAGTCCGTCGGTCAGTTCGTCTTCGCCGATCAGGCTCGCGACCATCGTCAGATGCTGCCACTTGCCCTTGGGATCGGTGAACCGCAGATCGACCCACTCGATCTCCTGGTCCTTGATCATATTGAGAACGTCGGAGGCCGAATTCGCCATGATGCTTGCCCTTCGTTTAGGAGATTGCCCACGCGGTGTGCGGGAATCTAATTGCTGTATGGAACTGGATTTCCACACAATGTTGCGCCGCGTCAAATGACGATCTCATCGCGTGCCGTCAACGCCGTATGTGTGGCCGGAAGCTAGATTGCGTCGTCGTCGCGCTCGCCGGTGCGGATGCGAAGTGCGCTCTCGACGGGGATGACGAAGATCTTGCCGTCGCCGATCCGGCCGGTCTGCGCGGCCGCGGCGATCGCCTCGACGACGCGCTGCGCGAGCCCGTCCTCGACGACGACCTCGAGCTTCACCTTCGGCAGGAAGTCGACGACGTATTCGGCGCCGCGGTACAGTTCGGTATGGCCCTTCTGCCGGCCGAAACCCTTGGCCTCGGTCACCGTGATGCCGCTTACGCCGATCTCGTGCAGCGCTTCCTTGACCTCATCCAGCTTGAACGGCTTGATGATGGCTTCGATCTTTTTCACAGGTACGCCCCCGATTGTTGAAACCTTCGCCCTTGCGAGCGAGCCGTCCGCCCTTGCGGGCGCCTTGCACCAAGCGTGCCAGCCGCGGCCCTCTCGGGCAACCACGGAATAACGTCGATCTTGCTGCCTGAAATTGCGGCACGCGGTAGGTGCGTGCGCAATGCAAAGGCAGGGGAAGCGGTCACAGGATCTCGTGCAGCCGTGCGATCGGGCGGCCGAGCCGGACGCCTTTGTCGGTCTCGACCAGCGGGCGTTCGATCAGCAGCGGATCGATCATCATCGCATCGAGGATCGCCTCGGCGTCACCGTGCTTGACCGCCTTCGCGCCATCCTCGGCCATGCGGAGACCCTGGCGCGGAGTCATGCCCGCGCGGTCGTAAAGGCGGACCAGCTCGGCCCGGGACGGCGGGTTCTTCAGATATTCGACGATCGTAACGTCCGCCCCGACCTCCTGCAGCAACGCGAGCGCCTCGCGGGACTTGGAGCAACGCGGGTTGTGGTAGATCGTCGCCTTCACGAATGCTCCGTCAAAACTCCCCTCCCTGAAAGGGAGGGGTAGGGGGTGGTGGTTTCGAGGGAACGTCCGGCCAGCCCCAAGCCGACCCACCCCCGGCCCCTCCCGTCCAGGGAGGGGGGACGTCAGACGGTTAAGCCCCCTGCTTGGCCAACCACTCTTCCAGCCACTTGATCGTGTACGCGCCTTCCTGGAACTCAGGATCGTCGAGCAGCGCACGGTGCAGCGGGATCGTCGTCGTGACGCCCTCGATCACCATCTCCTCCAGCGCCCGCCGCAACCGCCGCAACGCGCCCTGCCGAGTCGTCCCGTAGACGATCAGCTTGGCGATCATCGAGTCGTAGTAAGGCGGCACGCGATACCCGGCGTACAGCCCGCTATCGACGCGCACATGCATCCCGCCCGGTGCATGATACACCTTCACCAGCCCCGGCGACGGCGCGAACGTACGCGGGTCCTCGGCGTTGATCCGGCACTCGATCGCATGACCGCGGAACTGGACGTCTTCCTGGCGCAACGTCAGCGGATGACCCTCGGCGACGCGGATCTGCTCGCGCACCAGATCCAGCCCGGTGATCATCTCCGTCACCGGATGCTCGACCTGAAGCCGCGTGTTCATCTCGATGAAGTAGAATTCGCCCGCTTCCCACAGGAACTCGATCGTCCCCGCGCCGCGATAGGCCATGTCGGCCATCGCTTTGGCGACGATCCCGCCCATCCGCTCGCGCTCTTCGGCGGTAATGATCGGCGAGGGCGCTTCCTCGAGCACCTTCTGGTGGCGGCGCTGCAACGAGCAGTCGCGCTCGCCGAGGTGGATCGCGTTGCCGTTGCCGTCGCCGAAGATCTGGAATTCGATATGCCGCGGATTGCCGAGGTATTTTTCCATGTAGACGGTGGCGTCGCCGAACGCGGCCTTCGCCTCGCTGCCGGCCTGCTGCATCTGCGTCTCGAGATCGTCGGCGTCGTTGACGACCTTCATCCCGCGACCACCGCCGCCGCTAGCGGCCTTGATGATCACCGGATAGCCGATGTCCTCGGCGATCCGCTTGGCCTCGGCGATGTCGCTGATCGCGCCGTCCGAGCCGGGGACGAGCGGCAACCCGAGTGCACCCGCGGTGCGCTTGGCCTGGACCTTGTCGCCCATCGTGCGGATGTGCTCGGGCTTGGGACCGACGAACAGGATGTTGTGCAGCTCGACGATCTCGGCGAACTGCGCGTTCTCGCTGAGAAAGCCGTAGCCCGGATGGATCGCATCGGCGCCGGAGATTTCGGCGGCCGAGATTATGTTGGGGATGTTCAGATAGCTGTCGGTCGCCGACGGCGGTCCGATGCAGATCGCCTCGTCGGCAAGCCGCACATGCATCGCGTCGGCGTCGGCGGTCGAGTGCACCGCCACCGTCTTGATGCCCATCTCATGGCAGGCACGGTGGATCCGCAGCGCGATCTCGCCGCGATTCGCAATCAGCAGCTTCTTGATTTGCGGCATTATTCGACCACTACGAGGGGCTGGTCGAACTCGACCGGCTGGCCGTTCTCGACCAGGATCGCGGTCACGGTGCCGGCCGATGGCGCGACGATCGTGTTCATCACCTTCATCGCCTCGATGATCAGCAGCGTGTCGCCGGCAGCGACCTTCTGGCCGACCGTCGAGAACGGCTTCGCCTCGGGGTTGGCGGCGAGATAGACGGTGCCGACCATCGGCGACTTGACCGCGCTCGCGCTGATCGCGGGGGCGGACGCGCCGACCTCGGCCTGCGGGATCGACAGCGGCGCCGAGACGAGGGCCGGAGCGGGCGACGGCGCGTAGTGCGCGACCGGTGCCGCCTGAGCGGCCTTGCGCGCGACGCGAATCCGGCGCGAACCGTCCTCGACTTCGATCTCGGTCAGCTGCGTGGTGTCGAGCAGTTCGGCGAGCTGGCGCACCAGGGTCACGTCGACCTGCATCGCACCGGTGTTTTCTGTATTGTCGGTCATGGCGGGGCCTCCTGTCAGAACCGTGCGATGGCTTCAAGCGCGAGCAGATACGAAAGCGCGCCGAAACCCGCGATCGTTCCCTTCGCCGCCTGCCCGACCAGGCTCACATGCCTGAACGATTCGCGTGAATGGGGGTTGGAAAGATGCACTTCGATCACCGGAGTCTTCACGCCCTTGATCGCGTCGTGCACCGCGACCGAAGTATGCGTGAACGCACCCGCGTTGAGGATCACGGCCTTGGCACCGCGCGCCTGCGCCTCCTGGATCCAGTCGACGAGGTGCCCCTCGTGATTCGACTGGCGCATGTCGATCTCAAGGTCGAGTTCGCGCGCGCGGTCTTCCAGCATCCCGGCGATATCGTCGAGCGTCTCGTCGCCATAGATTTCCGGCTCGCGCGTTCCCAGCAGGTTGAGGTTGGGGCCGTTCAGGACGAATATCGTATCGGGCAAGGGTGGCCTTTCGGTTACGGGTCGGTTGCGGGCGCTGTGGTGCGGCCTCTATATGCGCGTCACGCCATTCCTTACAGGCCCGTCTCGCGACAAGTCGAGCCGCGCCTTTGCAGTATAGTGGATCACACACCCATGCCCCATTCCGATGGCACCGTCTCGATCACCGTCAACGGCGAGCACAAGCGCGTCGCCGCCGGGCTTTCGCTGGCAGGACTTGCAACCGAACTGGGCCTCGTGCCCGAGAAGATCGCGGTCGAGCGGAACTTCGAGGTGGTACCGCGCTCGACGCTGGCGGACGTGATGGTGGAGGACGGCGACGACCTCGAGATCGTCCATTTCGTCGGCGGTGGCGATCATGAGGACAGCTGGACGGTCGCGGGCAAGACGTTCAAGTCGCGGCTGATAGTCGGCACCGGCAAGTACAAGGATTTCGCGCAGAACGCAGCCGCGGTCGAGGCGTCGGGCGCGGAGATCGTCACGGTCGCCGTCCGCCGCGTCAACGTCTCCGATCGCAACGCGCCGATGCTCACGGACTTCATCGATCCGAAGAAGATCACGTACCTTCCCAACACCGCTGGCTGCTTCGATGCCGAATCGGCGATTCGCACGCTGCGACTGGCGCGCGAGGCTGGTGGCTGGGAGCTGGTGAAGCTCGAAGTGCTCGGCGAGGCGAAGACGCTCTATCCCGACATGGTCGAGACGCTGCGCGCCACCGAGATCCTGGCGAACGAAGGCTTCAAGCCGATGGTCTATTGCGTCGACGATCCGATCGCGACGAAGCGCCTCGAGAACGCCGGCGCGGTCGCGATCATGCCGCTGGGCGCACCGATCGGCTCGGGCCTCGGCATCCAGAACCGCGTAACGATTCGGCTGATCGTCGAGGGGGCAGGGGTGCCCGTGCTGGTCGATGCCGGCGTCGGCACCGCGTCGGATGCGGCGGTGGCGATGGAGCTCGGCTGCGACGGCGTGCTGATGAACACCGCGATCGCCGAGGCGAAGGATCCGCTGATGATGGCTGCGGCGATGAAGGCGGCGGTCGAATCGGGGCGGCTCGCCTATCGCGCCGGGCGGATGGGGCAGCGCCGCTATGCCGACCCGTCGAGCCCGCTTGCGGGGCTGATCTGACCCGCCTGATCCCAAACCCGGTCATGACGCAAACGTCACGGAACCCACGGTAAAGACAGCCGTTATACCTTCGCAAGATCAAGCGGCCCGGCAGTCGGGTTCGCATAGACAATGGAGGCCTTCATGGGCGAGTTCACCGATAAGGTTGCAGCAGCCGGCAACAAGGTCGCAGGCAACGTCAAGGAAGCCGTCGGCAAGGCAACCGACAACGACCGGTTGGTAGCCGAAGGCGAGGCGCAGCAGACCAAGGGTACTGCGCAGAACGTCAAGGGCAGCGTCAAGGGCGCGCTCGGCGACGACATCTAAGCTTCCGCTTGATGTGAGAATACAGGCCGCTTCGGGAAACCGGAGCGGCCTTTTCTTTGCGTAACGCTTCTACAGCTCCACCCCGGCGAAGGCCGGGGCCCAATTGGGGGACGATAGTGATCGAGGTCGCCGCGCTGTTACCTCAGGCATCCCAATTGGGCCCCGGCCTCCGCCGGGGTGGTGCAGAGAGCTAAACCAAACCTTCTTGCTCAACCCGTCAAACCCCATCACGAGCGCCCACATGACCCTCCCCACCCGCAGCTACGCCGCGTTCCTATTCGACATGGACGGCACGATCCTCACCTCGATCGCCTCCGCCGAGCGCACCTGGACCAAATGGGCGATCGCACACGGTCTCGACGCCGCGACGTTCGTGCCAACGATCCACGGCGTGCAGTCGGTCGAGACGGTTCGCCGCCTGAACCTCCCCGGCGTCGACCCGGTCGCGGAAGCCGCTGCGATCACCGCTGCCGAGATGGTGGATGTGGACGACATCGAACCGATCGCCGGTGCAGCCGCGTTCCTCGCCAGCCTGCCCCCCGAACGCTGGACGATCGTGACTTCGGCCCCGCGCGCGCTCGCCGAAGTCCGCCTCAGGGCAGCGGGCCTGCCGATCCCCGTAACGATGATCGCCGCGGACGACATCCCCAACGGAAAGCCCGCCCCCGACTGTTTCCTGGTCGCCGCCGAACGGCTCGGCGTCGCCGCACGCGATTGCCTGGTGTTCGAGGATGCGGCCGCCGGCATCGCCGCGGGCGAAGCCGCTGGCGCCGACGTGCTCGTCATCACGGCGACGCATCGGCCAGGGCACGGCGTTCGCGGTCTCCATCCGCACGTGCCGAACTATCTCGGTATTTCGACCACCGTCGAACCGGACGGAACCCTGACGCTCGTTACGACCCCCTCAAGCTAGCAGTATCTACTCACCCCGGCCGGCTACCAGCAGCGTTCGCAGCGCGAGCGATCAGTTCGTTCAGCGCGGCTTCGTCGAGACGCCCGGCCGTACGCAATGCGGCTTCCGGCGTCATCGCGATCACGCAGCCATTGGGGCCGTCGATGATGACCTCCCCGTTTTCGTGAAACACGTCGCGTGGTTCGGCAAAGGGCAGTGTCATCGCAAGTCTCCCGTCGCACGATCAACGCGTCGTCAGGCCGCAAGCTCCCTGTAACCCGGCAAGCTCTGCCGAGCATCGCGCCAAAGCGATCAGCCGGAAACGAGTTCGCCCATCCACCGGTCGAACAGCTGCGGCCACAAAGACCCCGGGGAACGCGGCGACAGGCGCGTGCCGAAACCGTGGCCACCATGTTGCAGGAAGTGCGCTTCGGCGGGAATACCGGCGCGGCGCACCGCGGCGAGCGTGTCGACGCTGTTGGCGACCGGAACGGTGTTGTCGTCCTCGGCATGGACGAGGAACAAGGGTGGAGCGCCAGCCTTGAGCTGGCGGTCGATCGCATAGCGCGCCTGCACCGCGGGCAGCGGGTCGGGGCCCAGCAAGTTCGCGCGCGACCCGCCATGGCTGCGCCCGGGATCCATGTTCGAAACCGCATACATGAGTCCGGCCCAGGCGGGACGGGCGGAATGGCGATCGGCCGCGTCGACGGTACGATAGGCCTTGTAGTCGGGCAATACGGTCAAGGACCCGGCCAGATGTCCGCCAGCCGAGAAGCCGAGCACGCCGAGCTTCTCCGCCCTGATCCCATAGCTGCGTGCGTTGGCGCGGATCAGCCGCATCGCCCGCTGCGCATCGGCCAGCGGTACGTCGGCGCGATCCGCCCAACCTTCGCCCGGCAAGCGATAGCTCAGCACGAACGCGGTGATCCCGAACGCGTTCAGCGCGTGCGCGACGTCGATGCCCTCGTTGCGCAGCGACGTTATCGAATAGCCGCCGCCGGGCACGATCAGCACCGCGCGGCCGTCGGGACGCGCAGGCCGGAACACGCCGACCTCGGGACGTACCACGCCGCGCATCTGGAAATCGCGATAGCCGTCGGGGTACCGCGGCATGCGGGGTTGCGGGACCGGCAACGGGTTCGGCGCGCCCTGCGGAATACCGGGCCACAGCGCGAACCGCTCGGTCGGCGGCCACATCGGCACGTCCGTCGCGCGAGGCTGGCCAGCAGTCGATTGCGCACCGGTCCGCGCGAACGCCGGTAGCGTCAGCCCGGCGGCGAGGGGAAGGGTAAGAAGCGAGCGGCGGTCGAAGGTCATGCCGGATTTCTAGACGATCGATCGGCGTCGGGGGAGGGGCGTATGACGCGAACGGCGATTATTCGCATCGACACCTCAAAACACCGCCAAAGCCGCGTGCAGCGTGAGCGCGGCGAGCATCACGCTCGAGAGCATGAAGAACAGGAAGCGGATGCGGACGCGATTACTGGTCGCCTGCGCCAGGCTGTGAGCGATCCGCAGCCCGACATAGGCCCAGGCGATCCACGCGTTGACGCCGTTGCCCGTGCCGCTGAGCGCGAGCACGGCGCAGACCGCGTAGAACAGCGTCGGCTGTTCCATCAGATGATTGTAGTTGTGCGCCTTCCACTGCGCCTGAGGCGGCAACGACCGGTCGGCATCGGACGCCTTGGTCCCGACAAGCGTGCCCATGTCGACCCCAGCCGCCTTCATTGCCGGCAGCCGGGTGACGAGCATCCAGCCCAGCATCACGAGCGTCCACGCGATGAGGACGACCATCGGTCGCAGGATCTCGCTGTGCATGAAAAAGCCTCCCCCGGTTACCCGGAGGAGGCTGCATCAATTGCCCGGAAGGGGCAACGTAGATCGATTCTGATCCTCCCCCGCCAGGGGGAGGTGGCAGGCTCTTGCCTGACGGATGGGGAGGAAAGGGCAAACCGAGGTTATCGCCGCCGCCCCCTCCGTCGCTTCGCGCCACCTCCCCCTAGCGTGGGAGGATCAGCGAGGCCTCCTCAGGCCTTGTCGAAGCTCGCGCCCCACTTGCGGACCGGGCGGTCCTTCCAGAGCCCACGATGATACGCATCCGACGCCAGCAGCGGCATTACCGAGCCCGCTTCCGCGAACACCATCTGCTCGATACCCGTGTTCACCTTGCCCCACGAAGCCGCTTCCTGCAGCGTCGACGACGAGCACGCACCGTCGCGAACGTCGGCAACAGTGATCTGCACCGCATACTTGTGGACCTGGACGTCGTCGTGACCGAGGATCTCGGCGCAAACCACCGTGTCCTGGATGAAGTTCTTCGGCACGCCGCCACCGATCATCAGCAGCCCGGTGGTGCCCGCCTTGATCTTGATCTCGGTCAGCTCGCGGAAGTCGGCGATCGCGTCGAGGACCATGTACGGCTTGCCCGCCTTCACCGCGTCGACCTGGTGCTTGACCAGACCGAAGCCGGCCGACGAATCGACGAATGCCGGGCAGAAGATCGGCACGTCATGCTCGTAGGCGAGCTTGACGAGGCTGTTCTCCTTCTTGCCGTGCTCGACAAGATACTTGCCCATCTCGCGAATGAACTCGCGGCTCGAATAGGCGCGCGGCTCGAGCGTCTCGGCGATCTCGAAGATCGTGTGGTCGACGTGCTGAAGCTCTTCCTCGTCGATATAGGTGTCGTAGATCCGGTCGATCATCAGCGAGCGCAGCACGTCGTCGTGCGGCACTTCGAGCGCCTGATAATGCTTGTGGCCGAGGCCCTCGAAGAAATCCATGTCGACGATCGTCGCGCCGGTCGCGACGATGCCGTCGATCATGTTGTTGCGCAGCAGCTCGGCATACAGGTCCATGCAACCGCCGGCCGAGGTCGAGCCCGCGATCACGAGGAAGATCGTGCAGTCCTTGTCGGCGAGCATCTGGTTGTAGATGTCGGTCGCACGGCCGAGATCGCGGCTGGTGAACGACATCTTCTTCATCGCGTCGACGATCGGCCGCGCGTCGAAGCTCTTGATGTCGATATGCTCGACGGTGGTCGAGAGGAGTTCCGCCTTGCGCTGCGCGTCGATGCGGGTGTCGGAGGGGGCTTCGGTCATGTCTAATTTCTCCTGATCCCCCCTCCCGCCTGCGGGAGGGGGCTAGGGGGTGGGCGCCCGCTCACCGCGAACGCTCCGGATGTGGAAAACGCGCGCCCACCCCTCGGTCCCCTCCCGCAAAGGGCACCCGTCAAAGTAGTACTTTGATGGGACCCAGCGGGAGGGGAAGACGAAGAGCGAGCGATTACTTGGTGTTGGTTACAGCTTGACGACGTTCGACGCGAGGTCCTGGAACCGCTCGTCATACAGCGAAACCATCGGCTCATCCGTAACGATCACCGTCTCGTCCGATCCGAACCCGTTGAACGCGGTCCGCATCGCCGAGCCGTACGCGCCCAGCATGCCGATCTCGATATAATCGCCAGCCTGCGTGTCCGCGGGCAGCATGAACGGGCCGACCATGTAATCCATGTCGTCGCACGTCGGACCATAGAAGCTGAACTCCATGTCCTTCGCACGGCTGTCCGGCTCGCGGAGCAGTTCGGTCGGAAAACGCCAGCCTATATGCGCCGCATCGAACAGCGCGCCGTAAGCGCCGTCGTTGATATACAGCTCGGTCCCGCGACGCTTTTCGACGCGCACGATGATCGACGAATATTCCGCGCACAATGCCCGGCCCGGCTCGCACCACAGCTCGGACGAATAGCTGACCGGCAGCGATTCGAACGCACGGTGGATCGTCTCGAAGAAATGCTCGAGCGGCGGGGGCTCCATGCCGGGGTACGACGACGGGAAGCCGCCGCCGACGTCGATCACGTCGACCGTGACCGCCGCCTCGACGATCGCCGCACGGACGCGCTCCATCGCGTTCGAATAGGCCTCCGGGGTCATCGCCTGCGAACCGACATGGAAGCAGATGCCGAGTGCATCCGCCGCTTGGCGAGCCGCGAACAGCAGCTCCTTGGCTTCGTGCGGGGCCGCACCGAACTTCGACGCTAGGCTCAGCTTCGAATGCTCCGACGACACGCGCAGACGCACGCACAGCGTCAGGTCGGTTGCTTCGCGGGTGGCACGAACGACCTTGTCCAGCTCTTCCAGGCTGTCGAGGCTGAAGGTGCGGACACCGTGCGTGAAATACGCCTCGGCGATCGCTTCCTCGGCCTTGACCGGGTGCATGAAGCAGAGCGTAGCCTCGGGGAGCGTCCGTGCGACCAGGCGCACTTCGGCGATCGACGCCACGTCGTAATGCGTGATGCCATTGTCCCACAGGATCTGCAGGAGTTCGGGAGACGGGTTCGCCTTGACCGCATACATCGAGCGGCCCGGGAACTTCTCGACGAAGAACCGAGCGGCGCGCGCAGCAGCGTGCGGACGAACGAGCGTTACCGGGTTGACCGGGCGCCCTTTAGCGATGTCGATGCCGCTCCCGATGTGGGAGGTGTCGGCGGTCGAATGGGCTTTCGCTAACCCCAGCGCGATATGATGCTTGACCAATTCAAGGGACCTCCAATGTCCTGAGACAAATTACGAAAACACTGCCTTGCGGTTGGAAGTCCCATGGGGCAGCGGAAGCGCGATCTACGGTCGCTTGCCCCCCATGTAAATAGGGTTGGGCGCATAGGAGCCAGTGTGTGACGATTTTGCGACAGCCGACGCGGGCGGGGGTACGGGACGCCGCGGAAAAGATCGCGCGGATACTCCCGCCGACCCCGCTGTTTTTAAGTGAAATCAAGGGTGTACCGGTCGCGTTCAAGGCCGAATCGTTGCAACCGATCGGCGCGTTCAAGATTCGCGGTGCGTGGCATCGGCTCACCGCATTGGACGAAGCCGCGCGAAAAAAAGGTGTCGTCGCGTTTTCGTCGGGCAATCACGCACAGGGCGTTGCCTGGGCAGCCAAGCGGCTCGGCATCGCGGCGACGATCGTGATGCCGTCCGATGCGCCGCGCCTGAAGCGCGAGTCGACGCTGGCACTGGGTGCGGAGGTGGTCACCTACGACCGCGCAACCGAAAGCCGCGAGGCGATCGCCGCGCAGTTGGCCGAAGCGCGCGGCGCGACGCTGGTGCCGAGCTTCGACGATCCGTGGATCATCGAAGGGCAGGGGAGCACGGGCATCGAGGCCGCCGCACAGATGGCGGCGCTCGGCTTGGGCGTGCCGAGCCGCGTGATAATCCCGTGCGGCGGTGGTGGCCTCTCGGCAGGCATCGCGCTGGCGCTGAAGGACAGCGCGATCACCGTCGTCGAGCCCGAAGGCTGGGACGACATGCGCCGCTCGCTCGAAGCCTCCTGGATCGAACCCGTCGGCCCCAACCCGCCGCCGACCGCCTGCGACTCGCTCCAGACGTTGCGCGTGTCGCCACTGACCTTCGATGTCCTCTCCAGCCGCGACGCGACCGGCGTGGCGGTCAGCGAACCGGAAATTGCTGCGGCACAGCGCTGGGCCGCGGAGAAATTGCGCTTGGTGATCGAACCCGGCGGCGCGGTCGGGCTGGCTGCGGTGCTCGCCGGCAAGGTAAAGCTGGAACCCGGCCTGCTCGTCATCCTCTCCGGCGGCAACGTCGACCTCGCCGCTTACGCAAAGGCGATGGCTGGCTGACTAGGCTGGCGGCAGGGTCTTCACCGCCGGCTTCGCGCACGCATAGGCCTGCTTGTAGCTCTGGTTCCAGCACGCGACGAACCCGTCGAGAATGTTGAGGTTCATCGGCCACGCATAGGCGCGCGGCTTGCCGTCCGGACCGACCGGAGCATAGCCGGCCGGGCGCGGCAGCGCGGCAAGCTTGGCACGGGCGGTATCCAGTCCGGCAAGATCACGGCGCAGAAACGCGATGCTGCCGTCGACATAGAGATTCCAGCCGAACCCCGCATCCTCCCCCGTAGGCCTTCGCGCCGCTTCGAACAGCGCCACCGCGCGCGCTGTCTGCCCAGCGTTCGCGCGCAACTGGCCTTCGTGCCACCGCAACAGCCCGGCGGTGCGCGGGTTGGCGGGATGCCCCGCCCGCCACTCAGCGATCAGGTCGGCGGCCTGCGCATCGCATCCGGCGTTGGCGAGCGTGCGCCAGCCTCCGGTCATGGTCTGGTCGAACGCGCGTTCGTCGAGCGCCAGCATCGCGGGCTTGTCGTACCGGCAATCGGCTGGGGGAGGTGTCTGCGCGGCGATCATCGCGAGAAAGGCCAGCATCTTACCTCCGAGTGTTCGATCGAGGTTGCCAAGCTATTGCCGCGCCGTGCGAAGTCAACGCGCTTCAATCCCGGCGCTGCGTGGCGTATCGGACGGCATGACCCCCGCCCTGACCAGCATCGCCGCCGCAGCCCCTGTTATCGCCATGCTGGCGATGTTCGCCTGCCTGATCGGCGGGATGGCGCTGATCGTGAAGAGGCAGGACACGAAGAAAGGCGTGCTGATGCTTGTAATGGCCGCCGTCCTGCTGGCCAACGTAGCAATCTGGACGCTCTAACTCCCTCGCCCCTGCGGGGGAGAGGGAAGGGGCCTGCCGCGCTTGCGGTGGGAAGGGACAGGGGAGTTGGCACGCGCTAGCCCATCCCAACTCCCCCTCATCCGACACTGCCGCGCCACCTTCTCCCCGAGGGGGAGAAGGACAGAATCACCTAATCGGCGAGTTCGGGTCCAACCGCATATCCAGATACTTGTCCACGCTCCCCATCAACTCCGGCATCTCATGCTCGAAGAAGTGGTTAGCCTTCGGAATCGTATCGTGATGGATGGTAATGTGCTTCTGCGTCCGCAGCTTATCCACCAGCTTCTGCGTAGCCCCCGGCGTAGCGACCTCGTCGGCCTCCCCCTGGATGATGATCCCGCTCGACGGACAAGGCGCAAGGAACGTGAAGTCGTACAGGTTCGCCGGCGGTGCGACCGAAATGAACCCGCGGATTTCCGGACGGCGCATCAGCAGCTGCATGCCGATCCACGCACCAAAGCTGACGCCCGCGATCCAGGTCGTCTGCGCCTCGGGGTGGAAGCTCTGCACCCAGTCGAGCGCGCTCGCCGCATCGCTCAGCTCGCCGACGCCATTGTCGAACACGCCCTGGCTCTTCCCCACACCGCGGAAGTTGAACCGAAGCGTCGCAAAGCCACGCCGCTGGAAAGTCTTGTAGAGCTGCTGGACGATCGCGTTGTTCATCGTGCCACCGGCCGACGGATGCGGGTGGAGGATCATCGCGACCGGCGCGCGCGGACGCGGGCCCGGCGCAAAACGACCTTCGAGACGGCCTTCGGGGCCGGGGAAAATGACTTCTGGCATGGGCACTCGCGAGCTGGGATACGCACTCGGGTGGAGTGCCTGATTATGCGCGCTATATAGCGTTCGAGCCCCTTTTCGCAATTGGAACCGGTCCTGTCCCGCATCTACCTCGATCACGCCGCCACCACGCCGATGCGCCCCGAGGCGATGGCGGCGGTTGCGGAAGGCATGGCGCGCTGGGCGAACCCGTCCTCGCCGCATGCCGAGGGTCGCGCGGCGCGGGCTGCGCTGGAGGATGCTCGGAGGCGTATCGCCAAGGCGCTGGACTGGCCGCATCACGTAATCCTGACGAGCGGCGCCAGCGAGTCCGCGGCGCTCGCGTTGCGGGGGCGGCCGGGCATCGGCGTAGCGGCGTTGGAGCATGACGCTATTCTCCGAGCCGCGGAACAGCCGGTCATGCTCGACGTCGATGCCAGCGGCATCGTGATGAATCGGGAGGGCTCAGGGTCGATCGCGCTCCAGTCCGCCAACAGCGAAACCGGCGTTCTGCAAGGCTCCGCCACCGGCTTCCGCATCGCCGACTGCGCGCAGACCGCCGGCAAGCTCCCGCTCCCCGACGCTGAACTCGTCATCGTGTCCGCGCACAAGCTCGGTGGCCCCCCCGGCATCGGCGCGCTGCTGGTCCGCGACCTCAGCCTGCTCGACCCGACCGGCGGACAGGAACGCGGCTATCGCGGCGGCACCGAGAACCTCCCCGGCGCGCTGGGTTTCGCCGCCGCACTCGAAGCCCCCCGGGACTGGTTCGCGGACATGGCCGATCTCCGCGCCACGCTCGACGCCGCGATCCTCGCGGGCGGCGGCGAGATCGTCGCGCAGCACGCCCCGCGCCTCCCCACGATCGCCTCCTACCGCATGCCGGGCGTCAGCTCCGCCGCGCAGTTGATCCGCCTCGACATGGCCGGGTTCGCCGTCTCCGCGGGTAGCGCCTGCTCGTCGGGCAGCATGCGCCCGAGCCACGTCCTCGCTGCAATGGGCTACTCTCCCGAAGCCGCCGCCGAAGTCGTCCGAGTCAGCTTCGGCTGGACCACGACCGCGGACGACGTCGCCAGGTTCGCCGAAGCCTGGACGCGCATCGCCACCGACATAAGGCGAGCGGCATGACCTATCTCGACTACCAGGCGACCACCCCGCTCGCGCCCGAAGCGCTCGCCGCGATGCTCCCCTGGCTCGAATCGCAGCACGCCAACCCGCATTCCCCCCACCGCGAAGGCCGTCGCGCCAAAGCCGCCGTCGAAGTCGCGCGCGACCAGGTTGCCGCACTGCTCCCGCCCGGGGGCCGCGTCGCCTTCACCAGCGGCGCGACCGAGGCGCTCAACTGGGCGATCAAGGGCACGACCGGACCGATCGTTACCCTGGCTACCGAACACGCGGCCGTCCTCGACACGGTGGCAGCGGAGGCGGCGAGGGCCCGTCACGTCACGATCCTCCCAGTCGGCGCCAGCGGCCTAAGTTTCGGCGCAGACGGCCTTTGTGGAAGCGACATTCAAGGTGCAGGCAGTCAGCACGACTCTTCTCCCCTCCCTGGAAGGGAGGGGTCAGGGGTGGGTCGGCTTCCGTATGATCGAACGTCGGCGGCAAAAGCTGGCCAACCCACCCCCAGCCCCTCCCTTCCAGGGAGGGGAGAAGTCGCCCCCGACCCCTCCCTTCCAGGGAAGGGGGAAGTCGAAAGTCGATCCACGCCAGTCGACCCCGACACAGCCTGCCCCGCGATCCCCCCGGGGACCCGTCTAGTCACCGCGATGCTCGTCAACAACGAGATCGGCGTCATCCAGCCGATCGCCGCGCTCGCCGACGCCACCCACGCAGCCGGCGCGCTGATGCTCTGCGACGTGGTCCAGGGGTATGGCCGGGTAGCAATCCCAAGCACCGTCGACCTCGTCGCCATCTCCGCACACAAGATCCACGGCCCCAAGGGCATCGGCGCACTCTGGATTCGAGACGGCATCGACCTCGCCCCCCTGATGCACGGCGGCGGACAGGAAGCCCCCGGCCGCTCCGGCACACTCTCGCCCGCACTCTGCGCCGGCTTCGGCGTTGCCGCGCAACTCATGGCCGACCGCAAGGATCAGGATGGCGCGCACATCGACCGTCTCTGGTCGCTTGCGCTGGACCGCCTCGGCCCCGGCTGGACGATCAACGGCGCGACCGACTCCCGCTATCACGGCAACCTCAACATCCGCCGCGAAGGCCTCGACGTGAATCGCCTGATGTCCGACCTGCGCGACATCGCCTTCTCCGCCGGTTCCGCCTGTGCCAGCGGTTCGGGCCGCTCCAGCCACGTCCTCCGCGCGATCGGCCTCACGGAAAAAGAAGCGCGCTCCAGCATCCGCCTGGGCTTCGGCCGATACACCACCGAAACCGAACTCCGCGACGCTATCGATGCGATCGTCGCCGCAGCCGAGGCGCAATGGCCATGATCGTCCGCTTCATCGCCCGCGACGGCACCGCGACCACGGCCGCCGCAACCCCCGGCGACCGCCTGCTCGATGCCGCGCAGGCGCATAACCAGCCACTCGAAGGCACCTGCGAAGGCCAGCTGTCCTGCGCGACCTGCCACGTCATCGTCGACCCCGCCGATTTCGCCCGTCTGCCGCCGGCAAGCGAGGACGAGGAGGACATGCTCGATCTCGTGCACAATGCGACGCGCACCAGCCGTCTCGCCTGCCAGATCCGCCTGACCGACGCGCTCGACGGACTGACCGTGCGGATCCCCGGTTAAGCCAGCCAAATTCGGACAGCAAAGCTTACAGGAAGACAACGGCCGGTTCATGGAACGTGCACGGCCGGAAGCGGATTATCCCCTCATCGCCTCAATGTACGAGGTCTTGAGAGGAGTACCGGACATGAAGATCATCGCAATGTTCGCCGCTGGCGCCCTGGCCGCGGGAACCGTCTTTGCCGCAGCCCCCGCCGACGCCCAGCGCCACGGCTGGGACGGCCCACGCGGCGGCCCCGGCTGGCATGGGCCGCATGGTAACCGCGGTTGGCACGGCCGTCGTGGCTGGGACGGTCCGCGTCACGGCTATCGCGGCTACCGCGGCGGGTATCGTGGTGGTGGCTACGGGTATCGCGGACCCCGCGGCTATGGCCGCACGCGCGTCGTATGCCGGATCGAGCGTGGCTATTACGGGCCGGTCCGTCGCTGCTTCCGCCGCTAAATCGCGCGCTGATACGGAACCGTAACGACCGAGCCTAGTTTATTAACATAGGTTGCAGGGCTCAGCGGAGTTCGCACCCAGTAGGAGATTATCATGAAGTTGTTCACCCTCGCCGCCGCCGGTCTCGTCGCACTCACCGGGCTCGCACCGGTCGGCATCGCCGCCGAAGCCTCGGCACAGCGCACGGTCGTCCATGAGCGCACCGTCGTGCGTCACAACGACAACCGTCCGGGCTATCGTCGCCACGTCGTCCGCACGCGCCAGGTTTGCCGCAACGTCTACCGCAACCATCATCGTCAGCGCGTCTGCCGCACGGTCCGCGTTCGTCGCTAAGACCGAGCCCGCGCCTAAAGCGGCTTGATCATCCCGCCCGACCCCGCCATATGCGCCGCGGGAGTCGGGCGGACGTGGTCGTCGCCAACTTGGTCAGATCCGGAAGGAAGCAGCCACAACGACTCAGCTACGGGTCGTCCCGGCTCCCACCGCGAACGTTTGCCAGCAAACGTGAGCGCGGCCAGCAGCGCGGGAGCGCTGACTGACGATGCGGCTAAGCCGCAGCGCACTTCTAAACGTCTCCTCAAGCACGCCGAACACCATCAGCGGCCCGGAACGCAACCACCCGTTCCCCAAACGTTCCAAACCAGTGTCCTACACGATCACCCCGTGCCAAGCCCGGCTCATGACCCACACCCCCGCCAAAACCGCCCCCGCAAGCCGCCGCGCCAAGCGAAGTACAGACTCTTCCCAGCGTCTATACTTCCTATACTTCACTCCCCTTCGACAGCACGCGCAGCACCCGCTATGACGACCGGAATGTCAGATTCCTTCGACTTGGGCGAACCCCCGCAGCCGGCTAAGGCGCCAGCCCAAACAGGGGACGTCGCCTACCGCGTGCTCGCACGGAAATACCGTCCGCAGACCTTTTCCGAGCTGATCGGACAGGATGCGATGGTCCAGACGCTCGGCAACGCGATCAAGCGGGACCGGCTCGCCCACGCCTTCCTGATGACCGGCGTCCGCGGCGTCGGCAAAACCTCGACCGCGCGACTGATCGCCAAGGCGCTCAACTGCATCGGCCCCGACGGCGACGGTGGCCCGACGATCGACCCGTGCGGCGTCTGCGAGCCGTGCTGCGCGATCGCCGAGGGCCGCCATATCGACGTGATCGAGATGGACGCCGCCAGCCACACCGGCGTCGACGACGTCCGCGAGATCATCGACGCGTCGCGTTATTCGGCGGTGACCGCGCGGTTCAAGATCTACATCATCGACGAAGTCCACATGCTGTCGAAGAACGCGTTCAACGCGCTGCTGAAGACGCTGGAGGAACCGCCGCCCCACGTAAAATTCCTGTTCGCGACGACGGAAGTGAACAAGGTGCCGGTGACGGTGCTCTCACGCTGCCAGCGCTTCGACTTGCGCCGCATCTCCGCCGAGCAACTGTCGAAGCACTTCGCCTGGGTTTCCGAACAAGAGGGCGTCGTCGCCGAACCCGAGGCGCTTATGCTGATCGCCCGCGCCGCGGAGGGCTCGGCGCGCGACGGCCTGTCGATCCTCGACCAAGCTATCGCGCATGCCGGGCTCGAAGGTGGCGGCGTAACCGCGGACGCGGTGCGCCAGATGCTCGGCCTGTCCGATCGCGGTGCGGTGCGTGACCTGCTCACGCTGATCCTCGCCGGCGACGGGGCAGGGGCGCTCGCCTCGATGCGCCGTCAATATGACTACGGCGTCGACCCGCTGTCGGTGCTCCGCTCGCTGCTCGAAACCGTCCACGGCATCACGCTGACCAAGGTCGGCACGCCGCCCGATGCCGCGCAGCCGATGGAGGAGCGTGCGGCGCGCGAGGAATGGGCGGCATCGCTCGGCTATCCCGCGCTCCACCGTCTGTGGCAGCTGTTCCTCAAGGGCCATGACGAGGTCGCCAAGGCGGCGCTCCCGATCGAGGCGGCGGAGATGGCGCTGCTGCGCGCGATCTACGCTTCGACGCTGCCGGACCCCGGCGAGTTGGCGCGGCAAATCGCCAGCGGCAGCGCCCCCGCGGCCGCACCAGCGTCGTCACCGCCGCCGCCACCTGTGTCCCCGTCCGGCGAAGCGCCGCCCTGGAACGCGGCATCCGCTGCGAAGGCGCCAGAACCCGTGGCCACCGGCCCGATCCTGCCGCCGACGTTTGAGGCGCTGGTCGATCTGCTCGACGAATCGGGCGGGCTCGCGATTGCCGCGCGCCTCCGTCACGGTGCGCGTGTCGTAAGCTACGCGCCGCCCGAATTCGCGCTCAGCGGCAGCCGCCCGGTCTCGGCGGACACGCTCGCCGAACTCAACACGCTGTTGAAGGCGGTGACGCGGACGGCGTGGAAGGTCTCGATCGTCGACGCACCCGGCGAGCCGACATTGCGCGAGGCGCAGGACGCCGCGGACGCCGCGGTGCGCCAGGCTATTCTCGAATCCCCCATCATGAAGGCCGCGGTGGCTGCGTTTCCGGACGCTCAGCTCGAATCGTGGCCAGGTCAAAGGAGCAACGCATGAAGAATATCGATGAAATCCTCGCCATGGCGCAGAACGTCCAGAGCGAGATGGAAAAGGCGCAGGCCAATCTCGACACGATCGAGGTCGAGGGCGCATCCGGCGGCGGCCTGGTCAAGATCAAGGCCTCCGCAAAGGGCCGTATTATCAACATCGCGATCGACGATTCGCTGATGCAGGTGAGCGAAAAGCAGATGCTCGAGGACCTGCTGACGGCCGCGTTCAACGACGCGCGTGCGAAGGCCGATGCCGTGTCGGGTAGCGAAATGTCGAAGATGACCAGCGGGTTGCAGCTGCCACCAGGCTTCAAGCTGCCGTTCTGATACCTGCGACCTAACCTTGCGCCGTCACCCTGGCTTTCGCTGGGGTGACGGTGTCGATCAGGACGTGCGCAAGCAGCCGTCCAGCCCGTCGTTCCGCACCACCGAAACCCGCCGCGACAACGTATTCCCGTGCTTCCGCACGAACCCATGCGGGTCGATCGCAGCGCGCTTCTTCGGCAATGGCAGCACCGCTGCGATCCGCCCCGCCTCGGTCGGCGACAGCTTCGACGCGTCGTGGTTGAAATACCGGATCGCCCCGGCGTTCGCGCCGTACGTCCCGATCCCGGTCTCCGCGATGTTGAGATACACTTCCATGATCCGCCGCTTCGGCCACAGCACTTCGATCAGCACGGTGAAATACGCCTCGAACGCTTTGCGCACATAGCCACCGCCCTGGAACAGGAACGCATTCTTCGCGGTCTGCTGGCTGATCGTCGAGCCGCCACGGATCCGCCCGCCCTGCGCATTACGCGCCGCAGCGCCCGCCATCGCCTTGAAATCGAACCCGTGATGCGAACAGAACCGCGAATCTTCGCCTGCGATCGCGGCGCGCGCCATGTCCGGGTCCATCTCCGACAGTGGCATCCAGTCCTTGGTGATGGTGTGCCCGGACATCAGGTCGCCCATCATCGTCCAGGTGAACGGCACCGGCACGAAGCGGTACAGCCCGACCCAGGCGCCCGTGACCAGCACGAACGTGAAGACGATCTTGGCGAAGATGCGGAGGAAGCCCATCGGCGTTCCTTATGCGATCGTCACGGACTCGCCAATGACCGCCCGTGCCGCCGCGACCCCGGTCTCGTATGCCCCGTGCGCGGTCGAGAAGTCGAACGGGTGGCACGCTTCGCCGGCGAAATAGATGCGGCCGTCGACCGGCGCGGCGAGGACGGCACGTTGCCCGGCCCGGCCGACGCGCGCGTGGCTGTAGCTGCCGCCGATAAAGGGTTCGTTGCGCCAGCGGGTCGCGGCGAGCGGCGTGAAGCGCTTGCGCCAGTCGCTGCCGAGCAGGCCGACGAGTTCGTCGATCGCGAACTGCGCCGCATCGCCGTCCTCCAGCATCTCCGCACAATCGCCCCCGAAGAAACTCTCGACGATTGGCCAGCCGAACGGCGACAACCGGTGGCTGGCGGTACACGCGCTGTACGGGTTGCCGATCAGGTGCGCGTTGGTCGGCCATTCAGGGCGGTCGACGTGGAGGAATACCTTGTCCGCGAGCCCGAGCGGGAGGTCGGCAGCGGCGGCATGCTTGCCGGGGAGCGGCGGGTCGAAGACGATCTGCGATTTGGCGAGAACGGTGGTCGGGACGCAGACGACGACGCGGTCCGCCTTCAATTGTGCCGGCGGGGGTGTCGAGCTTGAGGACGCGGCCGCTATGGTCGATCCGGGCGACCGGTGTTGAGATGTGGATGTTCAGCCCGGCCGCGTGGCTGGCCACGAGCGTGCCGTAGCCTTCTCTCACAGTCCAGTTGTCGTCTGTGGAGGCCTCTTCGTATGCGGCCCAATCGTGGAGCGAAACTTGGCTGAGGTTCGCGCCGTTGGCGTAGCCCGAGATCGCGTCGATCTTCGGGCGCCATTTGTCGTGGGCGTCGATGAAGTCGGAAAGGGGGTGGTCGGGGCCGTCCAGCGCCGCCATTGCGCGCGCGTTCCAGATTTGGTAAGCGGTTGGAGGAAGAGGCTTGATCCTCAGGTGGGAAGCCAAGGTTGCGCCATTGGCTACGCCAGTTCGCGTCCGAGCGATCGACAGTGAAGCCGGTAGCCTCTGCTATCGACGTCCAAGGATTTCGCTGGGCGGAATGTAGCCAGCCGCAACCAGCGTCGACATGTTCCCCCGTGGAGGGATTCCAGTCCCGGCCCTTGCCCTCGCGGGGGAACAAGCTTTTCAGGGACAAGCTCCAGGCGCGGCCTCCGAGCCGGTCGCAGGCCTCGATGAGCAGGACTTCCAGCCCCGCGTCATGCAGCGTCCTTGCCGCCGCGATCCCGGCCGCACCGCCGCCGATGACGACGGTGCGCACCAAACTAAGCCGCCAGCAGGCGCTTCTCGCCCGCGATGCGCATCATCGCTTTTTGCAGCTTCTCGAACGCGCGGACCTCAATTTGGCGTACGCGCTCGCGTGACACGCCGTAGACCTGTGACAGTTCTTCGAGCGTCTTGGGATCGTCGGTCAAACGGCGCTCGGTAAGAATATGCTGCTCGCGCTCGTTTAAATCGTCCATCGCCGACACGAGCATCGAGTGGCGAACATCCGCCTCCTGCGCATCGGCGACGATCTTGTCCTGCAACGGTGCATCGTCCTGCAGCCAATCCTGCCACTGGCCCTCCCCATCCTCACGCATCGGCACGTTGAGCGACGTGTCGCCGCCCATCGCCATGCGACGGTTCATGCTGACCACGTCGGTCTCGGCGACACCTAGGTCGGTCGCGATCTTGGTGACGTGCTCCGGACGCAGATCGCCGTCCTCGAACGCGTCGAGACGGCTCTTCATCCGGCGCAGGTTGAAGAACAGTTTCTTCTGCGCCGCGGTGGTGCCCATCTTCACGAGGCTCCACGAGCGCAGGATATATTCCTGGATCGACGCGCGGATCCACCACATCGCATAGGTGGCAAGACGGAAACCGCGCTCGGGCTCGAACTTCTTCACGCCCTGCATAAGGCCGATATTGCCCTCGGAGATCAGCTCCGACGTCGGCAGGCCATAGCCGCGATAGCCCATCGCAATCTTTGCCACGAGGCGGAGATGCGAGGTCACCAACTGCGCCGCAGCCTCGGTATCGCCATGCTCCTGAAAGCGCTTCGCGAGCATGTATTCCTGCTCAGGTTTCAGCAGCGGGAACTTCTTGATCTCGGCGAGATAGCGATTGAGACCCGCCTCGCTGCCGAGCGCAGGTATCGTCGCTGGAACGTTGGAGCGGGCTGCCATGGTCGTAATCCCTTTCTGCTGACCCCGATTGCCGCACTGCGGCCCCCGGTTGCCGCGTTGCGGCATGGTGTCGATTATCTATACGTGAAGTTGGGTGAACAGTTCCTGCATGTCTGCGGGCATTTCGCTTTCGAACGCCAAAGCGACGCTTTTCACCGGATGGATGAACCCCAGATGCGCCGCGTGCAAGGCCTGCCGGCGGAAACCGAGCGTTTCGAGCAGCGACTTCTGAGCTTGTTTTGTTCTACCATAGACCGGGTCTCCCAACAAGGCATGGCCGATCGACGCCATGTGCACGCGCACCTGATGCGTGCGCCCGGTCTCTAGCCTGCACTCGATCAGCGCGGCATCGCGGAGCGTCTCGATCGTGGAGAAATGCGTCACCGCCCGCTTGCCGCCCTCGACGATCGCGATCTTCTTGCGGTTCTGCGGGCTCCGAGCGAGTGGCGCATTGACCGTGCCGCTCGGCGGGCGCGGGATGCCACCAACGATGGCCGTGTAGCGCCGGTCGATACTGTGGTCGTGGAACTGCTTCGCCAGGCTTTCGTGCGCGCGGTCGGTCTTTGCGGCAATCATCAGCCCCGACGTGTCCTTGTCGATGCGGTGGACGATTCCCGGCCGCGCGACGCCGCCGATGCCCGACAGATTGCCGGCACAGTGGTGAAGCAGCGCGTTGACCAGCGTGCCGTCGAAATTGCCCGCGGCGGGATGGACGACGAGGCCCGCGGGCTTGTCGATCACGATCAGATCGTCGTCCTCATAGGCGACGACGAGCGGAATATCCTGCGCTTCGTTATGTAACGGCGTCGGCGGCGGGATCGCGACGGCGAACACCTGTCCCGCGGCGGTCTTCTTCGCCGAGTCACGCCATTCACGACCGTTTAGCGTCACGTGCCCCGCGGCAATCAAAGCTTTCAACCGCTCGCGCGACATGTCTGGCAGCACTTCGGCGAGCGCACGATCGAGCCTCCAGCCATCGATGGCTGGCGTAATCGATGCTTCGACGATGGAAACCCCCCGGTCCATGTCCTACCGATGTGGCGATGAGCGTGACGATTTCAAGCGAATTGGTGCAGCGGTTGGTCGCAGCGGCGGAAGCGTCGCCTGACGCGGAGATTTGTGGACTGCTGTTCGGGGCGGCTGAGCGGATCGACACGGCGGAGGCTTGTGCGAACGTCGCGGCGAACCCGGCGCGGGCGTTCGAGATCGATCCAAGGGCGTTGTTCGCCGCTCATCGGCGGGCGCGGGGAGGGGGCGTCCCCGTGATCGGGCATTATCATTCGCATCCGTCCGGTCTTCCTGTCCCGTCACCACGCGATGCGGCGCAGGCAATGGGTGATGGGGCGGTTTGGTTGATCCTCGGCGGTGGCATCGCGCGAGTGTGGCGATCGGTGGAGGTCGGCGTGTTCGTCGAACAGACAATCGAGCACATCTGAGGGGAACGCCATTCTCTTTCCCCCCTCCCTGAAAGAGAGGAGCCGGGGTGGATCGGCCGGTTTAATCCACGACGCATTAAACATCCGGAAACCGACCCATCCCCAACCCTCCCTTCCAGGGATGGGCGAAGAAGTATCCTCACCCCTTTCCGTGCAGGTATGGCAGAAATAGCGTTGTCGACCCGACCCATAAGTCACTCGAACCTCAAAAGTTGGCATTGCGCACTTGCCGCACCCCCGCCACAAGGCCCTCCAGAATTAGGGGAATTTCATGACGGTCAGCCCGGTCGACTTCGCGAGCCTGCTCTGTTCGCGCCTGTGCCATGACCTGATGTCACCGGTCGGTGCGCTCAACAATGGGCTGGAACTGCTCGCCGACGAGACCGATCCGGTGATGCGCGAGCGGGTCATGGAATTGCTAGCCGACAGCGCGCGCGCGTCCGCGAGTAAGCTGAAATTCTTCCGCCTGGCATTCGGCGCTGCCGGCGGGTTCGGCGAACATGTCGACACGCACGAGGCACGCAACGCGATCGAAGGCCTCGTTGCTGAGAATAAGCGGATCAATTTTGTCTGGGGCGTCGAGACACCGGCAATGCCCAAATCGGCAGTGAAGGTCCTGCTGAACCTTGCACTGATCGCGACCGAATCGCTGGTACGTGGCGGCACGATGGAAGTGGGCGGCGAGGAGAATGATGGCCAGCTTGAGATCGTCGTGAAGATCGAAGGTGGTCGGATCGTGCTGGACCCGGAAATCCGCCGGACCCTGGTTGAGGGCGAGGGCGTACACGACGTCACTCCGCGCGCGGCTGCCGCCTACATGATTAACACGCTCGTCAAGGATGCGGGCGGTACGGTGATTGTATCGGAACCTGCCGACGGCATCATGATCTTCGGCGCGGTGTTCGACGCGCGGTAAGTGATCGCAGCCGCAGCAGGGATAACCCACCCTTAACCTCATCCCTGCATTACAGGTTCGGAACGCCGGGCTGGCATGGACGATCTGTTAGAGGAATTGACCGCCGAGACGCGTGGAACGCTGGAGGGGATCTCCGGAGAAATCGTCGCAAGGGAAACCGATCCTGCCAATCGCGCGCGCGCCTCGACGCGATCTGTCGCTTCGTCCATATCGTTAAAGGAAGTTGCGGCTTCCTTGATCTCCCACGGCTCGCCCGAATGAGCCATGCGGCCGAAGACGTGCTCGTTGCGGTCCGCGACGGCAACGTGTTCCCAACACTTTGCTTGTCAACGCGGTACCCGGGATCGTCGATCGGATCGCCGCGATCGTCGATGGGTTCGATGCGGGCATTCCTCTAGACGAGGCGGGCGAGGACCTGTTGATCGCCGCGCTTGCGCCCGGTTCGCTACCCGCGGCGTCCGTTGCTGCCATACCCGTTGAACGCAGCACTAGCCACAGCGTCCGACTGAACGTCGATCTGCCCGATCACATGATGAGCGGCATATCGGACATGGTGTTGGCCCGAAACGAGCTGGCCCGCGGTCTCCGCGACGGCGACATCGATCCAAAGGTCGAGGCAGCACTCGAGCGGTTGTCGTTGACCGTCGCGGACATGCACGATACCGTGCGCGAACTCGGATGCAAAACGTCGAGGCGCCGTTCTCTGTACTGCCGCGGATGGTACGCGATACCAGCGCGGAGCTGTGCAAGGCGGTGAACCTCGTGATCGAGGGGCCGATGTCGAGCTGGACCGCGAGATGATCGAACTGAGGCGCGATCCACTCGTCCATATAATTCGCAACTCGATCGATCACGGCATCGAGACCCCGGCGGCACGTCGCGCGGCGGGAAAGCCGGAAACCGGCCGTTTGGTCGTTTCTGCGCGTCAATTGGGCAACCAGATACTCATCGAGATCAGCGATGATGGGCGGGGCATAGACGTCGCTCGGATCGTCGCGAGGGCTACCCAAGAGGACTGCATAGTCAGGCCGAACTAGCCGCGCAATGAACGAGGCTTCGCGACTTGAATTGATCTTCGCTCCCGGCCTGTCGAGCCGCGATGCGGTTACGGCAACGTCGGGCCGTGACGTAGGCATGGACGTGGTACGCGCCAATATCAAGCAGATCGGCGGCCGTGTCGTGCTGGCAAACGATCCCGGGCGAGGTTTGCGGATCGTCATTCATGTACCGCTGACCCTCTCGATCCTGTCGACGATTATCGTCGGCGTCGGCTCGCAACGCTTTGCTCTGCCGCGTCAGGCGATCGAGGGGATCGTCATGGTCCGTGGCCATCAGGTGCGACTCAACAAGATCGGTGATGCGGTGACCGCGATGGTGCGGGGGCGTCGGATTCCGCTCGTCTGGCTGGCAACGCTTTCCTCCCTTGGCACCGCTGCGCCGCCCACGTTGGTCATCGTATCGACTCGCGAGGGAAATTACGCGCTCGGCGTCGATACTGTTCTGGATACCAAGGAACTGGTCGTAAACACCGCGTCGCCGGCGGTGATGGCGGCCGCTGTCTATCCGGGACTGACCTTGCCGGACAACGGGCTGCCGATGCTGGTGCTCGATGCCTCTGGCATAGCCGCGATCGCCGGCCCTCGCTTTGCCCGGATCGCAGCAATCGACGCATCGGTGGCCGAAGCGGCTGTGGCAGGCGTTCCTGTGCTGTTGTTCGATGATCTCGATGGACAACGCTGCGCGATCGCCCTGCCGTCATTGACCGTATCGAGCCCGTTTCAATCGATGCGATCTGCTGGTCTGCAGGCGCGATGAGGCTGTTGGTCGGTGAAGCGATCATTCCGTTATACGCTATCGGCGATCTGGGCACGCGGCGCGACGTCGCGGTGCTCCGGTTGACCGACGGGGATAGCAAGATGGCCTATGCGATCGCCGAGGCGATCGAGATCGTCGAGCTGCCCGCCGATATGCCAATATTGCGCCTGCCCGTGGCGTAGGTCCGATCGCGAGCGTGGTGTTGATCGCGGGCGAACAGGTCGAGTTGGTTGATCCTCACGCGCTGTTTTCGGGTCAGCCGGTGACGATCGCATCGCAGACGATATGCCTGTTGCAGGTCGACGGTTCGGGCTGGATGGAGACGCTCCTCAAGCTCGCGCTGGAAGCATCCGGCTACCGATGCGTCACTGCGCTCGTCAAGGGAGAGACCGCTGCGGTTGCGCTGGCGATGGAAGATACGCCGTTGCGCGACACGCGTGCGCCGGTAGTGACTTTGGGGCGCTCGTGTCGACGAGCGAAGACTATGACATCGTCGCGGTCGGTGCCTCGACCGGCGGCATCCGCTGAGCCAGGTGTTCCGCGAACTGCCCGCTGAGTTCCGCCTGCCGATCGTCATCACACAGCATCTACAGGAATCGTTCATGCCGTATTTCGCGATACAGATCGCTTTGCTCGCCAAGCGTCCTTGCGATGTGGCGGTCGATCGGATGCGGAGTCTCGCCCGGGTCGGATTATAATCGCGCCGGGCGATGCGCATCTGAAAGCCGTGAAACTGTCCGAAGGCGGCGCGGCGTTCCTTCTCGCACACGAGGCGGTGGCAAGCGGCTGCATGCCGTCGGTCGACCCAATGATGGCCTCGTTCGCCGACGTGTACGGTCCACGCCTGCTCGCGGTCGTACTGAGCGGAATGGGGCCCGACGGCGCGGGGAGGGTGCGCGGCGCGTGCACGAAAGTGGCGGCCACGTCGTCGTGCAGGATCGGCAAAGCTCGGTGGTGTGGGTATGCCGAGGGCGATCGCCTCCTTGGGCATCGCAGACGCGGTGTTGGCCCAGAGCGCGATCGGTAGACTGGTCGCAACCGCGTCGGCCATGATGTAGGGCATTGCTCCATCACTTGCGGCATCGCAGACGACGATAGACATCCTGAACGCCTTGCTTGAGGCGCGCACCGATCAACAGATCGCCGCATATAGCTCATGGCGCCGGCGCGAGACCCGTGGTGCCTTAATGCCGGAGATCGTCGCCACGGACGTATCCGACGCCGCAATTGCGCGCGCGCGGTCCGGCCGGTTCTCGCAGTTCGAGATCCAGCGCGGTCTGCCGGTACGTCGCATGATCCGCTGGTCCGACACGACCGGAGGCGACTGGATCGCCAAACCCGAACTCCTCGGAATGATCGCATTCCGCCGGATGAACCTGGTATCCGATCCGCCACCGTCCGGACAGTTCGACATCGTCCTGTGCCGCAACGTGCTGCTGTACTCGTCCGCCGACACGAAGAGCGCGGTGTTTCCGAAAATCGCGAAGGCTATGAGGCCTGAAGGCATATTGGTGATGGGGGTCGGTCAAACCGTTATTGGCCAGACTTACGTGTTTGCGCCCAGCATGTGGTTCCGAGGATTTTACAAAAAGGTCGTTCAAGCCTGACCCGGTCGGACATGGTCGCCGTGACTTGCCGACGATCTGGCCATAAGGGCGAGGCATCATTCACAGGTGTCCCGCATGCGCAAATTCTTCGATCCCATTCTCGCGGGAGCAAACCTCAAGGATCGCCTCCTGGCGTGTCTGGGGGCGCTGCTCGGCATCGGCCTAACCAGCGCAATCAGTGCAGCGTTCGTTCACCCTCACGGCGCATTCCTACTGATTGCGGCACCGATGGGAGCGGCGGCGGTGCTTGGGTTTGCGACCCCGGCAAGCCCGCTTGCACAGCCTTGGCCGGTGATCGGCGGAAACACGGCCTCCGCGCTCATGGGTGTTGCCGTAAGGATGCTCGTACCGGCGCCCGAACTCGCAGCACCGCTCGCGGTCGGCGCGGCGATCCTCGTGATGTCGCTGACCCGCTCGCTTCATCCGCCTGCTGGCGCTGTGGCGCTGACCGCGGTCGTTGGCGGCCCGCCGTCCTCGACGCTGGCTTCGCGTTCGTGCTCGTGCCGATCGCGGTGAACTCGGCTATCCTGACTTTATGCGGAGTTCTGTTCCACCGGTTCTCCGGGCACAGTTATCCGCACCGTGTTGCCGGGATCGCACCTGCGTCGATCGATGCTGCGCTGCAGGCCGAGGACCTGGACAAGGCGCTAGCCGATCTCGGCGAGACGCTCGACGTCAGCCGCCAGGATCTCGATCTGCTGTTCGGCCGCGTCGAGTATCATGCCAGGCATCGCCGGACAGGCAGTACCGGCGGCGTTCCAATCGGACGCGAGTCCTAGCTGATCCCGAGATCGGCGGGGCCGAACGCGTCGGGAAGCAATTCAGATACGACATAGGTGCGGATCGCATCGCCTTCCGCCGCGCCGCAGTGCACGCGGAGGTCGCGCTTACCCATCTGCGCGGCCTCGTTGATGATCTGACGGCAGCGCCCACAGGGGCTCACTGGGGAACTGCCGGTCGCGCGACCCTCGGCGTCCATCGCGCCGCCGATCACGCCGATCGCGACGATATCGCAGAGGCGTCCCGCAGCGCTTGCAGTGGCGATCGCAACCGTTTCAGCGCACAGCGACAGGCCGTAACTGGCATTCTCGAAATTGGCGCCGGTGATCACGCTGCCGTCGTTCAGCAAGACTGCCGCGCCGACCGCGAACCGCGAATAGGGCGCGTGGGCGTTGCGCGCGGCGTCGCGCGCTGCTGCTACGAGTTGGATTGCTTGATCAGTCATGATGCCACCACGTCCCAGTTCACCGGTCCCTCGATCCCGTCGATGCGGCGGAAATCGCTCGCGCGCCAAATCCGCCACGGCCGCGCGGTGTAGTCGGGCTTGAGGATATTCTCCACCGCCCATAGTGGCCGCGGGACGGCGTCCGACAGCGTGTATTTCGAATCCACCGCCTTGCTGATCCGCAGCATCACCGGTTGCCTCGTGTGCGTCTCGACCATCGTCACGAACTGCGCGACGTCGGCGATCAGCGTCGCGCGGTCGGGCCGCGCGGTGCAGTCGTCGTGGAACGCGATATCGACCGCGGTCGGCAATGCGTCCGACGTACGCGGCACGAAGGTGTTGAAAGCGTTCGCCTGCTCGTCCGCGCGCTGGCACAGCGAATAGACATGGACCGCACCGCGTCGCAGGCCGGCCTCAGGAAGCGCCGCCCAATTCCCCTCAAATGTCGGATCGCGGCGGTCGGTGCCCGACGTCGCGACGATATAGGCGAAGTCGGCACCACTCGCGCGCACCGTGCCCCATTCGACCGAGCCGGGGTTCTCGGCAAGGTCGATGCCCTGCAACGGGTAGTGTTTGACGTCAGGGTGCCATCCAGTTGCCGCGGTCCAGCCGCAGATACCGACAAAGCCGGTTGCGGCCAGCGCGGCCGCGAATTTAAAAAGTCCGTGAGCCATGAGTCTTCTAGTTGCGGATGTGGAGGACGCAGATCAGCGTGAACAGCCGCCGCGCGGTGTCGAAATCGACCTCGATCTTGCCGTCGAGGCGCTCTTTCAGCAGCTCTGCCGCCTCGTTGTGGATGCCGCGGCGCGCCATGTCCACCGTTTCGATCTGCGCCGGGGAGGATTGCCGGATCGCCTGGTAATAGCTGTCGCAGATCGCGAAATAATCGCGGATCGGGCGGCGGAACCGCCCGAGCGCGAGCACCAAAGTCTCGAGATGCGTGTCGTCTTCGCGGTGGATATGGATGCCGAGGCGTCCTTCTTCCGACTGGAGCTTGATCTTGTAAGGCCCGGCATAGCCGTCGGCATAGGGACGCTGCGGGGCGAAGTGATTGCCCTCGATCAGGTCGAAAATCGCGATCCGCCGCTCCTGCTCGACGTCGGGCGAGCGCCAGCCGAGACTGGTCTCGTCGAGCTGCACGTCGATGATCCGCGGGTCTGACATTCGCTTTCGATAGCGGGGCGCATTCGACCTGTCACTGATACGAACGCCACCCAAGCCAACATTGCAGCGCGCTCCCCTCCCTGAAGGGGAGGGGCTGGGGGTGGATAGGCCAGCTTTGGCCGCAACCGTTCCGCGATACGGAAACCGACCCACCCCCAACCCCTCCCTGCCAGGGAGGGGCGAAGAAGGAGACGACTTATCCTCACATTCCGTCGCAGCGTGCTTGGACGCGCGCGCGCGCATCGCGTAGGTGCGAGGTATGGCAACTCTCGCATTCCCCGTTCCCGCTGTCCCCGAACCGCAGCAGCTTCCCCGCAACGTCGAGGCCGAGGCCGCGATGCTCGGCGCGATGATGATCGACAACCGTTTGGCGGACGATCTCGTCGACAAGCTCGAACCGGGGCATTTCTTCGAACCCGTCCACGGTCGGATCTTCGCCGCAATCAAGACGCTGCGCGGCAACGACATGCTGGTGACGCCGGTGACTCTCCGCCCGATGTTCGACGCGGACGAGGGTATGCGCGAGCTCGGCGGACCGGCGTATCTGGCGGGGCTGACCGGCAGCGGCGCCGGCTTGATCGGCGCTCGTCAGTTCGCGCAGCAGATCTACGACCTCGCGATGCTCCGCGCGCTCGTGTCGGTGGGGCGGACGCTGGTCGATCGCGCGATGGACACCTCCGAGGAGGTCAATCCGCGCGCGCAGATCGAACTCGCCGAGGAGGAGCTGTTCAAGGTCGCGGCGGATGGCGGCTCCGAGAACACGGTAAAGTCGTTCGCGCAGGCGACTACCGCGGCGGTCAAGATGGCCGAGCGCGCGCTGAACTCGGGCGGCAACCTGTCGGGCGTCACCACCGGCATCGATTCGATCAACGCGAAGATCGGCGGCATGCATCACAGCGATCTCATGATCCTCGCCGGCCGTCCGGGCATGGGCAAGACCTCGCTCGCCACCAACATCGCGTTCAACGCCGCGCGGCGCTGGATGCGCGACATGGCCGACGGGATCGCGCCCAAGGATTCGGTTGGCGCGAAGGTCGCGTTCTTCTCGCTGGAGATGTCCGCGGATCAGTTGGCAACGCGTATCCTTGCCGAGCAATCGCAGATCAGTTCCGAATCGCTCCGCATGGGCAAGATCAGCCGCACCGAGTTCGCGCAGCTCGCCGCCGCTGCCGCCGAGCTTGAGAACCTGCCGCTGTTCATCGATGACACCGGCGGCCTGTCGATAGGCGCGCTGCATACGCGCGTCCGTCGGTTGCAGCGTCGGCACAACAACGAGATCGGCCTTGTCGTGGTCGATTATCTTCAGCTCCTGTCGGGCTCAGGCAAGAGCAAGGACGGCAACCGCGTCCAGGAAATCTCCGAGATTTCGCGCGGGCTGAAGACGCTGGCGAAGGACCTCAACGTGCCGGTGCTGGCGCTGTCGCAGCTGTCGCGTGCGGTCGAAAGCCGCGAGGACAAGACGCCGATGCTCTCGGATTTGCGCGAGTCGGGATCGATCGAGCAAGACGCGGACATGGTCTGGTTCGTCTACCGCGAGGATTATTACGTCGCGTCGAAGGAGCCCAAGCGGCCGGCGGAGGGCGATAGCTCGAAGATCTTCGAGGACCATGCGTCGTGGGCGGCGGAGATGGAGCGGGTGTATGGTCTGGCAGAACTGATCATCGCCAAACAGCGCCATGGCGCAACGGGCAAGGTCCGGATGAAGTTCGACCCCACGATCACGAAGTTCTCGGATCTCGCGGAGTATTGAGGTCATTGTGTCCCTCTCCCCTTTGGGGAGAGGGAAGGGGCCCGCGGCTCTCGCCGTGGGAAGGGAGAGGGGAGTGCGGCTCGGGACGTTGCGTCCCAACGCCCCTCTCCCTTCCGTCGCCAAGTGGCTCCTCCCTCCCTCTCCCCGTAGGGGCGAGGGAAAGTGCTCAAATCATCGGATCATAGTCGGTCGGGGCGTGGATGCCACATTCGACCTTGTCGAAACTCCGCCAGCGGCCGGCGCGGGGGTCTTCGCCCGGGGCTACCTTGGTGGTGCAGGGCGCGCAGCCGATCGACAGGTACCCTTGCGCTTCGAGCGGATGCCGCGGCAACTCGTGCTCGGCGAAATAGGCGTCGAGCTTTGCCTTGTCCCAGTCGGCGAGCGGGTTGATCTTCAACCGGCCCTCGTCCTCCTCGAACCGCGGCAGCGCGGTGCGGGTCCCGGACTGGAATCCCTTTCGCCCCGAAATCCAGGCATCAAACGGGGCAAGGGCACGACGTAGCGGCTCGACCTTGCGCAGGTCGCAGCAGCCATCGGGATCGTAGGACCAGCGCAACCCCGTCTTGTCCTTGATCGCCAGCAACCGCGGATCGGGACGGAACACCCGCAGGTCCGTAAAGCCCAGTTTCTCCGCCAGTTCGTCCCGGTACGCCAGAGTTTCGCCGAACATTTTTTGGGTGTTGGTGAATATAACGGGGACTTCGACGTCGACCTGGGCGATCATGTGGAGGAGCACCGCGGATTCGGCGCCGAACGAGGACACCGCGGCGATCCGACCGCGCAGCTCGCCGACCAGCAGTTCGAACAGCATCTCCTGCGCGGAGACGCCCTCGAACCGGTCCTGCATCGCCATCGCGTCGGCGCGCGTGAACGCGGGGGTCACGTCGATCATGTCAAGCTTGCGTGCGGGCTCACCCATGGCGCAGCTTCCACACCGGCACAGCACCGTCCGCCGCCTTCTGGTACGGCGTGTCGTACCGCTCCAGGCTCGCACGCAGCACGTCGATGTCGATCGGTGCCTGGGGTGCGAAGCTGTCGAACCCGCAGCGCCGCATCAGCGTAATCTGGTCGACCAGCACGTCGCCCTGCGCCCGCAATTCGCCGGTATACCCCGCCTCACGCAAGATTCGCGCGGACGAATAGCCGCGCCCGTCGCGGTAGCCGGGAAAGCTCACCTCGATCAGCGCGAGCTGGTCGATCTGCGGCAACAGCGCGCGTGCATCGTCACCCGCTTCCAGGCGAACGGCGGCCGCGTTGCTCTGGCCGATGAACGAATCGAGCGTCACCGCGGGCTCGTCATGCGGCTCGTCGTCGCGGAATCGGAGCAATGTCTGGTCCGGATACTCAACCATAGATCGCCTCCTTGAACGTCTCGAAGCCGACGCGGCGGTAGGTGTCGAGGAAACGCTCGCCGGTCTCGCGGACCTGAAGATAGCGGTCGGTAACGCGCTCGATCGCGTCGACCACGCCGTCCTCCGAGAAACCGGGCCCGGTGATCTTCGCGAGGCTGACGTCCTCCGCACCCGAGCCGCCGAGCGAGAGCTGGTAATTCTCGGTGCCCTTCTTGTCGACGCCGAGGATGCCGATGTGGCCGGCATGGTGGTGGCCGCAGGCGTTGATGCAGCCGCTGATCTTGAGCTTCAGTTCGCCCAGATCACGCTGGCGATCGAGGCTGCCGAAGCGCGTCGCGATTTTCTGCGCGAGCGGGATCGAACGCGCATTGGCGAGGCTGCAATAGTCGAGACCCGGGCAGGCGATGATGTCGCTGATCAGGTCGAGATTGGCCTCGGCGAGTCCGGCATCGTTGAGCGCCGACCAAACCGCGTGCAGGTCGGCGATACGGACGTGCGGCAGGACGATGTTCTGCGCATGCGTGACGCGCAGTTCGTCGAAGCTGTAGCGCGTGCCGAGATCGGCCATGACGTCGATCTGGTCCGCCGACGCGTCACCGGGGATACCGCCGATCGGCTTCAGGCTGATATTGACGATCGCATAGCCCGGCTGCTTGTGCGCCTTCACGTTCTGGTCGAGCCAGACGGCGAAATCGGGATCGCTGCGGTCGATATCGGTCGACGCGTTCGGGTCGAAATCGGGCGCGCCGAAGTGGCTCGTGATACGCTCGAGCTCGGCGCGCGGCGGATCGAGGCCCAAGCCCTTCACCGCGGCGAACTCCTCCTCGACCTGGCGGCGATATTCGTCGGGGCCGATCTCGTGGAGCAGGATCTTGATCCGCGCCTTGTAGATGTTGTCGCGGCGGCCATAGCGATTGTAGACGCGCAGGCACGCCTCGAGATAGCTCATCAGGTCGTCGGCGGGGACGAAGTCGCGGATCTCGTGGCTGATCATCGGCGTGCGGCCCATGCCGCCGCCGACGAAGATCTTCGCGCCGAGTTCGCCGTCGCGAACGTGCAGCCCAATGCCGATGTCGTGGAGGCGCATCGCCGCCCGATCCTCGTCCGCCGCGATCACGCAGATCTTGAATTTGCGCGGTAGGTAGGTGAATTCGGGGTGGAACGTCGACCATTGGCGGATCAGTTCGGCCCACGGGCGCGGATCGGCGACCTCGTCCGCGGCGGCGCCGGCGAACTGGTCGGAGCTGATGTTGCGGATGCAGTTGCCGCTGGTCTGGATGGCGTGCATCTCGACTGTCGCCAGCTCCTGGAGGATGTCCGGAGTCTGATCGAGCTGGATCCAGTTGAACTGGATGTTCTGCCGCGTGGTGAAGTGCCCGTAGCCGCGATCGTACTTACGCGCGATATGGCCGAGCATCCGCATCTGGCGCCCGTCGAGCGTCCCATACGGCACCGCGACGCGCAGCATGTATGCGTGCAGCTGGAGGTACAGGCCGTTCATCAGCCGCAACGGCTTGAACTGATCCTCGGTCAGCTCGCCAGACAGCCGGCGGCGGACTTGGTCGCGAAATTCATCGACGCGCTGGTCGACGATCGCCTGGTCGTATTCGTCGTATTTATACATGCGGGGTTCCGGAGAAGGATTGGTTCACGCGAAGGCGCGATGGCGCGAAGAGATTCAGAAGGATTTTGTTCGCGCGGAGACGCGGAGACGCGGAGGAGAAAGCACCCGCGCTTGCGGGCAACAAAGCTGAAGCGGCTAGCGAGCGTGAAGGCCGCTGCGCGGCAAGCGCAACACCTCCGCGTCTCCGCGTCTCCGCGTGAATCATATCACCCAGCTGCCGGCGGTCGGGTCGGCGGGTTTGAGGGTCAGGTCGGGCCGCATCGTCGGGCCTAAAGCGCGGATGCGGTCCTTGATGTGGGCGGGGCGGGGGCCTTCGTCGGTTTGCGTCGCCTCTATCAAATAGGGCACGTTGACGCGGCGTGCGCCTTCCTCAGCCTGGAGGATGGATTCACCCGCAACGCCGACGTCGACCGCGTCCTTGACGTGGCGCGACCAGCCGTTGCCGGTCCACCACACGACATCGCCAGTAGGAAGGTCGTTTCCGGTCAACAGCTTCATGCGGCGGCGTCCTCTGCTACGCGGGCCCAGCGGGCGAGTTTGTCTTCGGCGTCCGACAGTTCGACGACTTCGCCGACGACGATGATCGCGGGGCTTTTGACGGCCTCGCGAGTCACCATCGCACCGAGGTCGGCGAGTAGCGTGCGGATCGCCCGGCTGCCTTGCAACGTGCCGCGCTCAAGCACGGCAACCGGCATGTCGGGCGCGACACCATCGGCCATCAGCTTATCGGCAATGTCGGTAGCCGACGCGATGCCCATGTAAATGACGAGCGTGCGGCCTTGGCCAGCAAGTCCGGCCCAGTTCTGGTCGCTGAGCCCCTTGCACTGGCCTGCGACGAAGCTGACCGCGCTGGAATGATCGCGGTGGGTGAGCGGCAGCATCGCTTCGGCGGCGCAACCAAGTGCTGCCGAGACGCCGGGGATGACCTCGACGGGGAGGCCGGCGGCACGGACCGCCTCGACTTCTTCGCCGCCGCGACCGAACACGAACGGGTCGCCGCCCTTGAGGCGGATGACGATCGCGCCGGTCTTCACATGCGCGATGATCAGCGCGTTGATCGCCTCCTGCGGCAGCGTGTGGCGCGCGCGCTGCTTGGCGACCGAGATGCGCTGTGCGGACGGCGGCGCGATGTCGAGCACGCGTGGGTCGATCAGTCCGTCGTGCACGACGACGTCGGCGGTCTTCAGCGCCTCGACCGCGCGGACGGTCAGGAGACCGGGATCGCCCGGGCCCGCCCCGACGAGGATGACGCGTCCGCGGGCGGTAGGGTCTAGGAGGCTTGCCATGCGACCGGAGATGGGCGGATGGGCGCTGTGCTGCAACCGAATGATGCTTTGGCGGTAGGTAGGATTGCTTTTGCGCCGGGTCGGCAGGCCCGACGACCACTCGTCATCCCCGCGGAGGCGGGGACCCATATGCTCGGACGAATGCAATCCTGCGGCAAAGCCTGCCAGTATGGGTTCCCGCCTGCGCGGGAATGACGGAACGCGCTTTGACCGAGCCTTCAATCGATATCATGGGGCTACGCCAATTTTGCCGTCACCCGTCGGCGAGACCGATGCCGATGCTCGCGCGGGCGCTTTCGGATTCGCTGCTGACGACCGGGTAGGCGCAGTAGTCGGCCGCGTAGTAGGCGCTTGGGCGGTGGTTGCCCGACCAGCCGATGCCGCCGAACGGCGCGCCCGACGAAGCACCATTGGTCGGCTTGTTCCAGTTGACGATACCGGCGCGGATGTTGGCCCAGAAGCGGTCGTAGAGCGAAGGCGTCTGGCTGATCAACGATGCGGACAGGCCGTAGCGCGTGTTGTTCGCCTCGGCGATCGCGGCGTCGAAATCGTCGACGCGGATGACCTGCAGGATCGGGCCGAACAGCTCGATATCGGGGCGGTCGGCGATGTCGGTGACGTCGATCAGCGCGGGCTTGAGGAACGGCATGTCCTCGACCGGGCGTTCGAGGTGGCGGATCGGGCGGCCGCCGCGCTTGAGCAGTTCGAGGAAGCTTTCCGTCAGTTGCCCGGCGGCTTCGTTGTCGATCACCGGGCCCATGAACGGGGCGGGGTTGGCGTGAGGTTCCCCGACGATGATCCGGCCGACCATCTTGTCGACGGTGGCGATCAAGGGCTCATAGAGCTTGGTGTCGACGATCAGCCGACGGGCCGCGGTGCAGCGCTGGCCTGCGGTGGTGAAGGCGGACTGGATGACGAGGATCGCGGCGGTGTGAAGGTCGGGCGTGTCCCAGACGACGATCGGGTTGTTGCCGCCCATTTCGAGCGCGAGGATCTTCTCCGGCTTGTCGGCGAAGGCGCGGTTAAGCGCGAGGCCGGTGCTGGCCGAGCCAGTGAAAAGCAAGCCGTCGATGTCCGGGTGCGCGGCGAGCGCCTTGCCTTCGTTCGGGCCGCCGATGACGAGGCGGATGCACTCTGCCGGGACTCCGGCGGCGCGGAAGCATTCGACGAGGAGCGCACCGACTGCGGGCGTCTTTTCGGACGGCTTGAAGACGACCGCGTTGCCAGCGATCAGCGCCGGGACGATGTGGCCGTTGGGGAGGTGTGCGGGGAAGTTGTACGGCCCGAGCACCGCGAGCACGCCGTGCGGCTTGTGGCGGACGGCGATCCGCGAGCCCATCGTCGCTTCCAGCCGGCGCTGTGCGGTGCGATCGGCATAGGCACTGACCGAGATGTCGACCTTGGCGATGACCGTCTCGACCTCGCCGCGCGCTTCCCAGATCGGCTTGCCGGTCTCGCGGGCGATCAGGTCGGTGAAGGCGTCGTTGCGCTGGCGGACGATGTTGGCGAAGCGCCGCATCGTCTCGATCCGGAAGGCGAGCGGTTTCGACGCCCAGCTCGACCAGCCGGCGCGGGCGCAGGCGATTTCGGCATCGACGTCGCCGATCGGCTGGCGCCAGAGGACCGCCCCGGTGGCCGGCTCGTAGGAGATGATCTCGTCGGGCATGCGATGCTCTTTGCCTTGATTCGCAGCGGGTTTCCACTGGGATGCGCCGCGCTGCTTCTCCCCTTCCTGGAGGGGGGGCGGGGGAGGGCCTGCTAATTGGCGGGCGATAGCGCACCTCACGGGCCGACCCACCCCCAGCTCCTCCCTTTCAGGGAGGGGAGCGGTTATTCGGCTAGCGCTTCGCCCATGTTGCGGATCGCGGCGACCAATTGGGAATGCGGGCGGTCTTTGCGCCTTCTTCCCCCCTCCCTGGAAGGGAGGGGGCGGGGGTGGGTCGGCTGGTTGTCGGGCGATAGCGCACCTCACGGGCCGACCCACCCCCAGCCCTCCCTTCCAGGGAGGGGAGCGGTTATTCGGCTAGCGCTTCGCCCATGTTGCGGATCGCGGCGACCTTGGCGTTGAGCAGGGTCCAGTCGTCCTGGTCGGCGATCGGCGCCCAGATCGCTTCGACCTCGTCGATCAGCATGCTGCAAGGCTCGCCAGACCAATAGGGGTGCGAGCGGTCTTTCCGTGGTTCGTAGGATGCCAACGCGGCGCGGACTTCGGCCCAGGGTTCGGCGTAGGTTTCGGGCAGGGCTCCGCCGAATGCGTCGAAGAAGAAGCGGTCGATGCCGGCGCCCGAGGTGCGGAGTGCGCGTTGGGTGGCCTGGACGAGGGTCTGGTCGGCCTCAGGATCGCGGGGACGGACGCCGAGCCGCCACAGGATCGCCTGCGTGACTTCGGGTTGGTAGCGCGGGCCGAACTGATCGAGAGCCGCCACTAGCGGGTCGCTGTCGGCGATCTGGCGGAGCGCGACGGCAAGTTGCATCACGTCCCAATGGATCGCCTCGGGCTGGCGGCCGAACGCGTAGAGACCCTGGTGGTCGAAATAGGCGGCGGTGAAGGCCGGGTCCCAGGTCGGGGCGAAGCGCCAGGGGCCGTAGTCGAAGCTCTCTCCGGTGACGTTGATGTTGTCGGAATTGAGGACGCCGTGGACGAAGCCCGCCGCCATGTAGCGCGCCGCGAGACGCGCGGTGCGGCCGACGACGAGGTCGAGCAGGCGGACCGGGTCGTCGCTGTCCTCGTCATACAGGTTGCGCAGGGTGTAGCCGACGAGCTTGCGCAAGGCGGCTTCGTCGCGGTGGTAGGCGAGGCGCTGGAAGCTGCCGATGCGGACATGGCTGTGGTTGAGGCGGACGAGGACGGCGGAGCGTGTCGGGCTGGGCTCGTCGCCGCGTTGCAACTGCTCGCCGGTCTCGATCAGCGACAGCGTGCGCGAGGTGGGGACGTTCAGCGCTTCGAGCATTTCGGTTGCGAAGATCTCGCGGACACCGCCCTTGAGCGTGAGGCGACCGTCGCCGGCGCGGCTCCAGGGAGTCTGGCCCGAGCCCTTGGTGCCGAGGTCCATCAGCCGGCCGCGATCGTCGCGCATCTGCGCGAAGGTGAAGCCGCGGCCGTCGCCAAGATCGGGATTGTAATTGCGGAACTGGTGGCCGTGATAGCGGAGCGCGAAGGGCTGGGGGAGTGTGCCGGGAAGCGGCTCGAACCGGCCGAAGTGGCGGGTCCACTCGTCGTCGGTGAGCGCGTCGAGGCCGACCTGCCCGGCGGCGCGGTCGTTGCGGAAGCGGAGCCGGGTCTCGGGGAAGTCGGCGGGGGCTACGGGGTCGAAGAAGCCGTCGCCGAGCGTCAGGAGTTCGGTTTCGGGGCGATAGGCTTGCGGGCGGATGGGCATGCGGCGATATGGTGGCCGCTACCCGAAGGACGCAACCATGGCCGCTTACGAAAACCTCTATTGGTGGTCCAATGATGGGCTGAGACTGCATGCGCGGGACTATCCGGGCGGAGCGGAAGGGCAGCCGCCGATCATTTGCATGCCGGGGCTGACGCGGAATGCACGCGATTTCGATGCGTTGGCGGCAAGGCTGGCGGGGCGCTGGCGGGTCATCGCGATCGACTTTCGCGGGCGGGGCGAGAGCGCGTATGCGAAGGATCCGATGTCGTACGTGCCGCTGACGTACGTGCAGGACGTCGAGGCGTTGCTGACCGAGCAGGGCGTCGATCGGTACATCGCGTTCGGCACGTCGCTCGGCGGGATCGTCACGATGCTGATGGCGGGGCCGTCGCGCGGGCGGATGATGGCGGCGTTGCTCAACGACGTGGGGCCGGAGATCGACGCGCAGGGGCTGTCGCGGATCCGCGGGTATGTCGGCAAGGCGAGCGTCTTTCCGACCTGGATGCATGCCGCGCGCTGCGTTGCGGAGAACAACGGCGACGTCTATCCCGACTTCGCGATCGAGGACTGGCTGGCGATGGCCAAGCGTCTGTACCGGTTGAACAGTTCGGGGCGGATCGTGCTGGATTACGACCTGAAGATCGCCGAGCCGTTCCGCGTGCCGGGCAACGAGGCGGGGCCGGACATGTGGCAGGCGCTGGCCTCGCTCCGCGACGTGCCGACGCTGATCGTGCGCGGCGGGCGATCGGACCTTCTGTCGGCGGCGACGGCGGAGCGGATGGCGGCGTCGCTCGACCATGCCGAGCTGGTGACGGTGCCGGGCGTGGGACACGCGCCGACGCTGAGCGAGGCGATGCTGCAGGATCCGATCGACCGGCTGCTGGCGCGTGCGCTTGAGGGTGCGGCGATCCGCGCCTAGGGACAGCCCGCTAAAGCTGCGCGTTAGGCGTGGATGCTACTGACAAGCCGGGAAACTCGATGACCGAACGCGCCGACCTCCACACGACCGCCCGCCCGCTAAAGGGTCGCCGTGCGATCATTACCGGGGGCACGACCGGGATCGGCCGCGCGATCGCGGTGATGCTCGCTGCCCAAGGCGCGAAGGTCTATGTCTGCGGGCGCGACGAGCGGTATCTGCGGGACGCGCTGGCGCATATCCGACAGGTCGGTGATGGAGACGGGATGATCACCGAGCTTGCCAATCCCGACAAGGTCCGCGCGTTCTTCGATGCGGGCGAGGCGTATCTCGGCGGGTTCGACATCACCGTCGTCAACGCGGCGGTCGCGGCCGGTGGGCTGATGCAGATGACCGAGGACGAACTGCGCTATGCGATCGCGGTCGACTTCACCGCGTATCTGCTGAGCGCGCATCATGCCGCAAACCGGATGACGCCGATCGGCGACATGGTCATCATCGGCTCGCTGAGCGCGCATATCCTCGGGCCCAGCTCCACGGTGTATGCAGGGATCAAGTCGGGGATCGCCGGATTCTCGGAGGCGCTCCGGCGCGAACTGGGTCCCAAGGGGATCCGGGTGTCGCTGGTCGAGCCGGGCAAGGTCGGATCGGACATGCAGTATCCCGACGTGCCCGACGACAAGCAGCGCCAGATGATCGAGGCGGAGCAGATGCTGCGCGCCGAGGACATCGCGGCCGGGGTGGAGTTCCTGCTCACCCAGCCGACGCGGTCGGTGATCCAGCAGATCGTGATCGTGCCGCGGGCGCTCGAAGGGGAATGACGCATCTTCGATCCTGATCGGTCTCCCAATTTCCGTTCGTGCTGAGCGAAGTCGAAGCACCGCCGTTTGGGGCACACCCTTCGACTTCGCTCAGGGCGAACGGAAGGGTGGGGCGGACGGAAACGGGGACGAAGATGGTTGGGACGTAATGTCTGCAACAACGCACCAAGGAGAATAGCATGTTCGATCAGCTCGTCTTCACTCCCGCCGACATCGACCTGTCGCGCTCTCCGTTGGCGGGGAAGGTCGGTGCCGAGACCTATGTGCTCGGCGCGTTCAATCCCGGGATGACGCGGCTGGCGAATGGAAACCTGCTGCTGATGGTCCGCGTCGCCGAAGCGTTGAAGCAGCCGATCAAGGACGGCAACGTCCACGCGATCCGCTGGCAGGACGGCGCGTATCTGCGCGATGCGTGGCCGTTGTCGATGGTGGATACCAAGGATCCGCGCAAATTCCTGATCCCCGGCGGCGGGTGGAAGGTAATGGCGCTGACCTCGCTGTCGTGGCTGTTACCGGTCGAGCTGGATGCCGAGGGGCGGTCGGTCGTCGCTGTGCATTACGACAAGGCGATCGCCCCGCAGAAATCCTATCAATGCTACGGCGTCGAGGATGCGCGGATCTCGAAGGTCGGCGACCGCTACCTGATGACGACGTGCTCGGTCAGCCCGGAGCGACATTCGACGACGCTGTATTCGTCCGCCGATGCGCTCGACTGGCAGCTCGAGGGCATCGTCCTCGATCACCAGAACAAGGACATGCTGATCTTCGAGGGGCTGATCGACGGGCAGTATTGGGCGCAGACCCGACCGCTCGGCGACCTGTATTTCGCCTATTCTCCGGGCAGCGAATGGCGTGCCGGCCCGTCGATCAACCTGTCGCGTTCACCGGACGCGCTGCATTGGAAGCCGCACGACAAGCCAGGCATCCGGCCGCACGCCGCCACCGTCTCGACCGCGCGGATGGGGGGCGGTTCGCCGCCGATCCTGACCGATCGAGGCTGGCTGACGCTGTGGCATGGGGTGGAGCCGTCGGGCGTGGTCGGGATCTACCGGACGTACTGGTCGATCCTGGACAAGGACGATCCGTCGATCACCGTCGCGACCGAGCATAGCGCGCTGCTGGAAGCCAACCCGGCTTTGACCGAGCCTTTGAAGGACAGCATGTACGTCGACAACGTGGTCTTCACGACGGGCATCGCCGACGCGGGCGACTTCTACGTGGTGGCAAGCGGGGAGGCGGATCTGGCATGCCGGATCACGCATGTCGCCAAGGATGTGTTCGCGGCGTGAAAGCGGCCCGGTCGACGCATTTTTCGTGCATCGGCCGGGCCATCTCAGATCAGCAATAGCCGAACGTCTGCTGGACTACGGTCCGGCCGGCGACTGACACGCTCACCTTGATCCCGGTCGGCACGCCCCACGTCGTGCAGATGTCGAGGCAGGCCTGCGCCGCGGTGCCGCTCGGGAAGATCGCCGGGATTGGCAGACAGACCGAGCCAAAGCCGAGCGGAAGGTTGATGCAGACCTTGCCGTTTTGGACTGTGACGGAGATGCAGGTCGCGCCGAGAACGAGCTTTCCACCAGATGAGATGTCGGTCTGATGGTTTACCGAAGACTGCTTGAGGGCAGTGTTGTGCTGCTGCGCTGCTTCAAGTACGCTATCGATTGCTTTGCTGTCGAAATCATAATGAGTCATGGCTAGGTCCCTCCTAAGATTTGCTTAGAAGTAATGACTAGCAATGATTCGATATTGTTGCGTGGACATCATGGTCCATATCCGTAGTTAAATGATCCGAAACGAATACATAAAACTAACATCTTGAAATTCACGTAGTTAATGAAACTTCAGTATCTAGTCATGGCTTATGGAAAGGGGCGGTCATCATAGTGCTCCAGAGTTATGACCGCGATCACTGCCGATGCGGAAGCTCTTGAAAGCTCGTCGAGAAATCGGCATCGCGTCGGCCATGGCCGCTCCCGTGAACATCCTCCACCTCCACTCCTCGTTCGATCTCGGCGGCAAGGAGGCGCGGGCGGTTCGGTTGATGAACGCGTTTGGCGATCGCGCGAAACACACCATCGTTTCCGGAATGCCCGACGCGTTGAGCGCGCGGGACTCGATCGCGAAGGGTATCCGTTACGAGATCGCGCAGAACCCGCCGCCGCTGACGGGCAAGCCGTCGGTCAAGCGCTACGAGGCGATCGCGCAGTATATGCGACGGTTCGATCTCGTGCTGACCTACAACTGGGGTGCGATCGACGGGGCGATGGCGCGCCGCGCGTTCGCCAAGGGTGCGCCGCCGCTGGTGCATCACGAGGATGGGTTCAACGCCGACGAGGCGGGCGGGCTCAAGATCGAGCGCAACATCTACCGGCGGCTCGCGCTGGGTGCGGCGCATGCGCTGGCGGTGCCCTCCGAGGTGCTCGAAGGCATCGCGCTGAAAACCTGGAAACAGCCGCGCGAGCGCGTGCACCGGATCGTCAACGGGATCGGCACGGCCTATTACGCGCAGAAGCCCGAGCCAAAGGCGATCCCGGGGTTCACGCGCAACGCCAAGGAAGTCGTGATCGGCGCGCTGGCTGGCTTACGCGACGTGAAGGACCTGACCGCGCTGGTCCGTGCGGTCGGCGGTGTGTCCGGACGCGTGCGCCTCGTGATCGTCGGCGAGGGCCCGGAGCGCGCGAACATCGTGCAGGCGGCCGCGGCGATGGGGATGGCGGACAAGCTGGTCCTGCCCGGATTTCTCGATCGTCCCTACCGGTATATCGGCCATTTCGACATGCTGGCGGTGTCGTCGCGCAGCGAACAGTTTCCGATCTCGGTGGTCGAGGCGATGGCGGCGGGCCTGCCGATCGCGAGCTATCCGGTCGGTGACATCAAGCGGATGGTTTCCCCTGAGAATCTACCGTTCGTGACCGACATCGCCAACGAGGTGAGGCTGCGCGATGCGTTGCAGGCTCTGGTCGCCGATCCTGCCTTGCGAGCTGCCGTAGGCGCGGCGAACCAGGCCAAGGCGAGGGCTGAATTCGACGAAGCGGTTATGATCGCTCGCTATCGCGCGCTGTACGAAGATGCCCTGAACCGTCCGGGCGCGCTAACCTAGGTCGTAATATTGCTCGCACGCTGCGTCCTTGCGATATAGGGGGCCGTATTTTCCGGGAGAGGTGACGTCGTGTTCAAGGGCCTGAAGCCTATCGTCTATAACGGTCGGGAAGTCTGGCCTCTGGTTGAGGGCGGCAAGGGCGTCGCCGCGACCAACCACGCGTCGGCCGGCGCCTGGGCTGCGGCCGGGGGTATCGGCACCGTCTCGGCGGTCAACGCCGACAGCTACGATCCCGAAGGCAAGATCATCCCGCAGGTCTATGCGGCGCTGACGCGGCGCGACCGGCACGAGGAACTCGTCCAGTACGCGATCGAAGGCGCCGTCCAGCAGGTCGAGCGCGCCTACGAGATCGCCGACGGCAAGGGCGCGATCAACATCAACGTGCTGTGGGAAATGGGCGGCGCCCAACGGATCCTGCACGGTGTCCTCGAACGCACGCGCGGCAAGGTCGCAGGCGTCACCTGCGGCGCAGGCATGCCGTACAAGCTGTCCGAGATCACCGCATCGTACGGCGTCAGTTACCTGCCGATCGTCAGCTCCGGCCGTGCCTTCCGTGCATTGTGGAAGCGTGCCTATTCGAAGGCGGCCGAGTGGCTGGCGGCGGTGGTGTACGAGGATCCGTGGCTCGCTGGCGGGCATAACGGCCTGTCGAACGCCGAGGACCCGTTGAAGCCGCAGGATCCGTATCCGCGCGTCAAGGAACTGCGCGACGTGATGCGCGAAGGCGGCATCAGCGACGACGTGCCTATCGTGATGGCGGGCGGCGTCTGGTATCTGCGCGACTGGAACGACTGGATCGACAATCCCGAGCTGGGCACGATCGCGTTCCAGTTCGGCACGCGGCCGCTGCTGACGCGCGAAAGCCCGATCCCGCAGGGGTGGAAGGACGCGCTGACGCAGATCGAGGAAGGCGACGTGCTGCTGCACAAATTCTCGCCGACCGGGTTCTATTCGTCGGCGGTGCGCAATCCGTTCTTGCGGTCGCTGGAAGCACGCTCGGAGCGCCAGATCGCGTTTTCGACGCAGGAAGCTGGCGATCACATCTTCCAGCTCGACGTCGGCGTGAAGGGCAAGAACTTCTGGGTCACGCGTAACGACCTGCTGAGCGCGCGCCAGTGGTTCGGCGAGGGCTATACCGACGCGCTGAAGACGCCGGACAACACGCTCGTGTTCGTCAGTCCGACCGAGAAGGGCATGATCCGCAAGGACCAGGCGGACTGCATGGGTTGCCTGTCGCAATGCTCGTTCTCGAGCTGGGCGGATACCGAGACGAACTCGACCGGGCGCTTGGCTGACCCGCGCAGCTTCTGCATCCAGAAGACGTTGCAGGACATCGCGCATGGCGGCGACATCGACCAGAACCTGATGTTCGCGGGGCATGCGGCGTATAACTTCAAGAAGGACCCGTTCTATTCGAACGGGTTCGTGCCGAGTGTCGGGCAGCTGGTCGATCGGATCCTTACGGGGGATTGAGGTGGTGGGCGTCGTACAATCCTCAGGCTAGTGCGTGAGGTGCGATGTCAGGCGGTGGCCGGGGTAGCGTGTTTCCCCGCGAAGGCGGGGACCCAGTCTGGGCTCCCGCCTTCGCGGGAGAACAAGTGAGCGCAGGCCATATCTTGAATGTGGTCGTCCTTGCTTCGAAGAGAAAAGCACCGAACAGGTCGGCCGCTGGGAATAGGAACCGCAGATGACGCTACACGCATGGTGGCTGTTCGTGGTCGCGGTGTTCCTGTTGTGCGGGACGCCGGGGCCGAACATGCTGCACATCATGACGCGCAGCATCGCGTTCGGCGCGCGGCGCAGCATGGCGGCGATGGCCGGGTGCCTTACCGCGTTGGTCCTCGTGCTCGCAGCATCGGCGGCGGGCGTGTCCGCGCTGCTTGCGGCGTGGCCGCGCGTTTTCGAGGCGATGCGCTATGCGGGCGTTGCATACCTGATCTTCCTCGGGATCAAGGCTTGGCGTGGGGCAGGATCGCCGCTCGATGTCGGCAGCGACAGCCTGCCTGTGACCCGGTCTGCCGCGCGACTTTTTCGGGGCGGGTTCGCGATCGGTATCAGCAACCCCAAGCTGCTGTTGTTCGCAGCCGCGTTCCTTCCGCAGTTCATCGACAACGCATCACCGCGGGTACCGCAATTCGCGATCCTGGTGGCGACCTTCGCGGTGGTCGAGAGCTTCTGGTACGGCGTCTATGCGGCCGGTGGACGGACGCTCGCGCGATCGCTGACACGACCGGCGCTGCGTCGTGCGTTCGACCGTATGACGGGCGTGATCTTCATCGGTTTCGGCCTCGCGTTGCTGCGGGTGCGAACGTAGCGACGCTTGCTGCGCCATTGCCGTTCGGGGCGATAGCGCGCATAGCCGACGCATCGCGGCGCTTCGTACGGGCAGGCTGCGACTGAGAGATGCTTTGCGCTCCCGCTCCAAGCCGGGAATGCCGCATGACCATCTATTCTGCCATCGTGATCTCAGGGGTCGCATCGTGACGACGGGTAGCGACACGGTCGTGCCGATCTCGCGCGCTGTGAACGTCAGCGTCGAGCAGCCCCAGGTCGTCGCGATGTGCAAGAAGCATGACGCGATCATCAGCGCGATCGAGACGCTGCCATCGGGTGGAACGCGGGTCGTGCTCATGAACAGCGCGGACGCCGCGAAGATCATCAAGGCGTTCGGATCGAAGGTGCTGACCGGAACGGTCGCACGGACGCACTGGATGCGCGCGGTTTAAGCGATTGTCTTGATCCTCCCCGCAAGGGGAGGTGGCTGGCACTTGCCAGGCGGGGGGAGGAAAGCGGAACCTCGGTTCCGTGTCCTCCCCCCGGGGCGCGGCCTGGGGCCGCAAAAAACGCTTGGATCAGTCGGCGACGGTGCCGACCACGGCGCCACCAGCGCCGCCGACGGCCGCACCCTTCTCGACGCTGCCACCGGTCGCGGCGGCGACGCCTGCACCACCGGCTGCACCGATGCCCGCGCCCTTGAGCGTCGAGCATGCGCTCATTGATACGGCGGAAGCGACCAGCAGGGCGGAAACGGCAAACTTCTTCATCTCGGATACTCCTGTTTTCCCGGGGATATCCAACAAATGCTGCATCGCGGTATCGGTTCCGAAATATCGACGCCGATTGTATCGGCCGACTTAGATCCAGCCGTCGAGCACCTGGTCGGGCGGGCGATGGCCATCCGCCCACATCCGGATATTCTGGATGACGCGTTCGCCCGACGCCATCCGGCCTTCGAGCGTGGCGGACCCCATGTGCGGCAACATCACGACATTGGGTAAGGCGAGCAGTCGAGGATCGATCGCCGGCTCGTGCGCCCAGACGTCGAGCCCCGCGCCAGCCAGTCGCCCGTTCTCCAGCGCCTCGACCAGTGCCGCCTCGTCGACGATCCCGCCGCGCGCCGCGTTGATCAGATACACATGCGGCCGCATCCGCGCGATCCGGCGCGCGTCCAGCAGGTTGCGGCTGTCGGGGTTGAGCGGCGTGTGGATCGTGACGATGTCGACGGCGGCAAGCATGTCGTCGAGCGACGCATGGAACGTCGCTGCCAATTGTGCCTCGCGGACCGCGGGCAGGCGCTGCCGATTGTGATAATGGATCGTCAGTCCGAACGCGCGCGCCCTCAGCGCGACCGCCTGGCCGATCCGCCCCATCCCGACGATGCCGAGCGCTTTGCCGCCGATCCGGTGGCCGAGCATCCCGCCCGGACTCCAGCCCTTCCATTGGCCGGATCGCACTAGCTTCTCGCCCTCGGCCAGGCGGCGCGGGACGGACAGGATCAACGCCATCGTCATGTCCGCCGTGTCCTCGGTAAGGACCCCCGGCGTGTTGGTGACGATGATCCCGCGTGCCCGCGCCGCCTTCAGGTCGATGTGGTTCACGCCCGCGCCGTAGTTCGCGATCAGCTTCAGGCGGTCGCCCGCGCCTGCAATGAGCGCCGCGTCGATGTCGTCGGTGACGGTCGGCACCAACACGTCGCAATCGGCCATCGCCGCGGCGAGCTGGTCGCGGTCGAGCTTGGTGTCGGCACGGTTGTTGTGCGTGTCGAACAGCGCCTCCATCCGGTCCATGAGCGTATCGGCCAGCTCGCGGGTGACGACGACCTTGGGGTTCGGACAGCGGCGTGTGTCGGTCATGTGGACGGCTTGGCGAAGCGGTTCGTGCCCGTCAACGTCGGGCCGTCAACTTCGGTTGAGGAAAGCGGTTCGTCGCGATAGGACGTCGCCTCGCCAGTTAGGACATGACCATGCGCATTCTCGCCGCCGCGCTCTCCGTTTTCGTTGCCACCGCGCTGGTGCCCGACCCGGTGGCCGCGGCCGACGCGACCAAGCGAAGCGTGCCCTATTATGCGTCGATCTCGGCTAGCCGCGCGCGGATGCGGACCGGTCCTGCACGGACGTATCCGGCAAGCTGGCTGTACCAACGCCAGGATTTGCCGATCAAGGTGGTGGCGATCTTCAAGCAATGGCGCAGGATCGCCGATCCCGACGGGACCGAAGGTTGGATGCAGGCGAATTTGCTGAGCGGCACGCGGACCGCGATCGTGCGGGGAGCGGGGGCTGTGGCGTTGCGGGAGAAGCCCGTTTGGGGGAGCCGGTTGTTGTGGCGCGCGGCGCCTGGGGTGGTCGGGCGGCTGAGCCAGTGCGGGAATGGCTGGTGCCGGATGGATGTGAAGGGGCAGGCGGGGTTCGTTCAGATTGCTGGGCTTTGGGGTGTGGAGGCTGGTGAGGTTTTGCCTTGAGGGGTTGAGGGTTGAGGGGGTGTGGCTTGGGCGGGCGTCGCGTGATGCGGAAGCCTACCCACCCCCGGCCCCTCCCTTTCAGGGAGGGGGGTAAGAAGAGGGGCTTAGGTTTTGTCGCATCAACCTATCTGACGCACCACTTCTTTTAGCTCCCCTCCCTGGAAGGGAGGGGTTGGGGGTGGGTTGGCCGCTGAAGGTCGATGACCTTTGCCAGGATGGTTTCCGCGACGCCGTCTGGGTTTCGAGCTACATCGGAGTTCCAGAACCGGATTACCGTCCAGCCTAAAGCTTCCAGACGCTGCGTGCGCGCGATGTCGCGAGCCGAGTCGATATGCTGGCTTCCGTCGAACTCGACCGCGAGCCGAACCTCTCGGCATGCGAGGTCGATGATAAACCGGTCCACCACCAACTGTCGCGTAAACCGAGGGCGGAAATACGCGACCTTGTGCCAGATTGCGATCTCGGCGTTTGTTGGATGATTGCGCAACTCCCGAGCACGTCGCGTCATCTCTGGAGGAATGCGCGGCATTTATCCAAACTGCGCTTGGGAGATGCGGAGGGCAACCCACCCCCGGCCCCTCCCTTTCAGGGAGGGGGGAAGGGGACTAGCGCATCAATTCCACGGCCATTGCTGTCGCTTCGCCGCCGCCTATGCAGAGCGAGGCGAGGCCGCGCTTCTGGCCGGTGGTTTCGAGTGCCGACAGCAAAGTCGCGAGGATCCGGGCGCCGCTTGCGCCGATCGGATGGCCCAATGCACACGCGCCGCCGTGGATATTCACCTTGTCATGCGGCAATCCCAAGTCGCGCATCGCGATCATCGCGACGACGGCGAAGGCTTCGTTCACCTCGAACAGGTCGATGTCCGACGCCGACCAGCCGGCTTTTTCCATTGCCTTGCGCATAGCGAATACCGGCGCGGTGGTGAAAAGCGACGGCGCATGCGCGTGCGCCGCATGGGCTACGACCCGCGCGATCGGCGTGAGCCCAAGTCGCTCGGCGACGCTCGCGCGCGTCATGACCAGGGCCGCGGCACCGTCGGAGATCGACGACGCATTGGCGGCGGTGATCGTGCCGTCCTTCGAGAAGGCGGGCTTTAGCGTCGGGATCTTGGCGACGTCGCCCTTGGCCGGTTGCTCGTCGAGCGAGACGGTCGTCGTGCCCTTGCGGCCGGCAATATCGACGGAGACGATCTCGCGGTCGAACGCGCCGGACTTCTGCGCGGCCTGCGCGCGGTGGAGCGATTCGATCGCGTAATCGTCCATCTGCTTACGCGTGAACTGGTATTCGTGCGCGGTATCCTCGGCGAAATTGCCCATCAGCTTGCCGGGTTCGTACGCATCCTCGAGCCCGTCGAGATACATGTGATCGTACATCCGGTCGTGACCGATCCGCGCACCGCCGCGGTGGCTCTTCGACAGGTACGGCGCGTTGGTCATGCTCTCCATCCCGCCCGCCACGAGCAGATCGACCGAGCCGGCCGCCAGCGCATCCGCGGCAAGGATCGCCGCCTGCATGCCAGATCCACACATCTTGTTGACCGTGGTCGCCTCGACGTGATCGCCCAGCCCGGCGTTGATTGCCGCCTGTCGGGCAGGCGCCTGGCCGAGCCCCGCGGGCAGTACGCAGCCCATGTAGATCCGCTCGATCTCGGCGGCGGACACGCCCGACCGCGCGACCGCGCCGCGCACCGCGTCGGCGCCAAGCTGCGTCGCGGTCGCGCCCGCAAGTGCGCCCTGGAACGATCCCATCGGCGTACGCGCGTAGGACAGGATGACGATGGGATCTCGATCGGCGGCCACTTCACTCTCCATATATTCTTATGTCCCCGTATCTGGGGTTGATGTGCGGCAATACAAAGCAGGGCGGGATGCGCCTAGACCCGTCGGCATGGAAACACTCATCACGACGCTCAAATGGTGTGCCGCAGCCTCTGGCGTGATCGCGGCATTCATGGTGTCGCTCGATTTCGGGCGACGCGTGACGGGGTGGGGGTTCGTGTTGTTCGTGGGCTCGTCGATCGCCTGGCTGAGCGGTGCGGCCTTGACCGGGGACTGGGCGCTCGGCACGCAGAACATCGTGTTGTTCGGCATCAACCTCCTCGGCGTCTATCGCTATCTTATCCGCAAGACCGGTGTCTGAGATGACCGCTGTCTAAGGTCGCTGATGTCTGAGCTCACTGTCTGGGCGATGGCGCTGGGCGTGCTCGGCGCGATCCTCGGAAGTTTCATCGCGGCGTTGGTGATCCGCTGGCCTGACGATCGTTCGGTGATGCAGGGCCGGTCGGCGTGCGACGGGTGCGGGCGGACCCTTAAGCCTGTTGAGCTGGTGCCGTTGCTGAGCGCGCTTGTGCTGCGCGGACGGTGTCGCGGGTGCGGTGTGGCGATCAGTCCGGTGCATTGGCGTATCGAGCTGGCCGCCCTTGCGATCGGGGTAGCCGCAGGGATCGTTGCGCCGGGACCGGTCGGGATCGCCGGTGCGGTGTTCGGCTGGCTGCTGCTCGCGCTTGCCAGCCTCGATCTCGTCGCGTTCTGGCTACCCGATCGTCTCACGCTGTTGCTGGCGCTGGCCGGCTTGGCGAGCGCAGCACTCGGCATCGAGCCGCCGATCGCCGAACGATTGATCGGTGGTGCGGCCGGCTTCGGCATTTTGTGGCTGGTCGCGTTCGGCTATCGACGTTTGCGAGGACGTGACGGGATGGGCGGCGGCGATCCGAAGCTGTTCGGCGCGATCGGCCTGTGGCTCGGCTGGCAGATGTTGCCTGCCGTGCTGTTGATCGCGAGCATGATCGGGCTTGGTGTCGTGCTCGCCGCGCATCTCAAGGGGCGGGCGATGGCCGCGGATACCGCGCTGCCGTTCGGCGCATTGCTGGCGATCGCGGCTTATCCGGCCTGGCTCTTCATGATAGGTCTTGCGCCATGATGCTTGCCCTCGTCCTCGCGCTCCAGGCCGCTACACCATCGACCTCACCCAGCCCGGGGCCAAACGCGGGGCCGAACCCGGGCGCGAGTCCGCTCAGCGCGATCGGGCAGCAGAAACTTCCCGCGCGGGGATGTGCGGCCTATCTCTGGACGCTCGACGTCAACCGCCAGATGGTGGCGATGGCGAGCGCCGACCCCGCACAGATCCGGCTCGCGATCGATGGCAAGGTCCTGGATTTCGCCCGTGCGACCCAGTCGGACCCGATCGGCTTCGGCTTTGGCGGGATCACCCAGTATCGACGCGACGACGTGACCGCGACGCTGGACCTCGCGATCTCGACGCGTGCGGACATCACCGCGGGCGCGACCGTCACCGCGGCGACGCTACGGATCGACCGCCCGAGCCGCGATACCGTGGTCGTACCGGTCGGCGGATTGATCGGTTGCGTTTGAGGTAAATTTTAGTGAAACCAAGCCGTCGTCCGTGCGTTACGGGACGGAGATGGGGGTTTAGTCGAACACGAACGCCTCCCATGAAGGGGATCGTGTGACAGCTTCGACTAGCCGGCATCATTGGCTCGCTCTGGCGTTGGTAGCGTCATCTACGGGGTTCGCGGGATCGGTTTCCGCGCAGATCGCACAGCCGGGCACCGCCCCGGCCAAGGGTCCCAACGCGCCCAAGCCCAGCGATCGGCCGCAATCGAACGGGCAGGCGAACGGGCAGGCGAACGACCCGCGGTCCGATGCGGCGATCGTGCCCGATGCCGAGTTCGACAGTTCGTTGCCGCCGCTGAGCAGCGATCTCAACGCACCGCTCGAACCGATGTCCACCGCTACGCCGCAAGCCGCGACGCCTGCGACGGCGACGACCACGGTGACCGGCGACGTGCTGCCCCCGACCGGTCCCAGCGATCCGCAATTGGCGCAGCCGCTGACGCCGCTGTCGAGCTTCGACACTACGCCGCTGCAGACTGCGGCCGACATCGTCGACAAGGACGCACCCGAGATCCGGTACGACACCGCGATCAAGGGGTTGGACGAGGCGGGCGACGGGCTCGAGGCGCGCTACAAGGCGCTGTCAGCGTTGTCCGAAGGCAAGGGCAAGGCGGCGAATGCCACGCAGGTTGCGGCCCGCGCTCGCGAAGACGAGGCGCTGGCGGTCCGGCTGCTGAAGTCGCTCGGCTATTACGACGCGACCGCGATTTCGACGATCGAGACGATCCCCAACGCCGACACGACCAAGGCTAGCCGCCTGCGGGCGACCGTCAGCGCGCGGCCCGGTCGGCTCTATTCGCTGTCGTCGGTCACCGTGCAGGCGAACGCGACGACGCCGCCCGATCTGGTACGGACGCAGTTGCCGCTGAAGGTCGGCGATCCGATCGAGGCTGCGCGCGTCGAGGGAGCCGAGGCGAATGTCAGCCTAGTGCTGCCACAACGCGGCTATCCGTTCGTCAAGGTCGGTGAGCGCGACATCCTGCTCGACGACCAGACCCCGACCGGCGCGTACACCTTGCCCGTCGACACGGGGCCTCGCTCGTCGTTTGGACAGTTGCGGACCGAGGGCGATCCGGTCTTCAATCTCGAGCATCTGAACGTCTTCCCGCGGTTCAAGGCAGGCGAACTCTACGACAACCGGTTGACCGACGATCTGCGCGATGCACTCGTCGCGACGTCGATGTTCTCGACCGTGTCGGTGGAGCCGGTGCGGACGGGTACGCTCAACGCCGACGGTACCGAACAGGTCGACCTGCTGGTCCGCCAAAGCGCGGGCAAGGTCCGGACGCTCGGCGGCAATCTCGGCTTTTCGACGGGGCAGGGCTTCCGTGCCGAGGGGACGTGGCAGCACCGCAACCTGTTCCCATACGAGGGCGCGCTGATCGGATCGGTGATCGCGGGTACGCAGGAGCAGGGCCTGTCGGGCACGTTCCGCCGCGCGAACGCCGGTCGCCGCGATCGCACGTTTAGCGTCACCGCGGGTGCGAACCATTCGAACTACGACGCGTACGAGGCGTTCACGACCAGCGTCGGCGTACGCTGGAGCTATGATTCGACGCCGATCTGGCAGAAGCCGCTGACCTATTATTATGGTGGCGAGCTCGTCGGGACGAACGAGAGCGTCTATGATTTCGGTCGCGGCGAGAGCGTGCGGCGGACCTACGGCATCGTCGCGCTGCCGGGCCAGGTCCGGTTCGATCGCTCGGACAGCCTGCTCAATCCGTCCAAGGGTTTCCGCCTTACCCTCAACCTCAGCCCGGAAACGTCGGTGCAGGGGTCGGTGAAGCCGTACATCCGGACGATGATCGAGGGGACGTTCTATTACCCCGTCTCCAGCAGTATTGTGATCGCCGGCCGCGCCAAGGCCGGCTCGATCCAGGGTGTCGATCGTGACGATCTGGCGCCATCGCGGCGCTATTACGGCGGCGGTGGCGGATCGGTGCGCGGGTACGGCTATCAGCGGCTCGGGCCGTTCGATCCCGACGGCAATCCGGTCGGCGGGCGCTCGCTCAACGAGTTCGCGCTGGAGGCTCGGTACCGGTTCGGCGATTTCGGCATCGTGCCGTTCATCGATGCCGGCAACAGCTATGAGAGCAGCACGCCGAACCTTTCGTCCATGCGCTATGGTGCGGGCATCGGCGGGCGTTTCTATACCAATTTCGGACCGATGCGTTTCGATATCGCAACGCCGCTCAATCCACGCGAGGGCGACGGCAAGGTCGCGCTCTATATCTCGATCGGGCAGGCATTCTGATGGCCGACAACGGCACTCTTCCTGCTGAGCAGGTCCCGGTCGAGCAGACCGTCATCGTCGAGCGGCGACCGCTGTGGCAGCGCATCCTGAAGTGGCTCGCGATCCTGGTCGTGAGCCTGATCGCGCTCGTGCTGATCGTGCTGTTCGGGATCAACACCGATCCCGGCCGGCGGCTCGTCGCGGACCAGATCGGCGGGTACACGACCGCGTCGGGGCTGAACATCAAGGTCGGGCGGATCGATGGGTCGATCTACGGCGCGATGACGCTTAGCGATGTGCGGGTGTCGGATCCCAAGGGCGTGTTCCTGACGAGTCCGAAGCTGGCCGTCGACTGGCGCCCGTTCGCGTTCGCCAAGAACCATGTCGACGTGCGCTCGCTGACGACGCCGTTGGTCACGTTGCAGCGCCGCCCGGTGCTGAACGCGACGCCGAGCGATCCGAACGCGCCGTTGCTGCCCGATCTCGACATCGACGTGAACCGGCTGGTGATCGAGCGCTTCCTGATCGCCAAGCCGGTGACCGGCCAGACGCATATCGTGAAGATCGACGGCGCGGTACACATCGCCGACAAGCGCGCGCAGTTGACGACCAACGCGGCGGCGCTGACCGGGCCGGGGATCGCGGGTGGCGATCGTCTGGTGCTGAAGCTCGATGCGGTGCCGGAGCAGAACAAGCTCGACGTGAACGTGAAGCTGACCGCACCGGTTGGCGGCGTGGTCGCGACGATGGGTTCGCTGAAGGCGCCGCTGACTGCGACCGTCGATGGGCGCGGTAGTTGGGCTTCGTGGCAGGGTCGCGCAGTTGCGACTCTGGGCGGCGGGCAACTGGCGAACCTCGGGCTGACTGCGAAGAACGGGCATATCCAAGTGCGCGGGTCGGCGCGTCCGGGTTTGTATCTCGAAGGACCGGTCGAGCGGCTGACCGCGCCACAGCTCGATGTTGCGATCGATACGACGTTGAACGACCGTAAGGCCGATACGCGGATGACGCTGAAGTCGGACGCGCTCGCGGTCGACGCGGGCGGGCTGATCGATCTCGCCAACAGCCGGTTCGGCAATTTCGCGGTGAACGCGAAGCTGCTGACGCCGGGGGCGATCCTGCCGAACCTGCGTGGTCGTGACGTAACGGCGCGTGTCGTTCTCGACGGTGCGTTCGCGACGCCGACGGTGGACTACAAGGTCCGTGCGGCGACGATCGCGTTCGGCGATATGGGCGTCGAGAATCTCTACGCCGAGGGCCTTGCCCGCGTGAACTCGGACCGTATCCTCGTGCCGATCAAGGCGCGGGCGCGTCGCGTGACCGGCCTGAACGCCGCGGTTGGGGGTCTTGCGACCAACGTCGCGATCGATGGCGATTTCGCGATTTCGGGCGTGAACGTGCTGTCGGACAACCTGAAAATTCGCTCGGACAAGATCGATGCGACTGCGGTCGTGGTCGCGAACATGGCGACCGGGCGTTACACCGGCGCGCTCAAGGGGCGGGTCAACAATTACCGCGTCGACGGCATCGGCATCGTCAACCTGACGACCGACGCGAAGCTGGTACCGGGCCCCAATGGCGGGTTCGGCATCACCGGCCGCGTCGTCGCGCAGACCTCGCAGATCTTCAACGAAGGCGCGCGCAGCTTCCTCGGCGGCAACGCGATCGTCCGCTCGGACATCGGTTACAGCCCGGAGGGCATCGTCACGTTCCGCAATCTCCGCATGAACGCGCCACAGTTCCGTGTGACGCGCGGTGAGGGCCGGTTCGATCCTGCCACGGGCGCGGTTCTGGTCAATGCAGACGCGTATTCCACCGTCTACGGCCCGCTGTCCGCCCGCGTGACGGGTAGCGCGACCGCGCCGGTCGTGGTCCTGCGCGCACCGCGTCCGGGGGTTGGCGTCGGACTCGTTAACCTGAACGCGCGGATCGTCGGCCGCGGTGGCGCCTACGCCGTCACGGCGAGCGGCGGCACCAATTACGGGCCGTTCACCGCCGATGTGCTGGTGACGCCGGGCACGCAACTCGCGGTCGACGTGCGCCGCGTGGTGTTCGCCGGGATCGTCGGCAGTGGGCGCGTCGTGCAGACCGCCGCAGGTCCGTTCGCGGGTGCACTCCAGTTCGCGGGGCAGGGTTTGTCGGGTAACGTCCGGCTTGCCAACCAAGGTAACTATCAGCGGGCTGACGTCGCGGCGCGTGCCAACGGTGCCCGGATTCCCGGCATGGTCGACTTCACCATCGGCCGCGCGATCGTCTCGGCCAGTGCGGTCCTCACGCCGACGCCGCAGATCGTGGCGGACGCGCAGATTGCGGACATGCGTTACGGTGCGATCGTCCTCTCGGCGGCGCGTGCGAAGGTCAATTACGTGGGCGGCAACGGCACCGCGCAAGCGCTGCTGACGGGGTCGAACGGCGTTCCGTTCCGTCTCGCCGTAAACGCGAAGCTGAGCCCCAACAACTACCTCGTCGCCGCACAGGGCCAGGCGAACGGGATCGATTTCCGCACCGTCAATCCGGCGCGCATCCAGGCCGCGGGAGGCGTATACCGCCTGTCGCCGACCCAGATCGACTTCGGTGGAGCGGGTGGCGGCTCGGCGCGCTTGGCTGGCAGCTATGGCCGTGGCACGAACGCGCAGGTCCGGCTCGATCGCCTCGATCTGTCGACGCTGTCCGCGCTGGTCCCGAACCTCGGGATTGGTGGCAAGGCAACCGGCAGCCTCGACTTCTCGCAGGCGAATTCGGCCGCGTTGCCGACCGCCGACGCACGCATGACCGTCACCAACTTCACGCGGTCCGGCCTTGCCGCCGTCTCCGACCCCGTCGACATCGTGTTCGCCGGGACGCTCGGCGGCGAGGGCGGCACGGGTCGTGCGCTGGTCCGTCGCGGGACGTCCGTCATCGGCCGGATGGTCGCGAACCTGCGGCCGCTGCCAGCGGGCAGTGGTTCGTGGAGCACGCGACTGATGGCCGCGCCGCTGTCGGGCGGGATCCGCTATAACGGCCCGTCCGCGGTGCTGTTCAGCTTCGCGGCGATCCCCAACCAGCAGCTGTCGGGCCCGATCGCGGTCGCCGCCGATTTCTCGGGGCGTCTGCAGGCACCGCAACTCAACGGCGTCGTCCGTGCCGACAATCTGACGTACGACAACGAGACCTATGGGACGCGGCTGTCGCAGATGCGGATCGCCGGGCGGTTCTCGAACACCGACCTGCAGCTGACGCAACTCAGTGCAAAGGCCGGCGACGGTACCGTGCAAGCGCAGGGTTCGATCGGTTTTGCAGCCGATAGCGGCTTCCCGATCGATCTGCGTGCGACGTTGAACAATGCACAGCTCGCCAAGAGCGATGCGATCAGTGCCACCACGAGTGGCACGATCCATCTCACCAATGGTCGCAACGGCGGTCTGATCCAGGGCGATCTACAGATCCCCGAAGCGCGGTATCAGATCATTCGCCAGGGGCAGGCCGAAGTGGCCGAGCTGACCGGCGTGCGGCGCAAAAGCGACGTCGTCGTCGCGCGACCGACCGATCGTCCGGCAGCCCCAGCGGTCGGCCTGTTCAAGCTCGACCTCCGGGTGCGTGCGCCGAACCAATTGTTCGTGTCGGGCATGGGCCTCGAATCCGAATGGGAGATGGACATGCGGATCGGCGGTACCTCCGCTGCTCCGATCGTCACCGGCGGGCTCGACATCGTTCGTGGCACCTACTCGTTCTCGGGCAAGCGGTTCGAGGTCAACCGCGGCCAGATCCGCTTCCGTGGCGGTGCGCTGACCGATCCGGACATCAACATCCAGGCGACCACCACGACCAACGGTATCACCGTCGTGATCAACGTGACGGGGACGGGCCAGCGGCCGCAGATTGCCTTCACCTCGACGCCGACATTGCCGCAGGACGAGGTACTCAGTCGCTTGCTGTTCGGGGCGAGCCCGGCGAACCTATCGGCGACCGAGGCCATCCAGCTGGCATCCGCACTCAACTCGCTGCGCGGGTCGGGCGGTGGCGGCCTCAACCCACTCGGCAAGCTGCGCTCGGCGACCGGGTTCGACCGGTTGCGCGTGCTCGGCGCGGACGAAGCGAGCGGCCGCGGTACCAGCCTGGCGGCGGGCAAGTACCTGACCGACAACATCTATGTGGAGATCGTCACCGACGCGAAGGGCTTCACCTCGACGCAGCTCGAAATCGCGCTGACCAAGGCCCTGAGCCTGTTGTCGGCGGCAGGATCGAGCGGCGGCCAGAGCGCTAGCCTCAAATATTCGAAGGACTATTGAGTTCGGAACGGAGTTAGATAGGTTCGGTTATGAAACCTACGGCGTAATGCCGGGGCGAGGGGATGCAGCATGGCCGAGCATGTCGACGTAATCGTGGTGGGTGCCGGCATCTCCGGGATCGGCACCGGCTACCATCTCCAAACGCGTTGCCCGGACCGTAGCTACGCCATCCTCGAAGGCCGGCAGTCGATGGGCGGGACGTGGGACCTGTTCCGCTATCCCGGCATCCGGTCCGATTCAGACATGCACACGCTGGGGTTCGCCTTCCATCCCTGGACCGCTGCCAAGTCGATCGCTGACGGTCCCTCGATCCGTGCGTATGTCGAGGAGACGGCGCGGGAGTACGGCATCGACCGGAAGATCCGCTACGGTCATCACGTCAAGTCGGCGGCGTGGTCGACCGAGGACGCGCGCTGGACGGTCGAGGCGACCGGACCTGACGGCACGCCGGTCACGCTGACCTGCAATTTCCTGTCGATGTGCGCGGGCTATTACAACTACGCCAAGGCGTATTCGCCCGAGTTCGAGGGCGCAGACAGCTTTGCCGGGCGGATCGTGCATCCGCAGTTCTGGCCCGAAGACCTCGACTATGCCGGCAAGAACGTCGTCGTGATCGGCAGTGGTGCGACCGCGGTGACCTTGGTGCCGACGATGGCGCAGACCGCCGCGCACGTGACGATGCTCCAGCGCTCGCCCACGTATATCGTCGCGCGGCCCGGCGAGGACCGCGTCGCGAACTGGTTGCGCGGCAAGCTGCCGTCGAAGGCCGCGTACGGCATCACGCGGTGGAAGAACGTCCTGATGGGCATGTTTTTCTACCGGCTCGCGCGCAAGAAGCCCGCGAAGATGAAGGAGCGGATGATCGGGATGGTCCGCGATCATCTTGGCCCCGACTACGACGTCGCGACGCATTTCACGCCGCGCTACAATCCGTGGGACCAGCGCGTCTGCCTCGTCCCCGACGGCGACCTGTTCGCGGCGATCAACACGGGCAATGCCTCGATCGTCACCGATACGATCGCGCGGATCACGCCCGAGGGCATCCGGCTCGATTCAGGTAGGGACCTGCCCGCCGACGTGATCGTCACGGCGACCGGGTTGGAGCTGCAACTGATGAGCGGCGTCGCGTTCAGCCTCGACGGCCAGCCTGTCGAGCTTGCCGGGCGGCTCCAGTACAAGGGCATGATGTTCGACGGCGTGCCGAACCTGTGCTCGACCTTCGGCTATACCAATGCGTCGTGGACGCTGAAGGCGGACCTGACGGCGATCTACATGTGCCGCTTGCTCAACACGATGACCAAGCGAGGTTTGCGCCAGGCGACCCCGCATAACGACGATCCGACGATGAAGAGCGAAGCGTTCCTGGATTTCACGTCGGGCTATGTCCAGCGCGCCGCCGCGTCGCTTCCCATCCAGGGCGAGCGCAAGCCGTGGAAGCTCAATCAAAACTACGCCCTCGATGTCATGGCGCTGAAGTTCGGGTCGGTCGACGATGCGATGCGGTTCTCGAACCCCGCGTCGGCTCCGGCGCGGCCGGATGCTTTATCGACTGCCTAAGCGCCGCGCGTAACCCGTTGCGTCCGTTGCCACGGTAAATGCGATCGTCCTGTCTCTGTCAGCAGGCGCCATGCCGTTCATCAGTACCCAACGGTCTATTCGCAGGTCTGATTCGCTTCGATATTTGTAGTCTCAAGTCCTCAAGGCGCGCGCAGATCGAAGTGGCAACTACGCGCGAGCGTCCGCACCCATAGCGTCACGTAGGTGTAACATATCTTACTAAAGCCAAGCTTGAGTGTCGGCCCGAACACCGAAACCCGCCCTTATTCGACGAGCTACAGGTGTCCGGACCGACTTAGTCATTCACCAGGGGCGAATGTGTTCGCCATAGACGAGCGCGATAATGAAATTCAGCATGTTTTACTCCTTTATTGACACCCGATGGGTGCCGTTTCCGCATATATCTTAACGGATCGTTAAACAATTAGATTTGTAAGTTGTTAACCATTTCTAGGCTGGCGAGCGGGATAGAGGGTTAAGGGTATATTTAGGCGTCCCGCCTATCCCGGTGGAATGAGGGACATTCCGGACGCGAATATCGAGGTGAGCCCAGCGGGGGCGGACGCGCGACGGATCGATTTCGGACCTTCGGTCGAGCGTACGCGTGACGCTATTTACCATGCGTCTCACGCGTCGTGGCGGTTCCTCATGCTTGCGGAGATCGCCAATTTCCCCGTGTTGCGACGCCATCTCGGCAAGCCGAGGGCAGACAGGCTGATCGTCGACGTGACTGCGCGAATCGTCGAAGCGCTGCCCGGCGCGAGAATCATGGTCGCCGGCCGCGAGACTGTCGAAATCGCCTTCGAAAGCGAGGCGCGTCTGGTGCTCGACCTCGCCATCGCAGCCGTGGAGGCGGCATTCGAAGAGCCGTTCGATATCGATGGCGAATCCTATGTCGTGCATATCCGGCTCGGCGCCGCGGCGGCGGCGGCACACCGCGACGAGGTTCTGCTGATCGAAGAGGCCGAGCATGCCCTGGGCGAAGCCCGCGCGGAACGAGTCGCGATCGCGCGGGACGTAACCGGCAGTCCGGCTGCAATGGATCGTGCCGAGTTGTCGCTCGATCTCACGCGCGCGATCGAGAGGGAGGAATTGTTCCTCCAATACCAGCCGAAGGTCCACCTCCGTCGCCAGCAGGTGACGAGCGTCGAGGCGCTGGTCCGCTGGAACCATCCGACGCGCGGACTCGTGCTGCCCAATGATTTCATCCCGTTGGCCGAGGAATCCGAGGATATCGTCGCGCTGACGCTATGGACGATCCGTCGTTCGATCGCCGATCAGAAGGTTCTCGCAGAGCAAGGCCACGACCTGCGGATCTTCATCAATATCGCGGGCGCACTTCTGGCGGACGCGCGCTTCGTCCGCCGTGCGTGTGTGCTGGTCGAGTCGAGCGGCGCCCAGCTCGGGTTCGAGATCACCGAGACGTCCGTCATCCGCGATCCTGACAGTGCGATCGCCAACCTCCAGGTCTTTGCCGATATCGGGATCGTGATCGCGATCGACGACTACGGGGCCGGGCTCTCGTCGCTGGCCTATCTCAAGCAATTGCCGGCGCGCGAGTTGAAGATCGACAAGCTGTTCGTCACGCAGCTCACCAGCTCGAATCGCGACCCGTTAATCGTCCGCTCGACGATCGATCTGGCGCACGCGCTGGAGATGGAGGTCGTTGCGGAAGGCGTCGAGAGCCAGGCCGCGATGGCCTTGCTCTCGGTAATGGGCTGCGACATGATCCAGGGGTTTCTCATCAGCCGGCCGATCAATCTCGATGCGCTGATCCATTTCCTCGATGACGGAAAATACCGGGAGATGGCGGCGGATATACGCGCGCCGTTCAATCGACTGGCGACCGTCTGGCAGCGAGGCTGATCGCGATGATGTATCGGTGGATCGTAGCGCTGGTGGCCGCGGCCTTATCGCTCGCGGTGGCTTTCTCATTGGTGTCCGCGCAGCCCGCCGACGTTCCGGTGCCGGACGTCGCGGTCGGCCGGTACGAGGCGACCGTTGCCGACGCCAATGCGACGATGCTGGTCGACCCGGCAAAGGCGTTGCCGAAGGCGGTCGTCGCGGAACGCTACGGCGCGCAGATCGCCAGCGAGCACGCGCGCGGCGTTGCGATCGCCACCGCGCAGTGGTTGCAAGGCGAGGCCCTTCTCCGCATCAACGACCCGGACAAGGCGGATCCGCTGATCCGGGGCGCGCTCGCGTCGGTGAAGCGCTATCAGCCAAGGTCGAAGCTTCACGCCGACCTGCTCATCTCGACGGGGTGGTTGGACAGCTATCAGGGTCATGTCGGCAGCGCGCTGATAGATTACCAATTGGCGTTTACCATCTATCGGAAACTTGGCGATCCCAGGGGGCAGTCGCGCGCGCTGGTCTTCATCGCCATGCTCTATACGCAGGCCAAGGAGCCTCAGACCGCCGACCGCTATTACCAGCAGGCGCTCGATATCTATCAGGGCGACGTCAATATCGCGGTGTCGGTCTATAACAACCGCGCCTTGGTCCTTGCAGAGGATCATCAGTATAAGAAGGCCGCGGAACAGTTCAAACTGGCGCTCGACCTCGCCAAACAGCTCAACAGCCGAAACCTGCTCCAACTGATCTACATGAATATCGCGCGCGTGCAGTTGGAGCTCGGCAATCTGACGCTGGCGGACCGGGCGATCGCGAACGGGCGGGCGATGGCCGACCCTTCCGATCCCAGTCTTGCCGGACGTCTGACGGCGATCGCGGCGCAATTGGCGTTGCAACGTGGCGACCTGCCGCGGGCAAATCGGTTGATCCAAAGCGCGCTGGTCGGGATCGATCCGAAGACGACGGGAACGTCGTACCGCGACTTCCACCAGACTGCGTATGACATCTTCGAGGCAACGGGTGATGCCGGGTCGGCACTGGTGCATCTCCAGGCGCTGAAGCGACTGGACGACGCCGGGACGAAGCTCGCCACCGATACGAAGACCGCGTTGATGGCGGCACGGTTCGATTTCGCGAACCAGGAACTGAAGATCAGCCAGTTGAAGGCGAGCGAACTACAGCGCGGCATCGCGTTCGAGCGCGCCCAGGCGCGAACGCAGCGTCATATATTCTTCGGAGCGGGTGGGGCGGTGGCGGTCGTGATCGCGTTGCTGGCGATCGGGTTGGTCACCCTTCGTCGCAGTCGGGACCAGGTCCGTGCCGCGAACGACGATCTCGCCATCACCAACAGCGCGCTAGGCAAGGCGCTCTCCGCCAAGACCGAGTTTCTCGCGACGACCAGCCATGAAATCCGGACCCCGTTGAACGGTATCCTCGGCATGACGCAGGTGATGTTGGCGGATCCGAACCTGTCGGCGGACATGCGCGATCGGCTGGGTGTCGTGCACGGTGCGGGAATCACGATGCGGGCGCTGGTCAACGACATCCTCGACGTCGCCAAGATGGAGACGGGCAACCTAACGATCGAGACCGCACCGTTCGACGTCTGCGCCACCGTGACCGACGCCGCGCGGATGTGGGAGGAACAGGCGCGGGCGAAGGGCTTGTCGTTTACGGTCACCCTCGATGGCTGTCCCTCGATGATCATGGGCGACGCCGCGCGGGTACGCCAGATCGTGTTCAACCTGCTGTCCAACGCGTTGAAGTTCACCAAGGTCGGGCACGTCGCGCTGAACATCGAGGTCGGCGACGACGATCGATTGCGCGTTGCCGTCAGCGATTCTGGGATCGGCATTCCGGCGGACAAGATCGAGGATATCTTCGAATCGTTTAAACAGGCGGATGCCGGAACGACCCGCCAGTTCGGCGGGACCGGGCTCGGGTTGTCGATCTGTCGCAATCTTGCGCGCGCAATGGGTGGCGACGTGTCCGTCAGCAGCGTCGTGGGGCAGGGCGCGACTTTTACCCTGGTCCTGCCGCTGGTCCGGGCCGACGCGGCCGTGGTCGATGCCGTCGAAACGGATACGCGACCGATCACGCTGGTCGTCGATCGCAACCCGATCACGCGCAGCATGTTCAGGACGTTGATGGCGCCACACGGCGGACCCGTCGTTTTCGCGGCAACGGTCGACGACGCCGTCGGTTACCTCGGCGGCGGCAATGTCGCTCGAGTCCTGATCGACGACGCGACAATTCGTAGCGACGGCAAAGCGCTGGCCGGTTTGTCGAGGATCGCAGACGCGGCCCGTGTCTCGGGTGCCGATACGACACTGTTATGGCCGGTCTCGGCCGAAGCCGAGCGTATCGAACTGCTGCAGACGGGGATCACGCGCGTGATCGCGAAACCGGTCACCGGCAGCGCGCTGGTTGCCGCCATGTTCGACGGATCGGTTTCGGAAAACAACGCAAAAGTGGACCTTGTATCGCATGCCGCATGAGGCGTAGAGGCCGCGTCATGACTGCAATGTATCTTCCGCCGATCGACATTCCGCGGAGGCGTCGGTGAACGTTTTGTTCATCGAAGACGACCGGATGAACCGCCGCGTCGTCAGAGATATGCTCGATGTCGCAGGCGTTGCGATGGTCGAGGCGGAAAGCGCGGAACGCGGCCTCGAAATCATCGACGAGCAGGATTTCGCGATCATACTCGTCGACCTGCGGATGCCGGGCATGGACGGCATCACTGCGATCGAACACATCCGCGCGCGTGGCGATGCAAAGGCGAGGACCCCGATCATCGTCGTCACCGCCGATATCGCGCCGGACCTGCGCGAACGCTGCCTTGGTGCCGGCGCCGACGAGGTCATCTTCAAGCCGGTCGCGATGGATTCGCTGTTCGACGCGATGGGCATGATCCTGGCCCGCGGTGCCGAGGGCGAAGGGCTGATCGCCTAGGCCTTGCCGTGATCGCCGCGTCCGAGCGCGGCGCCCAGCGATGCGGTCGCACTACCGCGCCTTGCCGGTTTCGGCTGCGAGGGGTCCGGCGACCAGCCTGTCAGGAACACGATCTGGAACGTCTCGTGGGTTCGGCCGCGATCGTCCGCCGCATCCGCGAACGCAGCGATCGTCCGACCGACCGTGCCCGACGCCAGTGGCTGGCGCTGCGCGAGTATGTTGCTGGCCGCCATCCCGCGCAGGTCGCCGAACAGTCGGCCGAGATCGCGGTACCCTACGTCGAGCGTCTCGACGTCGGCGACGGGCAAGGCGAACCCTGCGCGCATCAGCAGGTCGCCCGCGGATCGCACGTCGATCTGCGGGTGAAGCCGCGCGGCGGGGCGCTCGCTCTCCGCCGATCGCAAGGCGCCGCGCAAGGCGGGCAGGCTTCCCGCGCCGACGAACGCGCCCAGGAACAGGCCATCGGGGCGCAACACGCGGCGGATGAGGGACAGTGCACCGGGCAAGTCGTTCACCTGATCGAGTACGCCTGCGCTCACCACCAGGTCGAACGACGCGTCGGCGAAGGGAAGGCGGTCCTCGTCGGCCTGCACGCCGTTCGAGGTGGCGGCGAAGGCGAAGCCGGCATCGCAGCGTGCCACCCGCGCACCCGGTGGCGCGCCGAACGCACCGTCGAAACAGCCAAGATCGAGGATATCGGTAAAGTCCCGCGTCACCGCATCGAGCCGTTCGGCAATCCCGTCGAGCATCGTCGCCCGTACGAAATCATGCTCGGCATAGCGCGGCGCGGCACGGTCCCGGCGGGCGCGGCGCGCGGAGCGGTCGAAGATCTCGGGGGCGGAATTTTCTGAAACGATATCGGACACGTCTCCGCTTGTGCCGCGGTCGCGTGCCCCCGACAAGGGGGCAGGGCTGCGGCACGAGGGGGCTGGATGAGCATGTTCGCCCCGTTTCGCTATGTCGCGGGGCTCGCGTTGCCGCCGCGTTGTGCCGGGTGCGGCGTACCGGTCGCCGAAGATCATCGGTTCTGCGCGGTATGTTGGACCAGCCTGCGATTTCTCGGACCGCCGTGGTGCGCCGGGTGCAATCTTCCCTTCGCGTTCGACCGCGGAGAAGGCGTTCTGTGCGCGGCGTGCCTCGCCGAACCGCCGCGCCACGCCGGCGTTCGCGCCGCAGTCGCCTATGGACCGGTTGCGCGGGATCTCGCGCTAAGGCTCAAATACGGCGGGCGGATCGCGTTCGCGGACACGATGGCGCGCCAGATGAGGCGGCTATTGCCGGCTGATGTCGATCTGCTGGTGCCGGTTCCGTTGCACCGCTGGCGGATATGGGCGCGCGGTTTCAATCAGGCGGCATTGATCGCCGACGCGCTCGCCAAGTCTTCGGGCGTGGCGCACGATCGCGACGTTCTCGTCCGTCCACGCCGGACCATCGTGTTGCGCGGGCTCGGGGGTCGCCAGCGTGCCAAGGCCGTCTCGGGCGCGTTCGCGGTATCGGCTGCCGACCGGGTACGCGGGCGGGCGATCGTGCTGGTCGACGACATCTACACGAGCGGTGCCACCGCCGACGCCTGTACCCGGGTGCTGTTGAAGGCGGGCGCGCGGTCGGTCACGATCCTGTGCTGGGCGCGTGTCCTTTCGTCCACTGCCGACGATTGACAAGTTCGGACCGAGACCACATTTCCCCGGCTATGGCTAAAGTCGAAATCTACACCAAGGCGTTCTGTCCGTATTGCACGCGCGCGCTGAAGCTCCTCGCATCGAAGGGGGTCGAGCCCGAGCAGTTCGACGTCACGATGGGTGGTCCGAAAAAGGCCGAGATGGTCGAGCGGTCGGGTGGCCGCATGACGATGCCGCAGGTCTTCATCGACGGTAAGCATATCGGCGGATCGGACGACCTCGCCGCACTCGACGCCAGGGGTGGTCTCGACCCGCTGCTCGCCTGATGGCGAAGATCGGCGTCCTCCAGATGACGAGCGGGATTGATCCCGCCGTCAACGCGGCGACGCTGGTAAGCGCGATAGCCGAGGCCGCCGGGGCAGGCGCGTCGATGCTCTTCACGCCCGAAATGTCGGGGCTGATCGACCGCGACCGCTCGCGCGCGGCGGCCTCGATCGTTGCCGAAGCGGATGACCCGGTATTGGCCGCTGTCCGTGGCGCGGCGGCAGAAGCCGGCCTATGGGTGCACCTCGGCTCGCTCGCGGTCCGTCGCCCGGACGGCAAGTTCGCCAATCGTGGGTTCGTGATCGACCCGATGGGCGCCGTTCGCGCGCGCTACGACAAACTTCACCTGTTCGATGTCGACCTTCCTAGCGGCGAAAGCTGGCGCGAATCCTCTGCCTATGTCGGTGGCGACACGGCCGTCGTGATCGACACGCCGGTGGGAAAGCTCGGCACGTCGATCTGCTACGACCTTCGGTTCGCGGACCTCTACCGCGCGCTGAGCGATGCCGGCGCGACGGTCCTGTCGGTGCCGGCAGCATTCACCCAGCCGACCGGCGCCGCGCATTGGCACGTTCTGTTGCGCGCAAGGGCGATCGAGGCCGGGGCGTTCGTCGTGGCAGCGGCGCAAACCGGTGTTCATGCGGACGGGCGTGAGACCTATGGCCATTCTCTGGTCGTCGATCCGTGGGGCGACGTCCTGCTCGACGTGGGCGAGGCCGCGGGACTGGCGTTCGCGGAGATCGACCTTGCCCGCGTCGACCAGGTTCGCTCGCGTATTCCGGTGATAGCGCACCGTCGGACGATCCCGCCCGTATCGACCGTCGCGTGATCGTCTTCGATCTCCGCTGCGGCGGTGGGCATGTGTTCGAAGCCTGGTTCGGCTCCAGTGACGCGTATGAAAGCCAGCGATCGGCCGGACACGTCCGCTGTCCGATCTGCGACGCTGGTGCCGTAACCAAGGCGGTGATGGCACCGGCAATCTCGGCCAAGAGCAACAGCAGGCCGCCGCCGCCGACCCCGGAGGCGGTGAAGGCCGCGATAAAGATTCTGGCCACCCAGCAGGCCAAGGCACTGGAAACGTCGGAATGGGTCGGCACGACGTTTGCCGACCGCGCCCGTGCGATGCACCTCGGTGATGAGAAACAGGCGACGATCCACGGCCAAGCCAGTCTCGCCGAAGCCAAGGCGCTGGTCGAAGACGGCGTCCCCGTCGCGCCGCTTCTCCTACCGGTCGTTCCGCCGGGGAAAGCCAACTAGGTACCGCGCCTTTGGCGGAAGAGGTGGGATTCGAACCCACGGATGAGTTACCCCATCGCTGGTTTTCAAGACCAGTTCCTTAAACCACTCGGACACTCTTCCGCATCGCCGCGCTATCGCGCCGGACGGCCGCCTCTAAGCGGAGAGCGTCGCGATCGCAACCGTTGCGATACGCGTGCGACATGGGCGCAACCGATTGCGCCGACGGTCGGCCATCGGCTAGGCCGCGGGGCATGGACCTCGACGCGATCTCGCAGCATTTCTTCGACACGACCGACATCGACACGCTCGATCCTGATGCGCTGGAGGCGGGACGCGAGCGGGTATCGATCGCGTTCGGGACCGAGCGGGAGCCGGGGCGGAGGTTCGCGTTATGGGCCGTTCTTCGAGCGACGGGCCGTGCGCCTGCGCCGCACGTGGCGTTCAAGGACCCGCGTGAGATCCGCGCCGCCGAAGCCTATGCTGCTGCGATTGGATACGTCGAACGATCTGACGATTAGGGGGGCGATCAGGCTGCGCGACGTTCCAGCAGCGCGCGGTCGATCCGGCGGATCAGGTCTGCGATCTGCGGCCGGCCATAGCCTGGCGTCAGATTGCCGTGTCGCGGCGAGGCGCACATTTGCTTGCCGACCAGCGCGAAGATATCCTGCTTGCGTACCATCGATCCGCCTCCCTTCCGATCACGCAACTATGCCAGCCAAGCGTTAACCAAAGGTTCGGGACGGATTCGGATACGGTTAGCCGTTCGCACCGGTAAAACACGCAACGCACGAGGCGGTCCGGCGTTCTAGTCGCAGAGCGGCCGTAGCGCACGGTTCGCAGTGCGCGGGGATTGATCCACTGACCAGACTATCGCCGGTACAACCGCTCGTTCCTCCCAAAGGCTGGACGACCCTGGAATCCGTTCGCGCGCTGGCGGCGGACTGGGATCGCAGCAACGGGGAAGAGGCGTTTCCAGCCGATCGCGTGGCTGCCTTGCACGCCGCGGGCGCGCTCTCGGCCTGCGTCGACGTGTCGACACCCGAGCGTACCGACGCGCTGGTCGACGTGTTGCGCGCGATCGGTGGTGCCGACCTCAGTCTCGGCCGGGTGTTCGAGGGTCATGTCAACGCAGCCCAGCTCGTCTCGGCGTACGGTTACGACGCGCAGCGGCGCACCCTGGCGGACGACCTCAACGCCGGTTGCGTATTCGGCGTCTGGAACACGGAGCCTACGCCGGGCCTGTCGATCCGACAGGAGGGACCCGATCGGTGGACGCTCGATGGTCGAAAAAGCTTCGCGACCGGGGCGGGGCATCTCGATCGCATCCTGGTCACCGCGCGCGATGCGAGCGGCGGCAAGCAACTCGTGCTGGTCCCGATCGCGGACGAGACAGCACGCGCCGACAATAGCGGCTGGCAGGTCCGGGGGATGCGGGGCACGTGCAGCGGGCTGTTCGACTTCTCCGACATGCCGATCGGTCCCGAGGGGATCATCGGCGCGCCCGACGTGTACGAGACCGAGCCGCGATTCAGCGCGGGCGCGTGGCGGTTCACGGCGGTTCAGCTCGGCGCGGTAGAGGCGCTGGTGCGGCATCTGCGCGATCATCTGGTCGCGACCGGCAAGGCCGACGATCCGATCCAGCGCGCCCGGTTCGCAACCTGCCTGACCGAGACGCGCAGCGCCGGGCTCTGGGTCCGACGCGCCGCGCATCTTGCGGAGACCCAGGCGGCGGAGGCGATCCCGTTCGTGCTGATGACCCGCGGTATCGTCGAGGAGGCGGGGTTGAAGACCATGGAGGCAGCCGCGCGGTCGGTCGGCACCGCGTCGTTCTTTGCCGCCAGCAGGATCGACCGGATCACGCGCGATCTCGGCCTGTATTTGCGTCAGCCGGTGCCAGACCAGGCACGCGACCGGGCGGCGGCGGCATGGCTGGAGGACGACTGCTGGGGCGACGATCGGTGGTGGTAGCGCCAGGCCATCGCGCCTGGAGCAATCTCTTCCGTCGGGCTCGATCGATATCGGCAAGGACCGCGGCAAGGGAGGGCCCCTGGTTGATCCTGGCGCCGCATCCCGATGACGAGACGCTCGGCTGCGGCGCGCTGATCGCGGCGATTTCTGCACAGGGCGGGAAAGCCTATACCGCGTTCGTCACCGATGGCGCGGGGTCGCATCCCGATGCACCTGGCTGGAGCCGCAATCGCATTGCCGCATTGCGTCGGACCGAAGCCGCGGGAGCGTTACATATATTGGGCGGCGAGCGCGCGCTACATCTCGACTGGCCCGATGCGGCCCCCCCCAAGCCCTGCGACCCGATGTTCGAACGGACGGCGGATCGGTTGGCGGCGTGGTGCCGTGCACGAAATATCCGCCGGATCGCGGTCACCTGGGACGGCGAACCGCATTGCGATCACGAAGCCGCCGCTGCCTTGGCGGGCGCCGTCGCGGACCGAACTACCGTTCGCCTCTACCAGTATCTCGTCTGGGGCTGGACCGTCGCGGATGTCGCCCGGCGTATCCGCAATCGTCACGCTGTGTCGATCGATACCAGCGCGAAGCGGCCACAGCAACGCCGCGCGATGGCGTGCCACCGGAGCCAGCGCGGCGGTCGCATCGTCGGCGCCGCCGAGAACTTCCGTCTTCCCGACTTTATGCTCCGGTTGCTCGATCGACCGGCGACACTTTTGCTGGAGATACCCCGTGCGACGTGAACACTCGATCGATCCTGCGTATTTCGAAGCGCTCTACAAGGACAAGGGCGATCCCTGGGACTTCGAAACCAGCGAATACGAAGCCGAGAAATACGCCGAGACGCTTGCCGCCCTGCCGGCCGCTCGGTTCGATCGCGTTCTAGAAGTCGGGTGCGCGAACGGCGTGTTGACCGCACAACTCGGGCCCCGCTGCGAGACCCTGCTAGCGGTCGACGTATCGGAAACCGCGCTGGCCTCGGCTCGGGCACGGTGCGCGGACCAGCCGAACGTCACGATCGAACAGCGCCGCCTGCCCGACGAGGCACCCGAAGGCCGCTTCGATCTCGTGCTGCTGTCGGAGGTCGTCTATTACTGGGATAGCGCCGACATCATCCGGCTCGCAGGCTATCTGCGCGGTGCGGTGGCGTCAGGCGGGTATGTGATGCTGGTCCACTGGATCGGCGAGACCGATTATCCCAAAAGCGGGGACGAGGCCGTTGCCGAACTGCACGCTGCGCTCGACGATCGCGTCGCGGTCGTTCGCAGCGACCGGCACGAGGCGTACCGGCTCGATCTCTGGCGGCTGGAAAGTGCGGGTTAGGCGGATCAGCGACTGCGCTTCCCGGATTGCCAAGGGCAGCGTCGCGAAGCTCAACTGGTCTTGGACGCTCGCGACGGCGGGATCGAGCGCCGCAGCCACGGCATAGGTTTCATGCAACGGCGCGTCGATCGGCTGATCGATCCACCGTGCCACTGCATCAGCCATGCCGCCCGGCGCGCGACCCGAGATACGACATGACGTGAACACCCGGACGTTCAGCGGGTGACGCACTTGGCCGCCATGCGCGCGGATGCGGTCGAACAGGGCACGGTCCTCGGCCACGGACGGCGTGGGCGCCCCGCCGATCCGACGGTACATCGCGTGCGTGACCGCGATGCTCGCACCGCCTTCGTAGAAATGGCGCGGCCATGGATCGTGCACCTCCGTCCCAGCACGAGCGCGGAGATAATCGAGCGCGGTGTAATAGCGTCCGAGCTGGTCCAGCCGCCGCCGTGCCGTGGAACCCAGCGACGCTCGATCCGCCTTTAGCGTCAGCGCGCGTCCGGCCACGGCATCGTTGCCAGCATCGATATGCGCGACGATCCGTACGATCCAGTCGGCGGCAACGTTCGTATCCGCGTCGGTCGACAGCAGCAAGTCCGTATGATGGGTCAGCAGGTCCGCACCTGCATCCAGGGCAAGGCGTCGCGCCCAACCGGCGTGCCGAGCGCCCGGTAAAAGCGAAACGGCCGACCATGCAAGCGTTGCATGGCTCGGCCGCCAGGTCTTCAAAATTTCGATCGTCCCATCGGTACAATCGTTCGCCATTGCGACGATGACGACTTTGCCACCGAACCGCCCCGCCGCACGATCCAGTGCGTCCAGGCATTGGCCGAGATACTGGTCTTCGTTCTTGACGGGAATGGCCACCGCCACCGCACGCTGAGCGTACGGTGGCGACGACTTAGGCTGTATCGAAGCGATCAAGCCGCCTCGGGGTTTTCGAACGCAGCAGCATCGAGATCGACGTTCAGTTCGCGATCCCAGATACGCAACTTGCCGAGCGTCTTGAGGAACGCGTCAACGTCGCCCTTGCCGCCGAGCGCGATCACGCCGTCGTCCATATCCTCGTCTTCGATGCCGGCCTTTTCCAGGAACGGCTTCGCTTCGGCGTTGAAGCCGATGAACTTGGCATGCCCGAACGCATCGCTGACGAAGTCCTTCGCAGGCTTGTCCTTGCCGAGCTTCTTGGCACCGTCCGCCGACACGACGATCGCGACGGCATCGTAGAGCACCGACGGCGCACCATCGATCTTCTGCTTGCCTTCGGCGAGCGTTCCGTCGTCGAGCGTCGCACCGGCAACCTTCGGCGCGATGATCTCGTACGTGGCCTTCGCCGCGACGATACCATCGACCAGTGCCTGCACGATCGCGGCCGGTGCCCCGTCGGTGACGAGGATACCGAGCTTGCGCCCCTCGAAGGTGCCGGTGGTGTTCTTCACGATGCTGAGCGCATCCGAAGCAGGCAGATCGGTGCGGGGTTCGACCGCAGCCTTAGCCTTGGGCGGCATAGCCTTGAGGCCAAGACCGGTCGCGACCGTCTTTGCCAGCTTCTCGTCGATGTTGAGCAGATGCCCGACCATCAGTTCACGGATGTCGACCCGCTCGACCTTCGACAGCTCGAACGTCAGCGCATCGCCGATGTGCTTCTTCTCGATCTCGGTCTGGCTGATGAAGAACTGGCGTGCCTGGCTATAGTGATCGGCGAACGTCGCCGAACGGACCTGTGCCTTGCGCCCCGTCTCCTGCGACGGGAAGTGCTTGTAACCCTTGGTAGGACTCTCGCGAGGCGTGCCTTCCCAGCTGTTCGGCTCATAGTTCGCACGACCCTTGCGGGCATGCATCGCCATGTGGCCATCCTGCTGGTAGTTGTTCACCGGGATCTTCGGCGCATTGATCGGGATATGCGTGAAGTTGGTGCTGCCGAGGCGCTTCAGCTGCGTATCGAGATACGAGAAGTTACGCCCCTGTAGCAGCGGATCGTTGGTGAAGCCGATCCCCGGGACGATGTTCTGCGTGCAGAACGCGACCTGCTCGGTCTCCGCAAAGAAATTGTCGACGAGGCGATCGAGCTTGAAGCTGCCGATGATGCGGACCGGGATCTGCTCCTCGGGAATGATCTTGGTCGAATCGAGCACGTCGAATTCGAAATTGTCGGCGAATTCGTCGTCGAACAACTGCACGCCCAGATCCCATTCGGGGAAGTTGCCCTGGCTGATCGAGTCCCATAGATCGCGACGATGGAAGTCGGGATCGGCACCGTTGATCTTGACCGCTTCGTTCCAAGCGACCGACTGCAGGCCCAGCTTCGGCTTGAAGTGGAACTTGACGTAGGTGCCCTTGCCCTCGGCGTTGATCAGCCGGAACGTGTGCACGCCGAAGCCTTCGACGAAGCGGAAGCCGCGCGGGATTGTGCGGTCGGACATGATCCACATGACCATGTGCATCGATTCCGGCGTCAGACTGATGAAGTCCCAGAAATTGTCATGTGCGGTCTGCGCCTGCGGGAAGCCGCGATCGGGCTCCTGCTTGGCGGCATGGATCAGGTCGGGGAACTTGATCGCGTCCTGGATGAAGAACACCGGGATGTTGTTCCCGACGATGTCCCAGTTACCTTCCGTGGTATAGAACTTCGCCGAGAAGCCGCGCACGTCGCGGGCCAGATCGGCCGAGCCCTTGTTACCCGCGACCGTCGAGAAGCGGACGAACATCGGCGTCTGCTCGCCGACTTCGGTCAGCACACCTGCGCTGGTGAACTCTTCAAGGCTCTCGTTCAGCGTGAAGGTGCCATGGGCACCGTAGCCACGCGCGTGGACGACACGCTCAGGGATGCGCTCGTGATCGAAGTGGAAGATCTTCTCGCGGAAATGGAAATCCTCAAGCAGCGTCGGTCCGCGATCGCCGACCTTCAGCGAGTTCTGATCGTCCGAAACCGGGATGCCCTGCTGCGTGGTGAGCACGTCGCCGTTGCCGCTGGCGATCTGATGGAGTTCGCCGCCCTGGCCAACCTGCGTTTCGAACGTCGCGCCCTGCGGTGGCGTGCCGGTATCCTTGGCGATGGTCTTCGTCATGTACGGTCCTCGTAGCGTCTCAGGACCCACAGCGCGTGGCGGGGGGTAAGAGTTGCAACGAAATCGGTGGCTTGATGCAAATCAGCGCGATTGGGATGCGGTTGGTCGCCGTGGGGAGAAACTTGTTCCGGGGCGCGTTTAGCGGGCGATATTCCCAACGAAGGATCAGCCATGCATATCGACCTGACCGGCCAGGCCGCGATCGTCACCGGCGCGAGTTCGGGCCTCGGCCGCGCCTCCGCCATCGCCTTCGCCAAGGCCGGTGCAAAGGTCGCGATCAACTACAATAGCAGCGCGGACAAGGCGCACGAGGTGGTCGCCGAGATCGAGCAGGCCGGCGGCGAGGCGTTCGCCTGCGAAGCCGACACGTCGGACGAGGCGGCGGTCCTCAATCTGTTCGACGAGACGGTCGAGCGGTTCGGTGGCGTCGACATCGTCTTCGCCAACGCGGGCATGCAGAAGGATGCGGCCTATGCCGACCTGACGCTCGAAGACTGGAAGCGCGTCATCGACGTAAACCTCACCGGCCAGTTCCTCGTCTCGCGCGAGGCCGTACGCCGCTTCCGCAAACAGGGCGACCGCGGTTTCAGCCGCGCGATCGGGAAAATCCTGTTCATGAGTTCGGTGCACGAGGTCATCCCCTGGGCTGGCCATGCCAACTATGCCGCGTCGAAGGGTGGAAGCGGGATGTTGATGCGGACTCTCGCGCAGGAGATCGCCGACGACCGCATCCGCGTGAACGGCATCGCCCCCGGCGCGATCGCGACCGAGATCAACGAGGACGCGACTGCCGACCAGGACAAGCTGCTCGAGCTCATCCCCTACGGTCGGATCGGCGACCCCGAGGATGTCGCCCGTGCCGCGCTGTTCCTCGTCTCCGAGGCCGCTGACTATATCGTCGGGTCGACGCTCACCATCGATGGCGGCATGAGCCTGTATCCCGGTTTCCGCGATAATGGGTGAGCTTGGCGACAAGCCCGCCATACCCATCGCGGATCACGGCGCGATCGGTAACCTGGAGACGATCGCGCTGGTCGATACGGCGGGCACGATCGACTATCTCTGCTGGCCGTGCCTCGACAGTGCCTCGGTGTTCGCGCGGCTGCTCGACGGTGACAAGGGCGGGCATTTCTCGGTCGAGCCCGACCTCCCAGGCGCGAACCTCGTCCAGATGTACCTGCCCGAGACCAACATCCTGCTCACCCGCTGGATGGCGAACTCCGCGAGCATCGACCTCGTCGACCTGATGCCGGTCGGCAACGATGTCGAGGATGCGCCGCCGCGGTTGGTGCGGCGGCTGACCTGCACTCGCGGGGCGGCGACGATCCGCGTGCGGTGCGCGCCGCGGTTCGATTACGCCGCGGCGGGGTGCAACGCGTCGGTGACCACCAACGGCGCGGACGTCTCACGCGGGCGGTTCGATCACGAGTGCGGCCTTGCGCTCGCCTTGCACGGCGCGGCGTCGCTGGTCGCGGATGGTCGCGACCTCACCGCCGAGATCTCGCTGCGCGAAGGCGACACCGTCTCGCTGATCCTCAGCAACCCCGACGACGTCTCGCTCGATACGGAGGCGCTCGATGCGATCGTCGAGAAGGACATCGCCTATTGGCGGACATGGAGCCGCCAGTCGCGCTATCGCGGCCGCTGGCGCGAGACCGTCGAACGCTCGGCGATGGTGCTGAAACTGCTGACGTCGCGCCGCCACGGCTCGATCGCGGCGGCGGCGACGTTCGGCCTGCCCGAAGCGCCCGGCGGCGTCCGCAACTGGGATTACCGCGCGACGTGGATCCGGGACTCCTCGTTCACCGTCTACGCGCTTCTCCGGCTCGGCTTCCAGAGCGAGGCGGTCGACTTCCTCCACTGGACGATGGACCGCGCGCAGGCGTGCTCGAAGGGCCATCTCGGCGTCATGTACGCGCTCGACGGCGGCCCGATCGCCGACGAACGCGCGCTCGACCTTGCCGGGTTCGAAGGGGCGTCGCCGGTGGTCGTCGGCAACGAGGCCAAGGACCAGACGCAGCACGATATCTACGGCGCGCTGCTCGATGCGACCTATCTCGGCACCAAATATGGCGAGCCGATCGCGCATGATTCGTGGATGGCGATCTGCCGGATCGTCGATCAGGTCTGCGAAACCTGGGCCACGCCGGACTCTGGCATCTGGGAGGTCCGCGGGCCGAAGAAGCATTATCTTCATTCCCGGCTGATGAGCTGGGTCGCGGTCGACCGCGCGGTGCGGCTGGCGCAGAAGCGCTCGCTGCCCGCACCGCTCGTGCGCTGGTCGGAGGTTCGTACCGCGATCAACGAGGATATCTGGGCGAATTTCTGGGACGATGACCTTGGTCACTTCGTTCGCGCGATCGGCGATGCGCCCGAGGACAAGGCGGTCGATGGCGCGTTGCTGATGATGCCGCTGGTGCGCTTCATTGGCCCGACCGATCCCAAATGGCTCGCGACCTTGGAGGCGATCGGTAACGATCTGTCCGATGACGGGCAGGTCTATCGTTACAAGATCGATGACGGCTTGCCCGGGCGGGAGGGGACGTTCGTCGCCTGCTCGTTCTGGTATGTCGAATGCCTGGCGCGGGCAGGGCGGCTGAACGAAGCGCGCTGGAATTTCGAGAAGCTGGTCGCGCACGGTAACCATCTTGGCCTGTTTGCTGAGGAGATCGCGCAGGACGGCAGCTTCCTCGGCAATTTTCCTCAAGGTTTCAGCCACCTCGCACTGATCAGCGCGGCCTTTTACCTCGACCGCGCGCTAGACGATGGCGGGCCCAAGGCCTGGGCGTGACCGCCGATGCAATGAGGTGGCGATCATGACCCTCGGCATCGTAGGCAAAATCGCGTTCGTCCTGACGCCGATGATCGTCGCGGGCTGACCTTCAGGTGTTCCCCCGCGGAAGCGGGGGAACAGGAAAGTGGCGGCTTGGGGGCTGCGTTACCCCTCGAACAGATCCTTGAACTGACGAGGCTGCGACCGAAGATACTGGTTCGGCGCCTTCACCCTGCCGCCAAGGTGCGCCGCCGCATGCCAAGGCCAATGCGGATCATACAAGATCGTCCGCGCCAGCGCGATCATGTCCGCGTCGCCCGTGCCCACAATCGCCTCCGCCTGCTCGAAATCGGTGATCAGCCCGACCGCGACGACTGGGATCGATACCGCCTGCTTCACCGCTCGCGCGAGCGGGACCTGGTAGCTCGGCCCGACCGGGATCTGCTGAGCCGGGGTCGTTCCGCCGCTCGACACATGGATCGCGCTGCACCCACGCGCCTCCAGAGCCTTCGCGAACGCCACCGTCTGCTCTGAATCCCAGCCGCCCTCGGCCCAGTCGGTCCCCGACACCCGCATCGTTACCGCGCGATCCGCAGGAAACGCAGCGCGAACCGCGTCGAACACTTCGAGCGGGAAGCGCATCCGGTTTTCGAGGCTGCCGCCATATTCGTCCTCACGCCGGTTCGACAACGGCGACAGGAACTCGTGCAGCAGATAGCCATGCGCGGCGTGCAACTGAACCGCATCGATCCCGAGCCGCGCCGCGCGCACCGTCGTCGCCACGAACGCATCGCGCACCCGTGCCAGCCCCTCGCGGTCTAGCGCGACCGGCGCGTTCTCCTCGGGTAGGAACGGCACCGTCGACGGCCCCTCGGTCTGCCAACCATTGAGTTCGCCCGGCGCGATCTGGAGCCCGCCCTTCCACGGCACCTCGCACGATGCCTTGCGTCCGGCATGCGACAACTGGATCGCGATCGGCATGTCGGACCAGCGCCGCACGCTCTCGATCACGCCCGCCATCGCCGCCTCGGTCGCATCGTCGTACAGCCCGACGTCGCCATAGGTGATCCGCCCTTCCGGCAGCACCGCGCTCGCCTCGATCGTCAGCAGGGCCGCGCCGGACAGTGCGAGCTGGCCGAGATGAATCTGGTGCCAGTCGTTCATGCAGCCATCGACGGCCGAATACTGGCACATCGGCGCGATCACGATCCGGTTGGCGAGCGTAAGGTTGCCGACCTTGAGCGGCTCGAACAGTTTCGGTCCGCTCATGCGGCGATCGATCGGAAGGAGGAAGGCATGCGCATGTCCCTTGATCTGTGAGAAGGTGCGGCGAAACTCGCTGCTGGTTGCGGAACATAGGAAGCGACGGACGGGTTTCACGCCAAGGAATGCTGCACCGCGATAAAGCCGCGTCCGCAGCGAGACGATTACGACACGAAAAGGGTCTTCGCATTGCATCTACTGCCCGACACGCTCGACGCCGGCTCGGCCTATCCCCTTGGCGCGACCTTCGACGGCCTCGGCGTCAACTTCGCGGTGTATTCCGCCAACGCCGAAAAGATCGAGCTTTGTGTCTATGACGAGACCGGCCGTCGCGAACTGAAGCGGTACGCGCTCCCCGAGTGGACCGACGAGGTCTGGCACGGTTATCTCCCCGATGCGCAGCCGGGCCTCGTCTACGGCTACCGCGCGCATGGTCGCTACGCCCCCGAGGAAGGCCACCGTTTCAACCCGAACAAGCTGCTGCTCGACCCGTACGCCAAGCAGATGATCGGCGAACTCCGCTGGACCGACGCGATGTACGGCTATCAGGTGAAGTCGCCCCGTGCCGACCTGAGCTTCGACAAGCGCGACAGTGCGCTGACGATGCCGAAGGGTGTCGTGACCGACAGCCATTTCGACTGGTCGCGCGACGTGCGGCCCAACACGCCCTGGTCCGAGACGGTGATTTACGAGGCGCACGTCAAGGGCCTGACCAAGCTGTTCGAGGAAGTCCAGCCGTCCGAACGCGGCACCTTCGCGGCGCTTGGCAATCCCAAGGTCATCGATCACCTCAAGCGCCTCGGCGTCACCGCGCTCGAGCTGCTGCCGATCCACACCTATATCCAGGACCGTTTCCTGCAGGAAAAGGGCCTGCGGAATTACTGGGGCTACAACACCCTCAGCTTCTTCACGCCCGAACGCTCGTTCTTCGCGACCGACAGCCACAACGAACTCCGCCGTTCGATCCGTCGCCTCCACGCGGCGGGGATCGAGGTCATCCTCGACGTCGTCTACAATCACACCTGCGAAGGCTCGGAACAGGGGCCGACGCTATCCTGGCGCGGCCTGGACAACGCCAGCTACTACCGCCTCGTCAAGGACGATCCCCGCTATGCGATCAACGACACCGGCACCGGCAACACGCTCAACCTGACTAAGGCGCGCGTGATCCAGATGGTCGCGGATTCGCTGCGCTACTGGGCGACCAGCTTCGGCATCGACGGCTTCCGCTTCGATCTCGGGCTGACGCTGGGCCGGACCGACACCGGCTTCGATCCTGGTGCCGGCTTTTTCGACGTCCTCCGGCAGGACCCGGTGCTCGGCAAGCTGAAGCTCATCACCGAACCGTGGGACATCGGCCCCGGCGGCTATCAGCTCGGCAACTTCCCACCAGGGTTCGCCGAATGGAACGACAAGTACCGCGACACGGTGCGCAAATTCTGGCGCGGCGACCACGCGCAGCGCGCCGATCTCGCCGCGCGCCTGACCGGCTCGGCCGACCTGTTCGACCGTCGCGCGCGCCGCCCCTGGGCGAGCGTCAACCTGCTTGGCGCGCACGACGGCTACACGCTCGCCGACACGGTCGCCTACGAGGAACGCCACAACGAAGCGAACGGCGAGGACAATAACGACGGTCATTCGAACAACTGCTCGCGCAACTGGGGTGTCGAAGGCCCGACGGACGACCCCGCGATCCTCGAAACCCGCCAGCGTGTGATGCGCTCGATGCTGACCACCTTGTTTGCGTCGCTCGGCACGCCGATGCTGGTCGCCGGCGATGAGTTCGGCCGTACGCAGAACGGCAACAACAACGCCTATTGCCAGGACAACGAGATCAGCTGGCTCGACTGGGAGAAGGCGAAGTCTCCCGAGGGCAACGCGATGATCGACTTCACCGCGCGGCTGATTGCCCTGCGCCGCGAATACGCCATGCTGCGCGCCGGCAACTTCCTGTACGGCGAGGATACGCCGGCAGAGGGTCTGAAGGACATCGAATGGTGGGATGAGCGCGGCCAGCAACTTACGTCCGAAGACTGGGAAAACACCAACGGCCGCGCGCTGGTGATGCGTCGCGCTTGTGAGATGGAGTCGGGTGAGATCCAGGTCATCTCGCTGTTGCTCAACGCGTCGGAGGGGCCGCTGACCTTTCACATGCCGCCGCCCGAAGACGTCGAGCGCACCGTGCTGATCGACAGCAGCAGGCCCGACCAGGCCGCCACGCCGATCGAGAACAGCTACGAGCTTCCCCCGCAGGGGGCGGCGTTGCTCTCCTGGACGATTGCAGCGGCATGACCTGGGGACCGACGCTCGCCGAGGACGGGACCATTTTCCGCCTCTGGGCACCCGACCGCGACACCGTGACGCTGGAAATCGCCGACGGCCAGCCGGTCCCCATGACCCGCGAACCGGAAGGCTGGTTCAGCGCCAAGGAGTCGGTGGGGGCAGGCGCGCGGTACCGGTTCCGCCTGACCGACGACCTTGCGGTCCCCGATCCCGCCTCTCGCGTGCAGTCCGGCGGTGTCCACGGCTGGAGCGTCGTGGTCGATCCCGAAGCCTATACGTGGCGGACCCCCGACTGGCGCGGCCGTCCGTGGGAAAAAATGGTGATCCAGGAGGTCCATGTCGGCACGCTCGGCGGTTTCGCAGGCGTCGCGGATCACCTCCCGGTGATCGCCGAACTCGGCATCACCGCGATCGAACTCATGCCCGTCAACGCGTTCGGCGGGACCCGAAACTGGGGCTATGACGGCGTGCTGCCCTATGCTCCGGCCGAGAGCTACGGCACCCCCGACGACCTGAAAGCACTTGTCGACCGCGCCCACGAACTCGGCCTCGCTGTGTTCCTCGATGTCGTCTACAATCACTTCGGGCCCGACGGAAACTACCTCGGCGCCTATGCGAAGGGCTTCTTCCACGCCGGCGTCGATACTCCCTGGGGCGGTGCGGTCGCGGTCGATCAGGCGCCGGTCAACCGGTTCTTCGTGGACAACGCGCTGATGTGGTTGAACGAATACAGATTCGACGGCCTCCGCTTCGACGCTGTCCACGCGATCGCGAACGACGATTTTCTTGACGCGATGGCCGCCGAACTCCGCAAGAAGACGGCGGGCCGGCACGTCCATCTCGTCCTCGAGAATGAGGGGAACGACGCCGAGCGTCTTCACTCGGCGGCGTTCGACGCGCAGTGGAACGACGACTTCCACAACGTCCTCCACGTCCTGCTCACCGGCGAAACCAGCGCCTATTATGCCGACTTTGCCGACCGCCCTGCCGACCGCCTGGCGCGCTGCCTCGGCGAAGGATTCATCTACCAGGGGGAGGGCTCTCCCAACCATGACGGCAAGCCGCGCGGCAAGCCCAGCGCGCATTTGTCGCCGACCGCGTTCGTCGCGTTCCTCCAGAACCACGACCAGATCGGCAACCGCGCGCTCGGCGAACGGCTGACGTTGCTCGCCGACCACCAGAAGCTGCGCGCCGCCACTGTGTTGTTGCTGTTAGGTCCGCAGATCCCGCTGCTGTTCATCGGCGACGAGCATGGCAGCGAAAGCCCGTTCCTATTCTTCACCGATTTCCACGACGAGCTGGCGGACGCGGTGCGCGAAGGCCGCCGCAAGGAATTCGCCAAGTTCGCCGCCTTCGCCGACCCCGAAGCACGCAAAGCGATCCCCGATCCGAACGCACGCGAAACCTTCCACCAGTCGCGCGCAAAACCCGGCCCCGATGCGATCGGGTGGCAAGACCTCTACCGCAACCTGTTGAAAATACGTCACGATGCGATCATCCCTCGGCTGCGCGGCACGACCGCGATCGGCGCAGAAGCGATCGGGGAGGGGGCCGTCGTCGCCCGGTGGACGATGGCCGGCGGCGCGGTGCTCACGATCGCGCTGAACCTTGGCGATGAGGCTGTAGCGTTCCCCAAGATCGAAGCCGCACCGATCTTCGCCGACGGCGAACTCGGCCAATCCGGCAGCGTCGCGGTCTGGCTGGAACGATGAGCACCCTGCAAACGCTTGCGACCGCCGCCGGTCTGCAACTCGAATGGCAGGACGCCGCCGGTCGCCGTCAGACGGTGTCGGACGCGGCGTTGCGTGCGATCCTCGATCGCCTCGGCCACCCGTCCGCGAGCACCACGCAAATCGCCGACAGCCTCGCTGCGATGGCGTCCAGGACCGCGCGGGCGCCCCGCTTCCTGTCCGTCGACGTCGGAGATCCGATCCAGCTTGCGACGCCGCTATCCGGCAAGGCCGAACTCACCCTCGAAAACGGGACGCGGACGTCGGTTGGGATCGACCGGGGCGCGTTGAAGCCCATCGCGCACACCGGCTATCATCGTCTAGAAATCGGCGACGACGTGATCGATCTGCTCGTCGCCCCGCGCCGCTGCTACACGATCGCCGATGCCGTACCGGGACGCAAGATCTGGGCGTCCGCGGTCCAGATTCCCAGCCTACGCAGCGAGACTGCCAAAGCATTCGGCGACTTCGGCACACTCGCGGAGACCGCGCGAGCATTCGGCGAGCGTGGCGCCGACGCTCTGGCGATCAGTCCGACCCACGCGCTCTTCCCCGCCGACGCCGACCGGTACAGCCCTTACGCGCCATCCAGTCGGCAATTCCTCAACGGCCTCTATGCCGATCCGTCTGCGTTCGCCGGGACGGCGGACGACCCCGCGCCAGACCTGATCGATTGGCAGAGCGCGATACCCGCAAAGCTTGCACGCCTTCGCAAGACCTATGACCAAGATGCTCGACAACTTGGCAGAACCCTCGACGTATTCAGGCAGAAAGCCGGAGACGACCTCGAACGCCACGCCGAGTTCGACGCCCTCCACGCGCATTTCTTCGCAATCACCGGCGCGCGCGGCTGGCAGCAATGGCCCGCCGAGTATCACGACCCCGCCAGCCCGTCCGTCCGCCGCTTCGTCACCGAGCATGCCGAAGACGTCACTTCCTACATTTTCCTCCAATGGCTCGCCCGCCGCGATCTCGATGTCGCGCAAAAGGCGGCGAAGGAGGCAGGCATGGCGATCGGGCTTATCGCCGATCTCGCCGTTGGCATGGACCCGGGCGGCAGTCACGGCTGGAGCCGCCGCGGCGACCTGCTGACCGGCCTGTCGATCGGCGCTCCCCCCGATCCTCTAGGGCCAGACGGCCAAAGCTGGGGTATCACCGGCTTCGATCCGCAGGCGCTCCGCGACACCGGGTTCGCTCCGTTCGTCGCGACGATCCGCGCAGCCCTCGCGCACGCTGGCGGCATCCGCATCGACCACGCGTTCGGCCTTCGCCGCCTCTGGATCGTCCCCGAAGGCGCCTCCGCCGCAGAGGGCGCGTACCTCGACATGCCGTTCGACGACATGATGCGGATCATCGCAATGGAGTCCCAACGCGCGAAGGCGATCGTCATCGGCGAAGACCTCGGCACCGTGCCCGACGGCTTCCGCGAGGCGATGGACGCGCGTGCCATGCTCGGGATGCGCGTGCTCTGGTTCGAGCGTGATGCGGAAGGCTTCGTGCCACCCGCGAAATGGTCGGCCGACGCCGTCGCGATGACCGGCACGCACGATCTCGCGACGATCGCGGGCTGGTGGAGCGGCCGCGACATCGACTGGACGTGGGATCTCGGTCGCAAGTCCGATGCGGTCGACGAACCCGCAGACCGCGCCGCCCGTACCGACGATCGTGCGGCGCTGTGGTCGGTCTTCGACACCGGTACAGAGCAGCCTCTCCCCGAAGATACCGACCCGGTCGTCGATGCCGCGATCGCGCATGTCGCCGGTACGACCTGCGCGATCGCGATCATACCCATCGAGGATCTGGCCGGGTTGATCGAGCAACCCAATCTCCCAGGCACGATCGACGAACACCCCAATTGGCGCCGCCGCATGCCCGACACGACTGACGCTATCCTGCAACGCCCCGACGTCGCCACCCGCATCGCCACGCTCAACGCCGCGAGACCCGCATGACCCCCCGCGCAACTTATCGCTTCCAGTTCCACAAGGACTTCACCTTCGCCGACGCCGAAGCGCTGGTGCCGTATCTCGACGAGGTTGGCATAAGCCATCTCTACGCCTCGCCGATCACCACCGCCCGCAGTGGCTCGACGCACGGCTATGACGTCGTCGACCCGACCCGGATCAATCCCGAACTCGGCGGCGAAGAGGCCTTCCGCAGCCTAGTTGCAGCACTCCGCGCCCGCGACATGGGCGTCATCATCGACATCGTCCCCAACCACATGGGAGTCACAGGTGGTGAGAACGCGTGGTGGAATGATGTCCTAACACACGGTGAAGACAGCGAATTTGCGCGCTACTTCGATATCGACTGGCACGAGAAGCTGGTCCTCCCGATCCTCGGCGATCCGCTCGCCCAAACGCTCGCGAGCGGTGCGCTGAAGGTCGAGCAAGCCGACGGTCGTTATGTCCTCGAAGCGTATGGCGAACACCGCCTGCCGATCCGCGACGAGGATCAGGCTACCGCTGCGACGGACGACATCGCCGCGCTGGTCGACCGCCAGCACTACCGCCTCGCCTCGTGGCGCGTTGCCAATGACGAACTCAACTGGCGGCGTTTCTTCACGATCAACGACCTTGCCGGCCTCCGCGCCGAAGACCCGGTCGTGTTCGACGCCACGCATGCGCTCTATTTCCGCCTGTACGCCGAGGGACTGATCGATGGCGTTCGCGTCGATCACGTCGATGGGCTGACCGACCCCGGCGGCTATTGCCGCCAGCTCCGTGCAAGGTTCGATGCGATCGAGCGTTCTGCCGATGCGCCACCCGGTCCGGCCTATATCGTTATCGAGAAGATTCTTGCCGACGGCGAACCGCTCAGCACCGACTGGGGCGTCGACGGCACCAGCGGCTACGACTTCATGGAACAGGTCACCGCCTTGCTGCACGCCCCGGCCGGGGCCGAACCGCTCGCCAGATTATGGGCGGAAACGAGTGGCCGCTCCGCCGACTTCGCACCCGAGGAACTGCGCGCTCGCCAAGAATTGCTTGCGTGGCAGTTCGACGCGCAGCTTCGCCGCTGTGTCGAAGCTTTCGTGGCCTTGGCGCACTCTACGCCCGAGTGCGACGGGCTTACCCGCGGCATGCTCGACCGTGCGATCGAGCGACTGCTCTGGGTCTTCCCGGTCTATCGCACCTACGGGACGGGCGACGCCGCCCCGGCGGCGGACGCTGCGGTCCGCGAGACGGTCCGACAACGCGTCGCCCAGTTCGTGCCACCGGGCGAGGGCGCGGTGATCGCGCGGATTCTCGCATGGCTGGCGGGCGAGGGGCCCGGTGACACCAGGCTTGCAGCCGAGGCGGTGCGCGAGTTCCAGCAACTCTCCGCACCGATCGCCGCCAAGGCGGTCGAGGACACCGCGTTCTACCGCTACGGCCGCCTGCTCTCGCGCAACGACGTCGGGTTCGATGCGGCGCGTATGTCGCTGAAGATCGACGACTTTCACGCGGCAATGGTCGATCGCGCCCGTGATTGGCCGGCGGCAATGCTCGCGACCGCGACCCACGACCACAAACGCGGCGAAGACGTACGCGCACGGCTCGCGGTGTTGAGCGAGGTGCCCGACCTGTGGCGCGCGCGCGTCGAGCATTGGCTCGAACTGTCGGCCCCGTATGCGGAAGGTGTCGGTCCGGCCGACACCTATATGCTGTTCCAGACGCTGTTCGGCGCATGGCCGGCGAACCTCGACGCATTCAATGCCGAGGGGCTATGCGATTATGCCGAGCGGATCGTCGCGTGGCAGGAAAAGGCGTTGCGCGAGGCCAAGCTCCGGTCGTCCTGGGAGGCCCCGGACGAGGCGTACGAGAGCCGCTGCCACGATCTGGCCCGCACGCTGCTCGATCCCGAGAGGTCGGGGGCGTTCCTCTACGACATGACCGTGTTCGTGACGCGTCTTGCGCCAGCGGCGGCGGCCAACGGCCTTGCGCAAGTTGCGCTGCGCTACTCCGTTCCCGGCGTACCGGATCTGTATCAGGGAACCGAGGCCGCCGATTTGAGTCTCGTCGATCCCGACAACCGCCGCCCCGTCGATTACGCGTGCCTTCGGGCGTGGTCGGACGGAGAGACGCCGGCGAAGATGGCGCTGATCAAGCGGCTTCTCACGCTGCGACGGGAGCATCCGGAGGTGTTCGCGGACGGTGGCTACGAGCCGGTCGCCTTGACCGGCATCCGCGCGGATCGGGCCATCGCGTTTCGGCGGTTCGGCAAGCAAGCAAGCCTGCGCTGCGTCGTTCCGTTGCGCGGTGCCGAGCGCCATCTCGACCGGATCGACGTGCGCACTTGGTGGGGCGACACTGCGCTCGCATCCGGTGAGATGCTCGCCGATCTGCTCGGCGAACGCGCGCTATCGGTCGAGCTACTGCCCTAGGACGGCTGAGAGGTGGCTACCCCTGCTACAGTGTCAGCGCCTATCGCAAGCATGGGAGGTTGCGTTCTCAGGACCGAAACCAACCTCCCATTCCCATCCCCTTAGAGCCCGAAGCGCAGCGTCGCGCGGAAATCGCGACCGGCGAGCGGTGCGAAGTCCTTGAGGAAGCTCGTCGCGCGGCGTGCGTTCACGTCGAACAGGTTGTTCGCGCTCAGCAGCAACGTCGTCTTCGAATCCTTGCCGAACGGGCTGAGGCCGATCGAGGCGTTGACCATCGTATAGTCGTTGGTCTTCGTCTCGAACGCGGCGATGCGGTTCTGGTCGAAGACGTGCTCGACCTCGACGCGGCCGTTCAGCCGGTCGCCCTGTGCCTCGATCCCACCGAGCACGCGCATCGGCGGGATACGCGGGACCGGGCCCTGGTCGACGATGTTGGCGTGGACGTAATCGCCCAGCACGTCGGCATTGACCGCATAGCCGCCGATCTGCGCGACCTTTACCGACGCATCCGCCTCGAACCCGTAATAGCGGGCGTCGGCCTGCTGATACTGGAAGCAGGGCAGGTCGACGGTCCGGCCCGAAGGATCGGCGGCCGCCTGACACACCGACGACGCGACCTGGTTCTCCGAAATGTAGTTCGAGAACCAGTTGTAATAGGCCGACGCGTCGAAGCTGAAGCCGTCGCCATGCGCGTGCAGCGTACCTTCGAGGCCCCAGGACTTCTCGAGCCGGAAGTTCGGGTTGCCGAGTTCATACGCCTGCGTGCCGGCATGCGCGCCGTTCGCGAACAACTCCTCGGCAGACGGTGCGCGCTCGGTGCGCGAGCCGTTCAGGCCGACGCGGATGCTGTCGGTCAGCGCGTAGGACGCACCGAGCGACCCCGAGACCGAGTGATAGCTCTGGCTTCCGCGGAAGAAGCGCAGATCGTCCTCGGGCGTGCGCGCGGCGAGATCCGTGATCTCGTAACGCACGCCACCCTCGGCGCGGAACTTGCCGGACTCGTATTGTTGCAGCGTGAAGAGCCCGGTCTGGTTGGTCTCGTTCTTCGGCAGGAAGGCTTCCTCACCGGCCACGTTGAAAATCCGGTTGTAGAACTGGACGCCCGACGCGCCCTGCCAACCGCCACGGTTCGCCTGTATGACCTCCAAGCGTCCTTCGAGGCCCTTGTTGTAGAAGGCGGTACCGACGGAGTTGTCCTCCTCCAGCTCGAAATGGCGATAGCTTGCCTGCCCGACGCGGACGCGGATCTTGCTGAGCACGTCGCCGCCGGTGTCGATCTCGCCGCGCAGGTCGACGCGGTTCTGGACTACGTCGAGGCGCGGCGCCTCCTGCTCCTGGCCGGGTTGCGTGGCGTAGCGGATCGGCACACCGTAGAGACTGTCATAGTGGCGGTACGAGATGCCGAGATTGCCGTTGTCGGTGATGATCGACGCGCCAGCGCCGGCCGTCCAGGTCTCCGACTGCGTGTTGGGAAGCTTGCCCTTCAACTGCGCCGACGCGGCATAGTCGATCGGATCGGCTTCGTTCGGGTCGACCGGCTGCGCGGCGGTCGCCAGCGCCTGTGCACGCGCGTCGCGCGACAGGATATAGCCGCCGGTGCGCAGGTCGCCCGACTTCAGGTACGATCCATCGGCGTGTAGCACGAGGTGCCGGCCGACCGCGACGTCGCCGGCCATGCCGCCGGAGCGTTCGTTCGCCGCCGAGCCGTAATTGGCGATGCCGTTCACCCGGTAGCCGTTCTCCGGCACCGACCGTGGGATGCGCGTGTCGATGACGTTGACGACGCCGCCGACCGCCGACGTGCCGTACAGCAATGCGCTGGGCCCGCGGAGGATCTCGATGCGCTCGGCAAGCAGCGGATCGATGATGACCGCGTGGTCGACCGAGGTGTTCGACACGTCGATCGAGCCGATACCGTCGGTCAGCACGCGAATGCGATCACCCTGGAAGCCGCGCAGGATCGGGCGCGAAGCGCTCGGCCCGAACGAGCTGGCCGACACGCCGGGCTGGCGCGCGAGCGTTTCGCCGATCGACGGGCGCAACTGGCGGGTGAGTTCCTGACCTGTGAGGACGGTAGTGCCCTGAAGGACGTCGCGCTCGCTGGTCTGGATCGGCGCGGTGACGATGATGTCGCGCTGGTTGGTCGATCCGACCGACGCCGGAGCGGGGGCCGGCGTGGCAGGATCCGTCGCGACGGTCTGGGCGTGCGCCTGAGAGGATAGGAGCGCAGCCAGGGCGGTGGCGCCGAACAGCATCGTCTTCATGGAATTCCCTTGTGTCGTCCCTGTACGACCAATCGGGTATATTTGATGATACATCATATCAAGTGACAATTATGCCATGTAGGCTAATGGCGCCGCGACTGTTGCCGCGATGCAACATGGCTTGGTGTCATCCGCGGGGACCGAAATGCCCGTCGTCATCCTGACAAAAGTCAGGATCCGGAGGCATGATCGACGGCGTCCTTCATCCTGGGTCCTGACTTTCGTCAGGATGACGGATAACGGATGACGGCGATGGCAAAGGACAGGGGGGCGACTGCTCCCCCGGCAACCCTACGCCGAGACGATCAACTCCTTGATCCGCCCGGCGAGCGCTTCCATCGCGAACGGCTTGGTCATGACGTGCATCCCTGGGTCGAGATGCCCGTTCCCTACGACCGCGTTCTCGGCATAGCCGGTGATGAAGAGGATCTTCAGGTCAGGCCGCCCGACGCGCGCTGCATCCGCCATCTGTCGTCCGTTCATACCGCCCGGCAACCCGACGTCGGTCACCAGCAGGTCGACGCGCAGGTCCGATTGCAACAGCTTCAGCCCCGCCGCGCCATCCGCCGCCTCGATCGCCGCATAACCGAGTTCCTCCAGCACCTCGACGACCAGCATTCGGACCGTCGGCTCGTCGTCGACCACGAGTACGGTCTCGCCGGCCTGCGCGCGCGGGGCGTCGGACAGTTCGACTTCGGGAGCAGCGTCTTCGGCAGTACCGAAGTGGCGCGGGAGATAGACGCAGACGTTGGTCCCTTCGCCGACCTCGGAATAGATTCGGACATGACCGCCCGATTGCCGCGCGAACCCGTAGATCATCGACAGGCCGAGACCGGTACCGAGCCCCAGCGGCTTGGTCGTGAAGAAAGGATCGAACGCCTTCGCGATCACCTCGGGTGTCATGCCGGTGCCGGTATCCGACACGCACAACGAGACGTACTGCCCCGGATCGAGTTCGCGTTCGCGCGCCGTCCGTGCGTCGATCCAGCGGTTTGCGGTCTCGATCGTCAGCCGCCCGCCCTCGGGCATCGCATCGCGCGCGTTGATGCACAGGTTGAGGAGCGCGTTCTCCAACTGGTTGGGATCGACCAGCGTCGCCCACAGCCCGACCGACTCCACCACTTCGACCTCGACTTCGGGCCCGACCGTCCGCCGCACCAGATCCTCCAGCCCCGATACCAGCCGGTTGACGTCGGTCGGCTTCGGATCGAGCGTCTGTCGGCGCGAGAAGGCGAGCAGCCGGTGGGTCAGCGCAGCGGCACGCTTGGCAGCACCTTGCGCGGCTAGCGAATAGCGCTCGACATCGTTCAGCCGGCCTTGCGCAATCCGTATCCCAAGCAGTTCCAAGCTGCCGGTAATGCCGGTCAGTAAATTGTTGAAATCATGCGCGATCCCGCCGGTGAGCTGGCCGACTGCCTCCATCTTCTGGCTTTGCCGCAACGCCTCCTCGACCTGCATCAGTTCGCGCGTGCGCGTCGCGACCTGTTCCTCCAGCGTTTCGTTCCACTGCGCCAGTTGTGCGGTCTGACGGCGACTATCGTCAATGTCGGTATTGGTGCCGACCCAGCGCAGGATCGTGCCGTCGGACGCCCGAACCGCGTCCGCGCGGACAAGGAACCACCGATATTCACCGTCTTTGCTGCGTGCGCGATATTCGACGCTATACCGGTCACCGGTTGCGAGGGAATGGTTCCAAGCTTCTGCGGCAGCGGGATAATCGTCTGGATGGACACGGTCCCGCCAGGTGCCGGCGGCGCCAAGCGAACCGGGTTCTAGGCCGTTGAATACGTAGACCTGACGGTTGAACCAATAAAGGTCGCCGTTCGGTCGGGCCGCCCAGATCTGGTTCGGCACGGCTTCGGCAAAGACCCGGAACTGTTCCTCGCTCTCGCGACGCGCCGCTTCCGCCCGCAGTCGTTCGCTGGCTGTCCTTACCCGCTCGGCGACTTCGCGCATCAGTGCCAGATCGTCATCCGTCCAGACCCGCGGCGCCCTGTGGTTCACATAGAGGAGCGCCACCAAATCCTCGTGTTCGACCAGTGGCATGTTCACGAACGACGCTGCGCTGATCGCCTTGAGCATATCGGCCGTATCGCGGGTCCGGGGATCGAGGTCGGCATCCGCGATGGCCACGGTCCGCCCGGCCTTCAGATCCTCGATGTACGAGCCATAGTCGCGAAACTGCAGCGTCCCGGCGAGCGTCGTGATCCCCGGCGCGTTCCAGTCGCGCTCGACGGTGATCGTTTCGTTACTCTTGTCGATCACGCCGTAGCCGACCCGGCTCACCTGCAGCGCCTTGCCCAGGATTGCCGACGCGGCATAGGCGATCTCGTCGGGTTCGATCAGGTCGCGGATTGCGTCGCTGAGTTCCAGCAGGGCACTCTGCCTCAGGTCAGCCTGCTTGCGCTTGGTGATATCGAAGCTGACGCCAGGAAAGCGTAACGGCGTGCCGTCGGCGGCGAGCCGGCAACGGCCTTGCGCGGCGACCCAGCGAACCGCGCCGTCCGGCTGGACCAACCGGTACTCGGCTGCGAAATCGCTGCCACCCTCGAGCGCATCGGCGATTGCGGCGCGGGTCGCAGGCAGGTCGTCGGGGTGAATGCCGCCGAAAAATCGTTCGAGTGGCGCGCCCTTGCGTCCGAGTTCCTCGGGAACGCCGTAGAGGCGCGAGAAGCGGTCGTCGGCCTTCACACGATCGTTCGGAACGTCCCAGTCCCAGGTGCCGATACCGTTGCCGGCCGCGAGCGCCTGGTGGAGCCGCTCTTCGCTTTCCTGCGCGGCAATGGCGGCCCGGCGCTGGGCGGACACGTCCGTGAACAGCACCGCGACGAGGTGCGGCGCGGCAGCGCCTATCGGGAAGGCATGGACGTCGAACCACCGATCCATCGGGTCCGAACCATGATCGAACCGTGCCGGTTCGCCTGTCAGCGCGACCTTGCCATAGGTGTCGAACCAGACGCGCTCGAGATCCGGAACGAGTTCGCTCGCGGTTCGACCGACCGCGTCGACCAGTCCGGTCTGGCTTTCGAACCGCGGATTGACCTCGACAAAGCGGTAGTCGGTCGCGCGATCGCCGTCGAACACCATCTCGATAATGCAGAACCCCGCGTCGATCGCTTCGAACAACGCGTCGTAACGTTCTTGGGCCGGATTGGCACGCTCAGCCTGGGTCGTCGGTCGTAACATCGTATCTCGAAGGTCGGAGGACGCGACCTTACGCAACAAGGCCGGCGAGCAAACGCACCAACGAGAGTTCCGATCCCGTGGTTAGACCGGGTGCGCTGTGACCCGTTCGAGCGCGACCGGCAACAGCCGGGCGAGGCGATCGGCCCACGCTGCGCAGTCCTCGGCAGACTCCAGCAGATCCTGTCGTATCTCGATCTCGGCATAGCCGCGGGCAGGGTAGGCATGCCGCGGAATGGTGTAGTCGATCAGGTCCATCCGGTAAGGTTCGTTGTCGCCGACCGTCAGGTCGCCTTCGGTCCGCAACACCGCCAGCAGGGCCTGTGCGAACCTCGTGTCGCCGCCGTCGTGGAGAATGCCGATTTGCCACGGACGCGCCTGGTCCCGGAGCGGCCCGCTCATCATCGGGGTGAAGCTGTGCAGCGCGATCAGCGTCGTAGGAAGTCCGAGTGCATCGCGTCGCGCCAGTTCGGCATCGATCGCGGCGTGGTAAGGCTCGTGGATCTCGCTGAACCGTGCCGCACGATCCGCTTCGCTCAGCGCGGCATTGGCCGGCACGACCGTGCCGTCGCTGACCGCGGCGATGACGTCCGGCTGATCCGGGCTGCGGTTGCAATCGATCACCAGCCGCGAATAGCTCTGGCGGACGAATACAGCGTCGAGCCGCTCCGCCAATGCCACGCCAAGTTCACCCACGCCGATGTCCCAGCCGATATGGCGAGACAGTTCCGCATCGCTCAGGCCCAGCGACCCGAGCCGTGCCGGTACCGCTTTCCCGGCATGGTCGCCGATCAGCAGGAACGATGACGCGCCTGCCGGGTTGATCACCGTGACCGGAGAGGTATCCTCGGTCGTTAGCAGCGATTGGCTGACATTGCTGTTCATGCGACACGGACCCTGGATGCCATCTCTAACGCTCTCCCACGTAACGAAATACTCCTACCGCCAGCCGGTAGCGTTTGGCGAGCATCGGATCATGGTTCGGCCGCGGGAAAGCTATGACCAGCACCTGATCGACGCCCAGTTGACGATCTCCCCGGAGCCGTCGGACATTCGCTGGTTGCAGGACGTGTTCGGCAACTCCGTGGCGATCGCGACGTTCGACAAGCGCGCGAAGGATCTCGTCATCGACAGCCGAATACGGCTGAACCACAGTCCGGCCGAACTGCAGAACGTCGATATCGAACGTTACGCGCGTTTCTATCCGTTCACTTATTCGTCCGAGGAAATGCCCGACCTGCTGCGGTCGATCGAGCGCCAGCATCATGATCCGCTGCGCGAGATCGACACCTGGGCGCGGCGTTTCGTCAGCACCGGGGGGCAGACCGATACGCTGGCGATGCTGTCGGAGATGACCGCCGCTATCAAGCGCGAGTTCACCTATGTGCCGCGGCCCGAGAAAGGCACGCAGTCGCCGATGGAGACGCTCGCGATGCGCAAGGGCACGTGCCGCGACTATGCGATGCTGATGATCGAGGCGGTCCGCGCGCTCGGCTTCGCGGCGCGCTTCATCTCGGGCTATGTCTACAACCCCAGCAGCCGCGAGCAGCGCACCGGAGGCGGCAACACCCATGCCTGGGTCCGCGTCTATCTTCCCGGTTCGGGCTGGGTCGAGTTCGATCCAACCAACGGTATCGTCGGCAATCGCGGCCTGATCCGCGTCGCGGTCGCGCGCGACATTTACCAGGCGGTGCCGATCTCGGGCACCTGGAGCGGGTTTCCGGGAAGCTTTCTCGACATGAGCGTGTCCGTGAACATCGCCGTCGACGATGCCGCCACGGGCGATGCCAACAATTCTCAACACACGGCGATAACGGCCTGAACCGGGGGACTTCTATGCTGATCAGGGCAGGCTATAACATTCGATTTGAAACCGACGTTGCGACTCCGATGATGGCGATGCTCAGCCTGCATCCGTCGCGGAACAAGGACCTCGTCACCCCGCACCGGATCGTCGACGATCCCGACGTGCCGGCCTATGATTATCTCGATGCGTTCGGCAACGTCTGCACGCGGATCACGGTGCCGAAGGGCGGCCTGACGCTGTCGTGCGACTTCACCGTTCAGGACAGCGGCAAGCCCGATCCGGTGACGCCGGAGGCGATCCAGCACGCGGTCGAGGATCTTCCCGACGACATCCTGATCTATCTGCTCGGCAGCCGCTATTGCGAGACGGACCGCCTGTCCGAGACGGCGTGGTCGTTGTTCGGGCATGTCCCCGCGGGCTGGCAGCGCGTCCAGGCGATCGTCGACTTCGCGCATGACCATGTCGAGTTCGGCTATCACTTCGCCCGTCCGACCAAGACTGCATGGGACGTCTATCAGGAACGCCAGGGCGTGTGCCGCGATTTCGCGCATCTCGCGATCACGCTGTGCCGCTGCATGAACATTCCGGCACGCTATTGCACCGGCTATCTGGGCGATATCGGCATCCCGCCGGTCGACGCGCCGATGGATTTTTCCGCCTGGTTCGACGTGTATCTCGGCGGCACCTGGCATACGTTCGACGCGCGCCATAATCGACCGCGGATCGGCCGCATCCTTATGGCGCGGGGCAGGGACGCGACCGATACCGCGCTGACCACGACCTTCGGTCCGGCACGCCTGGTCGGTTTCGACGTCCATACGGACGAAGTCGGTCTCGAAGCCCGCGCCGATGGTGTAGCGCCAACGAAGTAATCCCACCGTAGCGTCAAGTTAGGTCTTGTCGCGGCAGCCGCGATGGGCCTAACGCCACCGATCCCTTAACTTATGCTGCGATGCACAACATGACCTCGACCCCAGATCAGTCCGCTCCCTCCAACGCGAACGCGCTGCTATTGCAGGCGATCGCGCTGCGCCAGTGCATCACGGCAACCTATAACCGGATGGTCTGCACGTTGGCGCCGCACATTCTCTATACCAAGCATGACGACGTGTTCGTCGACGCGATCACGCTGGAACGCGACGGTCAGCCACCGAAGGAAATCAAGCTCGGCACGTTCAAGCTCGCAGGGCTGAAGGATATCGAGGTCATCGACCGCCCGTTCGTCCCCGACGCGATCTTCAACCCCGGCGACATCAAGTACGACCGGGTGACCCTGTTCGTCGTCGACCGCACCTAAGCCTAAATCCTCCCCCTCGCAGGGGGAGGATCAGATAGCGTCACATCGCAGGCGGCAACCATGCCGTCTCGATCTCGCCGTACCGATCGGTAAATCCGGTAGCCGCGACCAGCGCCGCTTCGTCGACGATCCGTACCCGTCGTCCGGTGCGCTCGATAACGCCCGTCTTCTCCAGCGCGCGGATCGTCCGGTTTACGTGGACCTTGGTCAGCCCCAGCGCGTCGCCGATATCGGTCTGCGTGAGCGGCAGGTCGAACGAGTCGACGATCCCGCCTGCCGTGACCCGCAACTGTGCGATGATGTCGAGCAACAGCGTCGACAGCCGTTCGCTCGCACCCATCCGCCCGATCGTCGTCAGCCGGTCGCTCATCGCGACGTTCTCGGCCGCGGCGATCGCGTAGAGCAGCCCGGCAATGCGCGGCTGCGCGCGGAACAGAAGGCCGAGTTCGGTCTTGGGCAAATCGATCACGATGCAGTCGGAGATCGCGGTCAGCGTCGCCGCCGCCTGCGACCACGCCATGCTCGACGTCCCGATCAGGTCGCCCGCATAATGAAACCGCAGGATCTGGCGCCCGCCGGTGACCAGCTTCGCCGAGGAATGCAGCCACCCCTGGCGCACGACGTACAGCGCGTGGCTTTCACCGCCTTCCGCGACCAGGACGTCGCCCGCGCGTAGCCGCCGCTCGCCGCGTTCGGCGTGGAGGATCGCCTCGCGTTCGGCGTCGGTGAGATCGAGATGCCGCCCTAGTCGTGCGATCAAACCGCTCAATTGCATGCTTCACCCTTTTCCCTGCCCGCGCGCCGCTCTTGCCGGTCACGTCGCCAAATAATCGTGTCGCGCGTCATGGTTCGCGCGATCCTTCCAGAATATATCGACGGCAATACGACGCCGTCATCGTGACTGTCCTAACGCGCTTTCGAGCACCGGCGCAACGCGAGCGGCGATCCGGTCGACCCCGGTCCGGTTCGGATGGACACGGTCCGCCTGCATCAGTCCGGCATTGCCGATGACGCCGTCGAGGATGAACGGGTACAGCGTGGCATCATAGGATTTGGCCAAGTCGGTCCATATGCTGTTGAACTGGCGCGAATACTCCGGACCGAGATTAGGCGGCGCCATCATGCCCGTAAGCATCACCGGAATGCCCCGACGCTTCGCCTCGTCCATCATCGCCGTCATGTTGGCGCGCGTTTCGTCCGGCGATATCTGGCGGAGAACATCGTTGCCGCCGAGCCCCAACAGAATCAGGTCCGGTTTGCGCTTCATGTTGTCGAGCGCGAACGCGAACCGCTGCCGTCCCGCCGCGCTGGTATCGCCAGACACCCCGGCATTGACGATCGTCGCGTTGATCCCGTCCTTGCGCAACCGGTCCCGCAAGGCATCGGGCAGGCTCTGCCCGCGGTCGAGGCCATAGCCGGCATACAGGCTGTCACCAAAGGCGAGGATAACGCGCTCCGGACCCTGCGGCGCTGGCGTCGCAGCAACTGGCGCGATCGTGTTCGTCGCGGGCGGCGGGGCAGGGATCTCGGGTGTCCGGTCGCAGCCGGCCAGCAACCCCGCTTGGAGAAGCGCCAGTCCGCCCCCATAAAGAGGCCAGCGTCGCATCTGTTTCTCCAAAATATTGGTCTCCATGTTCGAACCTGCTTCCGCCGATATGGTGATCTCGGTGCGCGATGTCACGCTGACACTCGGCGCATCGACTGCCGCGACGACGATCCTCAAGGGCATCGATCTCGACATTGCCCAGGGCGCCAGCGTCGCGCTGCTCGGGCCATCGGGGTCGGGCAAATCGTCGCTGATGGCCGTGCTCTCCGGACTGGAGCGGGCGACCAGCGGTCGGGTCCAGGTGGCGGGGCTCGACTTCGGCAAGCTCGACGAGGATGCCCTCGCGCGCGCGCGCCGCGGTCGGATCGGCATCGTCCTGCAGGCCTTCCACCTGCTGCCGACGATGACCGCGCTCGAAAACGTCGCGGTGCCGATGGAACTGGCCGGGATGCCCGACGCGTTCGAGCGAGCGGAAGTCGAACTCGCGGCTGTCGGCCTGTCGCATCGGATCGGCCATTATCCCACTCAGTTGTCGGGTGGTGAGCAACAGCGGGTGGCGATCGCCCGCGCGCTAGGCCCGCGTCCGGCACTCGTCTTCGGCGACGAACCGACCGGCAACCTCGACGCCGCCACCGGCGCCTCGGTCATGGACCTGTTGTTCGATCGCCGCGCTGCAACCGGCGCCACGCTGATCATCATCACCCACGATCCGGTGCTGGCGGCGCGGTGCGATCGCACTGTCGAATTGAGCGATGGCCGTATCGTAGCGGACCGTTTGCGGTGAGCGAATGGCGACTGGCGTGGCGGCTTGCATGTCGCGAACTCGATCTTCGGTTTCGCGGGCTGCGGCTTTTGCTCGCATGCCTGTTCCTTGGCGTCGGCGCCCTGGCCGCGATCGGCAGCCTGACGCAGTCGATCGACGGCGAGCTTGCGGCGCGCGGCAGCGCGATCCTCGGTGGGGACGTCGAGTTCGGTACGTCGCAGCGCGCCGCCACCCCTGACGAGCGCACGGCGATGGCGCGGCTCGGCAGGGTGTCCGAAACAGTACGAATGCAGGCGACCGCGATCCGCGGCACCAACAGCGTCCCGGTCCAACTCAAGGGCGTTGATGCGGTCTATCCGCTCTACGGCACGCTAGCCGTACAGGGAGGATCGGTCGCGAAGGTCGACGATCCCAAGGCGATCTGGATCGCTCCGGCCTTGGCGCAGAGGCTCGGCGTCGGAACCGGAGCGCGCATACGCCTAGGAATCGCCGACTTCACCGTCGCCGGCGTGATCGCGAACGAACCGGACCGGCTCGGCGAAGGCTTCACGCTCGGCCCCGTCGCGATCGTCTCGATGGCGGGCATAGCGCGGACCGGTCTGGTCCAGCCGGGCAGCCTGTACGAAAGCAAGTACCGCGTTCGGCTCTCCCCAAGTGCTTCGCCGGCGACCGCAGTCGATCGGTTCAAGGCGGCGTTCCCGACCGGCGGCTGGGAAACCAAGACGCGCGATCGTGCGGCGCCCGGTGCCGAACGCTTCGTCGATCGCATGGGCCAGTTCCTGTTGCTGGTCGGGCTGTCCGCACTCGTCATCGCCGGGATCGGCGTCGGCAACGGCGTGTCTTCCTACCTAGCCGCCCGCCGCAGCAGCATCGCGGCGTTGAAGGTCCTCGGCGCGACGTCCGGTCTGATCGCCAAGATCTATCTTCTGGAGGTTTGTGTCGTCGCGGCGATGGGGATCGTCCTCGGGCTGGTCGCGGGCGCGGTGACGGTGCCGTTGATCGTCTGGCTCGCGGGCGACGTGCTGCCGGTCGCGCCGCAGTTCTCGCTCCAGTTCGCGCCGCTCGCGTTGGCCGCGGCCTATGGCATGCTGATTGCGCTCGCCTTCACCGCACCGCCCCTGATCGAGGCGGGCAGCATTCCCGCCGCGGGCCTGTTGCGCGGGGTCTTTGGCAACCGGTCCGTCCCGTTGCGCCGAACCTTGCCCTGGGTCCTTGGTGCCGGAGCGGCGATCGTCGCGCTAGCCCTGTCGACCGCGGAACAGCCCGGCCTCAGCGCAGGCTTCCTCGCGGCAGTGGCCGGCGTGCTGCTGGTATTGGCGGCGTTCGGCTGGGCGGTACGCCGGATCGCCGCAGCGCTTCCCCGCTCGCGCAAGCCGTTGTTGCGGCTTGCTATCGCCGGACTGCATCGCCCCGGCGCGCGAACCGGCACCCTGGTCGTCGCACTCGGCCTCGGCCTCACGCTGTTCGTACTGCTTGCCGGCATCCGCACCAGCATCGACGCGAACATCGCGCTCACCGTCCCCAAGCGCGCACCGGCGCTGTTCGCATTGGACGTACCGCCCGACCGCGAGACGGAGTTCCGCCGGACGATCGAAGGCGTGGCGACCCGCCCGTCGATCCGCACCGTCCCCGCAATGCGTGGCACGATCACCGGCTACGGCACGACGCGCGTCGCCGACCTCAAGACCCTCCCCGAGGGCGCATGGGCATTGCGCGGCGAGCGCGGGCTGACCTACTCCGCGGCTTTGCCCGAGGGCAGCGAACTCACCGCCGGTCGGTGGTGGGCGGGTGACTATAAGGGGCCGCCGCTGGTCTCGATCGACGAGCGACTGGCTAAGGTGCTTGCGCTCAAGATCGGCGATCCGCTCAGCTACACTTTGCTTGGCGTCGAGCGGACCGCGCGGATCGCGTCGTTCCGCCGGATCAGTTGGGATACGCTCGGCTTCAACTTCGTGATGGTGTTCTCGCCCAACGCGATCGAGGACGCGCCGCACAATCTCGCCGCGACGATCGAGCTTGCACCGGGACAGGAGGCGCCAGTGATGCGGGCGCTATTGCCGCGTTTCCCGTCCGTGTCGGTGATCGAGGTTCGCGGCGTGCTCGGCCAGGTCCGGGACATCGTCTCGCAGATGGCGACCGCGATCACGGCAGCCGCGTCGGTGGCGATTCTTGCCGGGGTCGCCGTGTTGATCGGCGCGATCGCCGCGGCGCGAGAGGCGCGTACCTATGACGGCGTGATCCTGCGCACGCTCGGTGCGACGCGGGGGCAGGTGCTCGCAGTGCAGGCGCTCGAATACGCGTTTCTCAGCATCGTGTTATCGGCGCTCGCTTTGCTGCTGGGTCTCGGTGGCGCGTGGTATGTCGTCACGCAACTCTTCACGTTCGAATGGCGGCCGGATTATGTGACGGTGTTGGCGACGCTGTTGGGTGGTGCCGGGTTGACGATGGCTATCGGACTGATCGGCGCTTGGCCTATTCTCGGTGCCCGGCCGGCGCAGGCGTTGCGGCAACTTTAAGGGCACGTTTGTGCCCGCGCGGCGTTGGGCCGGAATATACCGGACCGAGGGGCAAGACGCTGAGCACGAGTGAATCACGATCCGAGCATGAGGCTACCAGTCCCTGGTCGATGTCGGCACGCGAATGGTGGAAGGTCCTGAAGCGCACCTGGGCCGAGGGCAACGACGACAATATCGGTCTGATAGCGGCCGGTACCGCCTTTTACGGGTTCGCCGCGATCGTCCCGCTGTTGGCGTGAGTCGTGCTGATCTATGGCCTGGTTGCGGACACGGCGACCGTGGTCGCGAACATCCGCGCGCTATTTAACGTCCTTCCCGACGACGCTGCCCGGGTGATCGGCGACCAACTCGCAACGGTCGTCAACACGTCGGAAGGCAAGAAGGGTTTCGGCCTCGTCATCGCACTGGGCATCGCGCTGTACGGTGGCACCAAGGGCGCGTCGTCGATCGTCACCGCGCTCAACATTGCTTACGAGGAGAAGGAAACGCGCGGGTTCATTGCCCTCTACCTGCTCGCCTTCGCGATCACCGGGGGCGCGGTCCTGTTGGCCTTGGTCGCTGCGCTGTCGACTGCGGCATTCGCGCTTCTCGACAGCCTGATCCCGGGTGCTCCGGACATTCTGCTGCTGGCGATCCGTCTGGTAAGTTACGGCGTGCTTGCTTCGTTGGGCGTCACGGCGGCTGCATGCCTGTACCGGTTCGGCCCCAACCGTCGCAAGGCCAAGTGGGCGTGGCTGACCCCCGGATCGTTGGCCGCGACGTTGGTCTGGCTGGGCGCTACGATAGGGTTCGGGATCTACGTTTCGCGCTTCGGCAATTACGGCGCGACCTATGGCTCGCTGAGCGCGGTCATCGTATTGCTGACATGGCTATGGCTATCCGCCTACGTCTTCCTGCTCGGCGCAGAGCTGAATTCGGAGCTCGAGCACCAGACGACCGCCGATACGACGACCGGCATTCCGACACCGATGGGTACACGAGGTGCAACTGTCGCCGACACCGTTGCAACCGAAGCCAAAAGCAAAGCCGCGCCGCGACCAGTTACCCGGCCTGCGGAGCCAAGCGGGGCAGGGGTCTTGGCGGTCGCCCGTCTAAGCGGTGCGCATGCAGGCTTACCCGCATCGCTTCTGGCGATCGGCGGTCTCCGGTCCATCCGCCGCGGTTCGCCAGTCGCGGGTCTTGGGATGATGGCGATCGGTGCAGCTCTGGCACACCGCAAGCGCGCAGCGCCGCGCAAGACGGCACCGGGCCCGCAAGCGAAGGCCAAATGAGCTATGGGCGCTCGATCAAGCTGTTCTTCGACGGCGGCTGTCGGCCGAACCCAGGTGAGATCGAATGCGCCGTAGTCTGTAAGGGGATCGCCCACTACCTGCATGATCTCGGTACCGGCACCAACAGCGACGCCGAATGGTTGGCCGCGATCCATGCATTGGAAGTCGCGGCACAAAACGGTGATCGCGATATCACGCTACTTGGCGATTCCACGCTGGTCGTAACGCAAGCCAATGGAACGGCGCGGTGCCGCTCGGAAGCACTCGAAGCACACCGTGCGCGGTTCGCCGAGATAGCCGTCGGTTTCGACCGCGTCCGCATACGCTATATCGGTCGGACCCAGAACCTCGCCGGTATCGCGCTTGCCAAGCTACATCCGCGATGACCCACAGGTTCGGATAAGAAGCCCGTTCGGCGCGTTGAGGCCTAGATTTCCGAAAACTGACCTGAAACTGTAAAAAACCGTTTGACGGTTCTGTGAGGTGGTCTTAGAGGGGTGTCACCGCAGCGGAGTGCCTTAACGGTTACCGCGGCGGTCGCAAAAAACCAGATGCTCCAAATCTTCCGCAAGGGGGGTTATGCGAGTGTCGGTATTTTTGTCGGCTCTTTGACATTGTAGGTTAAGATGAAGGGACATGTGGGCGGCGGCTTGCGGTTCTCGGGCTCCTCAAGGGTTCGGGGTATCGTTTAAAGCTAAGTCGTTCTCATATGTCCTTCACATATTCCATATGTAATCGGCGGTCGTTGTGGTGTTCGCACTATGACGGTCGTCTGAATGATATTGTGCAGAGCGGCTCCTTGAGATGGGCTGGTTGATCGTGGAATTCCACTGCGATTGGCTGGTGACATAAACTTGAGAGTTTGATCATGGCTCAGAATGAACGCT
>NZ_JAXOJN010000013.1:0-72942 GCF_036663715.1 Sphingomonas arabinosi
CCATCCATGGCCTCTGGGACGCCATCGGCCGCATCGTGGACCTCTACTCACCCCAGGAATGCTCGAACTATTTTGCAGCCGCTGGTTACGATGCAGACTGATCAGAAACCGCTCTAGGGTCGGGCTGCCGTGCCGTATCGCTTGTCGGACCGTCGAGACAGTGGGAATTGGCGCAATTTCGAATGTAGCCCGGCAGGGCGCGTCCGTGCCAGTCCGAAGCCCACAATGCTCGCGCTTCAAGGGCCGCGAGGTGCGACCGCGATGATATGGAGCTTGCGCAGGGCTCGTGCCATGCGTTTGGCATCGAGCAGCCCGGTGCCATGTGCGCGAAAGGCGCTGGCGAGTTGTCGCTCGGTCAATGGCGCCGACACCTGATCGAGAACGGCAAGCGCTGCTGCGCGCACCTCAGGGGGTGCAGCCTTCAGGGCGTCCAGGGCTTTCATTCTGCCTCGTGAAGGTTGCTCGGTCCAATCGGTAGACCAACGACATAGCCCCACGCCATTTGACTTGCACGTACCACGCTCCGCGGTGCCGGCGACCTGAAGAACAAGCCGCCACGGCCGACGCTCTGTGTGAGATTACCGGTTCTGTCGATGCCGCCCGAGCAGGCATTTGCATCCGCTCCTGTCGAACCCGGGCAACGCGTCTCGAACCGGCTATCTCGACTGGCGACGTAAGGTCGTGTATAACGTACCGTATTGGCCTGATGGGCGCTTATATGAGACGCTAGATGCGATCGACTGTCGCTGATACTCTTCCGCCGCGCGTGAGACGGAGCTTGACGAAGCTGGGCGCCGATATTGCGCTGGCGCGCAAGAAGCGCAGCCTCACGGTGGTCATGATGGCCGAACGCATCGGTGTGGCCAAGAGCACATATCTCAAGCTGGAGAAAGGCGATCCGACGGTCGCGCTGGGCACGTACGCCATGACGTTTTTCGTTCTGGGGTTCGGCGAAAGCCTCGGAGACATCCTCGACGCCAGGAACGATCAGCAGGGTCTGTTGCTCGACGTGGAACGCATGCCGCAGCGCGTCCGCAGACCCAAACCGCCGGTTTCCCTGTGAGGCGGACGATCGGCATCCAGATCGGCGACGAAGCCCGCGGTGTCGGATTGCTGCACTACAATCAGCAGGGCAACCGGGAGAGCGCGGGCTTCGAATATGACGCCGGCTGGCTGGCCGCTCCCGACCGCTTCGCGATGGAGCCTGCGCTGCCGCTCGTCGCCGGTCCGCAATTCCACCGGAAGATCGGCACCGGCTCCGTCTTCCATGCGGCCATCGCGGACACCGAACCGGACGGATGGGGCAAGCGCGTCATCCAGCGCGACCATGCCAAGCGCCGGCAGGACGCCCGCCGCCGCGGCGCCGAGGTCGACGCACGCGCTTTGAACAGCCTCGATTATCTGTTGGCGGTCGACGACGTCAGCCGGGTTGGCGCGCTGCGTCTCGTTGACGAACAAGGAACCGCTCAGCGCGCGACCGAGGATGGTCGCCGCACCACTCCACCCCTCATCGAGCTGGGTCACCTCCTGGCGGCCAGTCGCGCGGTCGAGACCAATACCGAAACCGCGGCAGACCTTGCCTATCTGCGCGGTCGCGGCACTTCGCTCGGCGGACTCCGCCCCAAATGCACCGTCGTCGATGACGAGGGGCATCTGTCGATCGGCAAGTTTCCGAGCGTCGCCGACGAGCGTTCAGTCACGCGAGGGGAGGTGCTGGCAATGCAACTTGCCCGCCGCGCCGGGATCGACGCCGCCGAAGCCCGGCTGGTCGAGAGCGATGGCGACGCAATCGCGCTGATCCGACGGTTCGATCGGCCCGCCGGGGGCGGGCGGTTGATGTACGTTTCGGCGGCGACGATGATTGGCGCGGAGCCAGGAGACGCACAGGAACACACTTACACCGAGATCGTGGACGCGCTTCGTGTGAACGGAAGCAACCCCACTGCCGATATCGAGGAGCTATGGCGTCGGATCGCCTTTTCGATCCTGATCACCAACGTCGACGATCATCTTATGAATCACGGCTTCCTGCACGTCGACAGGGGACTGTGGCGGCTGGCGCCTGCGTTCGACATCAATCCGTTCCCGGAGCGGCTGCGCGAGTTGAAAACGTGGGTCTCGGAAGAGGTCGGCCCTGAAGCTACGATCGACGCTTTGATGTCCGTGCTACCCTACTTTCGCCTGACACAATCGCGCGCGAAGGAAATGCTTTCGCAAATTGAGCAGGCCGTCGCGGGTTGGCAGGACGAGGGACGTGCGCTTGGCATGACCGGCGCTGACCTTGATAGCTTCGCCGAGGCTTTCGAGCATCGGGAGCGCGATGCTGCAAGAGCGGTAATGACGTGAGATACGGCAATGTTATGACAAGCCATATGCTATCGAGCTGAAGCGGATTGCCTGGATCTGGTGGAAGTAGCCAAACGGGTCAGGAACGGGTGGCCACGTGAGCGATTGCCGTCCGAGGCATATCGAGATTTACGCGGTAACCGCTTTAACGCCGTGGATGTCCGTCGCCTGCGCCGCTGCCGCCATCAGATCGATGTCCGTCAAATCGCGGTGATCGATCCACCATTTTGCGTCAGTTACCTGAAGGCAAGCGTAACAATTAGCGTCGCTGTCGGGATTGGCTAGCGCCGCCAGCCGCTTGGTTCTGATCGTCGACGCCCAGCTGATTTGCCGATCGGTGCCGGCCAGCGGGGGAAGATCTAGGTGGGAGATGGCAGCGCTGCTCAACGCTGCCGCATCGGCTTCCTCTGCTCGCTTTTCCGCAATGAAGCAGTCTCGACAGATCGTCGTTTTCAACCACCGGGCCTTGCGTTCCTGCTGGCTGTCAAAACCGCTAAGATAATGACCCTGCTCATGACCGCAGGCGTGAATGATCCGCTGTTCCATGACTAGGATGATGGCTGTTCGTGGTTTGTGCGCAACGGCAATGAGTCAGGTTGAATTAGAATTGCGCCCAGTGACTGACAACTAAGGCAAAGGAGGCGTCGTGGTACGGCCAATTGCGGGGTTGTCGATCGGCCTCGACTGGTACGATATCCGGTTGCGCGACGCGATCAACACGCCCGATGCGAACACGATCGCGTCGCTGTGCGTCGACCAGGCGACGCTCGACAACGCCTATTGCAACGCGATCAGCCGCGAGCGCGGCACCGGGTTCATCAACGGCTATGTCGTCCAGCCGCAGAACGTTGCGGCGTTCCGCACCGCCGGCGCCGAACTCAACATTGCCTATCGCTTCCGGAGGGCGCGAGCAGGCGCGTTCGATATCCGGCAAGTCGGCGGCTATCTCGACAAGCTCGAACAGTCGCCACGCCGGGCGCCATCACCGGGGACAATGTCGATCAGCCGTTCCGTCCGAAATATACCCTCACCTTCTCGCCGAGCTGGACGGCGGGGGCGCTGACGCTGAGCTACAACCTGCGCTGGCAGGACGGAGTTCGCCGGTTCGCGAAGGTCGATACCGATGCGAACCCAAGCCTCGTCGATCCGCGCTATCTCCGGTACAAGGAGGTGTGGCAGCACGACGTGCAGGCGGAGGTTGCGGTCAACGCGCGGTTCTCATTCTATGGCGGGGTCAACAACCTCGCCGACCAGAAGCCGACATCGGCTTCGAGACCAACGTGCCGATCTCGCCTGTCGGTCGGTATTTTTATGCGGGGGCGAAGGTCAAGTACTGGGACGGTAGGGAGTTGACCCCGAGGGAGGCCTCGACGACGGACGGCGGATTGCAGAACTGAGAAAAGACGCCCGTGCTGACCAAAGACATGCTGTAGCTCATCACGATAGAGGAAGGGGCCTTTATCGATCCGAGCTGCACGGTTATCGATCCGCATCGCCTGACGCTGCGCAAGGGTGCGTTCGTCGGCCCGGAAGGACTGATCGACGCCGGCGGTGGCGTCGAGATCGGCGAAGCGGTGCGGATCAGCTACCGGTGCACGATCATCTCGCTGACCCACCACATCACACGCTCGGTCTGGCGACGGGGCGTGGACGGGGATCGACTTCGGCCTGTCCTGATCGAGCGCGGTTGCTGGGTAGGCGCCAACGTCACCATTTATCCGGGCGTTATCGTGCGAGAGGGGTGCGTCATCAACGCCGGTTCGGTGGTTGCGAAATCTACTGAAGCACATGGACTTTACTGTCCGCCATATGCCTTACGTATCAAGGATTTCGAGTTCGAGTGACGGCTAATCACGATCGCGTCGTCAAGACCACCTCTCTACGTTCCATCTGCCCGAAGCTCTCGTACGAGGCGCCGAAAAAAATGGCGTATCGCCAAATGAACGGACGGCCGGAGTTGGGGCGAGGCTATGGAGCCCTGAGGGGCCGTTTGTGATGACGTGGACGGCTCTCCAACCCTCAAGCAGGATGTCCTGCGGAGAGTCGAAGGAGAGTCACGATGGGAAACGTCACAACGATCGGTCTGGATATCGCGAAAAACGTGTTTCAGGTGCACGGAGTGGATGGTGATGGCGCAGCGGTTGTTCGCCAGCGTCTGACGCGTGGGCGGATGTTGAAGTTCTTCGCCAAGCTGCCCCGGTGTCTGATCGGCATTGAGGCGTGTGCGACATCACACTTCTGGGCGCGCGAGCTGGTCGCGCTCGGGCATGACGTGAAGCTGATGCCGGCGCAGTACGTGAAGCCGTACGTCAAGCGAGGCAAGAACGACGCGGCTGATGCCGAGGCGATCTGCGAGGCCGTGACCCGGCCGACCATGCGCTTCGTCGGGATCAAGTCGCCCGAGCAGCAGAGCGCGATGATGCTCCATCGTGTCCGCCTGATCCTCAACCGCCAGCGCACGCAGCTGTCGAACGCGATGCGGGCGCACTTGGCCGAGTTCGGGATTGCAGCGCCGATTGGCAGAAACGACATCGAGCAGCTCCTCGACGTGATCGCTGATCCTACCGATGAACGCGTACCGGCCGATGCGCGGTTCTGCTTGGAGATGCTGGCAACCCAGTCACGCATCGTAAAGGAGCAGATCCTTGAGAACGATCGTCGCATGGCGAGCGCACGCGAGACCGAGCTTGGTCGCCGACTGATGGAGATACCCGGCGTGGGTCCACTGCTCGCCAGCGCCATCGTCGCCACGGTTCCTGACCCCGCGATCTTCCGCTCGGGCCGCAACCTGGCTGCTTGGATAGGCCTGGTGCCGCGGCAGAACTCGAGCGGCGGAAAGGAGCGCCTGGGCAGCATCACGAAGGCGGGCCACCAATACCTGCGTCAGATGCTGATCGTCGGCGCTATGGCAGTCGTGCGCTATGCCGAGCGGAACGGGGCTAAGCGGCCCTGGCTTGTGCAACTGCTTGCCAGAGGGAAGACCAAGGTCGCCGCGGTCGCGCTCGCTAACAAGAACGCCCGCATCATCTGGGCGATGATGGCCAGCGGCGAGCGCTATCGCGAGCCGCAGATCGCGTAACCGGATACGGTGCGGGCGACCGCACCGGACGAGGTTGGGAAGGGCGGATAGGAGCTAATGCAACAAGCCGGTTGAACCGCCGGATCGGGAAAACCCACAAAGACCCAAGCACCTCGAGTGTGTGTTTGTGATCGGGACCCGAACCGCGCGAATGGCATTATGGCCAGCGGCGCTATGAGCCGCACTAACAGGTCGGACACATGGCCGCACCAACCAGCATTGCAACGCGACTGTTCAAGCTTGCCAACGGAGGGCCGTCCACACATGGTCCTAAGACATTCGCCGCAGATTTTGTCGGGAACGCGAACAACTATGTATGGGATGAGCTCGCTGATCACCAATCGGACATAAACTGGCGTTTATTCCACGTCGCTGTGCAGAGTATGATTCAATGCAGCGCTAGCTCAGGATAGCGGTCCAGGATCGCGCTAGTGACGCCGTTGGTCCAGCCGAAGCCGTCCTGCACCGGATATTCGCCGCCGCCGCCCGGCGTAAGCTGCTCGATGTTATATTTCTCGAGCATCTTGCCCGTCTCGGCATAGGCCGCACCGACCGTGCCGATCCAGCGTCGCGCGATGTCCTTCGCCAGCGCCGGTTCGCCATTTGCCTCCAGCCCGGCGATCGCGACCCATTGCAGCGGCGCCCAGCCATTCGGTTCGTCCCATTGCTGCCCGGTGTTGAGCGTCGTGGTCCGCAAGCCACCCTCGGCCAACAGCGATTTGCGCACCGTCGCGGCGACCGCCTTCGTCTGCGCAGGCGAGGCGAGGCCGACGAACAGCGGGTGCAGCGTCGCCGCGTTGAGGCTCGCGGTGGGCTTGCGCGTCGACAGGTCCCAGTCGGCGTACCGCGCGTTCGTCGCCTGCCAGAGATAGCGGTCGATCGCCGCCTTGCGCTTGGCCGCAAGGGTCGTGAACGCGATCGCGCAAGGCGCGTCGTCAGCCTTACGACAGCGTTCGGCGATGCGCCGCTCCATCGCCCATAACAGGCTGTTGAGATCAACGGGCACGATATCGGTGGTGTGGATCGTCGTCAGCGATTGCGGATCGCGCAGCCACCGCGAACTGAAATCCCATCCGCTTTCCGCACCGGCGCGCAGGTTGCGCTGGGTGTCGGCGGCGGGGCGGGGTGCAGCCTTCGCCGCGGTTGTGACGTCCTCGGCATAGGATTCGTCGCGCGGCGTATCGCGGTCGTCGTAATAGCGGTTGAGCACGCTGCCGTCGGGCATCCGCACCACGCGCAGGCAGGCGGGCTTGCCGCCGACGCAGGTCTCGCCCTTCATCCAGAACGCGTGTTCCGCGCGCAGCGCCGCCAGCCGACGCTTCGCTATCACCGGATCCGTGTCGGTCGAGAGATCGAGCATCATCGCATAATAGGGCGGCTGCGAGCGGCTGAGATAATAGGTCCGCGTGCCGTTCGGGATATGGCCGTATCGCTCGATCAGGCTGGTAAAGTCCTCGAGCATCGATTCGATGAGCGGCTGCTGGCCGTCGACCTTCAGCCCGAGCATCGTGAAATAGCTGTCCCAGTAATAGATTTCACGGAAGCGTCCGCCGGGGACGACATACGGCGCCGGCAGCGGCAGCGCGGAACTGCCCGCGACCGGCGCGACCGGCTGGCGCACGAGTTGCGGCCACAGCGTGCGGACATGCGTCCGGAGATCGCCTGAACCGCGATCATTCTCGCCGGGCACGATGAAATTGGCGAGGATGAAGGCCTTCAGCGCAGGGCCTTCGGGCTTGGCCCGTGCATAGTCCGCCATGATCGCATCGGCAGCGCGCTTGGGTATTGCGTCCACGAACGTCTTGCCGTCCGCGAACACATGGCCTTGTTGTACGGCCTGGAACAGCGGCCCGTAGAGATCCGCCGGCGATCGGATCGCGGTGGAGGAAAGGGGCGCGGGGGCCGGACCAGACTGGGCGGGCGCCACCGCGGCGACCGAGGCCAACACGGCAAAACGGCTGATAGTCTTCATCACGTCGCGATCATCCCGGTAGAGCGATCGATCCCGCCGACGTGGCGGGATCGATCGCCGGAGCGCTTATCAGAGTTTGCCGTCGTGCCGATCAGAACTTGAACGCGGCGCCGAACCGGATCGAGCGACCGACGATCGGCCGGGCGAGGATCGTGCCGCTGCCCTGCGATCCGAGCGTGCGCGGATTGCCCTCGGTCAGCCCGATCTCGTCGGTCAGATTGTCGCCGATCACCTGGAACTGGATCTGCGGGGTCAGATCGAGCGTGGCGCCTGCGTCGAGTTTGTAATAGCTCGGCAGGACCTGCGCGTTCTGGACGTCGGAGAACCGGTCGCCGACATAGCCGATCGTCGCATACACGCCGGCCTTGGCGTCGCCGCCGAGTTCCAGATCATAGGCGGGGGTGACGCGCCACTGCCATTTCGGCTGCCGCTGGACCCGGTTGCCGGTCAGGTCGGTCAGGCCGCCATCGGTGAAGAAATCACGGTATTTCGCGTCGAGATAGGTCGCCGAGCCGCTGAGCGTGAAGCCGCCGAACGGCCGCAACTGCCCCTCGAACTCGACACCGGTCGCCTTGGCACCGCCAACCGATGCGATCGGTGCGCCGCTGGTGATGACCGTTGTCGCGAGCCCGTCGAAAGTATTGTGGAACACCGTCGCATACAGGTTGGCGATCCCGGTCGAGACCTTCACGCCGCCCTCATAGCTGTCGACCTGCGGTGCGACGTCGATCCCGTCGCGCAGATTGTCGAAGAACGGGAAGCTGTTGCCGCGGCTGTAGCGGACGAACGCGCCGATCTCTCGCGTCAGATCGTAATTGACGCCGCCGGTCCACGACCAGGCATCGCCGCGGTAGCGGATCGTGCGGAAGGTGCCGTTCAACTGCGCATCGCCATTGTCGTACAGCGTCAGCGGATTGCCGTCAGCGCCCGCCGCCGGGACCATGCCAGCGAGGTTCTCAAGCGTGCCGTCGACCGAGTGGTGCTGATAGCGGACGCCGCCATCGACGCGCAGTTTCTCGGTGATCTGCAACTCGTCGACCGCATAGCCGGCGACGTCTTCACCGGTGTAGCGCGCGTTGACCTTGAACGTCGAACCGCCCGAAAAGCCATCGCGCGTGACGATCCGGCCGTCCGCTAGCGTCAGGTTGAGCCGGCGCGCATTGGGTTCGGCGGTGAGCAGCATGCTGTTGCCGAGATTCCACCGGTCGCGCGACTTGTAGCGCGTGTAATAGACGCCGCCGGTTAGCGTGTTGCCGCCCGACTTCCACGCCAGCGCGAAATCGTTGACGAACGCCTGGATATGCTTCTCGACGCTCCACAGCCCAGCCTCGACGACCGCGGTGTTGGGTGATGCCGCGGCACCGCCGGTGACGTAGGTGAGCGATCCGATCGTGCCGCCCTCGCCGGCGGCATAGGCGGCGGCGGTGATCGGCGGGGTGCCGCCGGGGACCAGCCCGATCGTGTCGGCATCGCCCTCCATCCAGCTGCCGCGGTCGCGGACGGTGATGCCGCTGCCGAGTTCATAGTCGAAATTGCCGCCTAGATTATAAGTCTTCGCGCTGCGGCCGTCGGCCAGGTCGACCCGGCTGCCGTCGTTGCGCACGCCGATCCGCGTGTCGCGCCCGACGAGCGTGCCCGTGCCCGCGTCGAAGCCGGCATATTCGCGGATCTTGTCGCCGTCCTGCACCACCGGGATCGGCAGCAGCCACTGGCCGCGATCGTCGAGATAGCGGCCGAACACCAGGATCGAGCCCTTGTCGAAATCATGCCGGATATTGCCGGTGATCTGACCGCCGCGCTCCGCCTCGAACTGCGCATCGCGGATCCCGCGCGAGGTCGAGTAATAGCCGCCGACCATATAGGTCGTGCTGTCGTCGATCGGACCCGAGACATAGCTGTCGACGCGGAATTCGCCGAAATCGGTGCCGCTGAGCTTCAGCAATCCGGCGGGCGTCTGCTTGCCCTCGCGCTGGACGAGGTTGACGGTCAGGCCCGGCTGTCCGTTCGAGAACAGTGCGCCGGTGCCGCCGCGGACCGCCTCGACGCGCTGGATCGTCTCGTCGATCCGGATCAGCTGCGTGTTCTCGAGGAACGACAGCGTCGGCGGCGGGAAGAACGGCACGCCCTGCGTCTGGAAGGTGACGTATTCCGCATCGCCGCCCGACGGATAGCCGCGGACGAAGATGTTCGCGCCGGTCTTGCCGCCCGAGCTCTCGGTGCTGACGCCCGGTACTGCGCGCAGCACCTCGGCGGTGCTGGCGGTGCCGAGACGCTGGGCCATCGTGCTGTCGATCGTGGTGACCGCGAACGCCGCATCCTGTCGGCGAGTGCCCGCGCCTGCGGTGCCGATCACGACGATATCCGCGGACGGCTCCTCGGGCGGGGCTTGGGCGACGGTGGGATCCGGTGCGGCCTGCACCGGTGCAGCCTGGGCCGGGGCCGGCTCCGTACCGGCAGGCTGGTCCTGGGTCGCGACGATCAGGAACGCGCCGCTCGGCGTCAGCTTATGACGGAGCCCCGAGCCCTTGAGGATCGTCGTCAGTGCGTCGCCGACCTCCATTCGGCCGGTAACCGCGCGCGCGGTCTTGTTGCGGACGAGCGTCGGCGAGAACAGGATCTGCTTGCCGCTCTGGCGGGAGAAGGAGAGCAGCGCGTTGCTCATATCCTGTCTTGCGATCCGGACGCCGACGGCCGCCTTAGCGGTCACGCCGATCGGAATGCCGCCTGCGCCCAGTGCCAGAGCGGTCATCATCATGCCGCGCAAAAGTGCGGTCCTGCCTATGGATGTCATGCAACCCTCCCTTTGTGTGCGATCCCTCTGCCGGGGTCGATCCGGGGATAAAGACGCAAGATTCCAAAAATCCCGAACCCCCTTCCGAATTATTTTTTCGTAGCGATGGTAATCCCGTCGGCGCTGCGCGCAACGGTTACGGGAAAGCCCATTTGCAACGCATCTAGGAATGGCTCGACCTCACCGGTGCGGAACGATCCGCTGATCCGGACATCGCCGGCCCGCTTGTCGGCGACCGCGATCCGCGGCGTGCCATAGCGGTTCATTTCGGCGATCGCGTGACGCAGGGTGGTGTCCTCGAACACTAGCAGTCCTCCGCTCCAGCTCGACAGCGCAGAGGCGATGCCGGGCACATGACGCAGCGAGACGCTGCCCGCTGCGGCAGTCAGGACGTCGTCGGGTACCATCGCAACCGGCTTCGCGTGTCCGCCCTTGGAGCCAACGCTCACCAACCCCTCGACGAGAGCGACCCGTACCGCACCGGGGTCGAGCCTGATGTCGAACGCGGTGCCGTGCGCGGTCACCGATTGCGATCCCGCGGTGACGACGAACGGGCGTCGCTGATGCTTTGCGACCTCGAACAGCGCCTGGCCGCGTTCAAGCACCAGTCGCCGCTCGGCATCGCTATAGGCGATCCGCACCCGACTGTCGGTATCGAGCGTCAACCGCGACCCGTCGGTCAACGTCACCATAAGCCGTTGCCCGGTCGCGGTGCGATACACGGGCGCTTCTGCGATCTGCGCCGCCTGTCCCGTCGTCGTTGCATCGTCGGCGAGACGTGACCAGGCGATCGGCGCGACCACCGCGGCACAGGCAGCCGCCGCCAGCATCCACGGCAGAGTCCGTCGCGTTTCGCGTGCCAGCGCGATGCGCGCCACCGCGGCATGACGCAACGCCAGCATCTCGGGATGATCCGCGAGGGCGGAACTCGTGGTGCGCGCCTCAGCAACCGCCGCGAACGCTAAGGCATGGCCGGCGTGCGACCGCCATTGTTCGAACCGCAAGCGCGTCGCGTCGCTGGGATCGTCAACCAGAAGCTCGGCCCATTCGGCGGCTTCGATCATCAGCGGATCGTCTTGGTCCGGGGCGATCACGGTCGCCAGTCCTTCAGCTGCTCGGCGACATGCGCGAGCGCACGTGCCTGATGCTTCTCGGCCGCGCGCGTCGAGATGGCGAGGGCATGTGCGACGTCAGCCATCTTCAATCCCTCAAGCATCCTCAGCACGAACACGTCGCGCGTGCGCTCGGGCAGTTCCGCAAGCGCTTGCCGCAACGCATTCGCGACCTGCCTACTTGCCAAGACGCGGTCGGGCGCAAAATCCGAACCTTCGAGAGAAAAATCGTCGATTGGGTCGGACAAGCCGGCGCCGCGCACTTGGTCCCGGCGCGCCTGATCCTTCAGCACATTGGCGGCGGTGACGAAGATGAAGCTGTCGCGCTGGCGGATATCGTTCGGGTCGGCCAACCGGCTAAGCCGCAGGAACACCTCTTGGACGAGGTCAGGAACGTCGTGCTGCGCCGAGACGCGACGGTTGAAATAGCGGCTTAGCGGTCGGCTATACGCATCGACGAGCGTTCGCAGCATCGTTGTCCTGTCACCCGGCTCCGGTGCTCGTTGTCCCCCCGACCCCATGCGCGATGTCTAGAGCGTCTGCATTCGTCGTCAATCGCGCAGTCCAGATCTTGCTACGGTCGTGATCGCGAGAAGGCTCTCAGAGAAGAGCCGCTTTATCAATCCGGAAACCCGACATGGTATGGCCGTTAACGCTAGTTTGCGTGAGTGTGCCTTTTTAGCCCCTTGCGCCTGAATCGCGACGCGATAGCGTACGAAACTGGACGGACGTTCAAACTGGGGCAGTAGAAAACGTCTGACGAATGTCCGGAACTAAACACCTAGGCTTTGTCGCAGATAGCCCTATCACACCCGCGCTGCCCGACTTCAGCAAAACCGTTGCCGAAGGCCTCGTTCGGTGAACGCAAAGAGTAAACTTGCGCTCTAGCTCGAGGTCAACGGATCGCGCCACGATGCCTAGAAGTCGACGAGTAGCGGTAAGTCAGATAGTGATGCGTGCGCGTCGAAGTTAACCGCTATGATCGTGATCGGCTTGGCCGAGAACAGGGCGTTCTTGCATTTGCCACAGGCCCCGCCAGTACCCAGCGTGTTACGCGGTGCGCGATTCAGTGTGGCGCAGACGGGGCACGCGACGATCAAGCTGACTGAAGTTTGAGGGGCCATCGTTCCCTCTTTGGGAGCGGCGGTAAAGTTCGAGGCTTTTGCTATTTCGGGTCCCACTTGAAGATGACAAACGGCCTCAAGCCTAATCACCAACACGCTGCCACGGCCATATGGTAGATCATGCGTTTCTAACTGCGAACTTGTATAAGCGGCGACGGATAGGGCGCTGGAAGATCCTTCAGTTCGTCCCAGGGAGCGATCAGCCAACGATTGTAATCCTCGTCGTGCAAGTTGACCGGCATAGCCTTGGGGTGGATGGGCGCGACGATCGCGTTCGGCTCGGTCGTCAGAAAACCATAGGCTTTCCTACGCTCGGTCGGACGCCAGATGCCTGCAAAGGCGAAGATCGGGCGGCTCCGCACGTCAAACCAGTGCAGCGGCTTGCCGTCTTCGCCAGAAGCTGGAGCTCAAGTTCCGCAAGTTCGTCACGTACTTGGTAAGCTTAACCGCAGGGTTGCGCGCGCTGGCCACCTGCGTTGGTACGCCCCATTCCATCCGCTCAAGCTTCCGCTCGTTGCCGTCCTGCACGATCACCTTGCCGTAGAACGGGGTCTTCTTGCCCGTCGGGAAGATGTCACCGATGGGGTATTCCTCGTCCTTCTCATAAGGAGGCCGGATACCGAAGGTGACCGCAAGGTCAGCTTCCTTCGCCGTCATACGATACCGGTTGCACACGAAGCGTATTCCTAGGGTTGGCGCCGGCGAGATCAGTCGCCGGCGCACAAGTCTTACATCTTGTCCTTCAGGCCCTTGGCGGCCGTGAACGCAACCTTCTTGGAAGCCGCGATCGTGATCGCCTCACCGGTGCCGGGGTTACGGCCCTCGCGCTCCGGGCGGTCCTTGACGGTGAACTTGCCGAACCCTGGAATGGTAACCTCTTCGCCCTTCACGGCTGCTGCCGCGATCTGGTCGAATACGGCGGTAATCGCCCTCTTTGCATCGGCTTCGTTCGAACCGGTCGCTTCCGCGACGCCCTTGGCCAGGTCACTTACGTTCATGCTATTCGTTCTCCATTGGAAACACCGGCGGGACCTTAGCCATGGCGAACGACGAGACAAAGACCGTACTGGACGACGCCAGCGTCGCGGCTGTGCGGCTGATGCTGAATAAGCTTGCCGATCACGACGTAGCCGAAGTCTATGAGGCCACCTCAGGGCGGGGGCCGGTCGCCGACCTCACAGCAGACGCGATGCGCGCCCGAAACATCGATCTTTAGTGGTTGGCGATGCGTTCGCGCGTGACGCGAGGATCCTCGTAGAGATCGCGGATCGCGCGGAGCCGAAAGACGTTCCACCAGCGCTGCCAGCGATGCTCAGCCGCATCATGGATCATGTGGCAGCGCTGACATAGTGCCTTGAGGTTCGAAGACGCGCTATTGCCGGGATCATGATCAAGGTGCGCGCACGCGAGGACGACATAAGTCACCCGGATCGACGCCAGCACGAACCCTGTTTTCATGGAGATACGCTTGCCGCGGTCCGACCGCCAGCATCGCACATCGGCATCCCACCAGCGTCCGTCGCCGAGATGGACCACCCGGCGGAGATGTGGTCGGCCGCATCCCTCGCACTTGGCGCCAGCGCGATCGAACCGAACCGTCTGCGACAGCTGCCGCCAGTCGATCGGGTAGAGCCAGCGGTTCTCGGGTCGGATCGGCATGACGATTCTATGAGTCACCCACCGGGCAAACGAAAGCGAATAATTCGCCATTTGTTGCCGTTCCGTATTTTTTTCGTTCCCCTTCGTGCGCCGAGGGGAAAGGGAGATCATCAGCCCGGATCGGGACGATCAAAGCGCTTGCAATGTTGGAGATGGTAACGGAACATAAGGGGAACGAGTAGAGTCTTAGACCATGATGTCCCCCGCCCCCGAGTCCCTTGCAACCAGCCTTGCCCAACTGCGGACGATCGCCACGCCGGTCACCGACTACCGCGTGCTGCCGTTCGGCGTGGCTGCTATCGACAGCAGACTTGGAGCTAAAGGCTTGCGTGCCGGCGCGCTTCACGAGGCGACGGCGCGTAGCGGATCACTGGCGGATGACGCCGCAACCACGTTGTTCCTTGCCGGTATTGCGGCGCGCGAGGCCGCCAATGCCAGCGGCCCTGTTTTGTGGGCCACGTGCCGCACCGACCTCTACGCACCGGCTTTGGCTCAGGCAGGTCTCTCCTCGTCCGATGTAATCTATGCTCAACCCTATGATGACGCGGCATTGCTCGCCGTGATCGAGGACGCAGTTCGCGACGGGACGCCATCCGCGATCATCGCGGAAGCCAACAAGGTGTCGATGGTTGCAACCCGCCGCCTGCAGCTAGTGGCGGCGGAATGCGATATGCCGGTGCTGTTGCTGCGTCGCCGACGTGGCCGTAACCAGGATCCTTTCTCGGAACCATCCGCCGCGTGGACACGCTGGCGGATTGGCTCCGTGCCTTCGGCGCGGCTGAAGGTCGCGGGTGTAGGACGCGCGAGATGGATGGTCGAACTGGCGCGGCAACGCGGCGGTGAGGGCTTTTCCCTTATACTGGAGGGCAGCGATGAGACGGGTCGTCTCGCTGTTCCTGCCGAACTTGGCCATCGAGCGGCTGAGACGGTTGGAACGGCCCGCTACGCGGCCGCCTGAGCGGCCCGCCTTGCAACTGCCGGTCGACGACGACCCGGGTACCTGTTCGGTGCCGCGGGGCGGCGGTTGGCGGCCTGGTGCCAGGTGGGCGCGGACCAGCGCGCAGTCGCGAGAAGAGGTCGAGGCGCAGATCGCGTCGCTTCCAGTTCACGCAAAGCCGCCCATGCGCGAGCTTGGCCGGCGATCGGAAGCGGCAAGCCACCCGTACAAGGCGGAAATGCCTACGCTGCTGGTCGTCCCGCCCCTCGTAGTACCAGTCCAGCACGCGCCGCTTGCTCTCGTCGGCAAGGTCGGTCGGCGGGAGGAGGTCGTCGCTGCCTGCACCGGCGCGCAGGCGCTCGGCATCCATTCCGGGATGGCCGCCACCCACGCCCGCGCGCTGGTGTCCGATCTCGACTTCCGTCCGGTCGAGCCGGAAGCCGATGCTGCGCTCCTTGATCGCCTTGCGCTGCTGGCGGTAAGGCGCTGGTCGCCGATCGCGGCTGTCACACCGGCTGATGGTCTCTGGATCGATCTCGCTGGCTGCGACCACCTCCACGGCGGGGAAGAGCGGTTCTGCCGTCGTCTGCTCGCCTTTTGCCGTCGTGCAGGCTTTACCGCGCGCGTGGCGGTCGCCGACACGCCGGGGGCCGCCCACGCGCTGGCCCGTTTTGGCAAAACCGATCTCACTCGCGTCGAGCCGCACGGCACAGTCGAGGCACTCAGCTCATTGCCCATAGCCGCATTGCGCCTGACGCCCACGGCGTTGAGTGCCGCGCGCAAATTCGGTTTCGAGCGGATCGCGGATCTCCTGCCGATCGCGCGCGGACCCCTCGCGCGCCGTCTCGGACTGCCGACCATCACACGCCTCGATCAGGCCTTGGGTGGTGTTGCAGAGCCAATTACCCCGCGAGAGGACATCGAGGTCCCTGCGGTCGAACGCCGGCTCCTAGAACCGATCAGCACGGCCGAGGCGATCGAACAGGTCATGGGTGACCTCTTGGGCGATCTTGTCGTGCTGCTGCAGGGGAAAGGCGTTGGCGCACGCTCGATCCGCCTGACGGGAATGCGCGTCGATGGCACCGAGCAAATCGTGGCGATCGGCACATCCCGGCCGACACGGGAGGTCTCTCACCTCCTGCGGCTGCTGAAGCTGCGGATCGAGCGCATCGATCCCGGCATGGGGCTCGAGCATTTTCAAATGGTGGCACCGCACACCGAGCAACTCGACGCGGTTGATCTCGGCGCCGTCCTCGCAGGCGAGACGCTGGTGCGCGACCCGGCGCGCCTGGTCGACCTGATCGCAGGCAGGATCGGAATGCACTCGGTCTTCCGTATCGCTCCCGTCGAAAGCCATGTCCCGGAGCGGGCTGTGGTCAAATCCGATCCTAACAAGCTGCCGGGAACATGGCCGGCTTGGAAGCGGCCGATCCGTCTCTTCGCGCATCCAGAGCCACTGCATCGCGTGATCGCCCTGATGCCCGACCAACCTCCGCGCCGCTTCGAGTGGCGCGGTACCACGTACAAGGTGGTTGGGGGCGACGGTCCCGAGCGCGTCCACGGTGAATGGTGGCGGCGCGACGCGGAAGTGTGGGCGGTCCGTGACTATTACCGCGTCGAGGACGAGACTGGTGGCCGCTACTGGGTTTTTCGCCGAGGCGATGGCTTCGAGGACGACACTGGCGATCTGTCCTGGTGGATGCACGGGGTCTTCGGATGACCCACTATGTCGAGCTTCAGGTGCTGACACACTTCTCGCTGCTGCGCGGTGCGTCCAGTCCGGACGAGCTGTTCGCGGCCGCAGCGGTGCTTGGGTATCCCTCGATCGGGATCAGCGACATCGGCACCGTGGCCGGCGTCGTGCGTGCGTGGGAAGCGCAGAAGGCGACAGGCGTCCGCTCGATCGCCGGCACGCGCGTCGATCTGTCCTGCAGCCGACGCCTGCTGCTCTACCCAATCGATCGATCGGCCTGGTCGCGAATTACGCGACTGCTGACCGTCGGCAAGAAGCGGGCAGGGAAGGGCGGTTGCCTACTGCATTGGCACGATCTGGAGCCATGGTCGGACGGCGTCATTGCCATCCTGCTGCCGCATGAGGCGGACAACGAGAACCTGGCCGCGTTAGTCGACCTGAAGGCGATCTACGGTCGTCGCGGCTACATGGCGCTGTTCCAGCGGCGCCGACCAGGAGACGCAGTTCGGATCGATGCGCTCGCGCGGCAGGCTGGCGGTGCCGGCGTGCGCGCCGTTGTGACAGGCGACGTGCTATATCACGCGCCAGACGCGCGGCTGCTGCAGGACGTAGTGACAGCGGTGCGCGAGAAATGCACCGTCGACGAGCTTGGCTATCGCCGTGAGGTGAACGCTGATCGCGCGCTGAAATCGCCGGACGAGATGGTCCGGCGCTTCCGCGCCTATCCCGACGCACTGCAGGCGAGCGTCGATATCGCGCGGATCTGCACCTTCAACCTTGGCGAGCTTCAGTACCAGTACCCGCACGAGAAGCTGATCGACGGTCTGACGGCACAGGAAGCGCTCCAGAAGCTCGCCACAGAAGCGGTCGAGCGGATGTTTGATGGCGACGTGCCGCAGGCCTATACCGATCAGATCGCCCATGAGATGCGCTTGATCGGCGAGCTTGGCTATGCGCCGTACTTCCTCACCGTTTACGCGATCGTGCGGGAAGCCCGTCGGCGCGGGATCCTGTGTCAGGGGCGGGGATCGGCGGCCAACTCGTGCGTCTGTTTCGTGCTTGGCGTGACCTCGATCGATCCGATCAAGCATGAGCTGCTATTCGAACGGTTCGTGTCGGGGGAGCGCCGGGAGCCGCCCGACATCGACGTCGATTTCGAGCATGAGCGTCGTGAAGAGATCATCCAGTGGATCTACGAGACCTACGGTCGCAACCACTCCGCGCTGACGGCCGTCGTGACGCGCTACCGCGCGCGCGGTGCGGTGCGTGACGTCGGCAAGGTGCTCGGTCTGCCGGAAGACCTCACCTCGTCACTGGCGGGGCTTGCCTGGGGCTGGTCGGCCGATGGCGTCGGCGAGAAGCAGGTCGAGGAGCTTAACCTCGACATCGGCGATCGCCGGCTTAGGCTGACGCTGGAGTTAGCGCGCAAGCTGATTGGCGTACCGCGCCACATGTCGCAGCACCCCGGCGGGTTCGTCCTAACCCATGACCGCCTAGATGACCTCGTCCCGATAGAGCCCGCGGCCATGGAAGACCGCCAAATCATCGAATGGGACAAGGACGACATCGATGCGCTTAAGTTCATGAAGGTCGACGTGCTGGGCCTCGGCATGCTCGGCTGCATGAACCGCGCCTTCAACATGCTCGAGGCGGACAAGGGGCTGCGAATAGGCTTGGCCGATCTGCAGGACGATGATCCCGACGTCTACGCCATGATCTCGAAGGCCGACACGCTCGGCACCTTCCAGATCGAGAGCCGGGCGCAGATGTCGATGTTGCCGCGGATGAAACCGCGCCGCTTCTACGATCTCGTCATTCAGGTCGCGATCGTGCGGCCGGGACCGATCCAGGGCGATATGGTCCACCCGTATCTGCGCCGGCGCGAGGGACTGGAAAAGCCGGAGTATCCGCGGCCGGAGCTGCGTGCCGTGCTGGAGAAGACACTCGGCGTGCCGCTGTTCCAGGAGCAGGCGATGAAAGTCGCGATCGTTGGTGCCGGATTCACCCCGGCCGAGGCGGATCAGCTGCGCCGTGCCATGGCGACCTTCAAGGTGACGGGCGGCGTATCCCATTTCTCGGAGAAGCTGGTCGAGGGCATGGTCGAGCGCGGTTACCCGCGTGATTTCGCTGAGCGCACCTTCCGCCAGCTCGAAGGCTTTGGCTCATACGGCTTCCCGGAAAGCCATGCCGCCTCGTTCGCCAAGATCTCCTACGCGTCGTCGTGGATAAAGCATCATCACCCCGATGTGTTCTGCGCGGCACTGATGAACGCGCAGCCGATGGGGTTCTACGCGCCGGCGCAGATCGTCGGCGATGCACGCGCGCACGGCGTCGAGGTTCGACCGCCATGCGTCAACGCGAGCCGGTGGGACTGCACGCTGGAGAAGAACGGCGGGCGCTATCTCGCGGTACGGCTCGGGCTGCGGCAGATCCGCGGGCTGTCGAACGCCGATGGCGCAAAGATCGTCGGTGCGCGTGAGCTTACCGCTTTCGAAAGCGTCGAAGACGTTTGGCGGCGGTCGGGCGTCCAGCGCGCTGCAATCGAGAAGCTGGCCGATGGCGACGCCTTCCACGGCTTCAGCGTCGATCGCCGGCAGGGTCTCTGGAAGGTGAGGGGGCTTGGTGACGCGCCGCTACCTCTGTTTGCTGCTGCCGACCGTTTGGCCGAGACCTTCAGCGCCGAAGGGATGGAACCCGACGTCGCACTGCGGCCGCTGACTGACGGAAGAGAGGTGATTGAGGATTACCGGGCGCTGCAGCTCTCGCTTCGCGCGCATCCGCTAACGTTCGTGCGCGACGAGTTGACGCGGCGCGGCGTCACCAAATGTGCCGACCTCGCCAACATCCGGGACGGCCGATACGTCGAGGTCGCCGGCATTGTCCTGGTCCGTCAGAAACCTGGCTCTGCCAAGGGCGTGCTGTTCATAACAATCGAGGACGAAACTGGGGTCGCCAATGGAATCCTCTGGCCCGACCGTTTCGAGGCACAACGCCGAACGATTATGTCGGCGTCGATGGTCGGCATGAAGGGACAGGTCCAGAAGGAAGGTGAGATCATCCATGTGATCTGCAGCCGGATCGTCGACCACGGCGACCTCCTCCACCGCGTTGGTGACATGTCGTTTCCGCACCGGACCGGGCGCGGCGATGCCGCGCAACATCCAGGCTCGCCAGATCGTGGCGACAAGGGATGGAATCCAGAACCACGCAACCAATACTGGCCGCCCCACGCAGACGGCATGGACCCGGAGGAGGTCATGCGGTTCAAGTCGCATGACTTCCATTGATCCGTGTCGCATTTGCCGAGGCATCAGCGTGTCGTGATCGCGCTATCCGTGCATATTTTGCGGACGGGCGTCACCCGTTGTTCCGACGTCCGCGTTGATGTGCCGGAAATCCGTCTCGCTCTTCGTTGCCTGTTGCCGCATTGCCCCGAGAAGTGGCCACTCACCTTGTTTTGGGACGCAGCCGCGCAGGACAACGAAATTGGCCGGGCTCAGGGCGTCACTGCTGCGCTCAACGGGATCATTCGCCAGCTTCGTCGGGCCGGCTGCTACGAGGAAGTCACGCCGCCATGACCCGCGATATGAAACAGGCGGGACAAAGAGGATGAGACTGTCTCAATCTCTTTGTCAGAGTCTCACCCACTTTGTCCGTTGCCAGTGCCGGCGCTGAACCAATCCAAATTCACCAGCCTTGGTGAATGGGCGTCAGCGCGCGAGGACATGCGAATTACGTGCCCGTGCGGCCGGACGATCAATCTCCCGGCTGTGAAAATCGTATGCATTCGGTGAGCGCCCTCTAGTTTGGCGCGACTGATGCTACGCTGCTTGCGCGATGGCTTCGGGGCGCTGTTGTCGAGCTTTCCATTCCCACGGCAATAGCTCGTGAAGTCGGTTCTGCGGGTGGTCGGAGATCCGCGCGATAACATCGCGGAGCCAGGCATGCGGGTCGACGTCGTTGAGGCGGCAGGTCTGGATCAGCGTGTACATGGCGGCCGCGCGGTCACCGCCGCGGTCGGAGCCGCAGAAGGTCCAGTTCCGGCGCCCGACCGCGACGGTTCGGACCCGGCGTTCCGCCGCATTGTTGGTCATGCAGATCCTGCCGTCAGACACGAAGCGGGCAAAGCTGTCCCAGCGTGACAGCATGTAGTTGATGGCCTTGGCCAGATCGCCCTTGCGCGACAGGCGGCCATATTGCTGGCGCAGGAACTGTTCGAGCTCGCCTACGAGCGGGGCCACGTGGACCTGCCGCGACGCGAGCCGTTCGCTTGCGTTCCGACCCCAGATCACGCGTTCGGCAGCGAAGATCGCATCCATGCGGGTGACGACGTCGACCGCGAGCGGTGTCCGGCTCAGGCGAGCCTCCTTTAAGAACGGGCAACGGGCGTGTGCCCAGCACGCTGCCTCCAGGATGGGCCCTGGTTTGCGGCCTGCAGCGTAGAGCGCGTCATAGCCGCTATAGGCATCAGCCTGCAGGATGCCGGCATACCGAGCGAGCTGTCGCTGCGGATGGGCGCCTGTGCGGTCGCGGGTGTAGTAATAGCAGACGGCGGGCGGGTCGGTGCCGCCAAAGGGGCGGTCGTCGCGAACGGATGCCCAGATCCTGCCCGTTATGGTCTTGCCGGCTGCCATGACCGGCACGGTCGTATCGTCATGATGGATGCGCTCGCCGGCGAGGATGTGCGCCTCGATGAGATCGACCAGGCCGCGCAGCAGGACGGTGCCGTGGCCGACATAGTCGGCAAGCGTCGACACGCTGATGCTCATGCCTTCCGCGGCATAGGTCTCGCTCTGGCGGTTGAGCGGCTGGTGCAGGCCGAACTTGTTGAACAGGACCATCGCCAGCAGGTTGGGGCCAGCGGATGCACGCGGAATGGGGTGGAAGGGCGCTGGTGGCTGCGTGATGGTTTCGCAGGTCTTGCAGATGAACTTCTCACGGACCGTCTGCACGATGATCCACTGGCGGGGAACGACCTCACGGCTTTCCGTGATGGTCTCGCCAATCTTCTTGAGCTCTGCACCGTGGCAGCATGGGCAGCTCTCTGGGGCGGGCACGACGACGCGGTGCCGGGGAAGATCGGCAGATAGCGGAGCGCGGGTCGGCTTCTTGCGGGTAAATGGCACCACGGGAACGCCGGCTGCACTGGCTTTGGCGACGGCTATCTCAGCGGCGAGCTCATCCTCGGTTGCGGTAGTGACGACGTCCTCAAGCTGCATCTCAAGCTGGTCGAGCAACTGCCTGTGCCGCTCGGACGACTGCCCCCATTTGTCCTGACGCGCCTTGGCGATGCGCAGCTTGAGATCTTCGATAATGGCATGTGCGTCGGCGACCTGAGCCTGAGCGATGGCGGCGAGTGCCTCGGCCTCGAATAGAGCTGCACGAGCGATGATGACGGTGTGACGCTCGGCAATTAGCAGCGCTTTGAGCGCCTCGATATCATCGGGAAGAGCCTCGGCACCGGTGTCCATCGAAGCTCATTTTACAGCAGAAAACCGCCAATTTGTCGAGGCGTTTGGTGCCAAAAGCCTAGGAAAACCAAGCGTTTTAGCCCGCCAGTTCGGGCCTGAACGTGTATTGTGGATTCCGCCAGTCGACGCCTTCCAGCAGGAAGCCGAGTTGCCCCGCCGAGATCGAAATGACGCCGTCAGATGTCGCCGGCCAGGTGAACCGACCGCGCTCCAGCCGTTTTGCGTAGAGCGACATTCCGAGGCCATCGTGCCACAGAATCTTCAGCAGATCGCCGCGGCGACCTCTGAAAACATAAAGGTCGCCGGCATGCGGGTTGCGTCCGAAACCCTGCTGGATCTGCATCGCCAGCGACGACATCCCCTTGCGCATGTCCGTCTTGCCGGTGGCTATCCAGACCCGGGCCCCGCCCGGAACAGGAATCATGCTTTGAGCTCGCGCAACGCCGCCGCCAGCAAGCTCGCAGACACGCCGCCAGCCGCACGGATGGTCACACCGCGGAGCTCGATGACCAGCATGTCGGACGCACCGTGGTCGATCTCGGGCGGATCCGCATGAACGGCCACGGCCGCAAAGCCGGTCGGCTGCGCAAGCTTGCTGCACAGGTTGCGCCGCCAACGATAGATCGACGACGGCGAGACGTCGGCATCGCGCGCGATGGCGGCAACCGACGCGCCAGGCGCAATGGCTGCCTCCACCAGGGCAAGCTTGCGCTCGTCGCTCCAATGGCGACGCCGCTCAACGCCGGACAGTACAGTGATCTGGGTCATCGCCACGTCTCTAGCCACGGTGCAAACCACGGTGCTTGCACTGTGGCTAACATCTCAGCTCAGACCGTCACCCGCCAGATGCCCCTCACCGGAGGCAGACTGAAAATCGTCGAGCGCTTTCGATCGGACGGTCCAGTTACCCAAGCGATTACCCGTTTGCGTTGCACTACCTGCCGGCGCCGCGGGCACGCCACGGTCACGCCTGTTTCGGTCCTTAGGCTTTAGTCTAAGATGGCATGCGATGGCTCAGGACAAACCGACCACAGTGGACGAGATGCAGGACCTTCTCGCCCATCTGCTCGAGGGGGCGGTTGGCCTGACCGAGGCGTACTGGAAAAACCTCATCGGCCCCGTCATTGCCCTTCCGATTGTGATTCATCCCAGGTCAAACTGGCGGATCAATCCAAAGGGTAAGCCAGCGGAGATTGAGGCGATCGAGAAAGCTGCGGCAGTGGTCCGCGCAGCTCATCCCTATGTCCCATCGCCCCGAACAAACGACGTGTTGAAGGGAGAGGGCAGCCTTTCGGGATCAAGACGAGGACGGCAGCGAGCCACATGACAAATAGCGAAAGCCAGATCGCGATCTGACCGAAGATGTGGAGGACGAGGCCCATCCAGGAATAGCGTCGGCGAAGCAGGACAGTGCTTCCAACCGCAACGAAGAACGCGATCGTCGTTGGCATGGTAATGGAGGGTGAACGAGATAGCGAAGCCTCTGCTATAGGCATAAGACCGATCGCCATAACCAACAGCCACGAGAAGCCAAAAATGAGTGTCCCGGGTAGATCGCTGAGCGCCGGCGGACGGTGCTGAGAGGCCACAAATCGACTTTGATCTAGCGTTGCCAAGATGTTCATTTCGCTCTACCTTTTTGAGCGAGGTGCGCCATGCAAACTGATACGAGCCAGCCGATCATGTTCGATACGGATGCTATGCCAGGGAAAGGTGCAGGCACGTGGCAGCTGCACCCAAGCACGGGTGTGGAACGGCGGGTTGATGTCAATCAAGCTACCGACCGGGTTTCCGTAATCGCGAGGCTTACCGTCGCTATCCTCATCGGAGGCGGGTTGGTCGTCGCTTCGATTACCAATCTCTTTCTGTAGCATCAGTCGACCTTCGGTCCTGCCGGTGCACCATGCAATGACTGGCGAAAGTCGATCTTTCGCCGATGCTCGTCCCCAAGCAACTCTTCGGCACCAGCTATGATTTGACTGTCGGCAGCGACAGTCGAAGGGGCTCCCGTGGAAACAGGGTGTGCAGCAGTGACAGACCCGCCACCGGAATAGCGGGCAGCAACGCTGTTTTCGGTAGCAACAGCCGGAATGGTCATACCTGCAAGGGCTGGATTGCTAAGTGCGGACTGAATGTCGCGCTCAATACCCGAAGATCGTTCACCGGCCCACTTTTCGATGACCGCGTTGCGAGCGTGTTCCTGCGGGTAAGAAAGGTTCGTATCCCAAAGTCCAGGGAGAACGCCACGAGGCGCGTTGCCCACTTCCTTATCGTAAAACTGCGCGAGGTCCTGACGAAGATCTTGTGACATATTGAAGCCATGGCTTTCCGCATAACTTGCGTGCTGCTCTAGGGACTGAGACAGCTCTCGGTAATGGCGGGCCTGTTCGTTATACGACTGGATACGGCTCAGCGACTCCTCAATCGCCTTACTCCTGGACTCTGAGTTTTGTGACCGGGCAAACTCTCCATTCTGATGGAACGTACCGTCGCTAACACTGACTGTGCCACTAGAAGAATGGTCACGGCCGGTCTGGTCGGAGGCGGCAACCGACTGATCTCTGCTAGAATTTGAGGAGTCGCTGACTGACGTCGTGTCGGAGTTCGTTTTGCTCCGCGTATATGCGACGCTCGCGTCGCCTTGGAGACCCACAGCGCTAGCAATCTTTCCAACCACGCCCCCGCCGCCTTTGCCGCCGCCTACACTTACACCGGCGCGGATCTGACCAGAGCGCTGCCCGGAGTCGTTCGTATTACTACCGCTCTCATTTTGGTGCCGAGTACCGCTGCCAACTGCGTCACGGTTCTGCACACTCGACCCGCTGCTAACAGTGTTGCGGTCACTAAGTTCGGAATTGCTACCTCCTCGAATGCCGGAGCTTGAGTCAAAGCCGGACGAGTTCTCGCTGGACCACGAATGACCATTCCGAAGTGAGTTCAAATGTGAGATTTCACGCCGACTGGCTTGTTCGAAACCATCAGCCACACGGGCGGCCATGGCGGACTGACGGCTTTCTGTCGCCACCGAGCCTGACGTCATCGAAGCACTGAATGGCAGGTTCGATATTGCCTTCGAGGTATCGTAGACGTTCTGGCCGTTCCCGAAGGAGTTGGTCGTTGCGCCGTTGTCATGGCGGAAACTCGATCCCATCCCTCCTGTCGAGAAGGTAGGTGCATCCGACCACTGATTGCTCTGCCGCATGTTCGACGTCGAGTTGGCAAAGCTGGTGTTGCCGTAGCTGTAATTCCCGGTCGTCTGCTCGGCTGCCGCAGCCTCGGCCGCATTCTGCGCTGGACTGAGGACCGACGTTGCCTGGCCGGAGATGCTCATGGCACCCTTAGCGAGACCGGCCGCGAGGAACGGCACTGACATCAGCATGAAGCCTGCGATTGTCGCAGTTTCCGCGTTGACCGCACCGATGCCGGCATAGGTCCCCAGCGACATCCCACGTTCCGCGACGCCCTGCGCCGCGCTGGTCGCCCGCGTCATGCAGATCATGTGGAGGATCACGTAAAGCGGCCCCCACGCAGCGAGATAGAAAAACCCGGTCAAATACCCCTTGAGGGCGGCGACGCCGGTCTGCGGCATCAGAAACAGAGGGAAGATGACCGGGAACATCGCATAAAAGACGACGGTGAGGACGATGTTGAGGATCGGGACCCAGCTCATCGCTTGCTGCGCGATGGAATTGTACGTGTTGCGCGCCTGGATGTCCGCGCGCGTGGTCGCGAACGTATCGATCGACGCCGCGCCCGGACCACCTGCCATGCCGTCACGCGCCTGCATAAAGGCATTGATGGCTGTGTTTTGGCGCAAGATCGTCTCGTAGTTCGCGCTGGACGCCGTGAAGGCCTGATTGACGATCGGCACATCGCTGCGGAGCTTGGCAGAGGCGACCGAGGTGGACAGCTTGGGATAGGTTTCCTTGGCCCAAAGCGACGTGTGCGCCTCGATCATGGTATGCCAAAGGCCGTCGAGCATGCCGTAGGCCTGACGGCAGGGAACGATGCTGCTGGTGGTCGCGGCGCCCGAACGCTCAACCCAGGGTTGGGAGCGCGCAGCCGACCCAGGGCCCATAGCCGCCCAGAGATCTTTGGCCGAGGCGAGGTCCGTCATGGACTTCTGGCCGAGCATGATGTCGCCGAAGACGCAGTTTTTGAAGTGCGCCGACAGGTTCGTCGCAAACTCCGCGTCACGGATCTGGAAGCTGCGTGTGGCATCAAGCAGCCGTGCGCCATAGACCATGCCGTTCGTCGAGTAGCTGAGCTGGCTTGGCATCGTGAAAACCGTTTCCGCGGTGCGCGTCAGCCAGTCACCGACCTGGCTGGTAAAGCTGGCGATGACACCAAGGCCAAGGGGCACGTTTGCCACGACGGCAGGGGCAAGCGACGGATTTACGCGGTCGGTAACCTTCACGGTGACGGTTGGCACCATCAGGCACGTGTAGATAAGCGACGAGCCGAGAAACCAGTTTAGCCATGCACGCACGTTCATCGTGAAGGCGACAGCGAGCAAAGCGTAAATCAAGCCGAGGACCATCACCACGCGTAGAAGCGAGCGGTAACCCCCGCCTCCAGTCCATGCTGCTACCGCGTTGAACGTGTTGACGATGTATTCGCCACCGCCAATCGTGAAGACCTCGAGCATCGCCAATCGTCCTTAGTTGAGGCCCTGCGCGCTCAGCCCGCGCGAGAAATTGAGCGAGGCTGCCATCGCCGGCGACATGCTGTTTTGCAGGGTCGACTCCACCATCACCGACTGGTTGATGAGCGCGAGCGTCTGGTTGAGCACCGCCTTCAACTCGACGTTGCGCTGCGCATAGCGGTTGCGCGCCTCGCTCAGCTGGTCGCGCCACATTTTACCCATCTCGGCATCGGCGGGCTGCACCTGCACGGTCGACTGGCTGATCCGGTCGAGCATGTTCTCGATCATCGCGGACAGAAGGTTGACCGAGACGATCTCGGCAAGCGCGTTGGTCTCACCGGGCGAGAAGCTCTGGTGCGCCATCGCCTGAACCGCGAGCATCTTGTAAAGCGGCAGCGTCGTCATGTTGAGGAGCTGCTGCTCCTGCGCATCCAGTGCCGCATCGGTACGGATCTTGCCGTTGATCGAGTCGATCATCGCCTTGATCTTGGAGCGCAGACCAGGCCCCGGACGGAGTGTCTGCTCGGTCATGTTCAGGCACTTCTCGTCGTCGTCGCAGTGCAGGATCTTCACCGGCGTTCCGGTGCCGGGACCGTCGAGGAGAGCTGTTACGACGGCATCCTCGGCCGGACCGACAAAGCCGACGATCTTTCCTTCCGCAGCCTTCGGGTTGATAACGATCGTGCCAACCAACGTCATCAGAAACTCGGAGAACTCCTTGTCGCTGCCGAATTTGTTCGACTTCTTGATCGCATCCCAGGTGTAGTTACGCGGCGCGCCCGGGATCTTGTCGGCCATCGTCGGATCGGTGTTTCCCTCGAGCGTGGCATCCTGCTCCCCGCCGGCACCGCAGCCTTGCCGCGACCGCGCCCAGTCGGAAAACTTACCCTGCGAATTGCCGACCGCTGCGCAGACCGTCGAGCGTGCGCCCGCCATTTTCGGCCAGACCGACCCGACCAGACCTTGCGCCGCTTCACACGACGAGATGTTCATCTGGTTCATCTGCTGCGCTTTGTTGGCCATGCTATCCATGACCTTGCCGATCTCGGGCGAGACGCTGTCAATCGCGAGCTGGAAGGCAAAGCCCAACGCGTTGTTGGCGGTCGCCTTCAGCATGGCGACCATCTCCGCGCCATTGATGAAGCTGAATGAGCCGGTGAACAGATCGATACCGCCACAACCCGCCGACACCTTTGGCATCTGCAGATTGAAGGGCTGCACGCTCTTCTGTGGGAAGCGGCTCCAGACGTTGCCCATCGAGTAATAGCCGGCCGTCTGACCCTGATAGGCGCTTGGACCGGTGACGTTGGCGGCCCCACCTGCGTCCTGGAAGAAGTCATTCATCTGCCCGGCAACGTCGGCCCGGGCCATACCAGCGGGGATCACGCTGGCAGCCCCAAGACTCATAGCGACCGCCGCGGTTCGGCGAAGGAAGGCGCGGAGGGGTGAGGGGCGAGGGGAGGGGGTGTGCGTCATTAGAAGTCACCTCCCGGCTTGGAGTTGGTCAGCATGAAAATGCGCTCCATGACTTCGTCGGCCGACATGACGCCGAACCCGACCGGGACCGTCTTGCGCGTCACAGTGTCGAACAGGACGAGCGCCGGCGTGGCCAACGGCACGCCCATGCGCTGACGCTGCCCGCTGTCGACTACGTAATTGGGAAACTGGCGGCTTGGACCGCCGTCCGTCGACACAGCCATGACGGTAATGCGGTGGCTGTCGGCAACCGAGCGCAGGATCGGCGAGAAGACCTCGCAGGCAGCACAGGACTGCGCAAAGAAATAGAACATGCCGTAGCGCTGGCCGAGCCGGGAAAGGATCTGGTCACGCGTAGCAGCACGGTTGTCCGTCCATGCGCGCTTGCCCACGGTCGAGACCGGCCGCTGCAGCGTGTAGTCGATATCCGGGTTCTGCCAGAGCGCTCGCTGCCAGGTATCGGAGAACGTCGACGCGCGATCGAGCTGTTCGCGCTGGTAGCGAACATAGGCGATCACATTCGTTTCGCTCGGCTCGAGGATGGCGCGTGCCTTCAGTTCGTCGAGCTGCTTGGTGATCGCCTTCAGCTGCGCCGCGGACGACTGCTGCGGTTGTGCGGACGCCTGGGGAACGGACGGCTTGGCCTTGGGCCGCTCGCAGTAGAACCACTGGCCGAGTTTTCGCTCGCCACAATAGAAGTCGCCGGCTTGCTGCTGTTCCGCAGCCTCAGACGTACGATCAAATTGAGGCTCGACCATAGCGTCGGTTGCCTGCGCATCGTCGTCATCGATCGCCTCAGCCATCGACGCGCTCTGCAGGTCGACCGCCTGAGCGAGCGCTGGGGTTGCAACAGGCGCGGTCGCGGCCAGCAGCATAAGAACGGTAGCGGTCAGCCGACCGGCACGCTTAGTCTTGATCGTCGTCATCATCATGCTCCCCGTCGAGCTCAATCATTGCGAGTTTGAGAACTGACATCATCGCGGCGACGTCGAGCATCCTAGTGCCCTGATCGAGCATCCGGACGATGCCGCGAAGGTGGCTGCGGCCGTGCTTTCGCCCCTTGATGGTCGCGCGCATTCCGGTCGCGCGGCGGACAAGCCAGCCCTTGTCGGCCATGCGGGGAAAAGCCTGCTCGACCTCATGCGGATCGATGTCGCACTGAAACCAATGCGAGATGGTCTGCGCGACCTCGCCAGCCGAGGTGCCCCGGCCGGACCGGTGGATGCGGAGGAAAATGGCAAGATCGAGCACCGACATGTCGATCGAACATGGCCCCCCCGGACCGCTTGCATCATTTGCTCCCGTGAAGGTCATAGTACCCCTGAATTTTGGTTTGAATGTCGGCCATCACGGAGACCTCACTGGGTAGCTTTGCTGCGTCCATGAACTCCGCATAGACCTCGGAAAAATCCATCTGGCTCAGGTCGAGGCGCTGAAACTCCTCGAGTCCGAAGCCCTTGCAGGTCTCGTCTTTGGGTTTGCCCCAAGCCTTGCCGATCTGCTGGCGACCCTGTTCCTGGAGGATGCGCGAGAGCTTGCTACCGAAGCAGCAATAGGCGTCCTTCGACGTGACACAGATGCCAAGCACCTTGTCCGAACAGTACGACCCGACCTTATGGCAGAGCCCCTTGTCGTCCTTCTCGTCGAGCTGCTTTTCGGCCGAGCTACACAGCCACGGCGTCAAAAGCGGGACGCCGCTCCCTGAGCAGCAATTCGACGCACCGAATATCTTCTTATTGCAGGTGCCCCGCTCGCCCGAAAACACGGTCAGATTGGCTGGGTCGAACTGCTTGCCGGCATCGCCGATCGAGTGAAGCGCGACCAGCGCGTCCTTGAACTCAGTCGAGGCCTCGCGCTCGATTGTCTCGCAGCTGCCGTTGAGGCAATAAACGTCGCCGCCACAGACATATTGCTTGTCGGTCGGCGCCTTATCGTCGGGCAGGGGGCAGCTATAGACGCGCTGCGACACCTTGCATGCGCCGCTTTGCGGCTCGTCGAGACACTCGTCGCGGAGGAATTTGCACAGCTTGTTGCCGTCGAGCGAGCTGCAATCGCTGGCCGGCGTGAGACGCTGACAGGTGAAGGAACGCGACCAGGCCCAGCATGCCTGCGTGACCGGCACGCCTTCGATGATGCGGGTTTCAGGGCCTTCGGTGCAGACCTCTGTCGCTTGCGGGACACACGTCGTGTCGGCCGCCAGCGCCGGGCAGGTGCCCTCGTTGCGGGCGAGGGTAACGCTAAGCGTCCCTTCCTTTTTCAGATAGACAGTCCCGGTAGCAAAATTCTGATGATACGGGATTTCGGAGGCCGCGATCTCGGAAGAGCACGAGTAGAGCTGCGCGGTCGCGTTGAGATTCCGTTTGCAGTATTTGCGGTAGTCCTCGACGTTGCCTCCGCCTGCGCCAAGTTCGATCTGTGCGTCGCAAATATGCTTTGAGACGGGTTCAGCCCGACAGATACCGGATGCGGCCTTGGCCTGCATGACCGTAGTCCGGGCAAAGCCGTTCCCTTCGTTTTTGTCAGGCGCACCATAGTAGAACCAGCGAGCGGTGTTGATGACGGTCGGTACGAGGTTCTCGCGGCAGGCCTCGACCGTGTCGGTGACCTTAGAACCCTTGTTGCAGGTGGCCTCATAATACCCCTTTGAGCCTACCGACGGCGGAAGGGCAGTGCAGGTTCCTTCGGCACCGCCCAGGCTCTGACCGCCCAGATAGGTGTCAGGGTCCTTCTCGATCGCAGTGCCGCGCGACGTCGCCGCCAAGATCTCCGCATTGCTGAAGGTCGCCCGCGTGCGCGCGCGATCGGTCACGGTGCCGAACGCCTCGTCGGTGCCGGCCTTCGAACCACCATCGACCACCAGCCGGTCGGGGTCGTCGAAATAGACCTTCTCCGCCAAATCGGTGCCGCCATAGCCCGGCAGTTGTGAGAGCTTGGCGTCGTTCGGCCCGAGGCTTTCGTCAGCGCGCATCGTTTTGCCGAGATCGGCGCCCTGCTTGCGTGCTTCCTCGATCGTCGTCTGCGCGACCACGCCACTGGTGGCGCCCGCGAGGACGGCGAGCAGCAAGGAGAGAGCGACGCGCTTCACTAAAGACCCTTGCCGAGATTGCGCCGCGCGACCGACGCCACGCCGGCACCGGGGCCGTGCGCCGCAACAAAGGTGTCGAGCACGTAGCGAACCGAGACATTGCCCGTGATCTTGTCGTGGGTCGGCACCGAAGTGGTGCAATTCAGGCCCGAGCAGAGATCGAAGTCGGTCGATACGGCGACATAGGTCGGGACTGCCTCGACGTTGAACGCGCGAAAGAGGCGGGGATCGATGCCGACATTGGACAGCTGATCCTTGTCGGTGACGACCTTGCCCAGCATGGCGCTGAAGGCCTTCATCGAGTTGTTCGGGAAGCCCCGGAAGACAACCACACCGCCCGCCTTGGCCGTGTCAGCAATGAGCTGACGCAAGGCTGCTGGCGGCATCGACAAGCTCGCAAAGGCGATGAACTGCGGCGCGTCACCCCTGGTGCCAGCGACATTCTGGCTTGCGCCCTTGATGATTTCGTCGAAATCGAATGCGCCATCACCGTTCACCCGTAGATCCGCTTTTGCGAGCGATGCGAGATTTGCGCCGCTTTTCGCCTGGATGGCCACGGCTTCTTCGCGAAAGGCATCGCCGCGGTTACGGACGTGTTCGGCAAAGATGTCGGCGTCACCCTGCATGGCGGCCGAGCGGCGCTTGATGGCCTCAAGGTCGAGCCCGTCGACGGTCTGTGCGATCGCCTGAATGCCGGCGAGACCGGCAAGTGCAGCAATGACGATGGTGATGCGGCGCATGATTGTCTCTCCTCAGAGCACGCAGCAGTTGCGCTTGCGCCAGACGAGGTAGCCCATGTCCTCGCCCTTCACGGGGAAGGACCGGCCTGCCTGTGGTGGCATGGTCGAGGCCCCAAGCGGCGAGCAGGCCATCTTGCCGCTGACCATCGGGATCGGATTAACCATCTGGACGCGGTATTGCTGCTTGCGCAGCACCGGCATCGGGTACTTGTTGCACAGGCCCTTGGAGCCCATCGTGCCCCAGGCTAGACCTTCGCGGTGTATCTTGAAGGCGAAGCGGGCAAGCGCGAGACGCGACGCCTGCACATGGCCGATCGAGGCGGCGATGTTGCCGTTGACCGGGTACATCGGTCCCTGACAGCCAGCGCACCAGAAGGTCGCATCGAGCGGCAGCTTGGCCGTTGCCGCGATGCAGTCGCCTGCGCACGCAGCCTGCGCGATCGGCGACGAGAAGAGCACGGCTTCGGGATTGATAAGCGCGGTCAGCGAGTCATCCTGCCAGAGCGGGTCGACCTCGGTCATGTAGGCAATATCGAACGACGCCTGCTCGAAGCACAGGAAATCGGTCAGGATCTCCATCCAGTAGAGCAGCGGATAGACGTACCAGTGGACGTGCCACTTGGACGTGTTCTGCCCGTTTCCGCCGGTCTGCGATGGTCCGGATAGCTGGCCCTGGCCGATGTCGAAGCCGGGCGCGATCTTCGTGCCACCCAGATTGACGAAGCACCACGGCTTGGTGGTGACGTCGGCAAGACGAACGGGCTCCCAGAAGCCGGCCGAAATGCCGATGCGCGGCACCGGACTGCCACACGCACAGACGGGGAGGGACGGGTTTTCCGTGTCGGCGCGATTGCTCGGCCAGATCTTCAGGCCACCCACGGAGAGCGGGAACAGGCACGACCAGCAGACGTCAGTGATCGGGTTCACGAATTTGCCCGAGCACTTCGATTGTGCCTCCGCGCGCGGGCTAAGTGTCGTCGAAAGCACGAACGCACCCAGCAACAACGTCAGGAAGCGCAAGAGCTTCATGCGTGCTCTTCTGACGACTGGGCGGCATCGAGGAACGCGTTGTCGGCGCGGTTCTTCCGGAAAACGTAGAGCGCGGTATGCAACGCGGTCGTGGCCAGGATCGCCGCTACGACGAACGAGGCGGGACGGCCGAACAGGGCAACAAGCGGCGAGATTGCTATCACACCGATACCCGACAGCACGCAGAGCACCTGGAAGGTCCGGCGCATGGTGCGCAGGTCGTCGGTTTCAGGTGCAGCCATCGGCGTGCGCAGGAGGTCGAGCCACAACGGCATCAGCTTATCCCTTCAGCTTGATTTCGGAGAGCTTCAGGACGCGGCCGTTCTGGACGGCGACGGCCGGCGTGTGCCGGATCCCGAGTTTGCCGGTGAGTCGACCTTCCTGATCGAAATAGAAGCGCCGCTTGCGGTTGGTCATCTCCTCGATCGGCGAGCCGTTCACGAGGATGATCTTGGCTTTCAGGTCGCTGTATTGCGACGTCGCCCATTCCATCTGTGCGGCGTCATCGCCGTCGACGAAAACCAGCGCCTGATGGACCGCCACGAAATCGAGAGGATTCACGGTCTGGCCGGCACGAGCGATGTAGTTGCCCTTCTGGTCCTGAACGTCGCGCTCGATGACGATCGTCGGATCATAGGCCCAGCTGCGTGGCTCCGTCGTCGCATTGATACCGGCGACGGGCTTCGGCCGACGCACGCGCGCCTCGGACCGTTTGGCGAACTCGGCGTTCATGCGGTCGATCCCGCCGGTGGCTTGGAGACGCTGCAGGCGGGCCTCGATCGTCGCCAGCAGATCCGGCTCGATAATCGGAAAGACCTGGCCGACGACGCCGTGATCGCTCGCGCGCGTTGCCGAGGTCAGCGAAATCGATAGCAGGGCGACGATCGCGAAGGACTCGATCGCTCGCTTCACAGGATGGGCTGCCCGACACCGACGATCTTGTTCGAGCAGGCGTAGCCGATTGCGGCATAGCGGCTGTCAAAACCGTCCTTGTGGGGGCTGCCGACATAGTAGCAGCCCTGCGGGATCACGCCTGTCGGGCCGGCCACCAGCGGCTCGCCCAGTTTAGTGACAGGCTTCATGTGGCTGACGAGCTTGCCGGCGACGAACACGTCCGCGCCGCGGTGCACGACCGTGTCACCCGGCATGCCGTAGACAATCTTGCCGAACATCTGCTTCTTCGCACCGAAATGCTTGATGACGAGCGGCACGGCAGGCGGCACGAAAAAGACGTACTCGGCACGCTTGGGCACTGCCGTCTTGTGGATCACGAATGCCCAGTTCGGCAGCGATTCCGATGCATTGATGAGCAGCCCGTGCGTGTCCCGCCACTCGGCGATCGCGTTCAGCGAGATCCCACCGGCGACGAACAAGCCAAGCGCTGCCCAGAGGCGTTTGCGGGGACGGAAGCCCTCGGGCGCTGCTGGCGCCGCAATTGCCTTACTGGCCACCGGGACCACCAAAGCTCGAGACCATCGCGCCGGCAACCGACGGATCAACCGTGGCGGCTTCCTGCGCTGTCGCGGGGGCAGGCACTGCGGCAAAGGGGTTTGGCGCGGCGGGTACGGGGGCGACATGCGCCATTTCGACAGGCGCGATCGCCGGCGCGGCAGGCACCTGACCCCGCATCATCGACCCCATCTGCGCGGGCGTCGCCGGCATCGGTGCCTTCACGCCGGAGGCATAGACGGCTCTCGCCACGTCGGCCGTGATGTCGGGCACGCTCTTGGACAGAACTGCCTCACCCACGAGAACAACCTGACCAGCTGCACCGCGACGCTGCAACTCCGTATCGAGCGATGCCATGAACGTGCGCATCTGCGCCTGTACCTGGTCGGGCGGGGTCGCGCTACGGGCCTGCGCCTGCACATACTCGCCAACGATACGGGACAGGTCTGCCTTGACGATGTGCTGCGGCTTATCAGCCATCACCAACTTGGTGACCCACATGCCCCATACCAGCGCCAGGACGAGGGCGGCAGCGATTAGCAGCTGCGCGGCGGTATAGCCGGCGAACACCGTCTTGCGTCGGACAGCAACAGCTACAGGTGAGGCAACGGGCTCAATCGTTGCGGTTTTGACGGCCCCGGTCATGCGTGACGCTCCCGGCGACCGGTATCACGCGGCAAAATTGCGTGACGGCGGAAGAACAGACACGCGCCGGAGATCACCATGTGGACCACGCCCACGATCATTTTGAACTGGCTCACTCGGGGCCCATCGGCCGCGAGGTAGCGGCTGGTCATGTTCTGGAGATGGTTCATCATGCCATCGAGCGAGAAGCTGCCGATGAGCAGGAAAAACAGGACGAAGACGCCCCACGTCATCAGCAGCGTCGTGGCCATGAAGCCGGCGAAGTGCAGTCCGAAATAGAGGAGGTAGCCGTAGTCGATTTTGCGCTCGACGTGGAGGGGCTGAAGAACGGTTGCCATGGTGGTCACTCCGCTGCGATCGCCAGCGCGTCATCGGCGCTCGGATCGGTCCATTTCTCGGGATTGTCGGGGTAGGCGACCCGTTCGATCGACTCTTCCATCGTCAGCCCCTGCGCGAGCAGGTCATGGATGGCCGCGAAGGTGCGGGGCGAAGACGAGTAGACCGTCGCAGAATAGGGATCGAGGACGAGCCGGCCGACCGCCAGCGTCTCTGGCCCCTTGATCATCACGTCGGAGTATTCTGAGCCGTTGCGCTTCAACGAGCGGAGCAGCGCATCGGTGTAATCGTCCATCTCGAAGCGATCGTGCTTCTTGAAGTCGGCGATCGTCTCCGCCTTCTGCTGCAGGATGACGAACCAGTCGCTGTTCTCGAGTGCCGCCTTCGACCCATCCGACTTGTAATAGTCGTTGAGGCTCTGCGTGGCGGTCACCAGCGACGCGCCGTATTTGCGGCAGGTACGGGCATAGGCTTCGATGAAGTCGGCCATCGAGCCGCCCTTGAGCATCTGCCACGCCTCATCGAGCAGCAGCGCCTTTGGGACCGAGCGGTCCTCGCGGCGCATCGCCTGTGACGCCATGAACATGATCGCCGTCAGGGCGACCGAACGAAGCTCCTCGCGCGATGACAGATCCGACAGTTCGAACACCGTCAGGTTGTTCTTGAGCTGGAAGGACACCTCGCCCTCGAAGAAGCGGCCATAGGTGCCGTTGGTCGAGAAGGGGCGCATCGCGATCGCGAGATTGATGGCGAGAGGGTTTGTGGTTTCGTCGAGCGCTGCGATGACGTCGTTGACCGAGCCCTGCCGGCCTTTCTCGGCCCAGACCTTGTTGATCGCGCCATCGATCAGGCCGCGCTCGGTATCGTCGAGCTTGTCGATGTGCCGCGCCATCTGGTTCACGATCGATTTCAGCATGGCGAAGCAGTCCATGAGGTAATCCTCATCGGTCTCCGCCAGCACCGGATCGATCATCGAGAACGGGTTGATGCAGAAGCCCGATGACATCGTGAACTCGACGAACGCGCCGCCCTGCAGCTTGGCAGAATGCTCGAACGACCGGCCATCGTCGATCACGACGACCTTGGCTCCGGCGCCGACCATCGAGGCGCACAGCTCCTGCAGGGCCACCGACTTGCCCGAGCCGGACTTGCCGAAGACCGCCACGTTATGGTTGCCCGCCGTGTTCTCGAATGGCGACCAGAAGAAGGGCTGGCCGCGCCGACCGATCAGCATCAGATGCGGGTTGTTGCCGCCCAGATACTCACCCTGCAGCGGCATCAAGCTTGCGGCCGTCGTGGTCAGGACGGTGCGCAGCCGCTTCATGTTCTTGAGGTCGAACGACAGGCCATTGGCCATCGTCATCGGCATCGCCGCGAGCAGCCCCTGGATCTGCAGATATCGATCGTCGAGCAGGTCCCAGCCTGCCGCACGGTATACCGACTTCAGGATGCGCTCATTGGCGTCGCCCTTGCCCTTCGGGCTGAACGAGGTGACCGAGTAGAAGGCCTGCACGAGCTTGCGGCCCTGGCGCAGCTCGTCCTTCACGAAACGCCACTCTTCGGACTGGTCCTTCAGCTGTGGTAACATGCGGGCGGACTTGCTGTCGGCGAGACTGGTGGTGCGCATGAACTTCCGGCCGGCGCGCTGCCCGGAGGCTTCGGCGTCAGGGAAGTCGAGGCACAGGTTGGTCGACACGGGGCAGGGCATGCGCAGCTTGTCGGCGAACATGTCGCCGATCAGCTTGGCCATGTCCCACGGCGCCCAGCGCTGCGGCAGGTTACGGACCGAGAAGGAGCGGACATCAAATGTGTCCGGATAGATCTCGCCGATCTCCGGGGCATGGTCGACAGTCTTGCCAGTCGGACGAAACCGCTCGGTGCGTAGGAGGATGCGGTCCGGCTCGATCCTCATTTCGAGGTCGTGACGCACGGCCTGGTCTGCGATCGGGTCGAACGGATTGTAGGTGATCGTGTCGTCACCGGGTGCTGTCGTGGGCGAAGTGATGTCATCGATCCACGAGATGAGGCCCTTGGGATCAATTGCCCGTGCGTGGACGCCGAGCGACTCTAGCGCGGAGATCAGCCCCTCCATGACCGAGGTGATTTCCTCGTTCGACACGCGGCTCGATTCCGGAGTCGAGTAGGACAGGCCGAGACGATGATTACGCAGGCAGAAAGGCGCCGATGCCGACAGCGAGTTCCAGACGCCGCCCATCAGATACTCGGTGCGGTGCCGCGCCATGCGCTCGTAGATGCCCGATGCCGAATAGCGTGGCATGTACCACTGCGACAGCTTCTCGCTGATGCGCGGGCTCATCCAGCCATGCACCTGCAGGGCACCCGGCGTCGGAATGCCCTCGGACAGCAGCTGTGCCAACATCTCGTGGCTTTGCTCGGTCGCGCCGATCATCGGCGTTGCCTCGAGGAAAAAACCACGCGATGCGCTGTTGTAGTAGATCTGCGTCTTGGGGTCGTAGCCGCGGTAGGGCAGCCAATGGACGAACCGTGGGACGGCTGTGTCCGGACGGCCGTTCTCAGGCTTGGCGGAGTCTCCGAGGAGCGTGGAGAGCAGGCCTTTGAAGATGCTCACTGGACAACTCCGGGGAATGAGGATGCGCGCAGCACCGGCAGCGGGTTCACGCTCTTTGCCGCCTCCCGCGCTTCAGGCTCGGCACGTGCAAGGGCGCCACGAACGGCTGGGTTGGCGCCGACCGCGGCGATCGCGGTGCGACTGGCCGGGGTCACGTACTTCGGCGTGATAACCGCCGAGGTCGACGTGACGACCGGACGAACAGGCGCAGGTGACGGGAGAGGCTTGGCGTTGGCGGTCATGCCAACCGCTACCGGCGTGTTTGTCGTGGGGGCCGCTGGCTTCGAGCCATAGGTCAAAGCGGTAGGAGCGCGGAGAGCGGAAGGTGACACCGAAAGCCGGCGTGGCGTCTTCGAGAGCCGACGCGCGACCTGGTCCTTGATGTCACCGACCGGATCGGCCTGAACCCGTGCTGCGGCAACGGCAGCGGCGCTTGGCAGGTCCGGATCAACAGCCGCTTCATCGCTTGCGGATTGAGGCTGATCGGCGTGATCAATTGCAGCAAGCAGGGTGTCACCGCCGGTGGCTGCGCGGACCTGAGCCGGCGTTGTGGCGACCGTATTGCTCGCAAGGGCCTGCTGCCATTCACCACGCTCAACGACCGCATGTACGGCTGTCTGCTCATGCAACCGGCCCGCCGCATCGATCTGCGCTGGGAAAATGATGCGCAGCACGCGCTCCTGGCTGCGTGCAGGTACAGCAGCCGCGGTATCGAACCCACGGCCCTCGCTATGCGGCGCCGTGTACGGTCCCGCGGGAGTAATCAGGCGATCGCCATCTTGGCCGGAGATCAACGCCAGCGCGCGATCGTCGATGACCGAACTGGGCGCGCAGATACCGTCCGGCGCGACACAGCTGAAGCTGCCCTTCACATTTCCGCCGAGCGTCGTGCAGCCGGTCATCATAGTACCGGCTGCGAGCGTCACAGCGAGACAAACGTGGACCTTATTCACGACCGGCCTCCAGCGATGAAGGAAGCGAGTGCCTCCTTGGGACGATAGCCCTCGATCATCGCGCCATCGGCGCGGACGATGACGGGTGTTCCGTTGAGGCCATGCGACCGGGCAAAGCGCTCATTGGCATCGAGGCCCGAGGTGTCGCAGGTTGCGGCGTTGCGCAGCGGCTCGCCGGCATAGGCCTGATGAAGCGCGGTCTCGCGGTTCTTGGCGCAATACACCTGATTGGCGAGGTCGCGGCTGCCCAGTACCGAGATCGGACGTTCGACCACCCTGACGTTCATCGAGCGCAGCGTGTTCGACAGCGCACGGCAGTAGCCACAGCGAAAGTCACTGAAGACCGTAACCGTCTTGCCCGACGGATTGCCCCAGACGATTGCGCCATCCTTGGGGAGACCATCGAGCGAGATGCGCGACGGCGTCGCCGGCGTCGTAGGCTGCGAACCGGCACCGACCGCCTTGGCGATCGGGGGCTCGCCGCTGTCAGCCGCATTGTTTGCCTTGGCGGCCCCGCCAATCAGCGTGTCCGGATTGATCTCGAGAAGGCGGGTGGCTGTCAGATCCTGCCGCGTCTCCATGTCGTAGACCCGGCCGATGACAAGGTAGCGTCCCGAGCGATCGACGTAGAACAGATTGTTGCCCGCCGTCACTTCGCAGAGGCCGCCGACGACAGCGCAATCAACCTTGCTGACCTTCGTCTTGGGCAAGCGGGCCTTCAGGAGCTCGATCACGGACGCATCGGCAGGACGAAGCGCAGCAAAGGCATCCTTTGCCCCGATCATGGCTGCGAAGAACGCCGCCACGATCAGGAAAGCGATCAGTGCCAAGCCGGCGAGCTCGCGCCGACCGCCGCTGCTATCAATTGCGGACATAAACACCCTCCAGGAAGACGATTTCGACGTCGACGCCAGTCGGCATTTCGATGACCGGCTGGTACTGCTCGGCGCGCTCGATCAGATATTTCGACAAGTCTTTGCCGGACTCCTGGGCACCGCCACCCAGAGCCCGAAGACCAACGTTGCCGAGGTTTGGCGTCTGGTTGATGCCACTCCCGCCGTTGCCACTGATCGTCGCGACCGGCATGTTGAATGCGGAATTGAGGGCCGTGCCCGCCCCGCCAACTAGGCCGGCGAAGAATGCCTGCATGGCAAGCGAACCCTCGCGGCTTACAACACGACCACGGACACCCGTCTTGCCGCCAAAGGCTATGAAGCCCTTGACCTCGGACTCCGCGTACCGCCCGCCCGGCTGCGGGCATGTCATCTTCTGGAGCTTGATGTAGACCTTCTCACTCGACAGATCGCCGCGCGCCGCGCCGTTGATGAGGCAGCCCTGGATTTTAGTGGTGAGAAGCTTGCCGTTCTGTAGCACCGAGCGCGCTGGCCCGGTGATGCGTAACACCACGGGCAGCGGATCGCTCTGGCTGTTAACACCAGCCGAGGCATCGACACCCACGACGACCTTTGCCGAAGCGAAGCTGTTCGCAGGGAGGTAGTTCGGGCTGTCGGTATAGACCGTGTTACCCTTCGAAACCTTGGAGGCATTGCCAGTCTCAGCCGATCCGAACGAGACCATTTTAACTTCGCTGAGGCGGGCGGGCGCGGGCGCTGCACCAGGGCCGGTAGCGCCAGGGTTACCGTACAGCGCGGCACTGCCGGGGCCGTACATTGCCTGCGGCCCGGGCACCGGCGCGGGCGCGGCCGCGCGCTCATTGACCTGGCGGCGGAGCTGGTCGTTCTCAGCTTGATAGGCAGAGACCACACGCTGGCCGTCTGCCGACATCGACTGATTTTGCGCGCGCATCGCATCGAGCTGCTCGGCGAGCTGCGCGACGCGGGCGTTCGTGCCCTCGACACCCTTCAGCTGGTTCTCGTTGGACTGGAAGCGGTTTTCGGACTGCGCCATCCACTCCTGCTCGGACTTGGTCTTGTTGGTCATGTCGCTGACCGAGACCGTCTTCCTGTCCGCGCTATCGGGATCGATCTTCTTGGCCGCGTCGTCACCGCCGAAGATCCAGAACGAGGAGGCCACCAGGACCACACCGCACCCGACAGCGAGCTTCATCTGCTGCTTCTTGCGGGTCTCGACATTGCCATCCAGTTCCGATGCGATCGGGGACACACCGTCGCCGTCAGCGACTTCAGGAGCGTCGAGCGGCTTGCGCTCGCGAGAAAAGATATCTTTGATGCCCATGGCTTAGTTTCCGTTCCGCGAGACGAGGTAAGCGGTCGTGACCCGACCTGGCGCGAGCTTGGGTTCGGCGATCGACACCGCGAGCGCGCTCGATGGCGCCACGCTGGCCTCGGTGAGCACTGTTTCCTTGGTGCCTTTGTTTTCGATGCGCAGGACGCGGCCGGTGAGAGCGTCGCCGCGATATTCGGCGATCATCTGAACCTTGAGGTCGCCGACATAGACGGGCTTGAGCGAGCGCTGACGCATCTCAAAGCCGTCGACCGTCTTGTTGGCGTACATCGCCTGCACCAGCGTTACAGCGGCCTCTTCCGGGGAGGACGTCTGTGCAACCTTGGGGGTCGTGCCGGCTTCCGCGGCGTCGGCCTTGGCGATCGCGGGGTTCGAGACGAACACCTGTACCGCTTGGTCGCCGCTGATCCGGCACTGGAACTTGTAGACGTAGCCGCGCTTGCTGGTGCCGAAGAACGACAGAAGCTGGCGGCCAAAGCCCTCCGGAACCGACAAGTAGATGTCGCCACGGACCGGCTCGTTGACGACCGAGAAGTCGTCCGACGGGTTGCCCGTGTTGATCTTGGACACGCCGGCGAACTCATCGCCGACGAGGCTGATCCGGGTGAGATCCTTGGCGGACGCATTACATGAGACCTGCGCGCCGTCGTCGGCCATCAAGGTCTGGTCACCGGCCGCAAAGGCAGGCGCCGCGAAGACGAAGAGGGCGACGGCGATCAACGCCGCGCCGATGATGCGGCTCAGCCAGCAGAACGTGCGGGTGGAGAGGGCAGTACCGAGCGCGGCGCTACCGATGGCATAGATTGGGGTCACATCATGGCTCCCGGACGGGTCTTGGGCTGGACCATGCTGAAGCCGACGAGCTTCAGGGTCATGCCGGCATATTCCCAGTCGTAGACAAAGGTGCGCTGCTCGGACGAAACGACCTTCTGACCGATGACCGTGTTGAGCTTACCCGTCACGGTGGACTGGAGCGCCTTGGGGTCGATCTCCATGCCGTCGAGCGTGAAATACTGCGACATGCTGGAGCCGCGCTGCTCGTCAACGATCTTGAGGAGGTCGGCTTTGATCTTGCCCTGCGACTTGGGCGAGACGATCGCGAGGACCGACTTCATCCAATAGTCGAGGCTGCTCGGCGTGCGGTTGAGCGTCAGCACGGCCGTGTCGCGGGTCACGAGCTCCAGATACTCGCGCGAGACACCCGACGTGGACAGGGTGACCGGCGAACCCAGAACAGGCTGCAGCACGATTTCGCGACTGCGCGTTGCCGACATCAGAAGCAGAAGCGCGACAATTCCTGCGAGAACCAGCGCGGCGATGCCGAGGACATTGCGCTGGCGTAGGACGCGCTGCGACTGCGCGTGCTGATAGCTAAAATCCATGTCAGCCCACCATCAGTCGGAGGTAGGAAGGTGGCGTGGCGCGCAGCGACGGGAAACCGCCGGGAAGATGCCAATACGCCAGATGAATCAGCCACGAAGTCGCCCGCCCAGCTTTAGCCCTTCGCAAGGCCCACCAACCCAGAACGGCCAAGCCGATCCCGATGACGATGTGTTGAGACAGGATCCCCCAAACGAAGGGGATGACCATCGCTAGGAACTCGTCGAGCGTCCAAAACCCGATCAGCTCAGGGTCGTCGAGGTGCGATGGGATCACGTACTTATCGGCTGACATCACGCCACCTTCAAAGACGATGCCGGCGAGGCTGCTATCAACGCCGGCACCGGGTCGGGTCAGATGGTTGCGGTGACGGTCGAGGTGACGATCGGGATACCGGTGCCAGCACCGACGCCCACGCCGACCGGGATTGCGACCTGGCCGAGCGAGAAGCGACCCGAGGCCAGACCGACGACACCGCCAGCGAGCGACAGAACAGTGATGATCTTGCCGCCCGAACCTTCGAGGAAGCCGGTGAAGGCGTTGAGCGCCGTATTGAACGTAGCGTCCGCACCAGCGAATGCCGGCGAGGCGAGAACGGTTGCTGCTGCTGCCGCACCAATGACCGCCAGGGCGGTCGTCTCAGCACGACGGCCGATCTTGAGCATGGTCTTCATGATAAGGAGTCTCCTTCGATCGAGCGCATTTCAGCGCGCCCACAAAGAAGGCTGAGGCAGGGATTCTTTCGCAGCAATCGCCGGCTTACGGAACTTATTAGGAGGCCGTCGATTTAAGCGAAAATGCGACGAGTGGAGTTCCACGACGCATCCAAAAGACACCTCTGTCCGTCGTTACGGACGATTCGTCCGGCGTCACGGACAGATGTCCGCCCACGCGGACGACTGTCCGCCTACACGGACACTTGTCCGCACAGGCGGACAGGCGATATTCCGCTTCTGGAATGGCTACGAATCACGACCTGAGGTGTGGCATTAACGCGAAACCGAATGCAGATAGCCCATGCTGTTAGGAGGTTTAGCAATGCGGTGGTATCGGCGCGGATGAATACTGAAGACCAAGCAATGCAACGCGCATTCAGCGTCAAGATATCTGAGTCGCTATGGCGCTTGATGACAGAAAGTGTTCGCCTTTTTTCAAATAAAAGCATGCGCTTCGCTAGCATTAGCGATGTTGTAAACGACCGAGCTCTGGAGGCGTCTACTCTGCAGGCACATTATCGGCCCAGCTCGCTTACAGAACATTTGCGGATAATTCCCACCAATGGCGAAATCGGCGTAGAGCTGGAGATTCTAGAATCTAGCGTATCGGCGATTGACGGTAGTGTTCCGGGTCTTGAGAAAATGATAGGCTCGTCCGTTAGTTTCGCCTCTGCGGTCTCATTGGTACTTTTCGACTTTATTGTTGAGGAGGCCAGGACGGAAGCCATGACAAAGCTTGGTCTCAACGCCGAGGATGCCGCTGCATTTCGAGCGGCTGCCCGCCGAGTGGAAACGAATGTGATCCCATTCCGGTGATTGATCTGCATTAAATGACAAAAGGTTAATGAAGGGTTGCCTTCATCGGAGATTAATGCCTACCTGACGGGACACGGCTGGGGTCTGGGACGATGGAACCGTCAGAGCAGTTTGAACAAAGGGTTAGCGAAGACAATGCCACCCCAGAGTTGGTGGATTTCATTCGGATCCGCATGGTAGAGATGCGCTTCAGTATCCGAATGTTGAAAGCGGCGACCCCCAATATTCGCAAAAGTCGCCTTCACTCTATTGTGCATCCCGACCGATCGAAGCGCCGCCCAATGCGGATGGATGAGGGCAAGGCGATCTGCGCAGCGCTTGGAATAAGTCAGTGGGAAGCCGCGTTCGGCTGCGAGCTACTGGAGGGCGAGTTGAACGACCGCCCCGAGGAAGCGAGCAACCTCGCGGCATTTATGGCAACTCTTTTCGTAGGATTAGCACCTCGGTTGGCAACGGCCGTGGTTAGTATCAGCGGCCTCGACTTAAGCGACGTTAAGCCTGAGCATGGCCACCAGATCCAGGACCTTGTTTTGGACGGCTTTGAAAAGGGTTATGAGGACCTGGTCCGACGGAAGGGCCTTCGGCTTGGCCGTAACGAGGAATAGCAAAGCCGTAACCTGACGGAATCGAAGAAGCATGCTGTCTGGCATGGCGCCGACATCGGGCAGGCAGTCTATCGCCGCCAACCTCCTCCTATCGCGACCTCGATATTGAGCCGACGCTTTCAGTGCTGAATTGCACTTGCGATCGCGCTGACGTAGATCGGGCTATGACGAGCCCGCCATCCTCCAAATCCGCGGCCCGATCCATGCGCGCCCGAACGGCAAGTTTTCGGGAAAAGGGATGGGTTCGAAACAACTTCTGGCTTTCACCAGAGTCGGTAAGCGCCCTCGATCAGCTGAGGAGCGAGCTATCTGTTAGCAGCCGCGAACTGACCGTGAATGCCGTCATGGAGCTAATCAGCCGAAATCCAAGCCTGCTCCAGACGATCCGCGGGGCAACTCACGACCCGGTCGTCGGAGGCACCCAGGCTTTGAGTGGAGGGGGAAGGGGGTAGGAGGATGGGGGCAGCAAGTCGGGCCGGCAGCTGACTAGCTTCGACGAAGTGTCGTCGAAAGCACGAGGATCGGGCGAAAACGGAGCGCGGACGCCCGCTCAGCATAGGAAATCGAGCCTAGATTCGTGCTTTCGACGACACTCTTCGTGCTTTCGAAGACAGCTGATGACCGCATAGGATTTTTGCGGAAGCGAGCGTCCCACCGCCAAACGCTAGCCTCTGACCGGCCTCAGGAGATCAAGATGACCGACAAGAAAACCGGCCAGGGCGACCTGTTCACCTTTGATAGCCCGCTTCTGACCGGACTTCAGGGCGAGCGCTCGTTGATGGCATATCCATTCTTCGCGTTGGCGAAGACTGCTTGGACTAAACCACTCGTGTATAAGACGGACTCCGTCTCGATCGAGGTAGGTCCGGGGCCAAAAGGAATAGCGACCATCTATGACAAAGAGATACTTTTATATATCGCGAGTCTGATGGTTTCGAAACTGGAGGCAGGACTCCCAGTATCTCAAGAGTTCTATTTCACCGCAAATGATCTATTTCGGGTGACGGGAGTGAATGCGTCGTCGCGGTCGTATACTAGACTATCGGACGCTTTAGAGCGGCTTCAGGGAACCCAAATAAAGACCGATATACAAGCTGGCGGTGAAGGCGAGGCCGGGTTCTTCTCTTGGCTAGAGTCCGCTAGACTGCAATACACGACGAACAACAGCAACGAGAGACGTCTAAAGGCTGTCAGAGTTCGACTTTGTGACTGGCTCTTTCGAGCGATACTTAGGGATCGCCACGTGCTTGAATATACGTCGACTTACTTTCAACTAGGGCCTGTCGAGCGCCGTTTGTACGAGGTGGCTCGATCTTCCTGTATCGATGGGCCCGTGAGCATGACGTTGGAAGATCTCCGCCTTCAGCTGGGTTACCAAAGCTCCCCTCGGCATCTGAAATCCATTCTCAAAGATGTAATAGACGAGAACTCCATTCCTGGTTTTGTCTTCTCAATTGCCGAGCCATCTCCGACCGATGGACTAAAGTCGCGAAAAGTGGCGTTCGAGATCGTCCAGATAACACCCGAAGCCGGGATCCACCGGAAAGCGAATCAGGTGATCCATAAGCTTGATGAGCCTGACGTCGACTGAACACCCCCATTTTTTACGTTCTGACTGTCGTCAATAGCACGAAGACGAGCGCATACTGTCGTCGAAAGCACGAGCCGACGAGACTTAGTGTCGTCGAAAGCACGAATGTTTTCTGACGAACGTCGTCGAAAGCACGAATCGCCAAGGTTTTATTAACGGAATTTCTCAGCCACATTCCGAGCGAGAGTTTTCGCAATTTGCGAAGGCCAGATAGGACTTGGCTGTGACCACATAAACGAATGCCCGGCACGAAGCCGGGCACCCTGAAAGTTCGATGTCCGCGCCGGCAAGCGCGATCGAGATCACCACGATTTCTGACATAGGCCTTTCTGAGCTTCGGTTCAAGGATGCGCGTTTCGCGCCACGCTATCGCTTTGCCTGGTCCGGCCTCCATCGAGGGGGAAGGCAATGGAAGCTATTAACATCGGCGGAGCATTCACCAGTTTGCTCTCCGGCATGCCCGTCAGGCGCAAGCCTGCGCGGTCTGGAGCGCTGCGTCACACCGGTGCGCCGGTGCTTCGCAACAGCATCGAGGCGGGAACGTTCGAAGAGAGTTTCTTCACGCTGCCGGCCGCGGGCGAACTCCACAAAATATACGCAACCGCAAAAAGAGCCGTGGACGAAGCCAATAGGTTGCGCCGTGTCGCACGTAGCGGCGAGCGGACAATGACCGTCGCTGAGCGCATTCTGCTTGGTCTGACGGAAAAGGGACTGCGGGTGCTCGAGGAGCTGCTGACCCTTGCTCGATTGAACAAGGGGCAGGTCTACCCGAGCTACGAATATCTGATGGATAGGACCAGCATTGGCCGCGCGACCATAACACGAGCGCTGGCCACTCTGGAACGGTTAGGCTTCGTCATTCGCCAACGGCGCTTCAAGCGCGTGGCAGGCGAGGGAGCTGGGCCGCGATACCACCAGACGTCGAATGCCTATCGAATGCAGCTTCCTCAGCGTCTGGTGACGCTCGTTCCGCGCTGGTTGCGTCCTGCGCCGATCCCTGTGGATCTGGAGCAGCACCACCTCGAGCAAATTGGCGAGACGAAGGCAATGCTCGCTACCCTCTCTTGCAGGGAATTCGCCGAGGCCACCGTTGGAGGAGCTCTCGGGAAGATTCTTGCTCGCCTCGGTGCCGGTGTTGATCGGGCGGAGCGTGAGGCTCACAACGGAACGCAACCGCTATTGGAATCTATTAGATAAGGAATAATCGGAGTTGGCCTTAGACGGCCAACGCGCAAATTTTGGGAGGCCGCCGTCGACGACCGATCAAGCCAAAACCGATTTAACCAAGAGGATAAGACAGGAGTGTCGGCCAAGGCCGCCACAATGCTCCCGAGTGGAGCATGCGACTTCTGCTGTCTTTCCCCCTTAACGCGGAGGTGCTCGATCGGTTGAAATCAGAACTGCGCTAACGTCACCGCACGGGAATAACCCTTGGAAAGTGTCGACATCGTTGACGGCGAACCCATTGGAGAGGTGAGCCGCGACCAGTTGGCGATAATGTTCGTCACATAGGCCTGCGTCTCAGTGATTCGTGGCACCAACCCTCCGCGTACGCGCCCAGGTCCTGCATTGTACGCGGCAAGGGCAAGGTGGACTTGACCGAAATGGTCTAACTGCTGGCGGAGGTAGCGGGCTCCACCGCGCATATTCTGAAGGGGATCATACCGATTTACGCCTAGGCCGACCGCAGTCCCTGGCATCAACTGCGCGAGGCCGTAAGCGTTTGCGGTTGAAGTCGCGATCGGGTTGTACCCGCTCTCGCGAATTATCATGGCGTCAAACAATCCCGTCGGAATGCCATGCTCGCAAGCGACCGCGCTCATCATGCCATAATAGGCGGCGCGGCGTGCTTCTGCGCTACGCGCGAGAAACCCCGACGGACGATAAGCGAGCGGAGCGCAACCGGCTTTGAACGAGATCGGCTGGACAGTGGTCCCCCCGCGGAGCCAGCCCGGAACTTGGATCGACGAGAAGGCTGCGATACCAGCCGTTTGCTGATTCAATACAGGGGCAACCGCCGGGGTTGCTCCGGAGGCTGCCATCTCCTGCTGCATTCGGAACTGGACGTAGCGACGACTGAGATCATGTACCTGGAAAGCGTCGGGCAAAGGAGACGCCTCGTTCATCGAGGCCAAGACGTTGGGCGAGGATGCCGCTTCCGCGATCGGCAAGCTTCCTGTCATCGAGATAAGCTCGACCTTTCGGAGGGCTGCCCCTCTTGCCGCAGCACCGGCTTGCGAACCGACAATAAGACCGGCGCAAAGGCCAGCAACAACGAGTGGATAACGCACGGAAAACCCCAAGCGAAGTGATATCCAAGAGTTGAGATCATGCGATTTACGCTTGTCAAGACCACCAGACCTGCCGAAACTGCCTCGACTAAGCGCCTGAAGGGCACTCGAGCATGTGGTTGATCCACCGCGAAACCGACGGAAAAAGCAGGGACAGGATCCCGCTGCCAGCACCCCTGCACGAGGCGCTAGTGCGCTGGTATGTCGGTGAGGGTTCCTTCCATGACGAACAAGCGGGGGTCACTCTCGTCCAAAATGCCAGGATAGGTCATCGTTGGATCGCCTGCGGGTGCCTTGGCCCGGATAGAGCCCCTCCTATCCTGACGCCGGCTTACCTTTCCGAAGCCGAGACCTACTATTTGCGCCGGTTGACGAGCACCAGACGTCCCGAGCACCGCCCCGACTGTCCATTCTTCCGCGATCAGGCGACCAACCGTATTTCAGAGGTCAGGTCGCACAACACTCCGACTGATCCGCCATCAGGCTTTTTCGAGGTTCTTCGACCGGCGCCTGAGAAGCTCGCACAGCGACCTGAGGACGACAGCCTGGATGATCGGACCCGCAATGCCTCAACCCCGCGGCTCGCGCGGCTCCTTTGGCGTCTGCTGGACAGCGCGGGTTGCAACACGATCGCCCCGTTGGGAATGGCCTACGAATGGTCGATTAGGGAAGAGTTCGCAGCGCTGGGTCGCGCGGCCGGCAAGATCGAGATCGCGCCGGGAGTCGAGCTGGCTCGCGCTTTTTGGACACACGCCCGACCGCTCGAGACGAACACAGTCTACGGCACCCTTCGCGCGTTGGCGACAAAATGGCCCAAGACGCACGCGCCGCAAGGCTTCCTGGCGCTTTACGCGAAATCGATCAAAGGCAACGAAATCCATGTGCCTGACGGCGACCCAGTCGCTATCGCGACCAGGGTTCAGTCGCCGTCGATCCGGGGCAACCACATCACTGGACCCTACATCGTTCTGATTGTGGCCGGAGAGTATCCAGAGGCACGCGGCTATGCGCCGCTGCGGGCTTACGCTCAACCGATCTACAACGGCCGGATGTTCGTACCGGTGGAATCTGACTTCGAGCGGCGGGCGCTGCGCGCGATCCTGCATACCCAACGCGAGTTGCACACACGCGGCGTCGACCTCGCTATTAACAAGCCACTGTTCGACACCATGACGCCGCACGGTCCGTGTCGACCTGACTTTATCCTGGAGGCAAGGTCGCGAGTGACGGGAGAGCTACGGACAGTGGTGGTCGAAGCCATGGGTTTCGATAAGAAGGATTATGAGGCTGCAAAGGCCATCACTCACCCACGTATGGCTGTCCTCGGTGACCTTGTGACACTTGATAGATCGGAAATGGACCAGGATCTGGCATCGACCAAACTCCTCCAGGTTCTCAATATTTAAGCACTCAGCTCCAAGTCATTGTAGCCGCGAAATAGCTAACGATTCCAAGTGTTACCGGGGTCGACAGAAGATAAAGCTTTTGCCAGCGCCACCATGCCTTTGGCAGGAATAGAACGGCGCCACGAACACTCCGCACATCTTCCCAGGCCTTATCCCGGTACATGCCATGGATCGTCACGGATACCGACATCGCCATAGCGATGGCGCAGCACATAGCTGCCGCCAGATAAATGGCGATCCAGTTGGCAATCTCGCCTTCAGAAAACTGGTTCATCGACACCTCGGATGAAAAGGGCGCGGTCGACAAACCAGCGCAGAATGATTCTAGTTCCCAAGCTCCATAGCGATGACGTTTTAGCAGCGGGTAAACGCCGCGACGTCGCGGTGATTCCCTAAATACGGAGTGGAGAGAGAGGGGTGGAAAGGCGGGGTCATGAAGAGATGGCTCCAGCAACCCTTGAACTTTGGGCGGACCGTTAACGGCTCGCCTTCAAACGAGGCATTTCGCCATGGAACGCTATCTCCTGTTTATCAGAGATGCAGGTAAAACCGACCACACCGATATACATCCGAGCGAAAGGGACGCCCGAAAAGCGCTCGCTGCTTATGTCCGCCAGCGCTTGGGTCAGAAGGACGCTATCGCATCGCTCGAAGACGACGAGGCGATCGAAGTCTACTTTGAGCGCGAGGCGGCTGATTACGTCATCGCCCGGATGCGCAAGCCCGTACCGAGCAATGGTATTCCATCATGACGCTGATCGCTCGCCGCCCATCCCAGCAGCTGGTCGACCTGGTAGGAGCACTTGGGGGCTCTTGGCATGGGAACACCGCAATGTGCCGATGCCCTGCGCATGCCGACGGTACACCAAGCCTTTCGATCAGGCAGGGTGACCGGGGCTTGCTGGTCACCTGCTTTGCGGGATGCGATGCCGGTGACATCCTGCGCGAACTGGACCGGATACCGCTTGGTCGCCGCTATGATCCCCCGGCTCCGGCGCAGGCGATGGGCACGGCCAATATTGACCGGCTATGGAATGAGGCGGTCAGTGTGACCAGGACCATGGCGGAACGCTATCTCGCCTTCCGGGGACTGTTGCCGGTGCCGAGCGACGTTCGCTTCCACCCGCGCTGCCCGCTCGGCCCCAAACCGGTGACGGTGTTCAAGCCGGCGTTGCTGGTTGGGGTGCGTGAAGCACAGCGCTTGGTCGCCTTCCAACGAATATTCCTGAAGGCTGACGGTGGCTATTCCGAGAAGGCAACGCTCGGCACGCTGGGGAGCGGTGCATGGCGTGGCGGTGGAGTTGGTGCGACCATTGGCCTCGCCGAAGGATTCGAGACAGCGCGTGCCTGGTCGCAGATCCGTGGATTGCCGTGCTGGGCAACGCTCGGCTCGCGCCGTCTCGATCTTGTGACGATCCCTGACAGCGTTACCAAGCTGATCCTTGCCGGTGACAACGATGTGCCCGGACGTCGCGCGGTAGCGCGGAGCATCGCCCGCTACGCCAACGCCAACCGGGTGATCCGGGTTGACTATCCGCAAGGCCACAAGGACTGGGCCGAGGCCCTCGAGGCGGCAGAGAGAGGAGGGGGAGGGAGGCGGTGAGCTGTCGGATTGGCAGCCAACCGAAGGAACCCTGCCATGTACGATCTGCTCGATCTCCCGCCCGTCAACGATCACAGCGCAGCGCAACGCATTGCCGGATTACTGGCAGCCGGCACTTCGATCGCCCGCCGAAACCTAAATGAGGCGATGATAGCTGCGTTCGGCGGATCTGATGCCGACGGTCACTGGACCCAGCGCGACAGCTTCGAAATGCTTGAGCACGGCATTGCTCTCCACCTCGCGTCGCGGCCCTACCAACTCAAGGCCTTGGCGGACGTGGCACAGGCATCAGCGATCATGGCGCTGCTGCCGACGCAGACGGTACGCAGCGAGGAGCAGATCAACCTCCAGCAATTCTCGACCCCGGTCGATATCGCAGCGATCGCGGTCCTCACGGCGGCGATTGGTCCGAACGACATTGTGCTCGAACCCAGCGCCGGCAACGGTCTCCTGATCGTCCAGGCTCCGGTGTGCGCAAGCCTGCAGCTGAACGAGATCGATGCCAAACGGCGCGAACGTCTTGCCGGTATATTCCCCGACGCGATCGTCACTGGGCATGACGGCGCGGCACTGGTCAGTCTGCATGCGCGCATGCCGCGGCCGACGGTGGTGGTGATGAATCCACCCTTCTCGCGCAGTGTTGGCCGCGGTGAAGACGACCTTGCCGCGCTGCGCCATCTGCAGGCCGCGATCCGCCGCGTCGCGAAAGGCGGCCGGGTCGTGGCGATCATGCCCGACTGGTTCACGCCCAGCGCGCGGCTGAAGGCGGCGTATGAGGCGGTGCTGACGGGTTGCACCGTCCGGACGTCGCTGCGGCTGGAGCATTGCTACCGCAAGCATGGCACCGACATCGCAGTGCGGCTCTACGTCATCGACAAGGTGGCGGGCGGGACGTCACACGTCGTGATCCAGCGCAGCTCGGTCGGGGACTTCCTCGACGCCATCACCGTCCCACCGCGCGCCGCCCTAGTGGGCGATACCACGATAGCGATGGCGCCGATCGCCAAGCCCAGCCTGTTCGGCGCAGCGCGTCAGGCCAAGGCGACGGTAGCTCGGACCTATCATGCGCCGGTCCGCAACAACGTCCTGCCGGTCGCCTATCAGACGCTTCCGACGCCCGCGCCCCTAGCCGAACAGGTCGGCTGCTACCTGCCCTACCGGCCGAGCCGGATCGTATTCGACACGGCCGGTGACCACCCGACCGCCCTGGTCGAGTCCGTGGCGATGGGCTCGATCCCGGCACCAATCCCAACCCATGTCGCACACCTACCCGAACGGACCGTCACCGAGCGGATGTTGTCGTCGTCACAGCTCGAAACGGTCGTCTATGCGGGGCACGCCTGGAACCAGATGCTCCCCGGCACCTTCAAGCCTGCCGACAAAGGCGTGGGCATTACTATCGACGAGGCGGGAAGCCGCTACCGCAAGGGGTTCTTTCTCGGCGACGGCACTGGTGCTGGCAAAGGCCGGCAGGTCGCGGCCTGCATCCTCGACAACTGGTTGCAGGGCAGACGCCGGCATATCTGGGTCTCGAAGAACGAGCCATTGCTCGAAGACGCGCGACGCGACTGGACCGCGCTTGGCGGCATGTCCGGCGACGTGCAGCCGGTGTCGAACTGGAAAATCGATCAGCCGATCAAACTGACCGAGGGCGTCTTGTTCGTCACCTATCCGACGCTCCGTTCCATGCGTTCCGACAATAGCCGCCTTCAGCAGATCCTCGATTGGGCCGGCACCGATTTTTGACGGCGTCATCGCGTTCGACGAAGCGCACGAGATGGGCGGCGTCGCGGGCGGCGAGGGTGCCATGGGCAAGAAGGAAGGCTCCCAGCAGGGCGTCTGCGGTGTCCTCCTCCAAAACAACCTGCCAGGTGCTCGCGTCCTCTACGCTTCGGCAACCGGCGCGTCCGACGTCAACAATCTCGCTTATGCCGTGCGGCTCGGCTTGTGGGGACCGGAGACGGCGTTTGCCGACTGCGAAGCGTTCATTGCCGAGATCCGAAAAGGTGGCATCGCAGCGATGGAGCTGGTCGCACGCGACCTCAAGGCGCTTGGCCTCTATACGTCGCGCGCACTCAGCTTCGCCGGCGTCGAGTACGATGTGCTGCGGCACGCGCTGACCCCGGCACAGATCGAGATCTACGACACCTATGCGAAAGCGTGGAGCGTCATTCACCAGAACATGGAAGAGGCGCTGGAACTGACCGGCGTCGTCGACGGCCTGGAAAAGGCTACTCTCAACAGCGGTGCAAAGGCGTCAGCTCGCTCACGACTGGAATCGACCAAGCAGCGCTTCTTTGGCCAGGTCCTGCTCTCGATGAAGCTGCCGACCGTCATTGCCGCGGTCGAACAGCATCTGAAGGCTGACCAGTCCGTGGTGCTGCAGCTGGTGACAACCGCAGAAGCGATCCTCGATCGCCGCCTTGCCCAGATGTCGGCTGAGGAGCGCGCGGACCCTGTCGTCGACCTCTCGCCCACCGAATACGTCGCAGACTACCTCACGCGTGCCTTCCCGACGCGACAGATGCAGACCTTCACGGACGACACCGGCACCGCCCGCTCGCTGCCGATGAGCGACGCCGACGGCAACCCGGTCCACAATCCCGATGCGATCGCCGCCCGTGACCAACTGCTCGAACACATTTGCGGACTGCCGCCTGTTAAATCGGCGCTCGATGCCCTGATCGAGCATTTTGGGACAGACATGGTCGCCGAGGTGACCGGCCGGTCACGGCGTCTGGTCCTGACATCGGACGGTCGCCAGAAGATCGAAACCCGCTCAGGCCGATCGTCACAAGTCGAGGCCGCGGCGTTCATGGCTGGCACCAAACGGGTCTTGGTCTTCTCTGACGCAGGCGGCACCGGGCGCTCCTACCATGCCAGCCTCGATGCCAAGAACCAGCAGCAGCGTGCGCACTTCCTGCTCGAACCGGGCTGGCGCGCCGATCGTGCGATCCAGGGCCTCGGGCGCACCCACCGCACCCATCAGGCGTCGACGCCACTATTCAGGCCGGTCACCACTGACTGCAAAGGCGAACTGCGCTTTACCTCAACGATCGCGCGACGGTTGGACAGTCTTGGTGCGCTAACTCGCGGGCAGCGTCAGACCGGCGGGCAGAACCTGTTCGACCCGGCCGATAATCTCGAAAGCGAATACGCCAAGGATGCGCTCCTGACCTGGTTCGCCCTGCTCGATGCAGGCAAGCTCACCAGCACGACGATGGATGACTTCTGTTCCCGCACCGGGCTCGAGCTCCATGACAGTGACGGCGTCCTGAAGGAGGACCTGCCGCCTATCCAGCGTTGGCTGAACCGCCTGCTGGCGCTGCCGATCGGCATCCAGAACCTGATCTTCGACGAATTTCTGTCGCTGGGGGAGACTCGCATCGCCGCTGCCCGCGAGGCTGGCACTCTTGATGTCGGCGTTGAGACGATCACAGCCGATACTGCGACCGTCATCGACGACACGCTTCTGCGGACCGATCCGCAGTCGGGTGCGACGTCGCATCTTTTGACGATCGAGATTGCCCGCCGTCGAAATCCGATCTCGCTCGAACGGATCCTCGACCTCGCAAAATGGCAGGACGACGTTGCGTTCGTAGTCAACGCCCGGTCTGGGCGCGTCGCTCTGCGCACACGTGCGCGGTCGTGGATGGACGACGACGGTCAGCCGATCGCGCGCATCGAGCTGCAGAGGCCCTGCCGTCGCGAGTATCTGCGCGAGGCAGACCTACTGGAGAGCGCGTGGGACGTCGTCGATGAAGCCTCTTTCACTGCCAAGTGGACCGAAGAGGTCACCGAAGCGGCCGACCAGATCGATACCGAGACGATCCGGCTGGCGACTGGCCTGTTGCTCCCGATCTGGTCGGCGCTGCCGTCTGATCACCTCGCGGTGAACCGGATCGCGGACGCTCATGGCAATTCTTGGCTCGGCCGCCTCGTTTTCGACAAGCACGTCGTCCAACTCTATACCAAGCTTGGGATCGCCAAGACCGATGATCTGCCGGTGGATGCGATTGCGAGCTCGGTCCTGTCCGGGCGGAGCGTCGATGTCGTGCGACCGTTCCCAATGACCATCAAACGGGCGATCGTGAACGGCAATCAGCGGGTCGAGATCGTAGACGCACCCGTCTCGCAGCTGCCCTGGCTGAAATCGCTTGGATGCTTTTCCGAAATCATCGCTTACCGGACCCGGGTCTTCGTGCCAGCGAGCGAGGCCGAGACCGTGCTGGGCCGGATCCTGAAAGCGGCCTGACGACAGCTATCAGGCTATCGCGCCAGTCCTGCCGCATGCGCTGGAGGCACCCAGTTATGTGGCTGAAATCCTTGAACGATCCGCCTTGGCACCCATATCCGCTTCACTGTTCAACAACTAGAAGGAGGTGGTCGAATGTCTCATTGTTATACGCCGCTAACGGCAAGCCGGATGAGTGCGACCCCCGCTGGCGGGGCTGTCCAGCTTCAAGGATTAAGCCATTAATGGCTGACAATGGAAAGGCCGTCCCGAAAGGGGCGGCCTTTTGTTTTACGCCTAGGCACTGGGCCCAAAGAGCTAGGACATTGGGGCGTGGCATCGACCACGCACCAATGCTCAAGACTGCCTATTCGGCATCTGCCGTTGCTGCGGCCTTCGCGTTGCGACGCGGCTTGGCGGGAGCAGACTCTTCAGCCTTCTGCACGGTCTGACCGGGCTTACGGCCGAGGCCGATCTTCTTGGCCATGGCACGACGGCTCTCGCTATAGGCCTCTGCAACCATCGGATAGTCGGCCTTGAGATTATACCGTTCGCGGTACTCCGCAGGCGTCATGCCATTGGTCGCGAGATGACGACGCAACGTCTTGTACGGCTTGCCGTCGACCATGCTGATGATGTGGTCCTTGCTGGCAAGCGACTTTCGTGCCGTCACGGCAGGCGTGTACTCCTGGGCTGGCGCTTCCGGAGCATCTACGCTCTGCTCACCACCGAGCTTTGTGACGGCCGCGTGCATCGACTGCAGAAATGCAGGAACATCGTCGGCCGTTGTCCGGGTATTTGGATTAGCCAGCCAGGCAATGGTCAACTCGGTTGCGAGTTCGATCGAGTTGGTATCGTCAGTCATCATATTTTCCACACATAGAAAGAAAGCCCTTGGGGATCGTCGCTAGATAGTAAGATAGACATTTCAGACAATACTTAATCGATCAATATCATTGGGCCGTACCTAGGCATCCAAAACGAAAAGGAGAGGGAAGGGGGAAGGGGAATGGTGTCCGAAAGTATCGGATACTCAAGAAAACGAAGGGTGATTTCCCATGATCCAGTCCGTCAAACTCTCGAAGCTTCGCCTCTCCGCCAGCAACGTTCGCACTGCTCCCGATGAGACGCTGCAGATCGAGCCGTTCGCAGCCGATCTCGAAGCGCGCGGCGTCCTGCAGAACCTGCTCGTTACGCCTGTCTCGCGGCCACGCGGCATGTTCGAGGTGTTCGATGGCGGTCGGCGCTGGCGTGCGCTGAACCTGCTCGTAGAGCGCGGCGTGATTGATCCGGACAAGTACGATGTACCGGTGCGGATCATGAAGGGCGACGATGCCGAACTGACCGAAACATCGCTCGCGGTCAGTTTCCAGCACATGAAGCTCAGTCCCGCCGAGGAATGCCGCGCCTTCCAGCATTTCCTCAACGGCAGCACGGACATCGATGGTGTCGCCAAGCGGTTCGGCGTGACGCGCCGCTTCATCGAGGGTCGTCTGCGCCTGGCTGACCTGGCCGAGCCGATCTTTGCCAAGCTGGCTAGCGGTGATCTCACCCTCGACATGGCCAAGGCCTACGCCTCGACCGGCAGCCATGAAGCACAGCTTCGCGTTTGGTCGACCTATGGTTCGATGACACACTACAACGCCGACGCCATCCGCCGGGTAATTGCGACCGATATGATGCGCGCCAACGATCCGGTTGCGCTGCTGGTCGGGGTCGAAGCCTATGAGGCCGCAGGCGGCGTCGTCGACCGCGACCTGTTCAGCAACGCCGGCGAACGCTGGTTGCAGCCTGACCTTGCTCGCACGCTGGCGGCAGCAATGATGGAAGCCGAAGCCGCACGGATCGGTGAGGAGCGTGGGCTCGCGTGGATCCGGCCGATCGCGGGTCACAGCACCTGGGACGCCGCGCGCGACCTGCACAGGATCAGTCTGCCGGAGCAGCCGATGACGACGGCCGAGGCCGAACGCGCCGAGCAGATCGAGAAGCGCATGGCCGATTTACACGACGAGATGCAGAACGACGAGCTGTCGGACGAGGCCTTCACGGCGCTGGAAACCGAGAACGATCGTCTCGCCGAGGAACTCGAAGCGCTCGATCGCCGCCCGTCGTTCCTTCCGCCCGAACTCGCCCCTCGCGTGGGTGCCTTTCTGACGTTGTCGCAGTCGGGCACGATGGTCCTGGACGAGACCTATTACAGCGAGACGCCGATCCGGGTGACGGTGGTTGAACCGGAGCCGGTCGACAGGGACGTTGAAGGCGGGCAAGCCAATGACGAAAGCGATGATGGCGATGCCGCCTCTGATCGCGCCACGCAGGTGCCAACGTTCCGCATCGAGGAGGGCGCAACTACGCCGACCACGGGGAATACCGACAAGGTCGTCGACCCGGACAACGCGGCGCCGGGTGGCAAGGCACTCAGCCAGGTTCTCAGCGACCAATTGGCCATGCAACGGCGCGACGTTCTCGGTGCTGCGTTGATCGCCAGTCCGGGGCTGGCACTGGACTACATGCTGTTCGCAATGGTCGACGGGCGCCGGGCCTCCTCCAACGACGGTACGACGATCCGGGCCGACCGGCCGCAAGATCCCATCCTGTCGAACAACATGCCGGCATCACGCGCCCGCGACCATCTGACCGAAGTGCATGACGGACTCGATGCATCGTGGATGGAGTCCAGTAACCAAGTCTTGCGGTTCGAGGCGTTCCGGGCGCTCGGCGACGAGGTGAAGTCGGCGTGGCTGGCCTACATCGTCGCGACCTCGCTGGAGGCCAAGATCGCCTACGGCTCAAACCGGCAGAACCCGCTCCATGGCCGTCTCGCGAACATTCTCGATATCGACGTTGCCAGCTGGTGGCGGCCGACCTCGGAAAACTTCTTCGACCGTGTGTCCAAGGGCTCGCTGATCTCGCTGCTCCACGAGGTTGGCGGACCTGCCCTGTCGAGCCGCCATGCGACCGAGAAGAAGCCGGAAGTCTCGGCATCGTGCCAGAAGCTGTTCGGTGGTGACGCGATCGTCGAGCCCGAAATCAAGGAAGCTGCACTAAAGTGGCTACCGACTGCGATGTGCTTCACCAACCCGGTGACCGAGGCCGAGGCCGCGAAAACTGACGAGCAGCAGGGCAATCTTGCCGACCTGATCGACGGGGATGACGACCAGACCGATCCCGATGCCGACGACGGCCTAACCGGCGGAGACGATCTGGCTACGTTGATCGGTGACGGTCCGGACGATGGCAGCGACCAGCAGGACGGCGACGTCGGCGCGGGCCAGCTGGAACATCACAACGACGACGCCGTGACGGAAGAGATCGTCGCGGCCGAATAGCCCACTCGGCCATCACGTCCTGAGCACCCTCACTGCCGGCCCGCGCTACCTCGCGGTGCCGGCAGTGTCGTTTCACCTGGCCGAAGAGGACAGCGCTATGACCGCTGCAACCCGCGATATCGCGGCCGCCATCACTGCCACCATCATTGCTAAGCTCGAGGCGGGCGCCACGCCCTGGCAGCGCCCGTGGTCGATCATCGGCGAGAGCGGCAGGCCGCTTCGCCACGAAGGCGTCGCTTATAACGGCATCAACGCGCTGTGGTTGTGGGCTACCGCCAACACCTATGGCTATCAAAGCCGGTACTGGATGACCGCTCGCCAGGCGCGTGCGCTTGGCGGGGAAGTACGCCGCGACGCACGTCCATCCTTCTCCGTCTACGCTTCGACGTTCCGCAAGGCTGGCGTCCCCAGCTTGCTCGGCATGTCGGCCGACCGGATGATCCGGTTCCTACGGTCCTACGTCGTCTACAACGCCGACGAGATCACCGGGCTGCCGGACTATTACTACCCCGTTCAAGTGCCCCCGACCCCGCGGCTTCTGTCGGACCGACAGGACCGGATCGATGCGTTCTTCGCGGCTGTGCCGTCAAAGGTCCGACATGGCGGCGACCGGGCCTTTTTTGACCCAACCTTCGACTACATCCAGATGCCGCGGCCCGGCAGCTTCCGATCGGCCGACGCCTATGCCTCGATTTTAGCGCACGAAAGCTGTCACTGGACTGGGCATCACTCCAGGCTCGATCGCACCTTCGGCAAGCGCTTTGGTGACAAGGCTTACGGCGTCGAAGAGCTCGTCGCGGAACTCGGCTCTGCAATGGTCTGTGGCGATCTCGGCCTCGCAACCGAAATCCACGACAGCCACGCCTCCTATCTCGCCAGCTGGCTCGGACTGCTCCGTGCCGACAAGACCGCGATTTTCCTCGCCGCGACCAAGGCCGAACAAGCCTTTTCGTACCTGCGCGCTTTCTCAACCGAAGCGGTCGACACCGCCGCGACGCGGTTCGCCGCATGACCCACCAAAATCGGAGGATACGACATGGGTTGGCTCTCAATGACCAGCGCAGGCATGGGCGGACATGCCACGCCCAAGGCCTATCTCGACGCGCAGTTCACCTACAGTCGCACGTACGATGGTGGCGGCACGCACGGCATGCGCGTCATCGACAGCGCATTCGTAGGAAACCGCGTCTGGTACGCAGCGACTGAGATCATCGCTGACGGCGATGTGCAATATGTGATTGCGCTGGTGTGCCTTGTCCGCTGGAATCCCAAGGCCAAGGACGGATATTCATTCGCGTACAAGGACATGGAGGAATCGATGGGACCCTGCGAGGCCGGATGCCCTGCCCGGATCCTGCGTCTCTTGTCGCCGACCGCTAAGGAAAGCGCGCTCGACTGGCGGCGTCGCTGCCTCGCTCGGTTGCGCCTCCACGCCCGCAAGGTGGAGGACGGCATGCGGATCAGGTTTCCACGCGCGATCAAGTTTAGCGATGGGCATAGCGGCACCGAGTTTATCGTCGTGAAGCGGGGTGAAAAGATCACGTTCCGCAGCAGCGAGGGACACGGACACTATCGAATATCGCATTTCCGCGACTTGTCCTGGTCTGTCGTGCCGGAGACCAGGATCCACCGCACGGTCTTCGCACCGTCGCTCCCCTCTGCAAAAGCAGCATGATGGAATTGCCCATGTCTGATGACACCCCTCTCTCGCCGTTGCGCCGCATATTGTGCAGTCGGTCTAATGCCGTTCGCGTCGCAGCCTGGATGCGGCAGGACGGGTTGGAGCCTGCAGTGATTGCCACTGACGAACCGTTGCAGCCGTGGCGGATCGTTGACGCGTTTTTGCTCTCGATCGAGGACTCGCGTGCATGCGCATGATCCTTGGCCTCGCCCTCCTTGTTGCGGCCTGCGGGCAAACCGCACTCAAGGCCGATGATCAGTCTGCAATTCGCGCCGACGGCCGGGCCATCGATGGGGATACAGTCTCCTTCGACGTTCGCCTTTTCGGTGCGGACGCCTTCGAGAAACGGCAATTATGCCGCAACTCGGATGGCTGCTGGCCGTGCGGAAAGGCCGCGCAGGATTATGCCTCGAAGCTCCTGAAGTCCGGGACCAGCACCATCCGGTTGACCGGCAAGCAGAGTTACGGGCGGCCGATCGGAACGGTGGAAATCGCCGGCCAGGATCTCGGAGAAAGCATGATCGCAGCCGGCCTTGCCGTCCCTGCGACCAGTTATCTCAAAAACGATCCAGAGCGGGCAGAGCGCTATGTCGCTGCTTATGAACGCGCCGAGGCCAACCATGCCGGCGTCCATGCCGGCTATTTCACCGATCCGAACAAATGGCGCCGCGGCGAGCGCCTCTCCTGCGAAAGCAGCCCCCGGGGCAGAGGGACCCGCTAGAAAATGGGAGAAGAGGGGGGAGAGAACGGGCATCGATCTAGGAGAAGACCATGCCCGATTTCGCCTCCACGCCCGCGCCCGTGCACACGCTTTGGGATACGCCGGATATGGCAACCCAGCGCCTGCCAGGGGTCTGGTGGGTCACGACGCCCTCCCACGGAGGATTTGTCCTGTCGGATGAGCGTCAGGCGGCAATGCCGGAGGCCCTTCGCCTCGACAGCATCTACTACGAGCAGGACGTAAACTGGTCGCTGGTCGTCATCGGCTTCGAGGCCGAGTTCGCCAAGGTGAAGGACCAGAATTTTGACATCGAGCGTGACCTGGCCCATCAGACTGCGCGCCACTGGCACCCCTCCCGGTACGGTGCGTTCACCGGCGAGGTCATCACGCCGAGCGACAGTTACGTCCTTAAAAAGGTTGAAGTCCTAAAAGCGGCGATCGGCGAAATCGGCGTGCGGTCCGCATCGGGAGATTGGGCGGATTGGGTGCCAAAGGGCAAAGTCGGCGTCACAGGGCAGCGCATCGCGGGATGCGATCATCTCGGCTTTGCCAGATATGAGGGACCGGACTTCACCGGCCTGTGCGATGCCGTGCGCTACGACAGTACCCGCCCGGTCAACACGTTTGCCGCTCTCGGTGTCGAGCTGCTGCCATGACGCTAGCGATGGTTGCGTGACGCAACCACGCCAAGCTCGATCATGCCCTCCGGATACTGCGCCGGAGGTGTGCTTGGCCGCCTGACGGCCGGAAAGATGTTTCCGAAAACCGGCAATATCTTTCTGCCCAGCCATGCCAAGCGCCCAGCTTCGAGGGGCAGACGACACGAGCGCGACCCCGGCGATGCGGAGGAGAGAGGGGGGTGAGGGGCGCGCGCCAGAAAAGGCGTGCGGACCTCATTTGGAGCATGCGTCGATGATTTACGATGTGCCTTTCCGCCACCAACAAGCGCTGGACCCAAGCGCCCTCACTTCCGTCACCGCCACGCTACATGCGATCGGCAAGGCCCTGGACGATTGTCGCAACGCCGGAGTGAGCCCCGACAGCGACCCTGCCGTGGCGTTGCTGACGCGCCACATGGCGACGGTATCGAGCAATCACGCAGACGCTGAGGTCCTCCGTGCCGCCTGCCATCGCCGGCTGGAGGAGCTGCAGCGCTTCCCGACCTTGTTGGCGCTGGCGATCAGAGGCGTCGAATATGACGTTGCTGCCAAGAACCGGTTCCACGAAGATGGCCGCGCGGCGATGCTGCAGCTGGCAACAGCACTTGGCCTTGCTCCGGAAACCTACACGGTGTGCAATTTCGAGGGCACCCCCGACCAGTCGGGTAACGTCATGCTCGCCGCGATCAACGTGGCGGTCATGGTGCAGATTGGGGGTCGGCACGAAGGGCGCGAAGTGTCCTATCGCGCCGTGTCGGAGGGCCACCAGCAGCCAAATCGGTTCACCTCGATCCGGGACCTCCTGAAGCCTGATCGGTTCGCAGACCGGCTGTGCCGTGAGCTTGGCTTGAAGCGTGTCGCCACGCCGGCCGACCTTCCCATCCCGCTCGCCGCCTGAAGGGCCACCACGATGGAAATCTTGCACGCGCTTGCCGTTGCCCGGGCCGACGCCGCCAATCTTGCCCGCTTTATCGAGCACCGCGAACGCTTCCTCGACGCCCTCGATTGGCTGATGATGAGCGACGAGCACGCATACCAGTCGTCGATGCTCGATGATCTGCTCGAGGGGGATATGGCCGATGCCATTCTCTACATCGACTGGCTGGTCGACCGGTTGGCGGATGACGCCGGACCACTCCCCGGTGTGCTCCGCTTTACGCCGCGTCCGCACCCGTGGCAGCTTGACTGGATCACGCTCGCTTCCTGACCGACTGGGGGATCAATTGATGAGCCGTCATACTTTCACCGGCAACGCCGGCACCACTGTCGCAATCGGTTGGGATCGACCGCTTGCAACGTTTTTCGTCCATGTCCTGCGTCCTCACCCGACTATGAAAGGCGAGGATGACATGGTCGAATGGCAGGGCACTGAACCCGACGAGTTACGGACCGCGTCTTCGGCGATCGAGATCGCAGCGCGTTATGCCAGCCTGCCGGATGACCTCGGGGCCATGCTTGAGACCGATCGTCTGAAGACGCTGGGATCGACCGACGGACCAGCGCAACGTGCGGTGCGCCCATTCCTTTATCGGTCCTGAGCACCCGCTCCGCGACGGGGGAGGGAGGGGGATGGGAGACTTTTGATCCAGGTGGATCGAAGGAGAACCTCCATGTCCCACATCATCGATATTGGCGGCGCGCCTGCCAATGAGGAATGCGCCCAACTCGGGCAAACCGTCGACTTCGAGACGGCCAATACGCACGAGGTGATGGCCTACAAACTGGCGATGATCGCGCGCCACGGCATGCCACCGGCAGGATGCAAGCTGATCGTCCACACCAACCGGCATGACTTCGGTATCTATCGGACGCTCGCCCTGAAGGTTAAGGACGAAGACGGAGAGGCAGTCGGGGCCTATGCCGAGGCCGTAGAGGAGGGGCTCGGCTCCTGGATTGAGGCGGGCTTCACGGCGCCCGTAACCTACACCGGCAAAGTCGCGAAAATCGAGCGCTCGGACCATACCGAGCTGGTAATCGGTGCCCTCCTGACGACACGGCCAAACGCTGACGGGACGTTCCCGATCGCTGACTTCGCGATCCTTCACGGCCATCTAGCCGCGGCCTTCCCACAACAGGCTGACACGGCGCACCAGCGTTTCACCGCCGCGTAATCCCGCCTATCCTCTGAAGGATTGAGCCAATGCTGATGCTGCAGTCGCAGCCCGCCGAGATCATCTCGGCGGGCGCGTTTCCCGCTGTCCGGTCTCCGCATGCTGGTGGGGCCGTGGACCACTTCGATTCCACCGACATGCGCTGCTGGCTGACGCGTGGCCGGTCGGTCGAGCAGGCGACCGAGCTCGCCCGAATCTGGCGATCCTACCCGGACCTCCCGCCGACGGCGCCACTGGTTGACCGAATGGCGCGAGGGCGCGAACGGATCGCCGCTATGAAGCCCGTGAACGACGCGATCGCCGCGAAGACGGAAGCCGATCGGCAGAACCGCAACTTCGCCCTCATGGCATCGCGTGCTCAGGACGGGACGATCACTGATAGCGAGATTGCTATCCTGCGTGGCCGGGATCTCCACGGCTACGATTGGGATCTCGCGGTTGCCTATGCGAGCGGCTGGACCGCGGCCGAGGCCGGTTGGGAGCATCGCTTCTGCGCCGATGGCACGCGCCGGCAAGAGGCCAAGCGGGAGGCCTACGACCGGGGCTTCGCCGATGGTGGCGGCGATCAGGGCGACCTCTTCGACGCCGCACGGCGCAGCAATCTCGCCGCCATGCGCAAGGACAATCTACGCCAAACTGAGGCACTGCCTCAGGTCGCTCGACCGGCTCCGAGCAGCTGGCCGAAGCCGAACGACCATGCCCGCCCAACGCGTTGGGCGCGCCGTTTACTCATTGTCGCCGATGCCACGATCGAGGAAGTGACGCCGGGATTGATGCGGGTATCTGGTCTGCGACTGATCGACGAGGTCCGTGGCAGACACGGGACCGAGGCCATGACTATCGTCACGATCGATCGCCATGCTGGCTTCGTCGTGAACGACCGCCCGACCGAGATGAAGGCTCCTATTTCCGCAATTCGCGCAGACGAGATCATTGCGGATCCTCGCAATGGTGATGCGCTGCGTGCCATCCTCCGCGGACGCGAGATCGATGACATCCTGATCGCGGTACAGGGTGACTACCTTCGCATCGTCGACGCCTTCGCCAGCGCTTTGCCCTTGTGCGCGAACATGGAGCGATCGCGCAATTCGCTCTTGCAACAGCGCTCCCATCTGCGCTGCTGGCTCGACCGGGGCTACGACGGCACGGACAATCTCGGCGCTGGCCATATCCGCTGGGGCAAGGCCATCAAAGGCCTGACTGGTAAGCTCGGCGAGTTTACTGCTCGCCATGTCGGCCCGGCGCCCCGGCGTGGCCACCTAATCCGCATCGAGGCCGAAGACGGTGTGCCTGCCGTGGGCTACGCGACCTCCACCGGTGATCGTCTTGCTCCCGAGATCATCGTCTTCAACAAGACGAATATCCGCCGCGAGATGGCCGCAGCCCTACGTGCCTTTGGCGGCGCCACCCGCCTGATGGATGCCTGCGGCTGAGAGGGCGGCACCCTGGTAACGGCGGGTAAGTGCGGTGCGTGCTAGCCTTTTCAGAGCCGGGTCTAATTCGCGAAGGTCAGAGCGCTTAGGGCGAAATCTTGACCAGTCATCAGCCGGTCATGGAGGGGCGACGTTCCCTGCTAAACAGCTAAAACGGCACAGGAGAGGAGAAGGGTTGGGGGGAGACCGGAATAGACCGGACAGGATCCTTCCCCATGCGCATCCGCTACATCGCTACTCTTGCCGAGACGATCCGAACCGACCCGGTAACGCTTGCTCGCGAGTATCTCTCTGCTCGTGACGCAACCGATCACGAGTTTCAGACTGAAGAGGCACGGTCTGCCTATGTCGACTTCCTGTCGGCGCTGGGTCGGTTTCAGCACCAGTCCGCGTTCGCACGGGCGTTGACGCACCTCGACGTCGGCCCCGAGGCCTTGGACAATACGCGGCAGCACAACGGTATGCGCTCGATCGCGTGGTCGTTTGGGGAGGGGGCAACGTTCCCCGGCTTCACCGATGATACGACCTGGAACGGCTTCCTCAACGTCCGTGTACCGGTATCGGCATGGCCTTACGTGCTGACCGAGTTGATTGCCGGCGCCGATGGGGATGCCGACACGATCGAGGCATATCGACGGATTGGCACCGCCGATGGTCTGGTATGTCTGTCCAACGGTTTCGCCACCCAAGAGGCAATGCCGACATGGCCAGAGTTCTTTCCTGACTATCCAGTCGATACGATGGTGCCGATCCCGTCTGAATGGTCGGAGATGAGCTGGCGTCACGAAACGGCGCCGAGCTTTGGACCGTGCGTTGGTCCGATGGGCGAGGCCGCACAGATCTGGGTCGACTACGAACTACCGGCGATGCGCGAATTTGCCGAGGCCGCGAGGTTCACCTTCAGCCGGCGTGACGCGATCGGTGAACTGACAGTCATCTACGAAGGCGATGACTATGCCGAAGCCCTTGGCCATATCGCGATTGAGACGCTTGCCTGCGCGTTTGCTCACCTCCTCGCAGAGCAGCTAGATCCCGCCGAATGGCGCGAGATGCGAGTGGAAAATCGGACGATCGAGGCCGGCGTCTGCGCTTCGCATGATTTCCTCGACGCTAACATGGTCATGCTAGCGGCGTGGCAAGCTACGCGCTCGCCGGCGATCGTCGCCAATGGCGATGCTGATGCCCTTGGCACTGACCTACACCACGTCAACGCGGCCTGGTCGGTCGCAACCCGCTATTATCTGACGGCCTCCAGGGAGGGGAGCAGGTTCGACGATTGGCGTGTCACGGGCCGCGATGTGCAGAGCTTGACCGCTGCGGGGCACGATCTGGCAACGATCCCACCTTCGGATAGCGCGGGCCGGGTCTACTTGGTCGGCTTTGTCCAGGCACATGGGACCCGCTGGATCGTCAACGTCAGCAACACCAGCCAGAGCTTCGACCACCTCATCGATGCAGAGGCTCACCTCTGGTCCGTCTTTGCGTCAGACGAAAGTCGCCACGCCTGAGCGACATCGACCTTTCTCCGTGGCCGATCGGGTGGGCCCAAGGCTCAAGGAGGGAGGGGAGGTGACAGGCAGATGCGGGGAATGGCCCCGCCGAGCCTGAGGACACCGCCATGCTCCCTGCCACGATCGCCACCAGCGCCGCGCCCGAAGCCACTGGCAAGGATGGCCGGCTGCTCAACGGATCGCTGGCGAGCGCCGAAGCGCTTCTGGCGTCCATCGCCCGTCTCAATGACCGTTGTCGCCAAGGCCTCGACCGTACCGCTCGGATCATGGTGACGAGGACCTGCCTTGGCACCTTCGCTTCCGGTAACGGCGCCATGGAGATCGTCGTTCAAGCAAGACTTTACGCCGCCATCCGCCACTATGTGTTCGCCGATGCGGATGCGGCCGAACGGGACCGGGGCAACTTCGAGATCGAGGGGACAACGGTCTACTTCAAGATCGACTTGTATGAGGAAACGGTTGTCAAGAACACATTCTGTGTATCCTTTCCCGTGAGGCTTCCGGCTCCATTGCCGCCGTATTCAGATCCCATCGATTGGCTTCGATCGTTCCGAGGTCAGCTGATGCACAATCCGTGCATAGACTTGTATCCGGTCGAGGCCGAAGCCGCGTACCATAATCCGTATTCACATCCTCGGATCGAGCAAAGGCGGATGCGGACCAAACTACTACTGGGCGTTTCTAGGCGCCATCAATCTTCCCGGTCACGCATCGCACCAACCCGCGTCGCCTTATTGAGCCTGTTGCAACATAGGCATCAGACGGCGCGGAGCTCGGCGCCCTGCGGGACCAGTCCGGTTTCCACGAAGCGCCAAAGCGCGATTAGCAATTTTCGGGCGAGCGCCACAATCCCGACCTTGGCCGCGCGCCCGCCGTTTCCCTTGAAGCGGTTGCGATACCAAACCGCCAACTCGCTGCTTGGCTGATATCGTAGCCAACACCACGCAAGCTCCACCATCAGAACGCGCGTTCCGTGGTTGCCAGCCTTGCTAATGCCCTGATCGCGTGAGACGTCTCCACTCGCGTAGGGCGCGGGGGCCAGCCCAAGAAAAGCAGCGACGTGTCGTCGGCTTTCAAACTTGCGGCAAAACACCTCGGCAACAAGCATCACTGCGCTGTTGGCACCGATGCCCTTGAGTTGCTCGAGACGGATCGCTTTTTCGCGGCACGGAAACGTCGAGGCTTCGTCCAGAACCACATCGGCGCGGTCGCGTTCAATGCTTTTGATCTGTTCATTGAGCAGCTCGAGGCGACCGAAGCACCGCTCAATCTGGCGACGAAGGTTTGGCGGCAGCAGCCGTCCATCGCCGGTACGCATATCGTCGAGTTGCTTTGACCAGTCACCGCCGCTGATCGCTTTGACCGACTGGATGCCTTGTAAGGCCAGTAGTCCCCTAATTCGCGAAATAATCCGGGTGCGCTCGTGCACAAGATCGCCACGCTCGCGCATGACTCGGCGCGCATCTTCCTCATCCGGCGTTGGCACATCCACGACACGACACACGCTTTTGTCACCTGCGAGATAGGCTTTGAGGATACCGATCATGGCTTCGGCGTCGATGCGGTCAGTCTTCACGCGCTTGCCGCGGCGCGATACAAGGAAGCTGGCAGGATCAAGAACGTAAGTATCGATGCCATTTGCCCGCAACAGTCGTGCCAGCCAGAAGCCATCATAGCCGATCTCGAAGCATAGGCGAATGGCGGCGGGCTTACCAATACGCTCGCCCGTCTTGCTTTCGAGATTGCGAAGGTGACCGAGTAGGGCTGCGCTGTCGCCCGCGGGAATCGTACGCAGCGAGATCTTAGCCGCACCTGGCGTAAGCGATGCCACAAGCCAAGTGCGTTTGCTGAGTTCGACGCTGACAATGACAGAGGTCTGAACGCAATAATCCGATGACTGGTTCTCCATGAGACGTTCTCCGCGAAAGTTGACGGTTCAACGGAATAGCCGAAACCGATCTGCATAGGATCTATTATGACGCTGCGTTCGAGTACGGCTCGGAAGATCCCGCCGATGCCAGCATCACCCGGCGTGTGCTCACGATCATGGTCCGAGAGGACCTCTGACATGGTCACGGCAACAGTGAAGCATCGCCGCCTGGATCTAATGTCATTGCTGACGCCTGGACCGGTCGACGAGAACTGGGAAGCCGAGAAAGCAGGCTGGCGCTGCTTCGTCATGGGCAATGATAACCCCAGCGGACGGCGTGGCAGTCGTCTGCGCGCTGCGTGGCAACGTGGTTACGACGCTGCCTCCCGAAGTCGGGATCCAGTAGGGTTGATGCTTTGAGACGGAGGAACGGATTGGCCGAGATGTAAAGGATTAAAGACCGTCCACTTCACTGCGGAATCTTGCCACGTGACGCCCTCCGCCCGATCCTTGCTGGACGGGGTCGCTCGTAATTGACCTGGTTCGCGAAATTTCGATGCGATGAAGGCGAAGAATATTACGATCAGGACCGGCACACCAAACGCCGTGGTTTAGAATAATATCTCCGTCGATCAGGTTATGTAAGTCGTCAACAGATACTAAGCGCCCGGGATAGAATCGGGCGAAAGACCCTTTATATTCAGGCCGTAGGGAACATACTTAACCGCGATCGCTTTCTTCTCTAAGAATATAGGAGAGAGAAAATGCGGATTCTGACATCGATAGCAGCTGCAGCCCTGATTATTCCGGGTGTAGCGATGGCACAGACGACCGGCAGCACCACCGGTGGCACGACAAGCGGCGGTATGAGTGGTTCAGCCACTGGCACAATGAACGGGGGAGCGTCGACTGGTTCTATTGACCAGACTAATCCGACAACGAGTACATCAGGATCGACCGCAACGACACGCACGCAGCATGGCACGAAGGCCCGTGGCAAGACGCGCAGCACAACGTCAGGTACGACGGGTGGCACGATGTCCGGTACGACCGGCAGCACGACTGGTGCGGACACGATGGGCGGTACGACCGACGGCACCGCTGGTTCAATGAGTGGCACGAACCCTGGCGGCACAATGGGCGGCACGACCGGTGGTACGATGGGCTCTACGACAGGGGGAACGCCCGGTACCACTCCGCCGCGCTGATCTTACCCATTTGCTTGAATGAAAGGCCGGGCGAGCAATCGCCCGGCTTTTTCGTATTCGTTTGAGCAAATAGCACGCATCCACACGGTGATGGTCTAAACAAACCCTGAGGCTTACTGATCCTTCTCGGCACGCTTGCGATCGGCCTTGCGCGCTCGGCTGACGGCCGCTGCGTGTTCGCGGGCACGCTTCTCCGACGGTTTCTCAAAATGGCGGCGTAGCTTCATCTCTCGATAGACGCCTTCGCGTTGCAGCTTCTTTTTCAGAACGCGAAGAGCCTGGTCGACGTTGTTATCGCGGACGATGACCTGCATGAAACCTGACTTTCGAGATTGCGTCGATGATTTAGACAGGCATGCCTATAAGCCTGGCAGGCATGTGCCAAGTCCATGATTAACTTGTCGGCTTCAAACGCAGTTTTCTAACGCGACTGTGTTTACTTTTGGCCCATGCTGGAACGGTTTCTACGCTGCAGCCCCTGGGCATTGACACTGATCCACTAGGCCGGAGAAGGCACCATGACCAATTCCGACATACCTACCTTTCGTGTTCAACTGCTACCGGCGCCGATGGTGATCGACGCGGATGGCCTCCCAATTCCGAATTCCCATGTGGTCGAGATCGTATTTCCAGGGGACACGATTGATACGACGTTGGGGAAGGTGAACACGATCGTCGGGCCGGGAACGGCCAAAATCATCGTTGAGGACGCGACGTACCGCGGGATCAGCCTTTGTTGAGTTTGCACGCCGTGTAGCCTTCGGGCAGGGGAGCCTGCCAACCAAGGAAGCAGTGATACATGGCGAACCGTCTCACGATTGATCAGGACAGCCTGGTCGACAAAGACCGCGAAAAGCAGGTCGAGTTTACCGCCGACATCGATAGCGACGACCGCGACTTTGCTGTGAAATACGCCGTGTTGCGTGAAGTGAGCGGCGACGAACCAGACAATGACGCCCTGGAACTGTTCGAGCGGTTCAGCGACGAGATTCTCGATATCTGCGCCGATCTTGCCGAGCTTCGGCCAACGGCCAATGTGATAACAGTGACAGAAAGTGACCTCGAGTAGCAATCGCTCCGGGGCGCCCTTCGAAGCGTGCCGCTTAAGGCAGCAGTCAGGTCAGAGTTGGCATCTTCAAGGCTCATTGAGGATACCAACTTCGGCATGTTTTTCAATTCTCTACGGCGTTTGCAGATCGGTCTTATCGTTGCCAACTTGGCATTCGGCCTGCCTGTGCAGGCTGCATATGCCCGATCACGCGTCTCTGAGATTGTGGTCGATGCCTCAACGGGTACCGTTCTGTTTTCACAGGCGCCCGACGCAGCGAGACGACCCGCGTCGTTGACCAAGCTGATGACGCTCTATCTCGCATTCGAAGCGCTGGCCGACGGCCGCTTACGACCAGGTGACTCTTTGCCGATTTCCCGCCGGGCAGCGCGCCAGCCGGCGACGCATTTAGGCATAGCCGCAGGTGGAAGGATCACAGTCGGCAAAGCGCTGGATGCTATCGCAGCGATCTCTTCGAACGACCTGGCCGTTGCCGTGGCCGAACGCATTGCTGGTAGTGAGCCAAAATTTGCCAGACTGATGACGGCAAAGGCACGCCAGCTTGGGATGCGGAACACGCGGTTTGCAAACGCCTCTGGGCTGACCAGCGCCAGGAACGTGACGACGGCGAGCGACATGGCGAGGCTTTCACGCGCCATCGTCAGGCGATTTCCGCGGCAATATGCCCGGTTCAGCAGACGTACGATTCAGTGGCGATCGCGCCGCATCGGCAATCACAACCATCTGCTCGGTCGGGTCGCGGGCGTCGACGGCATCAAGACCGGGTACACGTCCGACGCCGGCTACAATCTCGCAGCGTCGGCGATGCGTAGAGGTCGGCGTATTGTTGTCGTTGTGCTGGGCGAAACCAGCGTTTCGGCACGTGATGCGCGCGTTGCCAACCTGATCGAGTTGGGCTTCACCGGATCGAGATCGAGGCCGCATCGGATACGACGGCGGTAACTTTACGAACTGCCTTGGCGTGACTCAGAGCCACGAGGATTGTTCGGATCGATAAGAAATATTATGTTAAATCAGACACTTATCGGTATTTTCGACGACGTGGTTAGCCTAAATTTCGGGCCGGGGGCAACCGACTTTGCATGCTGGACATTCTCGTGTGCCGCACTCTCGAGGACGCCCCGGTGCAATTCAAGATCGCGCTGCTGAAGCAGCAGCATGCCGAAATCCTGTCAGCCGTTGCCGAGCTCACCAAACTGTTTGCGGGCTCTTTCGAGGACGCTGTACCGCAGCTCGGAACTGCACGTACAACGCTAGAGCGGTTTCTCACCGTGCTGAATCATAAGGGGATTCCCGTCGCTGCGGTTTTCTGATTCAGGTGCGTGCCGGTGCAGGAGGCTGGCATGGATGGCGCGAGCATTGTCAGTGGAT